>JAKFXL010000003.1 GCA_021731365.1 Gammaproteobacteria bacterium | reverse complement strand
AGAATCAAATAGTTATTCTGTTGTGGGCGGGTGAGGGCAGGGCACGGGGGGCCTGTTTTTCCTGGGTGCAGGATTTAATGGAGAGGCGTTGTGTTTAAACACAAGCAAAAAGTGTTGGCTGTTCTGTGTAGCTTGGTGAGCGCACAGACTCAGGCCCAGATGGTGGTGGCACCGGACGATGATCTGTTGCAGCTCTATGGCAGCGAGGAGATGATCAGCATTGCCACCGGTACGCAGAAACCGATCCACCTGGCCCCTGCTGTTGCCAGTATTGTCACTGCTGCGGATATCAAGGCGATGGGGGTGACCAGTCTGGATGAGGCGCTGGAGCTGATTCCTGGCTTGCATGTATCTATCTCTAATATATATCGTCTTAACTCTGTTTATTCGATTCGTGGAATTCACACAGGCAGCAATGCCCAAGTATTACTCACCATCAACGGGATTCCACTGAAAGATACCTACACAGGTTCGCGGGTAAGCACTTTTCGCCTGCCAGTGGCGAATATATCCCGTATCGAGGTGATTCGTGGCCCTGGCTCTGCTGTGCATGGGGCTGATGCCTTTGCCGGTGTGATCAATGTTGTGACCAAAGATGCAAAAGAGCTTAAGGGTGTTGTTGCGGGCGGGCGAATCGGATCGTTTGACTCCCAGGAGAGCTGGGTTCAATACGGTGGTCGTGCCTCTGATTGGAATGTTGGTTTCAGTATGGAACATGCCATCAGTGATGGTGATCAAGCCAGAAGGGTAGACAGTGATGCGGCAACGGCGCTGGGCACATCTTTTGCGCCCGCTGCCCCCTTGCAGTCACGGTATAACATTCTCAATACCCGTATTGGTATAGTCAATGATGATTGGGATATCAGTATCTGGAGCTGGATGCAGCGCGATGGCGGCACTGGTCCGGGCATAGCGCAGGCGATCGATCCGGTCGGAGGGGCTGAGATTGACTATTTTCAGTTGGATGTGAATTATCGCTTCCCGGCTGAGTTGAACGGTTGGGCCATGGGTTCGCGGTTAAACATTCAGTATGAAACTGAGAAAAATGGGTATCTGATATTACCGCCAGGCTCAGTTCTGCCGGTGGGGGATGATGGCAATATTGGCACGGCCCCTAATAGCGGTTGTCCAGTGGTTGTCGGACTAGGGCAGGCCTGCCTGGTTAACTTTACCGAGGGTCTCTACGGTAATCCCGGAGAAAAACTTAATAACAGTAGCATTGAGATAAACGCCCTTTATGACAAACGGCACAACCATCTGGTGCGCCTTAGCCTTGGTTTCAGTCAGCAACGCCTTACTGCCAATGAAACAAAAAATTTTGGTCCAGGCACACCCGCAGCACAGGTGGGGGAGACGGCCGCTGGTCCCGGTGGTATCTGGACTATTCCGGGTGCTTTGACAGACGTGACGGGGACAGCGGATGTATTTATCGCCAATCAGACACGAAATGTCTGGTATCTGGCATTTCAGGATGAGTGGCAATTTGCGCCTGACTGGGAGCTGACCGGAGGGGTGCGTTATGACCATTACACAGAGTTTGGGTCAACGGTGAATCCACGTTTGGCGCTGGTATGGGCGATGGATTACAACCTGACCAGTAAACTGCTGCTGGGGTCGGCGTTTCGTGCCCCCTCCTTTGGTGAGGAGTTTGCCAAAAACAACCCCGTTGCCCTGGGCAATTCACAGTTGCGCCCCGAGACCATTAATACTGCAGAGATTGCGTTTGACTATCGCCCCAACTTTGATCTGCAAGAGATGTTTAATCTCTTCTACTACGAGGCGAAAGATCTGATTGATTATGGCACCACAACCGGCGGTGCCCAGGCCCAAAATCTGAATAATCAAAAAGGTTACGGTGTGGAGATGGAGTCAAAATGGAAGCCACTCGACAGTTTAACGTTGGGCGCTGCGTTTGCTTGGCAACATTCGGAAGATATGCGGACTGGCGCACCGATTGCCGGTGCACCAGGGCGGCAGCTGTCGCTCTCGTTATTGTGGAAGGTACAGCCTGCCTGGTCGGTATATGGGAGTGCCAACTGGGTGGCGGATCGTAAGCGGGCAGTAAACGACAGCCGTCCGCAGATTGATGACTATACAGTTGTCAATGTAACCCTGCGCCGACGTCTGGGCCAGCAGTGGGAGCTGGCGGCGTCATTGCGGAATCTTCTGGATGCGGATGCCCGTGAACCAAGCAGTGGTGCCATCCCGAATGATTTCCCCTTGGAGGGGCGTAGTCTCTATGCCGAGGTCCGTTATAACCTGGCCAACTGATCTGTTGGCCAGGTATCAGCCTCTTGTGTCACAGCACCGCCGTACATAAAGTGGTCACCATACCCGGTTATATTAGGGTATGGTGATGTTCTGTTATGTCTGGTTTATGGAGGTGGATAGTCATGGAGAGAAAAAGTGAGGTGCGGCGTAATGACCTGTTTGTGGAGCGAACCGCCACCAACATCTGGCAGGAGGTTGCAAGCCCCGATAATCCATATCTAACCGAGAGCGCCCGCTGTCACGGTTATGAGTTGATGGAGCTGGTTAAAAAACGGAGTTTTGTGGATGTTTTTTATCTAATGTTTCGTGGTGAGTTACCAGATGCCAATGAGGCGGTATTGTTGGAGCAGTTGATGATTGGATTGATCAACCCCGGTCCTCGCCATCCTGCTGCACGGGCCGCAATGAACGCGGGTGTTGGCAGCAGCAGTGTGGAACATATTTTGCCCATTGCCTTGACGATTTATGGTGGTGAACATCTTGGCGCGGCAGAGGTGGTGTCGGCGATGAAGTTTTTAAGAAAACATCGTAATCAGGATCCGCTGTTGTTAGTCCACAAACTGTTTGAGGAGAGTGTGCCGCCCAGTGAGGGTGATTGGCACATCGTGCCGGGTTTTGGTAGCCGGTTTGGTGGTGTGGATGGGGTTGCGAGAAAAATCGCAGACCATTTGAATGGTCTGCCCGGCAATCACGAAACCTTGACGTGGGGATGCAGGTTTGCTGCTGCCCTGAACGGGCACTCGCAGGGGTGGTTGGCCCCGGCCATGGCGGCGGCGGTTTTTACCGATCTTGGGTTTAGCCCCCGTGCCGGTGCCGGGCTTTTCCAGTTGCTGGGGGCACCGGGACTGCTGGCCCACGGGGTGGAGCTGGCCAGCAAACCGATTACCGCCATGCCGTTTCTGAAGGATGAAAACTATGTCATCACATATGAGTAGTAGCCCACTTCAATTTTGGGATAAACACCGTGGCACCATACGGAGTAAAAAGGGGGGCTGGGTGGTGGGTAAAGGGGTGTTCAATCACGGTTACTCCATGATGAAGGATCTGGTGGGCAAGGTTTCGTACATGCAGGTTGTGATACTTAATGCGACAGGCCGTTTGCCCCAGCGCCATATCGCCGATTGGTGTGAGGCGATACATATCTGTTTGAGCTGGCCCGACCCACGCATCTGGTGCAACCAGATCGGTGCCTTGGGTGGCACGGCCCGAACATCGGTGGTGGCGGCGACAACAGCGGGTATTCTGGCGGCAGATGCAAAATCGTACGGAATGAAAACGTTGCTTGGTGGTGTAAGGTTTATTCAAGAGGCAATGTTTGACCATAAAAATGGAGTGAGTGTTGATGAGATAGTAAAAAAGGAGTGTGCCAAACATCGTGGCAAACCCCACATCATGGGTTACGCCCGTCCAGTCGCCAAAGGGGATGAGCGGGTGGTTGCCATGAAGCGGGTTCAGAAAGAGTGGGGATTGCCCGATGGCGACCATCTGCAACTCGCCTATCAAATCGAAAAGGTGTTGCTGCGGGACTTTGATGAGAGCATGAACATCAACGGCTATATGTCCGCCTTTCTCTCCGATCAGGGTTATACGGCTGAAGAGGTTTATCGAATATTTGCTGTGCTAGTTACCAGCGGCGTCACCGCCTGTTACATCGATACACGGGACCGCCCGCCCGAGGCGTTTTTACCGTTACGTTGTGACGATATCGAATATACGGGCAAGCCAGCGCGGGCTGTGCCTTAAACAGGTGTGCTGCTTTTGCGGTTATGTGGTCAGGAGTGTTGCGATGCTCACGGGTTTGCTGATGGCATAACCTTGCAGGAAATCGACACCAATAATTTTCAGCTCGTTCATGATGGCCTCATTTTCAACATATTCGGCGATGGTTTTCAGGCCAAAGACATGGCCGATGTCGTTGATTGATTTGACCATGGCGTGGTCGATCTGATCCTCCATGATGCCTTTGATAAACATGCCATCAATTTTGAGGTAATCAACGGGCAGGTTTTTGAGGTAGGCATAGGATGACATGCCACTGCCAAAGTCATCGAGTGCAAATGAGCAGCCCAGTTTTTTGATGTTAACAATGAACTGTATCGCCTCTTGAAGATTGTGGATGGCGGCTGTTTCGGTGATTTCAAAACAGAATTTTGTCGGCGGCAACTTATATTTTGCGAATGTCTGGCTGATAAAATTGACAAAACTTTCATCACCCAGGGTGAGACCGGACAGGTTGATAGAGCAGGTCTGCAGCCGGTCTAAACCGGCGGGATTTTGAGCAAACCAACTTAGGGTTGCATCCAGGACCCAGCGGTCTATTTTGGTGGCGATGTTGTAACGCTCCGCAGCGGGCAGAAACAGTGCGGGGGAGATCCAGTTGCCATCGGAGTCTTTCATTCGCAGCAATATTTCAATGTGGCTTGGGTAGGGGTATTCCCCTTTAAGCTCCAGAATGGTCTGGTAGAAGAGTGCAAAGCCATCATGTTCAAAGGCGTGGTTGATCTTTGAGACAACGTGCATTTCGCTGCGCCGTTTTATCAGCTCCTGGTCGTCTACATGGTAAAGGTGTATACGGCCACGCCCGCGCTCTTTGGCGATGTAGCAGGCGTTGTCAGCCATGCTGAGTGCTTCGTTGACACTCAGTGTGTCGCAGGTGATGGGAACGACCCCAACACTGGCACCGACGGCGAAGGTGTTGTTGTCGTAGACAAAGCGGTGTGCCTGAATGGCATCGCAGATCACCTGGGCGATACGAACGGCGGACTCAGCAGAGCACTCTTCAAGCAGCAGCACAAATTCGTCGCCTCCAAATCGGGCGAGGGTGTCGTGATGGCGACGGATTTTGCCGAGGATGATGTTTTTGATCTGGCGCAGCAGCTGGTCGCCGGCAATGTGGCCGCAGGTATCGTTGATCACTTTGAACTGGTCGAGATCGATATAACAGAGTGCATATTCGACATCTTGGTGCCGCTGCTCTTCCAGTACCACACGTAGCCGTTCTTCAAAGGTGGTGCGGTTGGTCAGACCGGTGAGCAGGTCATGTTTGGCCTGGTACTCGAGCCGTTTTTCCAGCTGATCGGTATGGGTGATGTCGCGGAAGACCATGACGGCACCGATGATCTCATTCTGGCGGTTACGTATGGGAGAGGTGACGTGATCCAGCTTGAGCTGCCGGTTATCGTGGTTGATAAAGGTGAGCTGTTTTGCACCGTAGACAGGACGGCTTGATTCAAGACAGCTGGTGGCGGGGTCATTGCTTTCCGTGGCGGTTGAGTCGCTGGTGCCATGCAGTATTTCGTGTACGTGTTTACCGGTGGCATCGCTCAGCGTCCAGCCGGAGATCCGTTCTGCGACCGGGTTCATGTACTCAATGGTGCCGCTAAGATCGGTGGTGATGACACCTTCGGCAATGGAGTGCAGTGTGACTTGCGCCAGCTCTTTTTCGTGGAACAGCGCTTCTTGATTTTGGGCAAATTCGCGGTTGCTGACCAGAAAATCTTCACGCTGTACGGCGATTTCACAGACACGTCGCAACTGTTCGGTACGAAAAGGTTTGGAGATAAAGTCAACCGCACCATCGAGGATCAGTTCGCCAGCACGTTCGGGTGAGGAGCGGGCGGTCATCATGACAACCGACTGTGCCGGGTTAACTTTCATGATCTCCTGCAGTACTTCGCGGCCAGACATCTCCGGCAGCATGACATCGAGTAGCACAAGGTCATGGCGTCGCGCCAGCCACGCCTCCAATCCCGCTTTACCGGTGATGGTCACTTCGATGTCAAAGCGGTGGCTGAGTACACGTTTGACCAGTTCCACTGTATCTAAATAATCCTCAACCACCAGCAGGGAGGCCCTGGGGGTACCGCTGCTGTTGCTGGAGCGGAATATCTCATCAAGCACGGCAGGCAGAGTTGCCTGCGCCTGGAATGGGAGAAAGCGGTTAACTTCAAAGGCGTGACAGGTGGCGGCGGCGATACGCTCGCTATGGATGCTGGAGACGATGATGATGGGGGTGTTGGCCGATATGGTTAATGCACCGGAACGAACCAGCCGTGCAAAGCGCCAGCCATCCAGCTTGCCCAGATCGACATCGCAGATGATGATGTCAATCTGTTTGTAACTTAGGGTATCGAAGGCCTCTTTGGTGGTGGCGGCTTCGGATAGCTCGGTGTAACCCGCCGCGTGCAACGTTGCCATCAGCGTGGCGCTCTGATCAACGTTGGGGGTAAATATTAATATCTGTTTGCTGAACAAACCAACACTCCCTTGTGGTTATAAGACTGTATTGGGGCAGGATAGACAGTCCATTAGGTATATAGGGTGCCCTACCTATCGGCACTGCCCCGGTTTTCATTAAGAAATATTGGGATTGATACGGTAAACGTTGATCCTTGTTCGGGTGCACTGGTGACACGTATGGTCCCCCCCATCAGTGTGCAAAACTGATGGGTGATTGCTAATCCCAGTCCAGTCCCCTCAAAGCGGCGGGTGATGCTGCTTTCAACCTGATAAAAGGGGTCAAAGATATGTTCGATCTGGCTTTCTGGCATGCCAATGCCATTATCCCTGATGATCAGTTGCAACATTTTGGCACTCTGCGTCACGGTGAGCTGTATGAGGCCATGTTGGGTGAACTTGGTGGCATTGCTCAGCAGGTTGAGCAGGATCTGTCGTAGTTTTGCTTCGTCTATTACCAGCAGTTCCGGTTGCAGCTGGAGTGTTGTTTCAAGCTGGTTGTGGTTGTTTTTGATCAGCGGCGTAATCGTCTCCATCACTCCGCTGATCAGCAGGCGGATGTTGGTGGGTGACGGTTGCAGTGTCATTTGCCCTGACTCCAGTTTGGACATGTCAAGTATGGAGTTGATCATGGCTAATAGGTGGGTAGCATTGGCAGTAATGGTCTCCAGATCGCGGCGGGTTTCGCCCATCTCGGTGGGCAGATCCTCAAGGATCAGGTCGCTGTAACCGAGGATCGACTGTAACGGGGTACGGAGCTCGTGGCTGACGCGGGAGAGAAAGTCAGACTTATTCTGGTTGGCTTGCACCGCTAAATCGCGGGTGTAGACCAGCTCCTGAGTCCGTTGGTTGACCTCATGTTCGAGCATTTCATTGTGCTGCCGTAAACGGGTGTCGCGTTCGGCCAGGGCCTCCATCATCTTGTTGAAGGCGCGGCCAATGTTATGTACCTCGGTGGGTCCTTGCAAGGCGGCATAGCTTTGTGTATCACCATTTTCGGCCCGCTCCATCACCTTCGCCAACGCTGACAGCGGTTGGGTGAGGCGTGAAAAGCTGCGCTGAACTATGAGCAGCAGGATAATGGCGATCAGGATGGTGATGCCAAGATTATTGGCAAAGGTGGCGGTAACGGTCTGTCCGAGTTTGGTTTTGCTTTTAATAACCACAACGCTGCCCAATAGCTCAGGAGGGCTGTTATCGGGTTGTGCCAGTGAAATAGCGCTGTCGTTGGACTCAATCTGACTGTCACTGTAGACCGGCGCGATAAATATCCACTCAGCACCATTCTCCTCTGCCAGTATTGCGGTTTTTTGTTCGCCGGAGAGCTTGGGCAATTTGGTCAGGCTGAACCCTTTTTTGAGTAGCACGTTGCCGCTGTGGGTGAGTAGCGTGACCTGGCTGATGGAGGGAAACCCCAATGCAGCACTTAATGCCTCTTCAGCATTGTCGCCGCTGCCGTAGAGCAGTGATAATACCGACCGCTGGGCGACACTGTTGGTTACCTGAAGTCCATCTTCTACCATCTGATCATACACGTTGGAGGAGGTGATCCAGGCGGTGGTCAATGAGGTGCCAATCGCCAGCGCAAAAATACCGAGGGTGAAGGTAGTGGTGAGCTGCCTGCGAAAGCTGCTGTGTGATCGCTTGTTTATATTCATGGGGCGCATTGATCAGCCATTATCGTATCGGATAGACCACATCAAGCTCTTCCTCAACGGTTTTTGAGTAGGTAATCCCAAGGTGCGCGGCAGTACGACGGTTAAGTGAGATCTTAAGATCGTTAAGCGGGATAACCCGCCGCTGAGGGGTGGTCTCTGCTGCCTTTTCCAGTGCCAGTGTGGCCAGACTGTTGCCCATCTGCTGGTGATCAGGGAAGAGGGCAAAAAGCGCGCCACGGCGGCTATGGGAGGGGTTATTGGAGAAAAGTATAAATTTACGCTGCCAGGCACTTTCAAGTGCCATGGGCAAAATGGTCTTGTCGGGCAAAATATTATCCAGCAGTAGCCAGACGCTATCGCTGGGGCCATTGGCCTGTTCGAGAATGGTTTTAAATTTATGCACGGCTTCACGAAGATCGTTAGCGGCATAGGCCTTTAACTCAATACCACGACTTTTTGCCGACTGCTGTGCCAGACGGATGATCCAGCCACTATTCTCCTCGTTGTAAACGGTAAAGACCCGTTTGACGGTGGGGGCGATATCGGTGAGCTTGTTGAAAAACTGCTCAGGAGCCCCTAACAGACTGATACCGTTATGGTCGCCGGGTGTGATCAGCAGTCCGCCGTGGACGATAGGAATCTCACTCTGTAATACATGTACAAGATCGTAGCTCTGCTTGCCCAGCGCAATGACGGCGCTAATATCGTTGCGGCGGATGTAGCGGCTGATCTCCTGTGCGGTTGTGGATGGTTGTATTACCAAGGTGGCGTAATCAGCTTTTGGGTGGGCTGCGATACCAGCGATGATCTCATCGAATATTTGATCATAGGCCGGATTGATCTTGGGGTAGACCACCAGCAGCTTGGGTGGGGTGGCGGCTTGAGATGCAAAAGCGATCAGCAGGCCAAACAGGGCCACTGCCAGTCCTTTCACAAGTCGCCGTACTAGAGTAGCGGTGATCAATCTGGGAATACACCGTATCTGTTTTTAACTAAGAGGCAGGTCCGCATTGCCAACTCCCGTCCGTGGTCTTTTCAGTTTACCAGCGGGCTGTTCATCATCCCGCTTATTTATTATTACTTTACTCTATGGATGCCCCTTTATTGAGGCACGCTGAAGAGCGTAGGGTCGTCTCTTTTTAGTTCTAACAGCTTTTTAAACGCATCTGTACTCATTTTTGGTTTGGAGAATGTTGGCATTACCACGTTGACTACATTGTTAAGCTGCTGCTCCGTACCATCCTGATAGCGAATGTAGAGATGGTAACTGCCAGGCACCACTGTTGCCGGCAGTGTAAAACGGCCGTCAGCCGCCTCTTTAAGGTGGATAGACGGCAGCAGCCGTAGTGCGGTGATGGTGGTGGCACCGCTCAGGTAGAGCACCCCTTCATGGAGCCGCAGCCGATTAACCCTGTTTAACATCGGATAATGTTCGATAATCTTGAGCGTTGTTGGTTCAAGTCGCATCACCTCGTACTCAGCGCTGACGATTAGCGTCTTTCCTGCGTGGGCAATGGCGTGAATGGCGTGGCTCAGTGTCCGTTCTGATTGTAGTGTGATCTCGGTTTTACTCACCTCAAACTGGAGCAGCTGGGCACCCTGGCCAACGTAGAGGGTATTGCCCACCGCCAGCAGCGGCCCGGTCTCACCAGGGAGTGGCTGGTACCCCAGCGCTGCCACCTTGCCAGTGGCATCCACACCATAACGGTGCAGGCCATCGTGGCTGGCGACAATCAGACCATGGCTGGTCAGGGCGATGGCACTGGCCTTGAGGTTGATGCGCGCCAGCTGGCGCGGCTGGTTGGGATTGCTGATCTCATAGAGCAGCACCCCTTGCAGTTCATCGAGCAGCCAGAGGTGGCTCTGATCGACAATCACATCAACAACACGGCCATCGGTCGGCGTGGTACTGAGCCAGCGCGCCTCAAACGGGTTGCTGATGTCGGCAATCGCCAGACCGCCATCCCCCATCGCCAGATAGGCGCGGCCATTTGCCAGGGCGATACGTCGGGCATCACCGGGGAAGTTAACACCGGTGATCCAGGTGGGGTTGAGCGGATTGTTGATATCGAAGAGCTGCAAACCGTTGCTGCCCTGGGCCACAAAGGCGTAATTGCCCTGTGTGGCAATGTCATTCACGCGACCACGCTCGTGATAGTCCCCCACCACATGCACGGCGGCAGGATCGCTGACATCGAGCACCGCAATGCCGCCCCACCAATCCATGGCAAAGAGGTTGTCACCCTCCACCTTCAGCCCCCAGGTGGCACCCCGGGTATCAAAGCTGCCGACGACCTGCGGCGTTTTGAGATTGCTGATATCAAGAATATGAATCCCCGCCAGCCAGCTGGCGACGTAGAGTTTGTCACCAATCAGGTCGAGGCCACGGCTGTTGCCGGGTAGTGCGGTGTGGCTGATCACCTTGGGTGTGGTTGGATCAGTAATATCGAGTATGTAAATACCGTCATCAAAAAAGGCCACAAAGGCGATATTGCCACGGATCATCACCTCTTCCGCCGCCGTGCCCGGTGTGAACTGGCCGAGCAGTTTGGGTGCTTTGGCATCCTTCACATCAAAGATCAGCAGGCCGGTATCGTCATCGGCGACATAGAGCCGCTCGCCCTGGATCTCCAGTGACCACGCCTTGCCGGGGGTATCGACCTCACTCAGCTGTTGCGGTTTGGCAGGATTGCTGACGTCGATGATCTGAAAACCGCCACGATGGCTGGCAAGGTAGAGCAGATCGCCTGCCAGTCTAGGTGTGTAGCCAAGACCGCTGGTCTGGATGTTTGATATCAGCTTGGGCGCACGTGGGTTGCTGACGTCGATGATCTGTAGCCCATGGTCATCATCGGGCACATAGGCGATGTTGTCGCGCACCACCATGCCCTTGGGCGAGCCGGGGGTGTGAAAGCTGGAGAGCAGTAGCGGCAGATTGGGGTTGCTGATGTCATAGAGGTGGATGCCGGAGAACCAGTCGGCGACATAGGCGATGTTGTTGGCGATGAAGACGCGGCGCTCACCACCAAAGTTGACCCCCTGGCCAAAGTTCAGCCCCTCGTTGCTGATCTGCGGCATCGGGGCGCTGAAGTCGATCACGTCGATGGTGTTGTCGGTACGCAGATAGACGTTCTGGTCAAACCAGGCCAGGTCACGCACAGCCGTAGCGCTGCGCCAAGCGTTGACCACGGTTGGCTCCGCCGGGTTGTTGATATCGATGAGGTAGACAATGCCGCCGTCGCTCAGCGCCAGCACCTTGCCATCGGCGGCGACCACACGCACGATGCGCCCCAGCTTCTGGTGGCTGCCGCGCCAGCGTGGATTTTTGGTGTCACTGATGTCGAGCACCGTGACGCCATTCCTGTCGTTGGCGAGGATGGCCAGGGAATCGATCACCACCAGATCATGCAGCGGTGCTGAGGCGTGGTAACGGCTGATTGGCTTGGCCTGCTTCGGTTGGGCCGGGTAGAGCGCCAGCTGATTGCCGTTCTCGATGCGTAGCTGTTGATTGCCACTGTGCGCCGCTGCGGCGTGGTTGCCGAAGTGGGCCGCTTCCATGCGCTCCGGCCCCATCTGTTGCAGTAGGTGCAGGCCGTCGGCCTTGCTGATCAGGGTGTAGTCGCCATGGTTGCCGGGGGTGAGTGGCAGCTGTTGCAGCAGATGGGGGCCACCGGGCAGCAGGCTGATCTGCTGGATTGTTTTGGCATCCACCCCGTGTAACTGAAACGTGGCCTCCTTGCCAACGGTGACGGTGGTTGGTGTGATCTCAATCGCGGCCATGGCTGATGGGCTCAGGCTGGAGGCAAGCAGGAGGGCGACTAATAAGGGTTGCTTACAAGACAAGATGCATTCCTTTCAAGCAGGTGGCGCGGGGGTGCAATCCCCCGCTGTTGTCAGCGTTAGAGGGTGGAAAAAACCTTCTCCGCCGCAATCAGGGTATTTTTGATATCGCGGTCGGTATGGGCGGATGAGACAAAACCCGCCTCGTAGGCCGACGGTGCCAGATAGATCCCCTCATCCAACATGGCGTGGAAGAACTTCTTGAACCGCTCCACATCGCACTGGGTCGCCTGCTGGTAGTTTTCGACCTTCTTCTCAGCGCTGAAAAAGAGGCCAAACATGCCGCCGACAACATTGCTGGTCATGGGGATGTTGAAGGCGTGGGCGCGGGTGACAAAGCCGTGCACCAGCTTCTCGGTCATGGCGTTCAGATTCTCGTAGAAGCCGGGTTTGGAGATCTCCTCCAGATTGGCCAGACCGGCGGCCATGGCGATGGGGTTGCCGGACAAGGTCCCAGCCTGATAGATCGGGCCGAGTGGTGCAATCTGCGACATGATGTCACGACGGCCGCCAAAGGCACCCACCGGCATACCACCACCGATCACCTTACCGAGGGTGGTGAGATCGGGTTTGACGTTGTAATAGGCCTGAGCACCGCCCAGGGCGACACGGAAGCCGGTCATCACCTCATCGAAGATCAGCACAGTTTCGTACTGGTCGCAGATCTCACGCAGCCCTTCAAGGAAACCGGCCTTGGGCGGAATGCAGTTCATGTTACCGGCCACCGGTTCAACGATGATGCAGGCGATCTGGCCACCCACCTTGGCGAAGGTATCGCGTACCTGATCAAGATTGTTGTAGTCCAGGGTGATGGTATGTTCCGCCAGCGCCACTGGTACACCGGGGGAGGTAGGCACACCCAGGGTCAAAGCACCAGAGCCGGCCTTGACCAGTAGTGAATCCGAGTGGCCGTGGTAACACCCCTCGAACTTGACGATCTTGTCACGGCCAGTAAAACCACGGGCCAGACGGATGGCGCTCATGGTCGCCTCGGTGCCAGAGCTGACCATGCGGATCATCTCAATGGCAGGCATGATCTCGCAAACCCGGTCCGCCAGCTCGGTTTCAAGGGCGGTTGGGGCACCAAAACTGAGGCCATTTTTTAGCGCCGCTGTTACTGCCGCCAATACCTTGGGGTGGGCGTGACCGAGGATAGCTGGTCCCCACGAGCCGACGTAGTCGATGTACTGTTTGTCATCTTCATCAAACAGGTAGGGGCCTTCGCCGCGCTTGAAGAAGATGGGATCACCACCGACACCACGAAAGGCGCGAACCGGAGAGTTAACGCCACCGGGAATATGTTTCTGGGCAGCCTGAAAAAGATCGTGTGAACGGGTCATGGTCAATCCTTCTGTATTAATTTTAATGTTCAGTGTTAAAACAGCGCGGCGTAACGGCGTGCCGCGCTCTGGATATCCGGTTGGCCAAACACCCCGTGTACCACGGCCAGCATATCCGCACCGGCGGCGATTAGATCAGCGCCATTCTCCGGTGTGATGCCGCCAATGGCGACCACCGGGAGGTTGAGTTCGTGGCGGCTGCGTAACAGTAACTCAGGTGCGGCGTGTACGGCAGCAGGTTTGGTGGCCGATGGAAAAAATGCACCAAAGGCGATGTAGTCAGCCCCCGCTCTTGCCGCGGTCTCCGCCAGCGCCCACTCATTGTAACAAGAGAGACCAATAATGCCGCCCCCCAGTTGCTGACGTGCCTCTTTTACAGTGCCATCACCTCGGCCAAGGTGGACACCGTCAGCACCAATGGCAGCGGCCAGGGCCACGTCATCATTGATAATAAAGGTTACACGGTGTTGGCGGCAGAGTGTCAGTAATGCCTCGGCCTCCTGTCGACGACGTGAGGGCTGGCCACTTTTGTCGCGGTACTGAAGAATCCGGGCACCACCGTGAATCGCCTGCTCTGCGGCGGTCAGTAGCTGGCCGTGGGGGCTGAGCGTACTATCGGTAATGGCATAGAGCCCGCGTAAACGGCTGTTCACCCCTGTTCGTCCTCATCACCCCGTGCCCAGAAGAGCCGATTGGGGATGGTCTGCCCCATGCCGATGCGGTAACCATGTTTGAGGGTCTCCCACGCATATTGCTGCGCCTCGTGGATCGCGGCAAAGGGATCGAGCCCCTGCGCCAGCAGGCCGGCAATGGCTGAGGCCAGTGTACAGCCAGAGCCGTGGTAGCTGCCGGGGAGCCGCTCCCAACTGAAGGTTTCAAGATTGCGGTGCTCGGCGTAGAGGCGGTTCTCCACCATCGGGGTGTTTTCGTGGGCACCAGTAATCAGCACAAACTCACACCCCATGTCGAGCAGCGCCTGGGCACAGGCATCCAGGTTGTCAGCGGTGGAGGCAAAACGGCGTGCCTCGATACTGTTGGGGGTGAGCACGGTGGTTTGAGGCAACAGTAGCGAGATCATGGCATCAATGATCTCGTCACCCGCCAGTTCACCACCGCCTCCGGCGGTGATAATGGGGTCCAGGACCACCGGAATGGCCGGGTAATCCATTAACAGCGTGTGGATGGCCTCAACATTCTCAACGCTGCCAACCATGCCGATTTTGAATGCGGCAACAGGCATATCTTCAAGTACCGCCCGTGCCTGTTCAATAATCAGGGTGGCATCGGTCGCCTCAAAGCGAAATACTTTTTGTGTGTCTTGTACGGTGAGTGCGGTGATGATGGGTGCTGCGTGACAACCCATGCTGATCAGCGCCTCAATATCGGCCTGAATGCCCGCTCCACCCGTAGGGTCGTTGCCGGAGAGGGTCATTACCACGGGTACGGTGTGCAGTTGTGTCACGTTGTGTCCTCAAAACTCAATGGTTGTAATGCGGAGGATTTTATCATTGCAAAGCGGGTATTGGCGGAGAAAAAAAAGCCAGCCCGAAGGCTGGCTTTAATTGTATTGCTTGCTAAATCGAATTACAGGGTCAGGATAAAATCAACCAAGGTATCGATATCGGCATCAGCAACACGTGGTGAGTACGGAGGCATTGGTACGCCACCAGTCACAGCAGTCCAGTTGCCTTTGCCGCCTTTTTTGACCTTATCAACCAATGCAGCTTTGGCACCGGCGTCGCCTTTGTACTTGGCGCTAACATCTTTCCAGCCTGGGCCAACCACTTTTTTGTCGACGCTATGGCAAGCCAAGCAACCGCTCTTTTTGGCCAGTTCCAACGGATCAGCACTTGCCTGACCGGCAACACCCAGCATTAATACAGCAGCAGCAGAAATGCTCAACAGACGTGATTTCATGTAATTAATTCCCCTCAATAATGAGTTTATAAAAAAACAGCAATAGTGCCATTCCATCATGATCCGATTGCTGTTATCAGTCTCCCCTAGTTTCAAACAGCATCCTTGATCGTACTACAGGAACATATTGCTTGTTGTGTCACTACGTTCCACTTCCACAACAGTTCCGTACCGTGGTTATGCCACGGACAATTTACTACTGTCAAGTATTATCGGGTTACAGCTAAGTCAATTATTTTTCAGGTATTTTGTGTGGTTTTAGCGGTTGAGGGTGCTTCATCGCGGTTGATTGGGTAGCTGCCGACCTTGCCAACGACGGGAAGTATCAGCAGCCACGGTAAGGTGAGGCGTGAACGATCGCGGAACTGTGTCAGGCCGATCTCCATCGTCTCATGGCTTGCGCTGGGCTGGGCACGGTAGGTGCCAAAGAGGCGGTCCCAGCAGGCGATGCTGAAACCGTAGTTGCTGTTGGTTTCGCGCTTGATGCTGGAGTGGTGAATGCGGTGCATGTCGGGCGTGACGATGACCCAGCGGAGGACTCTGTCCAGCCTTTCAGGCAACCGTAAATTTCCGTGGTTGAACATGGCGCTGGCGTTGAGCAGTAGCTCAAAGATGATGACCGCGACGACGGGGGTGCCCAGCACGGCGATGGCGGCAAACTTGATAATCATTGATAGCGCTATTTCGATAGGATGGAAGCGCAGGCCGGTGGTCAGGTCGTACTCCAGATCGGCATGGTGCACCATGTGTAGTCGCCACAACAGTGGAACAGCGTGGAAAAGTATGTGCTGAAAGTAGATGATGAGGTCTAATGCGATGATACTCAATAGCAGGGCTAAACCGGGGCTGAGGGCGTAATAGTTGAATAATCCCCACTGCTCCTGTTCTACAAAGATGGCCATACCGATAGCAGCGGCTGGAAAAATGAGTCGTAAAATCAGTGCGTTGATAAAAATCAGGGTAAGGTTATTAAGCCAGCGAGCCGCCTTGTGTAAGGGCGCACGACGTGGATAGCGGGTTTCAAAGAAGGCTACGGTGGCAAACACGCCGAAAAACACCGCCAGGCGGATAAGTGGTTCATGTTCCATGAGGTTGTTAGTGCTCCTAAGTCGTGTGGATTTGCAATGTTGCCGGATGCACCTATAATATTAGAGAATTCTAATACTATCTATGTCACCATTGAGAGGCGCAACTATGAACATTACACGCATTACACGAACGATGGCAGGGACCTTTATTTTACTTTCATTGGCGTTAGGCGTTGAAGCCAGCCCGTTGTTCCATAGCAGCCAGTGGTTGTGGCTCACCCTGTTTGTGGGTATTAACCTCTTTCAGAGTGGCATTACTGGCTGGTGTTTGATGGATAAGATACTTGCCAGACTGGGCGGGGTATCGGCAGCAGGTGTGGGTTGCTCTGCTAAAACATGTAAATAAAGTTTTCAAAATCAGAATATTGAAAATTTATTGGCGTGCGATGTAGCTCATGATGAACTCGATAATCTCGATTCGGTTGTAGGTCTGCTGCAGTGAGCCTCCCCACACGGTGATGCCATGGTTGCGGATCATCAGCGCGGGGATTTGGGGTGGTTCGGCGGTAAAGCGTTTGTGAATCTCATGGGCGATGCTCGGCACATCAAGTCTGTTATCAAAAAGGGCCAGCGCCACTTGCGGTGACTCCTCCCAAATATCCAGCCCCTTAATCATTTCAAGAGGAGGTAGCGGCATTGACTGGGTCTGCGGTTCAATTTTTGCGGTGGCAAGACAGGCATCAACAGTGTGAATATGAAAACAGGCCTGTGCGTTTGGGAAGAGGGTATAGATGGTTTGGTGGATACTGGTCTCTGCTGATGGCCGAGCATCATCACGTAAACGTTGCTGGATTTCGTTACCCTCAAGCCCCATCAAAATCAGATCGCGGGTATCAAGTTTGCCTTTGGGTAGGCCACTGCTGGTGATCCATAATCCCTTTCCATCCTTAGATCGGGTACTGAGATTGCCCGCAGTACCCGCCATCCAGCCACGGCGATGAAAATCGTGAGCGATGGCGGTTATAGCCGCGTGGACCGGCATCTGGTTAAAATCACTGGCCATGGTTATCTATGACTGTTTGGGGCCCGCTGGGCGTGGCTTTTGGCGTGGCGAGGCACGGTTGTTGGAGCGGTTTTGTGGCCCATCTTTGTGTGAGCCCTTGTGGTGTGGCTTTGGGGCTTGGCGCTCTACTCTGACGGGTGGCAGGGGCGTGAGTAATAAGTCAGTGCTGACAGCCTGAGCGTTGAGTTTCGCCCCGATGTACTCCTCAACCTCCGGCAGGTGGAACGAATAATCTTCGCAGGCGAAACTGATGGCAACGCCGCTGGCACCGGCACGGGCGGTGCGGCCGATGCGGTGCACATAATCTTCAGCGCTTTGTGGTAGATCAAAATTAAAGACATGGCTAATGGCGGGAATGTGCAGTCCCCGGGCAGCGACATCGGTAGCCACCAGAATAGGCAGCTCCCCCTGTTGAAACTCCCCTAGCAGACGTTGACGTTTGTTTTGCGGGATGTCGCCAGAGAGCAGCCCCGATTTGTAACCATTGCCCTCAAGATAGCCCCATACCTGTTCAGCCGCACGTTTGGTATTCACAAAGATAATAGAGCGTTCGGGTAGCAGTTTTTTTAGTAACCCTAGTAATAATGGGATTTTTTCATCGTTGGCTGTGTAGTAGACACTCTGCTCCACATTGTCAGCAGTAATCGAGTCGCTCTCAATTTTAACCACTTGTGGGTTGTTCATATGTTCGTAGGCCAGTTCAGTCACGCGGTGTGACATGGTGGCGGAGAAGAGCATATTCAGGCGTTGCTCAGGGTGGGGCATGCGCCGTAACAGAAAACGGACATCACTGATAAAACCAAGATCGAACATACGATCAGCCTCATCCAGCACCATCGCCTGAATGGCCTTGAGATCAAAAACTTTCTGTTTAAAAAAATCGATGATGCGTCCAGGGGTACCTATTAATATGTCAATACCTTCGGTCAATGCGTTACGCTGTGATTCGTAGTTGGCACCACCGTAGGCCAGTCCCAGCATCAGGCCTGTGTGGCTATTAAGGGCCGTTGCGTCTTTATGGATCTGTATCGCCAGCTCTCGGGTGGGGGCCATGATGAGCACCCGGGGCTGGTTGGGGCGGCGGTGCTCTGAAGCAGGCACGGTTAATAACCTGTTCATCACAGCCACCAGAAAGGCAATGGTTTTCCCTGTCCCTGTTTTGGCTTGGCCAGCAACATCGTTGCCGCCGAGCAGCAGAGGTAACGTGTCGCCCTGAATCGGAGTGCAAAATTCATAGCCAGAATCGGTAATTCCCTGCATCAACGGGGCGGACAACTTAAGGCTGGAAAAACGGATATCAGAGAGGTGTGTAACTTCCATAAGGCCCATTAGCTTAGTTTTTTAAGGGGTCCGGATGGTGCCGGACTTGCATTATTGTTCAGCATAAGCTTGAATCTTACAGAGAATAATCTCATTAAGACACTTGATTCGAAGATGTTTTTGTATGATTCTGTGGGGATTGCCAATAATGGCCTGAATGGAGGCATTACAGTGAGTGATAATATCGTCTACGTAACAGACGCAAGTTTTGATCAAGAAGTTTTGAGTGCGGAAGGGCCAGTGTTGGTCGATTTTTGGGCTGAATGGTGTGGCCCCTGCAAAATGATTGCGCCAATTCTGGATGAGATTGCAACTGAGTATGCGGGTCGGGTACGTGTTGCCAAGTTGAATATTGATGAAAATTCAGGCACACCGCCAAAATATGGTATTCGTGGCATCCCTACCTTGATGTTGTTTAAGGGTGGAAATGTTGAGGCTACCAAGGTAGGGGCCGTATCCAAGTCACAGTTGATAGCCTTTTTGGACACTAATATTTAGGTCTTGCTGGGTTGTCGAGAGGCCGTGTCTAGCAATTAGGGCTAGACACGGCAATTTAAAGGTGGTACGGTTGTAGAATAACGATTATAATTCATCCGAACTTTACAAATAATTAATAGATCATCCCTCACCGATGATTTCCGAGTCGGTCTTTTCCGGCGTATTCCGAACTCCCTCAGAACCTTTCGTTTTCCCTATATCTTTCAGTGGCCGACAATAAATCACTTATGAATCTAACCGAACTAAAAAAAATGACCGCAGCCGAGCTTATCGAGCTGTCGATGGAGATGGGCCTCGAGAATATGGCCCGTAGTCGTAAGCAGGACATAATCTTTGCTGTCTTGAAAGGGCACGCCAAAAAGGGTGAGCCAATCTCTGGGGATGGTGTGCTGGAGATATTGCAGGATGGTTTTGGCTTTTTGCGCTCTGCAGACTGCTCATATCTTGCCGGGCCTGATGATATCTATGTATCGCCCAGTCAGATTCGTCGTTTTAATCTTCGCACGGGTGACAGTGTCACCGGCAAGATTCGCCCACCTAAGGAGGGTGAACGTTATTTTGCGTTGTTGAAAGTTGATTTGATCAATTTCGAGCCGCCTGAGAACTCTAAAAACAAAGTATTGTTTGAGAATCTTACCCCGCTGTTTGCCAATCAGCGCCTCAAGGTGGAGCAGGGCAATGGCAGTACTGAAGATTTGACTGCCCGTGTGATTGAGCTGGTGGCACCTACCGGTAAAGGCCAGCGGGCCATGATTGTCTCTCCGCCTAAAGCGGGTAAGACTATGATGTTGCAGAACATTGCCCAATCCATCGCTGCCAACCACCCAGAGTGTTACCTGATTGTACTGCTGATTGATGAGCGTCCTGAAGAGGTGACAGAGATGTTGCGTTCTGTGCGTGGCGAAGTGGTTGCCAGTACCTTTGATGAGCCTGCCAGCCGTCATGTACAAGTGGCGGAGATGGTCATTGAGAAGGCCAAACGTCTGGTTGAGCATAAACGTGATGTGGTGATTTTGCTTGATTCGATTACCCGTCTGGCACGTGCTTACAATACGGTTATTCCTTCGTCAGGCAAGGTGTTGACAGGGGGGGTTGATGCCAACGCCCTGCACCGTCCAAAGCGCTTCTTTGGCGCTGCCCGTAATATCGAAGAGGGTGGCAGTTTGACGATTATTGCTACGGCGCTGGTTGAAACTGGCTCACGTATGGATGATGTGATTTACGAAGAGTTCAAGGGTACCGGTAACATGGAGTTACACCTTGATCGTAAGATTGCTGAAAGACGCGTCTATCCTGCTATCAATATCAACCGTTCGGGTACCCGTCGTGAAGAGTTGCTTACTAAGCAGGATGAGTTGCAGAAGATGTGGATTCTGCGCAAGCTGCTGCATCCCATGGATGAGTTGGCGGCGATGGAGTTTCTGCTCGATAAGCTTAAGGATACCAAGACTAACGATGAGTTTTTTGACTCGATGAGACGTTAGTCAGCCATCTAAGTGGATGGTAAATTGTGTGAGGGGGAGCGGTTGCTCCCCCTTTTTGTTGTTAGCGGCTGCGCTTTTTTTCGTTTTTGATTAGGGTTTTGACCGGTTTGGTCTCCCATATCTGCTTGGCATATTCGCTAATAGTGCGGTCGCTGGAAAATTTGCCCATGTTGGCGGTGTTGAGTATTGCCTTGCGTGACCAGCTCTCCTGATCCTGGTAGAGCGCTGCCACATCCTCCTGGCGGGCAACATAGGCGGGATAGTCTGCCAGCACCATGTAGCGGTCACCGTGGTGGGTGAGGGTGTCGATGATGGGACGATAGCGGTTGAGCTCGGCGGGAGAGAAGTAGCCAGAGCCGATCATGTCGAGCACGGTTTTGAGATCTGCGTTGCCGTGATAGCACTCCCACGGGTTGTAGCCGTTGCGCTTGCGCTCTTCTACTTCGGGGGTGGTCATGCCAAAGATGAAGATATTCTCCTCCCCCACCTCCTCTTGTATTTCGACGTTGGCACCATCGAGGGTGCCGATGGTCAGTGCACCATTGAGGGCAAATTTCATGTTGCCGGTGCCGGAGGCCTCCGTGCCAGCGGTGGAGATCTGTTCTGAGAGGTCGCAGGCCGGAACAATTTTCTCTGCCAGGGAGACGTTGTAGTTGGGCAGGAAGACCACTTTAAGCTTGCCACCAATAGCGGGATCTTTGTTGACGATGCTGGCGACGTCGTTGATCAATTTGATGATCAGCTTGGCCAGGTAGTAGCCGGGTGCGGCCTTGCCGGCAAAGATGATGGTGCGTGGGGTGATGTTGCTCTCGGGGTTGCTGCGGATGCGGTTGTAGAGTGTGACTACATGCAGCACGTTCAGCAGCTGGCGTTTGTACTCATGCATACGTTTGACGTGGATATCAAACATGGAGTTTGGGTTGACATCGATGTCGAGGGTTTTTTTGATCAGTGCTGCCAGTTTTACCTTATTGCCGTGTTTGATTTGGCGGAAGCTCTGGCGGAATTCCCGCTCCTCTGCCAGGGGAGTGAGTTTTTTGAGCTCAAACAGATCGGTGATCCACCCCTCGCCAATCTTGCTTGATATCAGCTGTGAGAGATCGGGGTTGGCCTGATTGAGCCAGCGGCGTGGTGTGATGCCGTTGGTCATGTTGATGATTTTGCCTGGGTAAAAACGGTCAAAGTCGGCAAAGATCGAGCTTTTCATCAGTTGGGTGTGGAGGGCGGCAACGCCGTTGACTTTATGGCTGCCCACGACGGCCAGGTAGGCCATACGTACCCGTTTGCCACTGCTCTCATCGATCAGAGACATGCGTCGCAGTAACTCAAAATCACCGGGATGGCGATGCATCACCTCGTCGAGGAAGCGGTGGTTAATTTCATAGATGATCTGCATGTGGCGAGGCAGTATTTTCTCGATAACGGCGACCGGCCAGCTCTCCAGCGCCTCTGGCAGCAGGGTGTGGTTGGTATAGGCGAAGGTACCGGTGGTGATGGTCCAGGCCCTTTCCCATGTTAAGTTGTGGCAATCCATGAGTATCCGCATCAGCTCTGGAATGGCCAGGACCGGGTGGGTATCGTTGAGCTGGATAGCAACTTTGTCTGGCAGCTGGTCAAAGGAGTCGTGGTGTTTCTGGTGGCGGAACAGTACGTCCTGGAGTGAGGCGCTGACAAAAAAGTACTGCTGTTTCAGGCGTAGTTCACGGCCCATCTCGGTGGTGTCGTCGGGATAGAGCACCTTGGAGAGATTCTCCGACTCATTTTTATCCTCAACCGCCTTGATGTAGTTGCCTTCATTGAAATATTTAAGGTCAAAGTCACGGGATGATTTGGCTGACCAGAGGCGCATGTTGTTGACGGTGGTGGCACCGTAACCGGGGATTGGGGTGTCGTAGGCCATGGCCATGACGTCGTCACTATCGACCCAGCGGTGGTGCATCTCGCCTGACTCATCGGGGAACGAGAGGACGCGGCCATTAAATTTGACCGAGTAGATCACCTCGGCACGTGGGAACTCCCATGGGTTGCCGTAGCGCAGCCAGTTTTCCGGGTGTTCAATCTGGTAGCCGTTTTCGATGCGCTGGTTGAACATCCCATATTCGTACCGGATGCCGTAGCCATAACCCGGCAGTCCGAGTGAGGCCATGGAGTCGAGGAAACAGGCGGCCAGACGGCCAAGACCACCATTGCCAAGGGCGGCATCACTCTCCATCTCCTGGGTCTCTTCCAGGTCGACGCCGATCTCGTTCAGCGCCTTGGCAAATTCACCTTGAATACCGAGATTCAGGGCGCTGTTGGTCAGGGTGCGCCCAATCATGAACTCCAGTGAGAGGTAGTAGACCCGCTTGGAATCCTGTTGATAATAGGTCCGCATGGTCTCCATCCAGCGCTCAATCAGTCGGTCACGAATGACCCAGGAGGAGATGTGGTACCAGTCGCGGGGGGTGGCGGTGTAGAGATCCTTGCCCGCCGAGAACTCCATGCGGTTGGCTAGGGACTGTTTAAGTGATTTGCAGTCCATCCCCAGATAGTCATATTTCAGTGTGGGTAGTTTACGTTTGTCTTCCATGGTCTTCTCCTGAATAAGTAACTATCTGTTTTGTGTCTATTTAGGCAGGTCAATTGGGAGCCCTATTGGGCTGCCCATAGACAGCGGCCAAATTGCCACAGGCTTTAGTCAAGGGCGATTGAGGTGGATATGGGTGATGGGGGCTTGCTGGTGGCAGGGCTTTTAGGTAGAATGCCCGGCTCTTTCGCACAGCAATTTTGTTCTGATTGTGAAATTTGATTTGAGTTGAGAGGTTCAAAGCCATGAAAGCGGACATCCATCCCGCCTACCAAGAAATAGAAGTTACCTGCAGTTGCGGTAATGTTTTCAAGACCCGGTCGACACTGACCAAAAGTGCGCTGCATCTGGACGTATGTGCCAGCTGCCACCCTTTCTACACTGGTAAGCAGAAGATTGTTGATACCGCCGGTCGTGTAGATAAGTTTCGTCAGAAGTACGGGGTTAAGTAACCAGCAACGTGTCTGGGCTTGCCGGTTTAAAAAGGGTGCCTCACAAGGGCACCCTTTTTGCGTTATGGGTTGTGCTGTTTTTCTCTGGCGCCTGGTCGCCGCGGGTCGGGGCACAGTTGTGCCTCCCGTTTCAGGCGGACGAGTGGGTCAAGGTGCGTTATGTCTACGATGGCGATACCGTCAGGCTCAGCGATGGTCGCAAGGTTCGTCTCATCGGTATTAATACCCCCGAAGTTGGTCACGATGGCCACGTTTCCGAGCCGCTGGGCGAGGCGGCACGTCAGGCGTTGCAGGGGTTGCTGGCCGGGCAGTCACAGGTTGCATTGCGTTACGAGGAGGATCGCCACGACCGGTATGGGCGTCTGTTGGCCCATCTCTATCTGGCGGATCAGCGCAACGTTCAGGAGCTGCTGCTGGAGCAGGGGTTGGCGGCAGCGGTTGCAGTTGCGCCCAATTTTGCCAACCTGGAGTGTTATTTTGCGGCGGAGGCACGTGCCAATGGCGCGGGCATTTGGCAGCAGCGCCGTTTTAGTGCCTATGAGTCTGGGCACTTGCCACGTGAGGCCCGTGGCTTTTATATAGTGGAGGGGGTGGTGGAGCGTATTGGCGAGAGTCGCCAGGCGTTATGGCTAAATCTGCCTAATAGTGTTGCGGTACGGATTGATAACCGGGCGTTGCCTCGGTTTACGCCGGTGTTTGACCCTGGCCAGCTACAGGGTAAAAACATCCGGGTGCGAGGCTGGTTGTCAGAGTGGCGTGGTGGTTTACAGATGCGGGTTGATCATCTTGCGGCGCTGCAGCGTCTTGATGAGTAATTCGCACCTCTGTAAACAAGAGGGTTACAATGGCGGCCTGACAGGCGGTTAACGTGGTTGGCCGCCGTAGATGTTTCTAAGGATCTGGAATCAACGTATGAGCAGCGACTTGAAAGAGCGGGCCCTGAAGTATCACGCCGAACCGGTACCGGGGAAGATTGCCACGGCCATTACCAAGCCGTGCCGGGATCAGCGGGATCTGTCGCTGGCCTATACACCGGGGGTGGCAGAGCCAGTGCGTGAGATTGCCAGGGATAAAGAGAATGCTTATCTCTACACCGGCAAGGGCAATCTGGTGGCGGTGATCACTGACGGTACCGCCGTGCTGGGGTTGGGCAATGTGGGTGCCCTGGCGGGCAAGCCGGTGATGGAGGGCAAGGCGGTGCTGTTCAAGAAGTTCGCCAACATTGATGTATTTGATATCGAGGTCGATGCCGAGTCGCCGCAGGCCTTTATTGATACGGTGGCACGCATCGCCCCGACGTTTGGTGGCATCAACCTGGAAGATATTGCCGCCCCCCACTGTTTTGTTATTGAGAAAGCACTGAAGGAGCGGCTCGATATCCCGGTGTTTCATGATGACCAGCACGGTACTGCCATTATCATCGCTGCCGCGCTGCTCAACGCCCTGGAGCTGCAGGGCAAGTCGATTGGCACGGCGCAGATTGTCTGTGTTGGCGCGGGTGCGGCGGGCATCGCTTCCATGACCCTGTTGCGTGAGCTGGGCGCGACACATGGCAATATTATGCTGGTGGATCGTACCGGTGTGGTTCACAGCGGTCGCAGCGATCTGAATGAATATAAACGTGAATTTGTGGTTGAGACGGAGAAACGTAGCCTCGCCGATGCGGTGAATGGCGCGGATGTTGTGATTGGCGTCTCTGGCCCCGACATTCTGACGGCAGAGATGCTTAAGTCGATGGCGGCTAAGCCGGTGGTCTTTGCCCTCTCCAATCCAGACCCTGAGATTCGTCCGGAAGTGGCGTTGAAGACACGGGATGATCTGCTGATGGCCACAGGTCGTAGTGACTATCCCAACCAGGTGAATAATGTCTTGGGCTTTCCATTTATCTTCCGTGGTGCGCTCGACGTGCTGGCAAGCGCTATTAATATGGAGATGCAGATTGCGGCGGTGGATGCCTTGCGGCGTCTCGCCCACGAGCCGGTGCCAGAGGAGGTATTGGAGTGTTATGGTCTGGCGTCACTGAGTTTTGGCCCTGACTACATCATCCCTAAGCCCATTGATCCACGTTTGATTGAGTGGGTGCCACCGGCGGTGGCAAAAGCAGCGGTTAAGAGTGGTGTGGCACGTCGCCCCTATCCAGGGCACTACCCCGCGTGTGACTAACCTCCTGGCACTGTGCTGCCGTTAAGCAACTACCCCAGACTGAACAAGGGAATCAGGTATGACAAAAAGAGAGACAGTGACCGTTACCGATAATGTGACCGGCAAGAGCATCGAGTTGCCGATTCAGCGCGGTACCCATGGCCCTGGCGCGGTGGATATTACCGGCCTCTATCGTGAACTCGGTTATGTCAGTTTTGACCCCGGTTTTGTGGCAACGGCCAGCTGTCGCAGCTCGATTACCTATATTGATGGTGAGCAGGGGCAGCTGCTTTATCGTGGTTATCCCATTGAACAACTGGCGGCTAAAAGCTCTTTTCTCGAAGTGGCTTATCTGATGCTCTATGGCGAGCTGCCACATCAGGGCGAGATGGATACCTTTGTGAATAGCATTACCCGTCACACCATGATCAATGAGAGCCTGAAGAGCTTTTATCGTGGTTTTAACCATGACGCCCATCCGATGGCGATTATGGTGGGGGTGGTGGGATCGCTTTCGGCCTTCTATCACGGCTCAACGGATATTCGTAACCCGGTACACCGCGAGATTGCAGCCCACCGCTTGATTGCCAAGATGCCCACCATTGCGGCGGCCTGTTACAAACACTCTGTCGGTGAGCCGTTTGTCTACCCTAAAAATTCGCTGGGTTACTGCGGCAATCTGCTGAATATGATGTTTTCGGTCCCGTGTGAAGAGTATGACGTTGATCCGATTGCCAAAAAGGCACTGGATCTGATCTTCATCCTCCATGCTGATCATGAGCAGAACGCCAGTACCTCGACCATCCGTCTGGCTGGCAGCTCGGCCGCCAACCCCTTTGCCTGCGTTGCCTCGGGCATTGCGGCGTTGTGGGGTCCGGCCCACGGTGGTGCTAACGAGGCGGTGTTGCATATGTTGGGTGAGATCGGTGACGTCAGCAATATCCCCAAATATATCGCCAAGGCCAAGGATAAAAACGATCCGTTCCGGCTGATGGGGTTTGGCCACCGCATTTACCGTAATTTTGATCCACGTGCCACGCTCATTCGTACAATGTGTCATGAGGTATTGGCCAAGTTGGGGAATGATAAAGACCCATTGTTTGAGTTGGCACTGCGCCTGGAAGAGGTGGCCTTGCAGGATGATTATTTCAAAGAGCGTAATCTCTATCCCAATGTCGATTTCTACTCGGGCATCATCTATAAGGTGTTGGGCATTCCTACCAACATGTTTACGGTGATGTTTGCCATTGCCCGGACTGTCGGCTGGGTCTCACAGTGGATGGAGATGATTGGTGATCCACAGCAGCGCATCGCCCGTCCACGCCAGCTCTACCAAGGGGCGGCACGTCGTGACTATCGGGAGATGTCAGGTCGTTAACGGTTAAAAAGGGGTGGGTTGGGCGGTTTCAGTGAGCCGGATCAGCTCCTCCACCCGTTTAATATCAAGCCGTTGCATCGGTTTATGGGTCACCGGGTCACGTGGCGGCTGCCGCAGCGCAATCTTCTCAAAGACAATCAGATCGATATTCTCCCCCTCCAGCGCCATCTGATAAACCGGTAGGTCAACAGCTTGCCCGTTGCCATGGGCAGCGCGCTGGCTGCCTAGTTCGTAGGGGAGTCGCTGGTTGATCATGAAGAGGTGCAACTCTTCACTGCCCTCCGTAAACAGATGCAGTGTGATGGTTGAAAACTCACTGGCACTGCCATCGGCCACCGCCCCGACCAGACGGGGTTCAAAATGTTTAAAAAAAGACATCGCCTTGAGCGCTGTTTGGCGTAGTCGCGCCACAGTTTGCGGGTGTGACTCGTGTTTGAACAGGCGCTGATATTCCCGCACGGCCAGCTGGATCTCTTCATTGCGAGGCAGGTTCTGGCCACGAGGCAGATGCAGGCGGGCTGCTGCCTTCTGTTTGGCAACAGTAATGTCTTGCACCCCCTCTTCAACCATTAGTCGTGCCGCCTCCTGCGCCAGTTGCAGGCGCAGGCGCTGTTCATGGGGTTGATGGTGGCGTGGTGACTTTTTATCCATGGCGGTCAGTGGCTGTTTAGAACAATAGCTGTGGTGCCGGTTTGTCACCATCACTGCTGTGTGGTGCGGTAATGGACTCGTCGATGTCCGGGGCACGCTCTTCAGGTGCGGTATCGCTACGGAAGATCTCAAAAATAGCATCGCCCTGATCGGCGTTGGCAAGCAGTCCGGTACGTGGATCGATCTTGACGGTCACAATGCCGCTGGGCTGAGGTTGGGTGGCTTCCGGGCGGCCCTTGAGCGCAACACGCATGTAATCTATCCAGATGGGCAGGGCAGCCTTGCCGCCGGTTTCATCACTGCCCAGGGATTTGGCGTCGTCCAGCCCTACCCAGCTAACGGTGACAATGTCACCGTTGTAGCCAGCAAACCAGGCATCACGCTGATCGTTGGTGGTGCCGGTTTTGCCCGCCAGATCACTGCGCCCCAGCTGCAGGGCGCGGCGGCCTGTGCCGTAACGGATGACATCCTGCATCATGCTGGTGGCGATATATGTCACCTGCTCGGAGACCACACGGGGTGCCCGAGAACCGCCTGTCTCATCAGCCATGTCGCACTCCAGACAGGCAATGGCGGGGTGGGCTTTAAATACGGTCTTGCCGTTGCCATCCACAATCTTGTTAATGAAGTGGGGGGTGACACGAAAACCACCATTGGCAAAAACGGTATAACCCGCCGCCAGCTCCATTGGGGTCACTGAGGCGGTGCCCAGGGAGAGTGAGAGATCACGAGGCAATCTTGTGGGCTCAAAGCCAAACTTGGTGGCAAAGTCGATGGTATAACCAACACCCACAGCCTGGAGCAGGCGGATCGAGACCAGATTGCGGGAGTGGGTCAGCGCTTCACGCAGGCGGGTCGGGCCGTAGATCTCACCGCTGTAGTTTTCCGGACGCCATGAAGACTCCAGCCCTGAGTTTTCAAATACCACCGGCGCATCATTGATGATGGAGGCGGCGGTAAACCCCTGCTCCAGCGCGGCGGCATAGACAAACGGTTTAAAGCTGGAGCCAGGTTGACGTTTGGCCTGGGTGGCGCGATTGAACTTGGTGTGGAAAAAGTCAAAACCACCACTCAGCGCTAAAACGCTGCCGTCATGCGGATTGAGAGAGACAATGGCGGCACCGGGTTCGGGAATTTGTGCCAGCGCCCACTGCTGGGGTGATCGCTCCTGTATGTAGATCACATCACCACTCTTAATAATATCGCTGGCGCTTTTGGGGGCGGCACCGATGCTGCGACTATTAATATAGCGAGCGGCCCAGGAGAGCCCCTGCCAAGGGACCTGGACCTGTTCACCATTGGCGCGTAGCGCAACAATCTCTTGTTCTTTAACCTTGTAAACCATGGCAACTTTAAGGTTGCCAACCTCAGGAACAGGATCTATCTGCTCAAGAATGTCAGCAACCGCAGTTGCTGCAGTGAACTTGATATGGCTGATGGGTCCACGGTAGCCGTGGCGGCGATCGTAATCGAGTAGCGCCTGGCGCAGTGACTCCTGTGCCGCCTGCTGCAGATGGGCATCGATAGTGACATATACCTTGTAACCATCGGTGTAGGCATTTTCGCCATATTTTTCATAGATATAGCTACGAACCATCTCCCCAACATAGGGGGCCTGCAGATCGATAGTGGCTTGGTAAAGCTTGGCGCTCACCGGTTCAACAATCGCCTTGTCGTGTTCGGCCTGGGTAATGAAGCCAAGTTTGAGCATACGATTGAGCACGTAATCGCGACGCAGCTGTGCCCGTTTAGGGTCGGCCACCGGGTTATAACGTGATGGGGCCTTGGGCAGGCCGGCAATCATGGCTATCTCCGCCAGATTAAGCTGATCGAGTGGCCTGCCATAGTAGACCTGTGCCGCACTGCCCACACCGTAAGCACGGTTGCCCAGGTAGATCTGGTTGAGATAGAGGGCGAGGATCTGCTCCTTGGAGAGCTCAGACTCAATCTTGAGGGAGAGCAGAATCTCATTAAATTTACGCAGGAAGGTCTTTTCACTGCTGAGAAAAAAGTTACGTGCGACCTGCATCGTGATGGTACTGCCTCCCTGACTCTTCTCCCCGGTGACCACCAGTAACCCGGCAGCGCGCAGCAAACCATGGTAATCAACCCCCGGATGTTCAAAAAAACGGTCATCTTCGGCCGCTAAAAAGGCATTGATTACACTTTTAGGGATCTGTTCGTATTTCAACGGGTCCCGTTTTTTGGTACCGTACTCAGCCAGGAGCTGGCCGCTACTCGTATAAACCTGTAACGGAACCTGGAAACGGACATCACGCAGTACCTCGACAGAGGGCAGCTGCGGGGCCACGTAAAAATAGGCAGCCACCAGCGCGGCGAGGCCAAAAACGGAGAGAGCCGCAAGGCTGATAATGAGGCGGCGGAGAAGTTTGGGCATTAAAGTTGTTTCCAAAACGTGGGTGAAATGTCTTTAGCGGTATAATTTTACAGTAGATAGATCAAGCTTTGATAGTCTAACCCCGATAAGCTGGAATAGCATGAATGTGACACCGGTGTGTCCATTATCTGTTGAATTAATATAAAGTATGATATTAAATGCCCGATAACCCCAAGGGATGTCGGTATGGCGTGGGTGAAAAAGAGAAAGGACACACTTTGGAATTCCTCAAACGAAAGGCAGCGGCGCTTATCGGACTCGATATTAGCGCTACCGCTGTGAAGCTCCTGGAATTGAGCAAAAGCGGTGATCGCTACCGTGTCGAAAGTTATGCAGTAGTTCCATTACCACCCCATGCGGTGGTTGAAAAGAGCATTGCTGACGTTGAATCGGTCGGTGCGGCGATCAGCCGTGCAGTAAAACGTGCCGGTACCCGCACCAAAAATGCGGCGGTAGCGGTGGCCGGTTCTGCAGTCATTACCAAAATCATTACTATGCCGGGCAATCTCACTGATGAGGAGCTGGCAGGTCAGATCACACTTGAGGCTGACCAATATATCCCCTACCCGTTAGATGAAGTGAACATGGATTTTCAGGTGATGGGCCCGTCCGATAAGGGTGGCGATACGGTGGATGTGTTGCTGGCGGCATCACGTAGTGAAAATGTGGATGTCCGTGTGGCCGCGTGTGAGCTGGGGGGATTGGTTGGCCGGATTGTAGATGTTGAAGCGTATGCAATGGAGACCGCCTATACCCTGCTGGCACCACAGTTGCCGGATGGCGGCGATGGACTGACGGTGGCTGTGATTGATGTGGGTGCCACCATGACCACACTGAATGTTATCCACGATTTCAAAATCATCTATACCCGTGAACAGGTATTTGGTGGCAAACAGCTGACTGAAGAGATTCAACGTCGTTATGGACTCTCTTATGAAGAGGCTGGTCTGGCCAAAAAACAGGGCGGCCTGCCAGACAACTATGTGCCCGAAGTACTACAACCCTTCAAAGATGCAATGACTCAGCAGGTGAGTCGTTCATTGCAGTTTTTCTTCTCCTCCAGCCAGTACAACAGCGTTGACCATGTAGTGCTGGCCGGTGGTTGTGCCTCAATCCCCGGCATTGACGAGCTGATTGAAGATAAACTTGGCGTTGCCACCTCAATTGCCAACCCGTTTGCGAATATGTCGCTCTCATCCAAAATCAAACCGCAGCAGTTGGGGTCGGATGCCTCGGCCTTGATGATTGCCTGTGGTCTGGCGTTGAGGAGTTTTGACTGATGACAACGCGTATTAACCTATTACCCTGGCGTGAAACGCTACGTAAAGAGCGTAAGCGCCAGTTTGCTTCGATTGCCGGGGGCGTCGTTTTTTTAATGGCGGTCGTTGTTTTTTACGCACATCTGCATATTGACAGCATGGTTGAGCATCAAAATGCCCGTAACGCCTTGCTCGAGGCGGAGATTGCCAAGGTTGACGAAAGCATTAAAGAGATTCGTGAGCTTGAGACTAAAAAAACCCAGTTGCTTAACCGGATGACGGTCATTCAGGACTTGCAGACACGCCGCCCATTGAGTGTGCATCTTGTTGATGAGCTGGTGCGTACATTGCCTGAAGGGACCGTATTGACTAAGGTGACGCAAAAAGAGACAGAGTTGGAGTTAGAAGGGATGGCACAATCGAATGCCAGAATATCCGCTTTTATGCGAAACCTGGAAGACTCCGCCTGGTTTAGCAACCCTAAGCTTGATGTTATTCAGGCGCAGGATAAGGCTGGGGATCGTGTCAGCAAATTTGTGCTGAAGGTAAAACAGTTGGCTCCCGATGCGGTTGAAAAGAAAAAGACCGGTGAAGCACAATGAGCATCAAAAAAATTGATTTTGAACAGCTTAAAACCCTGGATTTTAATGATGTTGGTTCATGGCCTTTAATTGCCAAGGCAATTGCTATCGTATTGATTTCAGTGGCAGTTCTCTTTTTTGGTTACTGGTTTGATACCCAGCAGCAGTTAGAGGTGCTGAAGCAGGCTGAACAAAAAGAGGTGGAGTTGAAAGACGCTTTTAGAGCGAAGCAGATTAAGGCGATCAATCTGGAGGATTACAAGCAGCAGATGGCCGATATGGAGCGCTCTTTTGGTGCGATGTTGCGGCAGTTGCCGAGCAAAACCGAGGTGGCTGAATTGTTGGTGGATATCTCCCAGGCGGGTTTGGCCAACGGTTTGGAGTTTGAGCTGTTCAAACCGTTGGCTGAGGTACCCGCCGAGTTTTATTCAGAATTACCGATTGATATCAAGGTGACCGGTAATTATCACGATTTTGGCCGGTTTGTAAGTGATGTGGCGGCATTGCCACGTATCGTGACGCTGCACGATATTGGTGTCACTGCTGGCAAGGAGGCAAATAACGCCAAGAGGCTCTCCATGTCGGTTAAGGCCAAGACTTACCGGTATCTGGAGGAGGGGCAATGAGATCGACATTGAAGAAAAATGGCGCTCTTCTGTTGCCCGGCTGCTGTATGGTGCTGGTATTGGTGCTATCAGGTTGCAGTGGTGGCAATATGGATGACCTGCAAAAAGATATTGCAGACATCAAGGCTAATAGTAAGGGTAAGGTGCCGCCGCTGCCGGAATTTACGTCAGTGGAGAATTTTGCCTACTCAGCGGATGAGTTGGGCGATCCGTTTGTAGGCTGGGATGCAAAGGCCGCCAAGGCCCGGGAAGCACAACGGCAGTCAACAACCGGTGGTGGTTTACAGCCTAGCTTTGAGCGTAGAAAGGAGCCACTGGAAGAGTATCCGCTGGATGCGCTAAGCATGGTGGGGACCTTGCAGCGTGACAAAGAGAGCGCCGCGTTGATCAGGTCGCCAGAGGGGTTGGTTTCACGGGTAGTGAAGGGCAATTATCTGGGGCAGAACCATGGCCGGGTGACGGCAATACTTCCTGACCGGGTCGAGATTACTGAAATAGTACCGGATGGTCTGGGCGGTTGGCTGCCCCGCCAGGCATCATTGGCGATAGCAGAGTGATCCCAAAGGGGGCATGGTAATGGAGCGGGTTTTGACGATGAGCGGTATAAAAAAAATGGTGGATCGAGCATGGAGGCTGGAGATGTTTAGACACGGAGTTTTGGCGGCCTTGATGCTGTTTGGTTTGACAGTTCCAGTGTTGGCACAGGCGCAGGCTACCGGGACAAAAGGGGGGAACGCCCTGGAGTCGGTAGATGCTTCTAATTTGCCGGGTAACCGTGTCCAGATTAAGTTCACCCTCTCCGCAGCGGCACCCGACCCCATCAGTTTTACGATTAATAATCCGGCACGTATTGCCCTGGATTTTCCCGATACTGAAAATAAGATGGCCAAACGTACCACTCAGGTGGGTCTGGGCGTGGCACGTAGTGTCAATGTCGTTGAGGCGCGTGGGCGGACCCGCGTGGTATTGAATCTTGTGCAACTGGTTCCGTATGAAACCAGGGTTGATGGTAAAAATGTCTACATCACGCTGGAGGGTGCCAGTGCTGGGGTGAGCTCGCCACCGGTTGATAAAAAACCAGCCGCCTTTAGCAGTCGTGAAACGCCGACGAGCTTCGCCATCAAAAGCATCGATTTCCGCCGTGGTGATAAGGGCGAAGGGCGCATTCTGGTGACGCTCTCCGACCCAGGTACTAATGTGAATATTCAGCAGCAGGGCGGTAAGCTGGCGTTAGACTTTACGGATACCAATGTGCCCGCTGCGCTGGAGCAGCGTCTGGATGTGACCGACTTTGCCACGCCAGTGACGTTGATCGATACGTTCCGTCAGGGGAATAACGTCCGCATGGTGATAACGGGGCAGGGGCAGTATGAACATATGGCCTACCAGTCAGGCAATCTGATGACCATTGAGGTCAGAAAGAGCGTAGAAAAAGATATGGAAGAGCTAAAACGCAAGGGTGATCAACGTGCCTTTGGTGGTGAACGGTTATCGCTCAACTTCCAGAATATTGAGGTGCGGGCAGTATTGCAGCTGATTGCTGACTTTACCAGTATGAACCTGGTGACCAGTGATACGGTGACCGGCAGTCTTACCCTGCGTTTGCAGAACGTGCCGTGGGATCAGGCGCTGGATATCATCCTGAGAACCAAAGGGTTGGCGATGCGTGAGATGGGCAGTGTTATGTACATTGGTCCATCTGAGGAGATTGCTGCACGTGAGAAGCAGGAGCTGGAGGCCAAAAAGCAGATTACTGAGCTGGAGCCGCTATTTTCGGACCTGATCCAGATCAACTACGCCAAGGCCTCAGATATACAGTTGTTGTTGCGTGGCGGTGGAGTTGCGACAGCCTCATCGTCAGGGGCGGCAAGTGCGGCCGGATCGAGTGGCAGGGCCTCCTCACTGTTGTCTACCCGTGGTACGGTCACCTTTGATGCCCGAACCAATACCCTGCTGGTTCAGGAGACTGCAAGCAAGTTGGATGAGATCCGTAAGCTGATTACAGTGCTCGATATTCCGGTGCGTCAGGTACTGATTGAGTCACGTATTGTGATTGCAAACAGTGGCTTTGATCGCAGCCTTGGCAGCCGTTTTGGGGTGTCGCGGGATACCATGGGGGCTGGTTCCAGTGGTCGTGGTACGGCCATTTCGGGTAACTTGAAGGCGACTGATCAGCTGGTCAATAATCAGACGTTAGCTGCGCCTGAGCGCTTGAATGTCAATCTGCCCGTGCCTGCTGCTGCCGGTTCGTTTGCGTTGAGCATGGTTAAGTTGCCGTTTGGTACCAATGTTGATCTGGAGCTGTCGGCCATGCAGATTGAAGGCAAGGGTGAGGTTGTCTCCTCGCCGCGTGTCATCACCGCAAACCAGAAAGAGGCCACCATTGAACAGGGGGTTGAGATTGCTTATCAGGAGTCCTCATCTGCCGGTGCCACCACCGTCTCATTCAAAAAGGCGGTGCTGAGTCTGCGGGTGACACCGCAGATCACCCCTGATGATCGTGTGATTATGGACCTGCAGGTCAATAAGGACAGCGTAGGGGAGATCTTCTTTGATGTGCCAAGTATCAATACCCGTGAGATCAAAACCCAGGTTCTGGTTGAAAATGGTGAGACGATTGTCCTGGGCGGTGTGTTTGAACAGGAGACCCGTAAAGATACCACCAAGGTTCCATTCTTAGGTGATTTGCCACTGATTGGTGCGCTTTTCCGCAGTAAGTCTGAAAAAGATGGCAAGGAAGAGCTGTTAGTCTTTATTACACCGAAGATTGTAAAGGAAGGGTTGTCGCTCAACTAAACGCTGTTTAGACCCTTCGAAAACCGGGGCTACGGAAGATCGTGGCCCCGGTTTTTTTATTTGCATTGGCGGACATAGCCACTTATTTGGTAAATTCTGCGTTCGATCAGCATTTTGGATGTCTGTTGTTATGTCGCATACTTCGGAAAAACCGGAGAATATTTTTTTGGTGGGTCCCATGGGGTCAGGTAAGACCACGGTTGGCAGGCAGTTGGCCAAAACCTTAAACCTTGAGTTTGTTGATAGTGATCATGAGATCGAACGCCGTACCGGAACCACCATCCCCGTAATCTTTGAGGTGGAGGGTGAGACTGGCTTTCGGGAGTGGGAGCGTGATGTGATTGATGAGTTGAGTCAACGTCGTGGACTGGTGCTGGCCACGGGTGGTGGTGCAGTGCTCGATGCTGATAGCCGGATCCATCTGCGCCTGCGTGGCACGGTGGTCTATCTGCGCGCCAAGACGGAGCAGCTCTACCAACGTACTGCCCGTGACCGCAATCGGCCACTGCTGCAAACCGCAGACCCACGGGCCAGAATTGCAGCGCTAATTGAGGCGCGTGACCCGCTCTATCGTGAAGTGGCTGATATTATTGTAGATACTGGTGAAGGCAGCGTGCGTGGTGTGATCCGTCAATTGCTGAGCCAGCTGCGTCGCCGTGGCCTGTTTAAAGAAGATGTGAAGTGATGACAACGGATAATTTACAGCTAAAAAAGCTCAACGTGGCGCTGGCAGAGCGCAGCTATCCGCTCTATATCGGCCATGGCCTGTTAGGGCGGCCAGAGCTGCTGACGCCGTACATCAGTGGTCGCGAAGTGATGATCGTGAGCAATACCACCGTGGCCCCCCTCTATCTGGAGCGGGTGGTGGCGATGCTGGCGGACTACCGGGTTGGTACGGTCGTGCTGCCGGACGGCGAGCAGTATAAAACCCTGGCGGTACTGGACGATCTATTTTCGGCATTGCTGGAGCAGCGTTTCAGCCGCCAGGTGACGATTATTGCGTTGGGTGGTGGTGTGGTGGGGGATATGTCCGGTTTTGCGGCGGCCTGTTATCAGCGTGGCGTCCCTTTTGTGCAGATACCTACAACCCTGCTGGCGCAGGTGGACTCCTCTGTGGGCGGTAAAACAGCGGTCAACCATCCGTTGGGTAAAAATATGATCGGTGCCTTTTACCAGCCGCGTTGTGTGATTGCCGATACCGCAACACTGGACACCCTTGACGACAGGCAGTTTAGTGCTGGTATTGCGGAGGTGATCAAGTATGGGCTGATCCGCGATCGTGAGTTTTTTGACTGGCTGGAGTTAAATATGGCGGCGCTGTTGGCGCGTGACCCCGCCGCGTTGATCTATGCTGTGGAGCGCTCCTGCCAGAACAAGGCGGAGGTGGTGGCTGAAGATGAACATGAGCAGGGTGTGCGTGCCTGGCTCAATCTGGGGCACACCTTTGGTCATGCCATCGAAACCGGCATGGGTTACGGCGAGTGGTTGCATGGCGAGGCGATTGCGGCGGGTACCTACATGGCCGCCGACCTCTCTGCCCGGCTGGGGTGGCTTGTCCAGGGTGATGTGGAGCGCATAGAGTCACTCCTGAAACAGGCGCGTTTACCGGTGCGGGGGCCAAAGGCGCTCGCGGTTGAACGGATGCTGGAGCTGATGGCGGTGGACAAAAAAGTGCAGGATGGTTCTATTCGACTGGTGTTGCTGCAGGGTATTGGCGCAGCGACAGTCACCGATCAGTTTGATCCTGCCCTGTTGCGGGCCACGCTGGAGCAGTGCCGAACCTAATGGAGAGTTGTTAATGGCTACCGATATTCCCCTTGCCCCCTACGCGGCCCATCCTGAGCAGTCGCGTGGACGGAGTTTCAGTGAGCCGCCGCCCAGCTATCGTAGCGAATATCAGCGTGATCGCGACCGGATTGTGCACTCGGCGGCCTTCCGCCGTCTGGAGTATAAAACCCAGGTGTTTGTGAACCATGAGGGGGATATGTTCCGCACCCGCCTCACCCACACCATCGAAGTGGCACAGATTGGCCGTTCCATCGCCCGCTGCCTGCAACTCAACGAAGACCTGACCGAGGCGATTGCCCTGGCCCATGACCTGGGCCACACCCCGTTTGGCCATGCTGGTCAGGATGTGCTCAATGAGTGTATGCGCGCTTATGGTGGTTTTGAACACAATCTTCAGTCACTGCGGGTGGTGGATGAGCTGGAGGAGAAGTACGCCGATTTTCGTGGCCTCAATCTCAGCTTCGAAACCCGCGAAGGGATACTCAAACACTGTAGTCCTGACAAGGCCAAGGGGTTGGCTGAGATTGGCCAGCGCTTTCTGCTGCGCCGTCAGCCAGGGCTGGAGGCGCAGCTCGCCAATCTGGCGGATGAGATTGCCTATAATAATCATGACGTTGATGACGGCCTGCGGGCAGGTTTGATCACAGTAGAGCAGCTCTGTGACGTATCGCTGTTCCGCCAGCAGTATGAGGTGGTGATGGCGCGTTATCCGGATTTGTCTGGCCGGCGGCGGGTCCATGAAATTATTCGCCGCATGATCAATAGCCAGGTCACCGACCTGATTAACAACGCCAAAGCCAACCTTGCACGGGTTCAGCCGGAGTCAATAGATGCCGTCAGGTCGATGGACGGTCCGTTGATCTGTTTCAGTGATGAGATGAATGAATTCAATCTTGAGATGAAGCGCTTTTTGCGCCGCCAGCTCTATCAGCACTACCGTGTACAGCGCATGACCAACAAAGCCGGGCGTGTTATCCGCGAGCTGTTTGGCGTTTTTATGACCGAGCCAAAACTGCTGCCACCAGAGGCGTCGCGGGAGGCGGCGGCCTTTGAAGCAGCGACGGGAGAAGAGGGGCGCGCCCGCGCCGTGGCTGATTACGTTGCCGGCATGACGGACCGTTACGCCATTCTTGAATATGGGCGCATGTTTGATCCCGCAGCACTCACCTGGTGAACAATAACTGATGCGTGTCTATATGCAGATTCCAGCGTTTGAGGATAAACCGCCGCGCTTTTATCATCTGATCCTGCAAAAAGATCTGCTGGAGGGGTGGTCGCTGGTGCGAGAGTGGGGCTTTCAAGGCAGCGGTGGCCGTATCAAGCGGGAGCACTACAGCAGTCGTGATGCCGCAGAGGCGGCGTTGATTGCCGGTCGTGATACCCAGGTGCAGCGCGGTTTTCGTGTGGTCTTTGTGCAAGGGCAGCAGGCGCAAGAGTCAGAGTGATTGTACTGTCTCTCTTTGGTTTTGGCATGGCTCTGGCCAGCGTGGCGTCAGCATAATATTGGGGCTACCTATGGACGAAAATTTCAACATTAATCCTGATGCGGTTGATCTGAGCACCCGCGTAGTGCCACGGGACCCCTTTGCCAGCCAATGGCTGGGGCCGGTCTACGTCAACGAGGCCTATAAACTTAACTTCAACAAACTGCTGCATCTGGCCCCCTATAGCGAACTCCTGCAGCTGAGTGGGCCGGTGGGGGTGGGTAAAACCACCTTGCTGCTGCAGTTTGTGATCAGTGCAAAAAAGAGTTGGAAGGTTGTCTATATCCGCACCAGTTCCCTGATGACCCGTGAAGAGCTACTGCGTGAAGTGATCCATGGTTTTGGTCTGGTTCTGGCTGTGGACCACCTGCTGGAGGCGATGTTAAAAGAGCTCGGCCGTTATCTGCAGGCAGTGGCGCGCAGTGGACGTCGGGTGATGGTAGTCATCGACGATTTCCACCTGCTGGCCGATGAGGTGGTCGCCGTGGTTGAGCGCATCCTGAGCGATGAGCAGAGTAACAACGCTATCAGTGTGGTATTGGGTGTGGGTGATGGCGCGGTGCTGAAGCGTCTGGATAGTTTTTCGATACTATCGCAAAAACTTGCCTACACCCTGCGGCTTGAACCGTTGGCGCAGTCCGATATGGTGGGGTATATCCATCATCGCTTGAACTACTCTGGAAACGAGGCGCTGCAGATACACTTTGGTGCGGAGTTGATCATTCAGCTGCACAAAAAAAGTGCTGGTCTGCCTGGCAAAATAAACGAGCTGGCTCGGGCGCACCTCAACAAAATGGTCGGTCGCACGGCCGTTACCGCAGTACAGGGGCGCGCCTTGGTACGGGGTGGGTTGATACTCATTGCTATTGCCCTGGTGGGGGCGGTACTGCTGTTTCAGGAGCAGATTAATCGCTGGATCACTGCGCCCACAGCAGCGGTGACACCGCTGGCTGGGCTGGCTATCCCCACTGTTGTGGAATCGGTTGACGAGCTGGAGAGTCAGGCTGTGGAGCCGGTGGTCGTTGCGGGTAATGGCGAGTCAGAGGCCGAGACCTTGAATATGGGGGCGTTGGCAGATCAGCCGGAGAGTTTTGCCACGCCGGGATTAGTGGTTGAGGTTCCGTCAGAATCAGAGGTTATCGCTGTGCCCATCCCTATCCCGCCGGTTTCAATATCACCGCCGACGGTAGCAGCAACAGCCGCGCCGCCTGCCAAGCCAGTAGTCGAGGCCACACCTGTTGAGGTTGCTAAAAAGCCCGCTGCCAAGGTGCCGGAGAAACGTTCACCCAAACCTGTACAGGGGGAGGGTGAGGAGGATTGGCTGGTATCACAACAGCCACAGCACTTTACGCTCCAGTTAATGGCCCTTATCGATGAGCCACAGGTCAGGCAGTTTATAGCCAAACACAAACTCCAGGGGCAGAGTGGGGTCTTTTACATCAATCGTAAAGGGCAGCGGTTGACCGCCATTGTTTATGGCAGTTATCCAACCCGTGCGGCGGCGGATGAGGCGGGGCGCGCACTGCCCGCTGGCTGGGGGGTGAAAAATCCCTGGGTACGGACATTTGCCAGCATCTCTGGTGAGGCCAGGCCCAATTAATCCGGAGTGATTTTGAGTGAGGTGTTGTAGCACCGTCATCTATATCTAAGCGTGGGGCTGATTTGCGCCTCTGGCCTCAAGGGATGTATACTCCTTCCCCCTTTGCGCCGAATTCACATCTCGTTGCACGTCAGGGTGGCAAGCGTCACTGCATCTATAACAATCAACTGGTTAGATCGTTCACTTATGGATAAAGGTTTATACCGCCCCGAGTTTGAAAAAGATAACTGCGGGTTTGGACTGATCGCACAGATGGACGGAGTCCCCAGTCATTGGCTGGTGCGGACCGCCATTGATGCGCTGGCATGTTTGACTCATCGTGGCGCTGTGGCGGCGGATGGCAAGTCGGGCGATGGCTGTGGTCTGCTGTTGCGTAAACCCGACAGCTTTTTCCGTCGTGTCACCGCCGATCAAGGGCTGACACTGGCCGAGCTGTACGCGGTGGGCATGGTCTTCCTGAGCCAGGAGCCAGCTGTGGCGGCACAGGCGCGTCGGCAGCTGGAGCGTGAATTGACCCAGGAAGGGTTGGTTGTCGCCGGTTGGCGTGTGGTCCCCACCGATCCGAGCGCTTGCGGTGAAGAGTCCTTCAAGAGCCTGCCACAGATTGAGCAGATTTTTGTCAATGCCCCTGTGACCATGGGTGAGGCTGAGTTTGAGCGCCATCTTTATATCGCCCGTCGCCGTACCGAAAAGGCGATTGAACCGGCTGATAATGTTTTCTATGTATCGAGCCTCTCGTCACGGGTCATCTCCTATAAAGGGCTGGTGATGCCGGCCAATCTGCCGGTCTTCTATAAAGAGTTGAACGAAGAGTCGCTGGAATCCTCCACCGCCGTCTTCCATCAGCGCTTCTCTACCAATACCTGGCCGCAGTGGCGTCTGGCCCAGCCGTTCCGTTATCTGGCCCACAATGGCGAGATTAACACCGTTCAGGGTAACCGCTTCTGGTCCGTGGCCCGTGGCCACAAGTTTGAAACGCCGCTGCTGCCGATGGCCGAGATCCGGCCGCTGGTGAGCATGACCGGTTCTGACTCCAACAGCATGGACAACATGCTCGAAGCACTGCTGGCTGGCGGCATGGATATCTTCCGCGCCATGCGCCTGTTGGTACCGCCGGCCTGGCAGAACATTGACTCCATGGATCCTGACCTGCGCGCCTTCTACGAATACAGCTCCATGCACATGGAGCCGTGGGACGGCCCTGCCGGGATTGTGTTGACCGATGGTCGTTACGCCGCCTGCACGCTGGATCGAAACGGTCTGCGCCCAGCCCGTTATGTGATTACCAAAGATCGTCATATTACCTTGGCATCTGAGATAGGTGTTTATGGCTACAAGCCCGAAGATGTGGTGACCAAAGGGCGTCTTAAGCCCGGCCAGATGATGGCCGTGGATACCGCGACCGGCAAGTTATTGCTGCCAGAGGATGTGGATAACCTGCTCAAGGGGCGTCACCCTTACAAACAGTGGCTGGCTGAAAACGTCTCCCATCTTGAGTCCAAACTCAGCGGTGAGCAGGGCAGCTGCGGTGAGGCGCTGGACGCCACACAGCTGAAGGTCTACGAAAAGCTCTTCCAGGTGACCTATGAAGAGCGCGATCAGGTGCTGCGTGTTCTGGCGGAAACCAGCCAGGAGGCGATTGGCTCCATGGGTGACGACACCCCGCACGCGGTACTGTCACGCCAGCTGCGTTCGCCCTATGACTACTTCCGCCAGCAGTTTGCCCAGGTAACTAACCCACCCATCGACCCGATCCGCGAAGCGATAGTGATGTCGCTGGAGACCTGTCTTGGCCGTGAGATGAACATGTTTGAAGAGACCGCAGAGCACGCGTCGCGCCTGCTGGTGGACTCCCCTGTGCTCTCACACAGTAAGTTTACCCAGCTGCTGGCACTGAACGACCCTAATTATGCCCATGTCCGTATCGATCTTAACCGTCCTGCCGGTCTGAAGGCAGCGGTGCAGGGGATCTGTGATGAGGTGGTGGCCGCTGTTCAGGGTGGCGCGGTGGTGGTGGTGCTTTCGGACCGCAACATCAGTTCGGAGTTTGTGCCGGTCCATGCGGCGCTGGCTACTGGTGCCGTACATCATCGTTTGATCGAGGAAGGTCTGCGCTGTGATGCCAATATTGTGGTGGAGACCGCCAGTGCCCGTGATCCCCATCAGGTAGCTGTACTGATCGGTTATGGTGCCACCTGTGTTTACCCCTACCTCGCCTATGAATGCATCTGCGATATGGTTAAACAGGGGGCTATCACCGGTATAGCGCTGGCCAGTATCGAAGAGAATTATCGCAAAGGGATTGGCAAGGGGCTCTACAAAATCATCTCCAAGATGGGCATCTCCACCATCGGCAGCTACCGCGGTTCGCAGCTGTTTGAGGCCATTGGCCTGAGTCGCGATGTGATTGATCTCTGCTTCAAGGGCACCACCTCCCGTATTCAGGGGGCGGGGTTTGAGGCGCTGGAGGCGGACCAGATAGCGCTGCACAAGCTGGCCTGGAACGCCCGTAAACAGGTGAGCCAGGGCGGCCTGTTTAAATATGTCCATGGCGGTGAAGATCACGCCTATAACCCTGATGTTGTTGTAACCCTGCAACAGGCGGTGCGTAGTGGTGAGTCCAGCGACTGGGCGATCTATGCCGGACTGGTCAATGGCCGTGCGCCATTGGCACTGCGTGACATGTTCAAATTGCGTAGTGATATAACGCCGCTGTCGCTGGACGAGGTGGAGCCAGTCGAGGCGATCTATACCCGTTTCGACTCTGCCGCCATGTCCCTTGGCGCGCTCTCCCCCGAGGCCCACGAGACCCTGGCGGAGGCGATGAATCGCCTCGGTGCCCGCTCCAACTCCGGTGAGGGTGGCGAAGATCCAAAACGTTACGGCACCATCAAACGTTCCAAGATCAAACAGGTCGCTTCAGGACGCTTCGGCGTCACCCCGGCCTATCTGCGTAGCGCTGAGGTGTTGCAGATCAAGGTGGCTCAGGGGGCCAAGCCCGGTGAGGGTGGCCAGCTGCCCGGTAATAAGGTCAACGAACTGATTGCCGAGTTGCGTTACTGCAAACCTGGTGTTGGTCTGATTTCACCACCGCCGCATCACGATATCTATTCAATTGAAGATCTGGCCCAGCTGATCTATGACCTTAAACAGGTCAATCCAGCGGCGTTGGTCTCTGTCAAACTGGTGGCCGAAGCGGGTGTCGGTACTATCGCCGCCGGTGTGGCCAAGGCCTATGCCGACCTGATCACCATTGCCGGTTTTGATGGTGGCACCGGGGCATCACCGTTGACCTCGGTGAAATATGCCGGGGGTCCGTGGGAGCTGGGGCTGACCGAGACCCATCAGACCCTGCGCGCCAACAACCTGCGCGACAAGGTGCGGCTCCAGACCGACGGTGGTCTGAAGACCGGGCTTGATGTGGTCAAGGCAGCCATCCTCGGTGCCGAGAGCTTCGGTTTTGGGACCGGCCCGATGGTGGCCATGGGCTGCAAATATCTGCGTATCTGCCACCTGAACAACTGCGCCACTGGCGTGGCGACCCAGGATAAGGTGTTGCGTATGGACCACTTTAAGGGCGATGTGCAGCTGGTGATGAACTACTTCCGCTTTGTTGCCGAAGAGTGCCGCCTGCTGATGGCCGGCCTGGGTGTGCGCTCCCTGGAGCAGCTGATCGGTCGTGTTGATCTGTTGCAGGTGATTGAAGGGCAGACGGATAAACAGCGCGGTCTTGATCTGTCACCGATCCTCTACGCCGGTGACAGCAGCAAACCACAGTTTTGTGTGGCACCGCGCAACGAGCCGTTTGATAAAGGCCACACGGCTGAACAGATGGTCAGGGATACGTTGGCGGCTATCGAAGGCAAACTGGGTGGCGAGTACAGCTATTCAGTCAGAAACACCGATCGTTCTATTGGTGCACGCCTCTCGGGTGAGATTGCGGTGCGTCATGGCAATCTGGGCATGTCCGATGCCCCCATCATCCTACGTCTGAACGGTACCGCCGGGCAGTCGTTTGGGGTCTGGAACGCCGGTGGTTTGAACATGTACCTGGAAGGCGATGCCAACGACTACGTCGGTAAGGGCATGGCTGGCGGCAAACTGGTGATCTATCCGCACAAAAACAGCGGCTTTAAGAGCCACGAAGCGACCATCATTGGCAATACCTGCCTTTATGGTGCCACCGGCGGCAAGCTCTTTGCGTCTGGTCTGGCGGGTGAGCGTTTTGGGGTGCGTAACTCCGGTGCCAGCTCAGTGGTTGAGGGGATTGGTGACCACGGCTGTGAGTATATGACCGGCGGTCTGATCACGGTGCTGGGCCAGACGGGTGTTAACTTTGGTGCCGGTATGACCGGTGGTTTTGCCTATGTCTTTGATGAGCAGAACAGTTTTGTTGACCGTTATAACCATGAGCTGATCGATATCCATCGTGTTGGCACTGAGTCGATGACAGCCCACCGTAACCATCTGCGGAGCGTGATTGAAGAGTTTGTGGCGGAGACTGGCAGCGCCCGTGGTCAGCAGCTGCTTGATAACTTTAAGGATGTGGTGGGCAAGTTTTGGCTTGTTAAACCCAAGGCCGCTAGCATCGCCTCACTGTTGAGTGACCTGCAGCGGGCGGCTTAACCGGACTGGATCCAGAGGGGTCGACAGTGTGGGGGTTGCCCCTGTGCTGGTGATGCCCTTCTCAACGCACAGGCTTTGGCTCTGTGTGGACTAAACAAATAGCGGATAAGTATTGAAGATTATGGCTAATACGTTTCAATTCATCCAGATAGAGCGCCACGATCCGGTCAAGAAGGCGGCGGATCTGCGTAAAAAAGAGTATCGCGAGATCTACGCGGCCTATGATCAATCGCAGGCGGCGGAGCAGTCGGGGCGTTGTATCGCCTGCGGTAACCCCTACTGTGAGTGGAAGTGCCCGGTGCACAACTACATCCCCGATTGGCTCAAGCTGATATCTGAGGGCAAGATCCTGGAAGCGGCCGAGCTATCACACCAGACCAACTCATTGCCGGAGATTTGTGGCCGTGTCTGCCCGCAGGATCGTCTCTGTGAAGGGGCCTGCACCCTCAACGAGGGGTTTGGCGCGGTCACCATCGGTGCGGTAGAGAAGTACATCTCCGATACCGCCTTTGACATGGGTTGGCGTCCCGACCTGTCGCACGTCACGCCGACCGGTAAAAAGGTGGCCATTATCGGTGCCGGTCCAGCCGGGTTGGGCTGTGCCGACGTGCTGACGCGCAACGGCGTCAAGGCGGTGGTTTACGATCGTAACCCCGAGATCGGTGGTCTGCTCACGTTTGGTATCCCTGAATTCAAACTCGAAAAAGAGGTGGTCAAACGCCGTCGCGAGATCATGGAGGGCATGGGTATTGAGTTTGTGCTCAATACCGAGATTGGCAAGGACATCACCTTTCAGCAGCTGACCGATGAGTACGACGCCGTCTTCCTTGGCATGGGTACCTACACCTATATGAAGGGTGGTTTTCCGGGCGAAGATCTTCCCGGCGTACACGAGGCGTTGCCGTACCTGGTCTCCAACGTCAACAACTGCCTGGGCTATGAGCAGGATGAAGGTGGTTTTGTCGATCTGAAAGGGCAGCGTGTGGTGGTGCTGGGTGGCGGTGATACCGCCATGGATTGCAATCGCACCGCCATTCGCCAGGGTGCCGCCAGTGTCAGTTGTGCCTACCGCCGTGATGAGGCCAACATGCCTGGCTCGAAAAAAGAGGTGGGCAATGCCAAGGAGGAGGGGGTGGAGTTTCTTTGGAATCGCCAACCGGTTGAGATCGTTGGTAATGGCAAGGTTGAAGGGATCAAATTGGTCACCACCCGCCTCGGCGCGCCGGACGGTCGTGGTCGCCGCATGCCTGAAGTGATCCCCGGTTCGGAAGAGATTGTTGCCTGTGACAGTGTGGTGATTGCGTTTGGCTTCCAGCCCAGCCCGTCGCCCTGGTTTGCTGACCATGGCATTGCCGTGGATGAGCGTGGTCGTGTTAAGGCACCCGCCAACGGCAAACACAAATTTCAGACCACCAATCTTAAGGTCTTTGCCGGTGGCGACATGGTGCGTGGCTCCGACTTGGTGGTGACTGCGGTCTTTGAAGGGCGTACCGCCGCTGAAGGGATTTTGGACTACCTCGAAGTTTAATAAATAAATGTAGAGTGGGTTCGGTTTGAAAAACCGCAATCCGCCAGATCGTGCCGATAGGCACACATCAAAAATATATTGTGTCGCGCCGCGGCGCTTGGTGGGCTGAGCCCACCCTACATTGAATTGGATGGGGAAGTAATGAGCGAATTGAAGAATGATCGTTTCCTGCGTGCTCTGCTGAGAGAGCCGGTTGATTACACTCCGGTGTGGATGATGCGCCAGGCTGGCCGTTATCTGCCTGAATACCGCGCCACCCGCGAGAAGGCCGGCAGCTTCATGGACCTGTGCAAAAACGCCGATCTGGCCTGCGAAGTGACCATTCAACCACTCGAACGTTTCCCGCTCGATGCCGCCATCCTCTTCTCCGATATTCTGACCATCCCTGACGCGATGGGTCTGGGGCTGCGCTTTGCTCAGGGCGAAGGGCCGGTGTTTGACAGGCCGGTGCGTACCGAGGCCGACGTTAATAAACTGTTTGTGCCCGATCCCGAAGGTGAGTTGCAGTACGTCATGAATGCCGTGCGTACCATCCGCAAGGAGTTGAATGGCCGTGTGCCGCTGATCGGGTTCTCCGGCAGCCCCTGGACCCTGGCCACTTACATGGTTGAAGGGTGCGGCACCAAAGAGTATTCAAAGGTGAAGGGCATGATGTTTGACCGCCCCGACCTGATGCACAAGCTGCTCGACACCGTGGCGCAGTCGGTCACGTCGTACCTGAATGCCCAGATTGCGGCGGGCGCGCAGGCGGTGCAGATCTTCGATACCTGGGGTGGTGTGTTGACCCCGCGTGATTACAAAGAGTTTTCACTGCGCTACATGCAGCAGATCATCTCTGGCCTGACCCGCGAAAGTGATGGCCGCAAGGTGCCGGTCATCCTCTTCACCAAGGGTGGTGGTCAGTGGCTGGAGGATATGGCTGCGACCGGTTGTGATGCGTTGGGTCTGGACTGGACTACTGACATCGGCGAGGCGCGTCGCCGTGTTGGCGATAAGGTTGCCCTGCAAGGCAACATGGATCCCTCAACACTCTATGCATCACCTGAGCGGATTCGCCAGGAGGTGGCCACCATTCTTGAGAGCTACGGCAGTGGCAACGGCCATGTCTTTAATCTTGGCCACGGTATCCACCAGCATGTTGATCCAGAGCATGCCAAGGCCTTTATTAACGCGGTGCATGAGCTGAGCCCCCAATACCACAAATAAGGTGAAACGCTGATGATGCCGGAACGTTTTCAAAAACTGCGTGATATGGAGACCTTTACTGACGGGTTGATGCAGCGCATCTTCTCGTTCCAGGAGAAGAGCCACCCCGCCTGGGATGAGAACCAGCCCTTTACCCGACGTATGGCCAATCTGTCGCTGCACAACCTGATTTTCAGCAATCCGGACCGTGATCCCAAGCAGTTTGGTCCGACCATCGCCCACTACTATCCGCTGCGCGAAGAGAACCGTGCCCTGGTGCACTACATCCGCCACGTCGCGGAAGATGCCGTGGTCCTCGATCTTCATGCCCGCAACGGTTTCATCGGTACACTGCTGGCCCATGAAGGGGCGAATGTGATCGGCCTGCGTGACCCGGCAGAAAAGCCCAATCAGATCGCCAACTTTTATGATCCGGCTGTCTATCAGCTGCGCGAAGGTACGCTGGCAGATGTCGATTTTCCGGTGGATGTGGTGCTCTCCGCCTGGATGCCGATGGCTAAAAATTTCACCCCGGATATCCTCAAGCTCAAACCCAAGATGATCATCTACATCTACACCGAACATACCAACGAGTACAGCGGCGAGCGTCAAACCGGTACCGCCGATGCGTTTGATAATCTGCCCGCCAACTACCGCATTGTTGATGAGTGGTCCATCGCCCGGCCGGAAAACCTGATGCAAGGTGCCTGGCCAGACCTGTCGGCCAACCTTGAAGAGGATCGGGTGGTACGCATCTATGCCGATGAGTCGATTACTGAAGTGCCCCGCTACGAGATCGACAAACCGGTGCAGCCCTACGATTGGGAGGCCGAGTTGGAGATGGCGCTATTGGCGATGGAGGCCAAGCAGGAGTTACGTTCTCGCGGCATTGAAGTGTAAACAGTACTACACCCGCCTCAGGTTTTTACTGCATCTATTTAATCTTTATTTGAAGGGGGCGCCATTTTTGGCCCCTCCTGCTCAAATACAATGCCAGATCTCATCTGACGTCTCCGATACACAATAAGTGCAATAAGCAACAGAGTTGCCGCCCCTATAGTGGCCGGAAACAGTACGGTGGCAACCGAATAGCTCTCCAATGCCATCACAACGATGCCATTGCGTGCGCCAAACAGTGCAAAAAACAGCAGAGACTCTGAGTACGGATTAGCATTTGCCTTTCTAACCGTCGGCCCAAAGCCGAGCAGATCGACAACTGTCAGCACGATTACAGCCGACACGGGATCAGATGTTAAGTACCAGAGCGGCAGGGACGAGATGGCCAGCGTAAAAAACAGCCAGTCTGTTTTTGTGATGGCGACGTCGGCCCGTTTTAGGTAAGCCAACAGGGCGATAAAAATTGTGATGCTGCCTGAAACCCCGATGGGCCATGCGCCCACGCCAGCGTCTGCTTCGAGTTGAGCCAGAAAGACCACAAAGGTGGTTGTTCCCCATATCACCCAAGAAAAGACATGGGGTTTTATTGCACCCTGGATGATGCCACGTGCATACGGATAGAAGGCTGCAACAGTGAGCACTATTGCAATGGTGCTGAGAGCCTCCTTATAAAACATGACGTATCCCATCCTCATTATAAGCCGCTACGTTTAGTGGCATCTGCCCCGGCAATTATGCCAGCACTTGGTATTTTCTTGCCGAGCTGGGTTGTGTCAGCTGTTATGGCTGTTTGGCAATCTAAATCCCGGTTGTGCCTAGCTATCTCGCCAGCATCGACGGTATATTGAACCACTAGATAAAAAGAGTGGGAGATGGGGGTCTCTTGCCAAGGGGAGATTTGGACAGTTCAGGGGAGTCCAGGGCGTGAATCAACAGCCATACCGTACCTTAATTTTGTGGACCATCTGGGCCAGTGCCGCCTTGGTCATCTATCTTACGTTGTACCGTGATACCGATGTCTGGACCTTTGTGCAGGTCGACCCGAGCCGGATCACCTGGCTCATTATTGGGCTCTTTCTGCTAGGTGTGTTGGGTAGCTTTGTGGTGACATTGATGGTCACCAAGGAGTCAGTGCGCTGTATGCACCTCAATGCAGCGGCGAGTCAGGGGGGGCTGGATGCCATCACCATCGAATCGGAAAAACGGGCCGCAGACCGCTTTTTTCACTCACTGAAATCGACCATGGAGCGCAAGGGTGAACCCGAGGTTGAAACCCTGCTGCATGTTGAGCTGGCCGTATACGAGCGCATCAACCACACCATTGAAGTGATTGGCAATCTGCTGATTACCCTGGGTCTGATTGGAACCGTCATGGGGTTGACCATGACCCTCTCCGGACTCAGCAGCTCCCTCGATTCACTGGGCCATGACCAGGAGATGATGCTCCTGGGGCTGCGCCACGCCATGTCCGGCATGGGCACAGCTTTTTATACCACCCTGCTGGGTGCGGTGTTGGGGGGTATCTTGTTACGCATGTTTGCACAGCTCACCTTGCACGGCATTGAAGGGCTGCATGACAACTTGCTGCGCATCTGCCTGGTCTACTGCTCGCCCGATTATGCACAGACGTTAGAACGTGATGTGCGACTGCTCAACGAAGAGCTGCGCCAGCTCGACCAAAACGTGCAGATGATGAAACAGAGCTTTGCCGAGTCGCGCCAGATGGTCACGGAGTTTCGCGAAGAGATAAAACGGTTGGGCGAGAGCGAGTCAGGTGAACAGGGCCAGGAGCCATTGCGGGTCATCATCAGTCGCCACCAGGAGTACTGCGAAGCGCTACGGCAGCAGATGCACATGTTAGCCGTGACCAACAAACCGTGGTGGATCAGGATCTACGAACTGCTCCGCCCCCGGCAGTAACCGCCATGCGAAAAAAACGCCGCAACTCCGAATCAAACATCCATGAGAGCTTCTCTGATCTGGCGCTCATGATGTTAATGACCTTTATCTTTCTTCTGGTCATCATCCTCATCACCGCCAAGAGCCAGGAGGGCAGTGAATTCCCCCGCCTCAAAAAAGAGGCCGCCGCCATGAAAGAGCGGCTGGCAGCGATGGAAGAGGATAATCAGCGCCTATACAACGAGCTGGGTGATGTGAGTGATATGAGCGGCGAGGCGCAGCTGGAGCAGGTGCTGCAAGCGGTTGGGCTGAATGATGCAAAAGGGCGCAAAGATTTTGACCTGTTTGTAAAAGGGCTGGAGGCGATCCCCGGCAAAGATCTGCATCTCATCATCGACGCCACCGGCTCCATGCACGGTGTCTCCGGATTTCTGGTGCCGCTGTTACGGGTTATCGTCGCCCGCTCACAAAAAGAGGTATCCGCCGTCACCTGGTTTGCCGATGGCAAAACCAATACCTATCAGGGCACCATGGGCGAGATGCTCGATAGCTTTATGAAAGGGGCACCGTTTATCGGCGGCAACGAAACCATCGGCGAAGCGTTTTTCCGTGCCAAAGAGAACGCCCCGGTGCCCGGTGCCTACATACTGCTGGGTGATGAACCCTCGGATGATCGCATCTATTACCTGGATATCCCCGCCCCCGTCTTCACCATCCCCATCGGCCGCGCCGATCCCAATACCTGGCACGAGTACAACACCCTTGCTGAAAAGACCCATGGCAAATTGTTGCAGCTGATTTTTCAGTAGGAGGAATGCAATATGGCATTAGTGCAGTTTCATATGTTGTGGGCGAACCATCCCTATCCCGATAGCCCGTGTGATGAGGAGACGTTCACAAATCAATGTGCAATTAGAATGGGGGTTGCTTTAGAAAAAACGGGTATTGATACAAGTTCGTTTGATCTTATGTACCCAAACAGGCGATGTTACCCAGGATTTAAACATGCGCCGAGCCACATATTGGCAGCACAAGAACTGGCAAACTGGATGAAAACCAAAAGCGCCTTATTTGGTAATGCGGAAGTTCATAAAAATGTTACCAGTCAGGACTTTAAAGGAAGGAAAGGTATTGTCTTTATAAAAAATGGGTGGGGGGCTACTGACCATATAGACGTTTGGAATGGGGTTGCGATGAAGGGTGGGTTTTCGAATTATTTTGCTCTTGGTGAGGAGGTTTGGTTCTGGGGGTTAACGTTATGAAAAAATTTTGTTATTTAACACTGTTTTTTTTAATGTCATGTTCCTCGGCCTCAGAAAATACAATTGATGAAATATCGCTTTTCTCACATGAAATTAAAGTGATCGAAGAGAGTGAGAAGTGTTATTTGGTGTATGGGAATGAAAAAAAGTTGATCTCCCCCAAGCCGCCATGTCATTTTCTTCGAAGCCCGAAACAGACCCCCCAATATTATTCGTATGCCAATATTGGTGTTGACGCGGTTTTGATTGTTTCAGGTTCACCAGTATCAAATGAAACCCGGAAAGAGTGGGGTTTATCTGATGACCTTGTGTGTGGCGTCGATTCGCAGGGTGTTTTAATAAAAAATGGTGAAATACACGTTCCTGATAAAGTATTAGAGGGTGGAGTATTGTGCAGGGATAAAGGTTCAGATGAAAAGAACTTTTGGTATTTCTCACATTAATTGACCATAGGCATCTGCCATATAAATCAACATCACCCACGCAACAGCCGCTCCATCATCGACACTGCCTGACGTTGATAACCGCCACCAAACAGGTTGAGGTGGTTGAGTATGTGGTAGAGGTTGTAGAGCGGTTTGCGCTGTTGGTAGCCGGGTGCAAGTGGGTACTCTGATTCATAGCCCTGATAGAACTCCGCCGCAAAACCACCAAACAGTTCGGTCATGGCGATGTCGGTTTCGCGATCGCCGTAGTAGACCGCCGGATCAAAGATCAGCGGTGTGCCGTCCGTGGCGATGGCGTAGTTGCCGGACCAGAGGTCGCCATGCAGCAGTGAGGGTTCTGGCTGGTGGTCGATAAAAAAATCGTCCAGTCGATCAAGCAGCTGTTGCCCCAGTGCTTGCAGTGTGCCGCCATAACCATTTGCCGCCGCCAGTTGCAGCTGCTGGCCAAGCCGTTGGCTGCGCCAGAACTCAATCCAGTTGTCGTTTTGTGTATTGGGTTGTGGGGTGGTACCGAGGGTGTTGTTTAGGTGCCAGCCAAACTGGCTGGCACTGTGGCGATGCATCTGTGCTAGCTGTTGTCCGAGCTGTCGCTGACTCTGTGGGCCGCCGGTACCAAGGTCGAGATTCTCCAGCACCAAGTAGCTTTCCGTTGTGTTGGTACCGTGACAGATGACTGCGGGAACTCGGATAGTCTGGGTGGTGGCAATTACTTGTAAACCGGTGGCCTCTGCGGCGAACATCGGTGCGCGCTGTGGCTGGTTGAGTTTGACGAAGTAGCGCTGCTGCTGATCACTGATCCGGTAGGTGTGGTTGATGCAGCCGCCACCGCTCTGCTGTATCTGTTGGCACTGGAAGGGGGTGCCGGTAGTGCTGCTGATGTGGTTGGCGATGCTGTTCCAGTGCGGCATGGTGTGGCCCATTGTTTGGTTGATGCGCCATTTTAGCTGAATTGGGGAGCTGGTTTTTTGCCGGGGTGGGGTTGGCAAATAAAAACCCCCGCGTGAGGCGGGGGTTTTGGTTGGGGCGTTGTTGTCTAGGCGGCCAGGCTGCGTGCCTTGCCTTCAATGGCGGCCAGTAGGGTCTGGAATGATTTGTCGAAGGATTTTACCCCTTCCTCTTCAAGCTGCTGGGTGGCGGCGCTGAGATCAATGCCTGCCAGTGCCAGTTGCGCCAGCAGGGCCGGGGCCTCTTTGATGCCCGTTTCCAGGGTGGCGCTGGGTTTGCCGTGGTCGAGGTAGGCGGCATAGGTGGCAGGTGGCACGGTATTGACGGTATCGAGGCCGATCAGCTCTTCTATATAGAGTATGTCGCTGTAGTCGGGATTTTTTACGCCAGTGCTGGCCCACAGTAGCCGCTGGCTGCGTGCGCCGATGTTGGCAAGGTCGGCAAACGGTTCGCCAAACAGGCGCTGGTAGACCAGGTATGAGGCCTTGGCGTTGGCGATGGCGATCTGCCCTTTGAGTGTCTTGAGCTCTGGTTTGCCGCCGGCGGCCAGTTTTTCGTCCAGCAGTTTGTCGATGAGGGCATCCACACGGCTGATGAAGAAGCTGGCGACGGAGGCGATCCGGTCTACGGGCAGCCGCTGTTGCTGACGTTGGCGCAGGCCACGGATGTAGGCTTGTGCCACTTCGGCATAGCGCTCCATGGAGAAGAGCAGGGTGGCGTTGGTGCTGATACCGGCGGCGGTGAGTGCTTCGATTGCCGGTACCCCTTCGCGGGTGGCCGGGACTTTGATCATCAGATTGGGACGATTCACCCGGTGGGCGAGATCTTTGGCTTCGGCAATGGTGCCTTCGGTGTTGTAGGCAAGATCAGGTGAGACCTCCAGGCTGACGTAGCCGTCACGACCATCAGACTTTTTGTAGACCGGTAGGAGCAGATCAGCAGCCTGTTGAATATCTTCAATGGCGAGGCTGAAAAAGAGCTCGCGATTGCTAAGCTGGCTGTTTTGCTGGAGCAGCTGGCGCAGGCTGGCGTCGTAGTCGTTACTGCCGCCGATCGCTTTTTCAAAGATGGTGGGGTTGGATGTGACGCCTGCTAACCCTTCATCGCGGATCATTCGCGCCAGTTCGCCATCGCTGCCAAGCATGCTGCGCTGGATGTTGTCGTACCAGATGCTCTGGCCGAGTGTCTGTAGCTGTTGCAGGGGGTTGGTCTTCATCATCGCCTATGTCCTTGTGATTGCTGTAGTACTACTCTCAGCTGTGGTTATCGGTTAAGTGTCGGGCAACTTGATTACAGTAGTATGATTGCATTTGGCCGTCATTGTTCATTGGTAAGGGTGACGCTTGGATGGTTAGGGTAGACTACCAAGCTAAATGGAGGAACTGATTATGTATATGAAGGATGTAAAGAGCGGCAATTTGGTTGAGGTGCTGGATGTGACGGCACTAATAAACCCGAGCAATAATGCGGTTTTAGGACGGTTCCATGTGGGTGAGGAGCTGCCGGAGCAACAGAGCTTTGCCAAAAGCACGCTGATATTCCCGTCGGGAGAAGTGCTGCCGGACTGTTGGCAGAATCCAGAATATAAGAGTTAGCGTCGGTTTGACAGATAGGTGAGTCCGGCGTCGATACGCCCCCAAAACCACTCCAGCAGTCGGCGTGGCCAGGGGCGTGCCTGCCAGGAGGTGAGATTTATCTCTTTACACTCCAGCAGGTCGTGTTCCAGCGCGGTTTTGAGTGCGAGGGCAAACTCGGGATCATCAATCTCCTGATTGCCTTCCAGGTTCCAGCGTAGGTTCCAACGATCAAGATTACTCGAACCGATGGAGCACCACTGATCACAGAGGTACGCCTTGGCGTGGGTAAAACGTGGTTGGTATTCAAAGATGCGTACTCCGTGGCAGAGCAGGTGGTGGTAAAAGCGGTGTCCGGCGTGGCGTATGGCCGGGTGGTCGGTATGGTGCCCCGGTAGCATCAGCCGTACATCTACCCCACGTTGTGCGGCGGCTTTCAGGGCGCGCCGTAATCGCCACGAGGGAACAAAGTAGGCGGTGGTGATCCAAACTTCGTGTTTGGCAGCGGCAAGTCGACGCAGCAGTGCGCTTTGAATCTCCTGATGGCTCAGCAGTTGTGACAGGGTGGTGCGTCCCGATTGCCCTGCCGTTGTGGGGTATTGGCAGGGGGTGGCGGTGAGCGGCTTGATCTCATCGGCTGTGCCGGGCCAGTTGTCGATAAACAGGGCGCGCCAGTCCTGCACACACTCCCCCTCTACTTGCACCATCAGTTCATGCCAACCCTGTTCCCCCGTAAACGCATCACTGATACCAGCGCCACCGATAAAGGCGATGCGGTTGTCCACCAGCAGTAGCTTGCGGTGGTTGCGGGAGAGCAGGTGCTGCCATCTGCGGTAGTGTATTGGGCCGTAAAATTTGAGGTGTATGTTGGTGTGGCCAGCCAGCCGCTGACGGTCGGCTTTGTTGATGCCCAGCGCGCCAAAGTCATCAAAGAGCAGAAAGATAGCGATGCCACGGCTGGCGGAGGTGATGAGGGTGTCGATAAACCGGGTGAGGAGTCTGCCTGACTCCAGTAGGTACATCTCCAAAATAACGCTGTGTTGTGCCGTGGCAATGGCATTCAGCATCACCGGGAAAAAGTGATCACCATCCACAAGCAGCTGAAACCGGTTGTGGTGGCGCTGGGGGAAACGGTAGCGATTGGCATTGTTGTGGGTCATGAGCGGCCATTGTAAACAGGTGTGTGTGGCGCGACCAGTCTGGGGCGACGAATAGATTTTGTGATACCGTAGCGCGATGAATTCAATGATCAATAACTACTGGAAAATCTGCCGCTTTCAGCTTGGTCCACAGGATCTGCCAAGCTCCCAGGGCCTGCTGGTGGTCACCCTGCTGCTCTACCTGTTGATGAGTACCATTATTGCAGGTTTTGAACTGTCACCAGCAATGGCCACTTTTTACGCGGCGCTGGATGCGGCGTTGCTGCTGGGCATGATCCGGATGATGTTATGGGTGCGTGATCTCTGGCCCCGTTACCAGCAGACCACCATCGCGCTGCTGGGTAGCGGGGTGGTGTTTGGTTTTATGGCAGTGCCACTGCTATGGTGGCGGTTGCAGTATGGCGATCCGGCGGAGGCGTTTTTACCAGTATTGCTTATTATCGTGCTGATGGTGTGGAATGTTGCCGTGGTTGGACATATTCTGCGTCACGCCCTTGATGTCCCGTTTTATGTTGGCGTGGGACTCTCGTTGCTGTACGTCTACGCCTCCGCCACTATCCTTCGCGCAGTTTTTGCAACAGGCAGTTAACCATGCATATACATATTCTTGGCATTTGTGGAACCTTTATGGGTGGCGTTGCCATTCTTGCCCGGCAGATGGGGTATACCGTTACCGGTTCGGATGCCAACGTCTATCCGCCCATGAGCACGCAGCTGGAAGAGCAGGGCATCACACTGCATCAAGGGTATGATCCCGCGCCGCTTGATCCAGCCCCGGATCTGGTGGTCATTGGTAACGCCTTGTCGCGTGGTAACGCCGCGGTTGAATATGTGCTCAATCGTGGTCTGGCCTATATCTCTGGTCCACAATTTCTCGCTGACTATATTTTGAAAGATCGCTGGGTCATTGCCGTTGCCGGTACCCATGGAAAAACCACCACCTCCAGCATGGTGGCGTGGATACTTGAGTATGCCAAGCTGACTCCCGGTTTTCTGATTGGCGGTGTGCCCGGCAATTTTGGAATCTCTGCACGTCTGGGAGACATCCCCTTTTTTGTAGTGGAGGCGGACGAATACGACACTGCCTTTTTTGACAAACGCTCTAAGTTTGTACACTACCGCCCACGCACCGTGATCCTGAATAATCTTGAATTTGATCACGCCGACATCTTTGAAGATCTGGACGCCATCAAACGCCAGTTTCACCACCTGGTACGTACCGTGCCCGGCAACGGCCTGATGGTTGCGCCAAGCGAGGACGCCAACATCAGCGATCTCATCACCATGGGCAGCTGGACACCGATAGAGTATTTTGACAGCGCCAGTATCGGGCAGACCGAAATCAAACACTGGAGCGCACGTGATGTAGCGCCTGACGGCAGCCGTTTTGCCATCTATTGGGGTGACCAACATGTGGGCGATGTGCAGTGGGATCTGCTCGGCATGCACAACGTGCATAACGCCCTGGCTGCCGTTGCCGCCGCTCGTCATGCGGGTGTTATCGCCCACGAAGCAGTGGCGGCGCTGAGTGAATTTAAAAATGTAAAACGGCGCATGGAGGTGAGTGGCATTGTCAACGGCATTACGGTTTACGATGACTTTGCACATCACCCCACCGCCATTGCCTTAACACTGGATGGCCTGCGTAAAAAAGTGGGCGAGAAAGCCACAATCATCGCCATCCTTGAGCCGCGTTCTAACACCATGCGTATGGGGGTACACGCAGATACACTTGGACCCTCACTGGCCGCAGCCGATCAGATATTGTTTTTTAATCCACCAGATCTGGGGTGGGATTTAAATGGTGTTGTAGCAACATTAGGTAACCATGCCCAGCTGTTTGATGAGATAAAAAACATCACCGCCTTTGTGGCTGGTTACGCAAAGCCGGGGGATCATATATTAATAATGAGTAACGGTGGTTTTGGTGGCATACATAAAAAACTGTTGCATGAGTTAGAGCAGGCATCAGCATGAGTCGCAACAGCATCGCCCTCGCCATCACCGGCGCCTCCGGTGTTGCCTACGGATTGCGCCTGCTTGAGTGTCTGATCAACGCCGGAGAAGAGGTCCACCTGATGATCTCCAAAGCCGGGCAGATGGTGATCGACATGGAGACCGAGCTGAAAATCAGCGGCACACCGCAAGAGATGCAAAAACAACTCAGCAGCCGCTACCACGCCAAAGAAAACCAGCTGCACGTCTGGGGCAAAGAGCAGTGGCACTCACCGGTTGCCAGTGGCTCCGGCGCACCACGTGCCATGGTGGTCTGCCCCTGCACCAGCGCCTTTCTTGCCGCCACCGCCAACGGTAGCAGTAATGATCTAATGGAACGCGCCGCTGATGTCGCCATTAAAGAACAACGCAAACTGATATTAGTACACCGCGAAACACCGCTCTCCGCCATCCATCTGGAAAACGCACTCAAACTTGCCCGTCTTGGTGTAACCATCCTGCCAGCCAACCCCGGCTTTTATCAAAATCCAAAAACGTTAGATGACATTGTTGATTTTGTTGTCGCCCGCATACTTGACCATCTTGATGTTGAACATACGCTGGTGCCGCGCTGGGGGGGTAGGTGATAAATAAAATGATTGTTGCCCCTGACGCATCCACCCCCATGCTAACCCAAAAAAGCATTGCCCCCCATCCCACAATTTGCCATAGTGACAAACACAATCTGCATGAGGGGTCATGTCATGAAAATCAAATCAATAACTCAGACGGGTAGCCCGGATGAAACGAAGTGCAATCCGGGAGACGCTCCCCGGAATTCGCTACGCTGCTTCCAGGCTACTTGCTAATTCTGCCCAATAAGGTTGTCAAATAACGCTATGCGCATTGAACACATTTCCGTAAAAAACTATCGAACTCTTGCTGATTGCTCAATTATCTTTCCAGATTACTATTCTGCAATATCAGGGAAAAACAACGCAGGAAAATCGAACTTATTGAAAGTAATGCGTGCATTTTTTGTTGAGGATGATGGCTACGATCCATTTGATACAGAGGCCACATCCGTATCACACAAATCTGACTATCCATTATGGAAAAGACAGGATGAAGTGCGACTACCAATTGAATTCTCAATGCGAGTACGTGTACATAAGCTCCGTGATGAGGGGCTTTTCAGATTCGTGCAAACATTTCTGTCATTCACATGCGAGGAAGATGACATTGTTTTGGAATTCTCTCTTACATTCAACAATAAATCTATTGAGCCAATCTACAGATTGACATGCCATGGAGAGATTATTAATGATGAATACAAGGTTCAAGAGATTCACAAAAAATTAAAAACCTCGAATGCTTTCGTATTCCACAACTCTACCCAGCCAAAGCATCCATACGCACTAAACCCGAGGGCTGTGTCATTTTTTGGATCACTAACAGATGAAGATCGTGAAAAAATAAAGACCGCTAAAGATCAGTTATTTAAACGACTCAACGCAGTTGCTGCTAAACATAAACTTGAAATAGGTGAAATGCTTGGAAGGCTTGATGAAAAGTATGAGGTGGGAATATCTATACCAAGTTTTGACGTTGAAAATTTTCCATTTCAATTATCTCTTGGTGATAAGAAGGAGGATGTGCCACTAGATGATTGGGGAAGTGGTACACAGAATAGAACCCACATTCTCTTGGCATTGCTCAGGGCAAAAAAGATACGAGAAGCCGGAACTGAGTCTAATCGGATTACTCCTATCATCGTTATCGAAGAGCCAGAAAGCTTCTTACATCCGTCTGCACAAGCTGAGTTCGGTATACTCCTTCGCGATCTTTCAAAAGAATTCGAAGTTCAGGTTATTGCCACAACACACAGTCCACACATGCTGAGCGTTGAGCGCCCTGATGCGAATATTCTTCTCACTCGGCGAACAGAACGCGGCCGCGCATTGGAGACTCAGCTAGAAGATACCGCTGGCGGCGATTGGATGCGCCCATTTGCCATGGCTTTGGGCGTAACGGCAGATTCGTTTGGGCCATGGCGCGCAATTCTATTTGCCGACGCTGATGAGCTGATACTTGTCGAGGGTGAAATAGATAAAGATTACTTTGAACACTTACAGAAGCCAGAGCATGGAGAAAAACAACTTGACCTGAAAGGGGCTGTTTTCTCTTATGGCGGCGACGGTTTTTTCTCGAACGACGTTATGATGAAATTTATATTGGAGCGATTCAGTCGGGTGATTATCACGTTTGACCTTGATGTAGATGGAAAGGTCTCGAAGAAACTTGAAAATCTTGGCCTGAAAAGGAATGAGGATTTCTTTTCTATCGGCCTGGCAATTGGTGGTAAGAAAAATATTGAAGGACTTTTGCCATCACAAATAACCTCAGATGTTGCTTCTGTTCATCCAGATGTTTTTGACTTAGCCTCTAGCTCAGATGAAGGAAACAAGGATGCTAAACAGAAACTAAAGCGCTTTAAACAAGATGCTTTTTTTAAAACGTATAAACCAGGGACAGACGGTTATGTGGAGTTTTACAAGCTGGTAGATTCGATCAATAGATCACTTAAAAAGAAGCGAAAAGGATAGCGTTCTAAAGCCGAGATATAACAAAAAAATCGCGTAGGTCGGGTTAGCGTAGCGTAACCCGACATTTTGGCGTTCACCACATGGTTGATTGAGGCTGCTGAGTCGTTGGATTTAAAACCGGTTTTGTGTTGCTGCGCAAGGCTTGGTGGGCACGAAAAGCGTGCCCACCCTACATTTTATGGTTTGTGCTATCGCCGACCGTTCCTGCTGGCTCCCGATGTTGTTTAATGGTGTTGCCACTCGCATAATCTCTTGCCATGCTGGTAAGGCGTTGAACGAGGCCTGTTGAATGAATCCCTATCTGGTGACCGCAGGGCTGTTGATTTGCAGCAATATCTTTATGACCTTTGCCTGGTATGCCCATCTTAAAAATCTGTCGGACAAGCCTTGGATCATTGCGGCGATGGTGAGCTGGGGCATTGCCCTGTTTGAGTATATGTTGCAGGTGCCTGCCAATCGTATTGGTTATGAGGTGATGACGATTGGTCAGCTGAAGATTATGCAGGAGGTGATTACGCTGCTGGTCTTTGTGCCTTTTGCACTTTTTTATATGAAGGAGAAGTTGACGATGGACTATTTTTGGGCTGGGCTGTGTTTGATGGGGGCGGTCTTTTTTATTTTTAGAGCGAAGTTGATGGCATGAGTGGTGATGAGATGAAGTCGATAGTGCCGTTGCTTGGTTTTGCTGCTTATAGTGGCACGGGAAAAACCACGCTGCTGGAGCAGTTGATTCCGATATTGAGACGTCGTGGTGTGCGGTTGGCGGTGGTGAAACATGCCCATCACGATTTTGATATTGATTTGCCGGGTAAAGATAGCTTTCGCCTGCGTCAGGCGGGGGCGCAGCAGACGTTGGTGGCGTCCCAAAAACGTTCGGCCTTGGTGACAGAGTTTGATGAGGGTGCGGCTGACCCCTCTTTACGGCTGTTGTTGCAGCAGTTGGATATGAGTGTGCTGGATCTGATATTGGTGGAGGGGTTTCGTCATGAGCCGATTCCGAAGATTGAGTTGCACCGTGCGGCATTAGGCAAACCGCTGATTTTCCCCGATGATAAATATGTGATTGCGGTGGCAACAGAGGGTGCATTGGTGACAACGTTGCCACTGTTGGATATTAATGATGTGGCGGCGGTGGCGGAGTTTATCTGTGTGCAGTTTTTGAATGTGGCGCTGGATGCAGGTTGCTGCCCGTTGTGTGGTGAGGCCAACCGTTGCCCGCGTGTGGATGATGTGGGCTGTAACAGCTGTTGGTGTCAGGTGGTCAATATTCCTCAAGGGTTGCTGGAGCGGATCCCGGCGGCGTTACGGATGCGTGCCTGTGTCTGCCAGCGGTGTGTTGATCTTTATAACGACAACAACCCTTGAGTATTTTCTGTTATAGCTATTCACTGACCTCAATATCGCGTTCATCTGCGATATCAAACAGCACGCCGGGGCGATAAGGGGGGGCGATGTGGGCGGTATTGGTGGCCGCACCATTGGTTGCCTCGGGTGACTCCCCTTCCTGGTAGGGGTCAATAAAGCCGTTAAAGTTGACGTTGTTGTTCATCTTCCTATCTCCCGTTTGATGTGGGTTGCTGTTGTTGTACATCAATTAACATGCCAGCCTGTTGCGCCTGCGTTAAGGTGATGATATTTGGCTCTATTGTGTTTCCATGGCGGTGAAGGGGCGGTTGTTGTGGGGGGAGCTGCACTTTCATGAGGCGCTGCTGAGCCACTTTGCAACACGTTGATGCACTAAACCGCTTTTCTGTATCGTGCGATAATCACCGGAACATTAGTTTTTTATCTGAAATTTTGCTGGCCAGGAGCTTTTTATGTCATTAGAGATTACCCGTCCAACGTTGGTGGTGCGCCAGCTTTCTGATCGTGATACCTGGACGTATACCTATCTGCTGATTGATCCGGCCACTCGGCAGGGGGTGCTGATTGATCCGGTACGTGAACAGCTGGAGCGTGACCTGGGGCTGATTCGTGAGCTGGGTGTTGAGCTGCTCTATGTGCTGGAGACCCACGTCCATGCGGACCATGTGACGGCGGCGGGCATGATCCGACAGCAGACTGGGGCAAAGATCGTCTATGGCGCGGCGGCGGGTGTGCAGGCGATTGATGTGGCAGCCGAGGATGGCAGCGAGCTAAAGTTTGGCCAGTACAAAATCAAGGTGATTGCGACCCCCGGCCATACTGATGGCTGTGTGAGCTATTACGTTGATGGCATGCTCTTCAGTGGTGATGCCTTGTTGATTCACGGCTGTGGCCGTACCGATTTTCAGCAGGGTAGCGCCGATACGCTCTATAGCAGCGTGACCCAAAAGCTGTTTACGCTGCCCGATGCAACCCGGCTCTACCCGGCACACGATTACAACGGCCGTGGCTGTTCAACGATTGGTGAGGAGAAGCGCTGGAACCCACGGTTGGGCAATGGCCAGAGTCGTGAGGCGTTTGTTGAGCTGATGAACAACCTTGATCTCGATCTACCAAAAAAGATCAACGAGGCCGTGCCCGCCAATCTGGCATCGGGCATCAGCTTTGACCCCAAGCGTTATCTGCATGAAGAGTTTTCGATGTCAGATCTTTACAAGGCTTGGCACAACCTGGGTGAGGATGAGTTGATTGTGGATAACCGCACCCCGGAGGAGTATGAGATTGGCCATGTGCCGGGCAGTCGTAATATTCCGTTTGGCACGGAGGGGCAGTCTGCGGATGAGTTGAAACAATATAAGCGGGTCTATCTCTACTGCCGTTCCGGGCGTCGTGCCCAAACGGCCTTTGCCAACCTCTCCATTATGGGGCTGAACAATCTGGTCTGTGTGGGCCATTCGGGTATGCCGCAGTGGGTGCTGGGTGGTTTTGAGGTGGAGTCGTGAGTCTGTTACGGCTGAACATAATCAATCACCATGATAACCGCCAGCCATAGTGCCCCCAGGCTGAGCAGCAGCACGGCAGCGGCGGCACAATCTTTGACCAGTTTGATGTTGGGGTGCTGCTCGGGGTGCAGATGGTCGGCGAGTTGCTCGAGGGCGGTGTTGATCAGCTCGGCAGCAAGCACCAGCGTTACCATAATGCCTGTCAGCGCCCACCAGAGTGGCGCGGGGCGCAATAGCAGCAGCAGGACCAAGGCTGCAACTGCACAGCCACTCTGGGTACGAAAACTCCTCTCTTGCTGCCATGCCGCCTGTAAACCGGCCAGTGCGTAGCCGAGGCGGGCGATAAAACCGCGGTTTTTCACGGCACACCTTCTATATAGTTGTTAGACCAGAGCAGCAGCACCTCGCCGTGCCAGAGTGATCTGCTGTTGCCGTTCATGGGGCGCTGTTTGAGCTGCCAGTGGGCGGTTGCCACGAACGGTTTGAACTGCTGCAGCGGTGTATCAAAGTCGCTGCCCAGGCTGGGAAACCGAATCAGCGGCAACTCTGTCAGGCTTTCGCGCCCAACGTGACCAATCCATATAGTGTGTGGCTGCCCCTCAAGTGTGAGTATGGATGGCCAGAGGCGTAATAGCAGCTTCTGTTCTGGCAATACCATGACCAAAGCCGGTGTGCGCCCGTCGTGTGCCAACGGTGGTTGCGGGAGTTCTGCCAGGGTCGCGTTGGGATTGAGCCACTGCATGGCACTTTTAAAGGTGAGTGGCAGCTCCTGCTGCCAGCCAAGTTCACCTAGATGTTGTTGCAACTCTGCCAATGTGCCGGACCACTGCAGATTGAGGGGCTGTTTTTCGACACCACGGATATCGATGCGGTGGCTGGGCAAGCGCTGCCAGTCGCTGGCCAGCCACTGCCCATGGGTGGTGGATTGGGTGATGTAGTGGGGTGCGTATCGGGCCAGATTCATCTCATGGCTCTGTACGACATGCCAGCTACCGACAATGGTCAGTGTGAGCAGTGGCACGCCCAGCAGCCCGGCGAGCGGTATCCGGGGGGCCAGGTGGTGGCGATAGGCGACACCCAGTGCGGCGGCCCAGATCAACCCCAGGACAATGCCACCCACTACATCGGAGAGCCAGTGCGCCCCCAGATAGAGCCGTGAAAAGGCGATGCTGAGGATGAGGGTCCAGGCGCTGGTATAACTCAACCAGCGCCAGCGTGGTGGCAGCTCACGGGCAACCAGTATTGAGAGAAAACCGTAGAGTGCAGCGGCCAACAGGGTGTGGGCGCTGGGAAAACTGAAGCTCATGGCACCGTCGTAGAGCGGTTGTGGCCGTGGTAGCTGCAAACTCTGTTTGAGCATCCAGCTGGCCAGGGTGGCAAACAGTGCCGCCGCCAGCCAGTGGCCGGCGGCCAGCCAGCGCTGCTGCCATAGCAGCCAGAGGGCGAGCATTATCACCAGCGCCGCCTGCACAGTGCCATCACCCAGTTGCGAAACAACGGTCATAAGCTGATCGCCCCACGGTGAGCGCAGCCCTTGCAGTAGCTGGTAGGTGCTGTGGTCGAGGCGGGCGAGGCGGGCGGTGATACTGAACTGTTCAAACAGCGTCAGCATCAGCCACGCAAGTGCCACCAGTATCAGCGCCACAAGGGTGAGCGCCTTGGTTTCGGGCTGTTGTGGATCCAGCAGGATGGTGCTGATCCGTCCCCATCTGGGGTGTTGGCGTCCCCACTGTGTCAACCGTTCACCCATCTCGGTGGCGTGAGGGGCGAGCAACATGTAGAGACGTCTGCCACACCAGAGGCTGAGCCAGATTAGCACAATAATACTGACTAGCAGCAGTGCCAGCCGTGAGGCTATCTCTGCCGCCAGATTGAGTGAGGCACCAAAGGCCATGCCCGGCAGTAAAAAGGCCGGTGCCCAGACCAGGGCGGAGGCGATATTGGCAAAGAGAAAGCGGCCCGCCGGCATGCCCATGATGCCGGCACTGACCGGCACAATGGCGCGTGCCGGACCAAAAAAGCGACCAAACAGCACACTTTTACCACCATGTTGGGCGAGAAACCGCTCGCCATGGTCGAGCAGTGCCGGATAACGGCTAAAGGGCCAGAGCGTACGTAGCCGCTGTTTGTAGTGGTGGCCCAGCCAGAAGCTGATGCCATCCGCGGCCACCGCCCCCGCCACGGCCCAGCAGAAGGTCGGCCAGAAGGTGAGAGTGCCCGTACCGATCAAGGCCCCCACCGCCAGCATCAGCACCGCGCCGGGGATAAACAGGCCGACGATGGCCAGTGACTCCGTAAACGCGATTAAAAAGACAATGAATCCGGCCCAGTGCGGGTGTTGGGCAATCCAGTCAAACAGCGGCTGTAGATAGGTCAGTTCCATGGCCGGCGATTATACCCATGGACTCTCCATTGATGTGTGATTTGGTGAACCGGGTCACAGTTTGGCACAACATATTTAACTACAATTATTGCTTTGCCGCTAAAGGAGTCACCGCCTTGCCCGTTAATAATCCCGTGGGAAGCGTCATGTTGGTAGTACAGACGGGATCGTGGCAAGAGGTAACTGTTTTGCAACATCGGTCCTGTGACGTTCTGATTCTCGTCAGGGGTGGGGGCAGTCAATGTTGGCAGCAATTGATCATTCGCACGAAGGTATGAGCAAAGAGCTTCAGGCGTACAATCGCCTGCTCAAGCAGCGTCTCTCCGATTTTATGGCAGAGGCGCGTAATAACGAATACAAACTACGCCGCTTTCAGGCGCTGGAGCTGAAGCTGGTGAGTCTGAACTCACTGCGTGAGCTGGTGGAGGCGATTATTCTCCCTGATGCCTCCACCGTGAGCTGGGACGAGGTCAGCCTGCTGCTGTTTGACCCTGAGTATGAGGTAAAACGGATCCTGGACGATGAGGGGGTGGCGTTTGATAATGTCCCGGAGCTGATTTTTGCCACCAGCCTGAAAGAGATGCACGAGCTCTACAACGCCTCGTTATTTCCCCTGTTAGGCGACTATCGCGCCACCAAACACGCCAAACTCTTCTCCCACGCCCGTAAAAAACCGGCCAGCATCGCCCTACTGCCGTTGGTCCGTTATGGCCGCCTGATTGGCAGCCTGAATATCGGTAGCTACGACGCCGACCGTTTTGTGCGGGGTGTGCGGACCGATTTTCTTGAACACTTTGTTGCGGTTGTTGCCATCTGTATCGAAAATGGCATCAATCTGGAGCGGCTGAAACGTCAGGGGCTGACCGATACCCTGACCTCTATTAACAATCGCCGCTTCTTTGATCAACGCATGAAGGAGGAGGTGGAATCAGCTGGCCGCTCCGGCAAACCACTCTCCTGCATGTTGCTGGATGTCGACCACTTCAAAAAGGTCAACGATACCTATGGCCATCAGGTGGGAGATCTGGTGCTGCGCGAAGTGGCGGCGCTGATCCGTACCCAGTTGCGTGGCAGTGACGTATTGTCACGTTACGGCGGTGAGGAGTTCAGTACCCTGCTGGCCAATACCGGCGGTGAGGAGGCGGTGGAGGTGGCGGAGCGTATCCGTCGCAGTATCGCCGACCACATCTTTAAAACCGATGAGTTCCCGCCCTTCAATGTCACCATCTCTATTGGTGTTGCCACCATGAAGTGCGCTGCCAACAGCAAACTGGAGCCACGGGCTGGCCACAACCTCATCGGTCAGGCCGATAAGGTGCTCTACGATGCCAAGGCCGGCGGGCGGAATCGGGTGACCCATGCCGGAAGTTTCTGTTTGACGCAGGGTTAAGCACAAGACTTCAATGGGCCGATCTGGTGAGTTAGGGGAGTATTTCGATCTTTGTGCCCGCCTCAACCAGATTCCACAGAGTTTCCATGTCGCTGTTACTGAGTGCGATACAACCCTCCGTCCAGTCAATACGTTGGCTGAGTGGTGAGAGCCAGCCGAGACCGTTTTTCTGCCCGTGAATCATGATCAGCCCCCCTGGAGATATGCCACGGGCGTTGGCAGCGGCGCGGTCGTTGTCATTGGGATAGGAGATGTGGATGGCGCGGTAGTAAGCGCTGTCCACTTTTTTGTAATCGAGAATGTAATGTCCTTCCGGTGTTCTGCCATCACCCTCTTGCTGTTTATGGCCGATGGGCTGGCTGCCCAGCGCTATTTTGAATGTATGAGAGACCTTGCCCGCGGTGATGAGTTGTAACTGGTGTGCTGATTTGAATACGCGCACCTGTTCAACCATCGGTGCCGCCAGTGCACTACATTGGTAAAAAAAGAGCACACATAAGAACAGGCAGCGCATCAATCCTTACCCCTTTACCGACAACTCCAGCGCCAATCCCGCCAATTTAATCCCTGCCGCCCGCAGCGCTGTGTGGTGCTCCAGCCCCAGTTTGGTTCCGACAATCTTGACCCCTGCCAGTTTTGCACCCTCCAGGCAGCAGCCGGTCAGGTCGGCGTCGCTCAGGTCGGCATTGGTTAAGTCGGCATCGCTAAAGTCGGCAAGGCGCAGATCAGCGCTGGTGAGGATAGCGCCGTTCAAGTTGGCACCGCTGAGGTTGTACTCCACCAGATTGGCGTTGTGCAGGTTGGCGCTGCCAAGATTGGCCCCTTTGAGGCTGTTGCCTTCCAAAGTTAACAGGGCGTCGAACCCCTTGCGGTCGTAAATGACGATCATGAGACAGTCCCTTTAAGAATGAAGTCGAGCCCCTGGTAACCACATTTGTGCCCGGCAAGGTGGCAGGCGGCGGCGAGGCTCGCCCCCAGCGACAGGCCGCTGATCTGGCTATCGATCATGGCAGCGTTGAAGGTATCACCCGCACCCAGGGTATCCACCACCTGAGAGGGGGCGATGCTGGTTGAATACTCTTCCTGGCCGTGGCGGTCGATAGCCCACGCCCCCGCAGCGCCCCAGGTGCAGACAAGCGCCGCCTGGGGGGCGAGTGGGCGCATGGCCTCCAGCAGTCCGGTGGCGTGGTGGTGGCCCCGGCCCAGGGCAAAGGGTTTGGAGAAGAGCAGCAGGTTGGCGTGGGCAAAGAGCTGCTGGATATCGGGGCGCTCTTTTTCGATCTCGATGGAGATGGGGAGCGCCGGGTATTGTGCCCGCGCCCAGAGCAGCATCTGCAGCGTCTCGGCAACGTTACGCCCTTCGAAGTGGAGCCAGTCGAACGGTGCCAGGTCAATCTCCCGGAAGGCGGCAAAGCGATACTCGGGCAGGTCGCGATGGTGGACGATGGTGCGTGAGCCGTTGGCCAGGTTGTGGGTGATGTAGGAGGTGGGGACTTTGCCCTGGTTCAACCGGGTGACGGCATCGGTATTGATGGCGTGGCGCAGCAGGTCGGCCTCGATGTGGTTGGCATCCGGTTCGTCGGCCAGTACCCCGCCCCAGTGGCAGGTGTGGCCGAGCTGGCTGAGTACCACGAGGGTATTGGTGGCATTGCCGCCACGACAGAGGCGCTGGCTGACCGCACGGACTTCGTCATCTTCGTCCGGATAGCGGCTGACACTATTAATAATATCAAGTGTGGCAATGCCTATCGCCAGGATACGTGCCATGTTTTTAGGATTCGGTCTTGCGCCGCAGGCTGCAGAGCGGCATAAAAAAGAGGTTGATCAGTTCAATCAGCACCCAGCCAATCCCCATATACAGGAGATATTGCCCGCCGCCCTCAAAGTGATATAGCCCAAACCACCAGATGACATTCCAGGTATGGAGAAAAAAGAGCAGCATGAGTGTCCAGGGGAAGGCGGCTACCCGTGCCTCACACTGGCCACAGCGGGTGGTGAGCCACCAGCCGAGGCGGAACTTATCCTTGATTGAAATGCTCTCTGCCTGGCAACTTGGACATTTGAATCGGTGCATGAACAGGGTTCTCTGGAAAAATAGGGTGAGAAAGTATAGCACCATGAACTCTTGGCTTAGCATGGTTGAGAGTGTCGGGTAGAATGGCAGCCCTGAATGTTAAGGGGTGGAGAGGATGATGAGATTTTTCAAGGGGGTGGCAACCCTCTGTGTAGTAGGGGTATTGGCCGCCTGTGACAACAATACAGCGCTGATGGAACAGGTGGTGGCGGATGACCCCAAAGGGGTGACTGCGGAGCTGGCCAAAGGCAGTGACATTGAGGGGCGCAACAGCTTTGGCTGGACGGCGCTGACCCATGCCGCCCGTATCGGCAACGCTGAGATGGTGGCACTGCTGCTGAATAATGGTGCCAACGCCAACGCGGTGGATGATACCAGCTGGTCGCCGTTGCTGCGGGCCGCCATGAAGGGGCATACCGAGGTGGTCAAAATTCTGTTGGCCCACGGTGCTGATGTACATCATGTGGATAACGGCAAGTGGAGTGCGCTGCACTGGGCCGCACAGCAGGGGAATGGCGATATCATGCGTCTGCTGATTGATGCCGGGGCCGATCTGAATGCCAAAACCGGGGATGGCTGGACACCACGCATGGTGGCGCAGAACGAAGGGCATGTCGATCTGGCCAATCTGATCAGTCGCTGGATGAACGATACCGCTGCAGGTCAATAACAAAATTTGTAACAAGAGGCATTTAACGTGATTAGAAAATTGATGGGTGTGGGGGTGCTGCTGTGTGCAGTGGTGCTGTTGAGTGGTTGTAACAGCAAGCCCGCAACCCCGGTAGCCGCGCCACTGGGTGATAATGCGGTACTGGAAAAATTGGCAAGTGCCTGGGAAAAACTCTCCGATACCCGGCTGGCGGTCAGTCCGGCCAGCCTGCCGGGTGATGGGCGTAAGCAATTTCTGGAACAGGTCTTTGCCGAGGCGGGGTATGACTACAGTGCCACCTTGAAACAGCTGGCCAGTCAGCCGCTGGATAAGGGCAATCAAACCTATATCGACATGGCCGAGCTGTTGCTGTTGCCGCACCGTAACGCCCAGGTGCCGATGGATCCGGCCGAGTATTACTCCATTGAGGAGCTACAGGCTGTTGCGGCGCTGGAGCGGGCGCTTAACAAACCTTAACAGCAGTTGAATGGCAGGAAGGTGTGCATGAAGAGGTTTGTATCGATAGTGGTGGTAATGGCTAGCATCAGCAGTGTGGTCGCGGCCCCCAAGGAGATGGTTGTGATCCCCGCCGGGCCGTTTGTGATGGGCAGCAACCTGAAGGATACCGAGGGGAAGGCGCAGGAGTTTGGCTCCAGCAAACCGTGGTATCAGGATGAGGCACCGCAGCGCAGTGTGACCGTGCCAGCGTTCTGGATCGACAGGTTTGAGGTGACCAACAGCCAGTTTCGTGACTTTGTTGTCGCCAACAACTACTGGATACCGCAAGGCTGGAAGGAGAATGGCTATCTGCTGTCGCGGGATGTGCTGACCTTTGCGGACCTGCCAACGCTGCGGCGGTTGGCCACCACCACCTTCAAGCTTGATATTGATGTCAGCACCATGGAGTACGAACCGCTGCTCGAAGCGCTGGTCGCCCATCAGGCCCAGTTTGATCATTTGCCCGTGACCGGTGTTACCTGGACCCAGGCCCATGACTACTGCAAAAACCGGGGCAAACGCTTGCCTACAGAGATTGAGTGGGAGAAGGCTGCCCGTGGCAGCAAAGGCAACGAGTATCCATGGGGCAACCAGTGGGATCAGGGCCGTTTGAATGACGGCAGTGGTACGGGGTGGCCACAGGGTGTCGCCCCCGTTGGCTCCCATCCCAAGGGGGCGTCGCCCTACGGTGTCGAAGATATGGCGGGCAATGTCATGGAGTGGGTGGATGACTGGTATCAACCCTATCCCGGCAGCGAATATAAAAGTGACGATTTTGGCGAGAAGATGAAGGTCGTGCGTGGCGGTGGCTGGGGGGGGCTGGGCCACTATGTGATCAACCACTTTTACCGTACCGCCTACCGCTTTAACCTGAGGCCTGAGTACACCTTTATTGATTTGGGGTTCCGTTGTGCCCAGTCGCCAACAGTGAAAACACCGGTCAAAAAATAGCCCCATGGCCGTTACCCGGTAATGGGGGCACAATAGGGGGCTACATAATTGGGCAACGGGAGCAGATAACCTGATGGATCAGACAAAAGAGCTAGGAGTGATGATATGAAAAGTATGGACCGTCGTCTGGAGGAGTTGAAAGCGCAAGTTCCAGAGTTGGAGCCGGCAGCGGCGCAGCAGCTTCTAAATAGTGGAGGTCTGCTGGTGGATGTACGGGAGCCGGATGAGATTGCCAACGGCACCCCCGCCGGATCACTGCGTATTGGCCGGGGTTTTCTGGAGTTGCGGATTGAGGACGCGGTGCCAGATAAAAGTCGGCCACTGGTGGTGATGTGTGCGGGCGGGGTGCGCTCCCTGTTTGCGGCGGACGCCCTGCAGAAGCTGGGTTACAGCGCAGTCCACTCCCTTGCCGGTGGTTTTAACCGCTGGAAAAATCAGGGACTTAAGTTTGAGGTTCCGCAGGTATTAAACGCCGAGGAGAGGGAGCGTTACTCCCGTCATCTGCTATTGCCAGAGGTGGGGGTAGAGGGACAGCTCAAACTGAAAGGGAGCAAGGTACTGCTGATTGGCGCGGGTGGTTTGGGTTCGCCGTCGGCGCTCTATCTGGCGGCGGCCGGTGTGGGCACCATTGGTCTGGTGGATCATGACGTCGTCGACCGCAGCAACCTGCAGCGCCAGATTATTCACACCGAAGCACGGGTGGGCACCGCTAAGGTCGCTTCGGCCCGTGAATCGATCGAACAGCTCAACTCAGCGGTTAAGGTGGTCGCCTATGAGACCCGTCTGGACGCCAGTAACGTTGAAGAGATATTTGCCGCCTATGATGTGATTGTGGATGGTACCGATAATCTGCCCACCCGTTATCTGGTAAACGACGCCTGCGTTAAATTGGGCAAACCCAACGTTCATGCGGCGGTTTACCGGTTTGAAGGGCAGTTGACGGTGTTCTGGCCCGACCATCCAGAGAACCCCAGTGGCTGCTACCGTTGTATGTTCCCGACCATGCCACCCCCCGGCTCCGCCCCCTCCTGCTCTGAAATTGGTGTGTTGGGGGTGTTGCCAGGGGTGATGGGGCTGCTACAGGCGGTTGAGGTGTTGAAGCTGCTACTGAACATCGGCTCACCGCTGCTGGGCAAGATGCTCTATTACGATGCCCTGCGAACCACGTTTGATGAGTTTAAGATTAAACGTGATCCTGCCTGTACCCATTGTGGTGGCCATGGTCCTGTCCCGGAGTATGAAGAGCTGGCTGAGGTGTGTGCCGCACCAGCACAGGGTTGATTCGGATCGGCCACGGCGCGATATTGGAAGGTGCTAAAGGTTTCTCGTCTCTACACGATACATTCTCTTGTTAAACAAAAGATTATCGTGACTTTAACACTCCGGTGGCCAGCTGTTGCCAGGGTACGTGCCAGATAAGGCGTGATCCTGGAGGGTGCTGTGTGGTGGAGTCACTGTGACAGTGGGGCCGCAAATGGAGTTGCCTGCGGCGATAAAGGGGAATATAAGGCCGAGCCAATATGTCTATCGCAAAAACTGTTAAGCAATATCTGGATGACAAACATGTAATTTATACCGTGCTGGAGGTGGGCCATTTTGGCTCACCCCTGGAGGCGGCGAGGTTGGCAGGGATTGACGCACGGGCACTCTACTACCCCGTGGTATTGCGCGACTCCTTTGGTCTGTTGATGGCGATTCTGCCCGCCAGCCACAAGCTTGATTTTCAGCGACTCTCTGCCCTGTTGCACCGTACGGTTGAACCGGCGTTCCAGACCCAGTTGTCATCGGTATTTACCGACTGCGAGCCGGGGTTGATCCCACCGCTGGGCGAGCCGTATAACATTCGCACGATTATTGATGCGAGTCTGGCAACCCCCGATCAGGTCTGCATCGTGGCGGGCAGCCATGGCCGACTGATTCAGTTACGGCGTAAGGATTTTATGTTGATGCAGATCAACGCCTGGCTCGGTACCGATTTCACTACCTCCATGGAGCCAAGATTGACCAGCGGACAGGGTGGGACGATGGAAGTGCTGGATCAGAGCCACTACATCCGCCAGCGGGTGGAGCAGATCACCGAGCTGCCACCGATGCCGGAGATGGCGCAGCGGCTGTTTGCCCTGCGCGCCAATCCCGAGGCGAGTGCCGATGCACTGGTGGAGGTGGTAGGGCTGGACCCCAGCCTGACAGCGCAGGTATTGCGCTACGCCAATTCTCCCTATTTTGGTTACCGGGGTGATGTGGACTCCCTGCACGTGGCGATAGTCCGAGTGCTGGGTTTTGACATGGTGATGAATCTGGCCATGGGGCTGGCGCTGCTCGACTCGTTTAAAATCCCGCGTCACGGCCCGTTGGGGCTGGATGCGTTCTGGAAACACGCCATCTTCAGCGCCAACCTGATGCAGATGCTCTGCAAGGCGATGCCGAGAGGCAACCAGCCGCGCCCCTCCACCTGTTACCTCATTGGACTGTTACACGATTTTGGTTATCTGGTATTGGGGCAGTTCTTCCGCGATGAGTTTCTGGGGCTGAGTGAAAAGATTAGTGAAAACAATAGCGCAGAAGAGCGCATGACTATCGAACGTGACTACCTGGGGCTTGACCACACACAGTTGGGCCACTGGCTACTCAAGGCGTGGAAGCTGCCTGATGAGGTAGTGGTGGCTACCCGTGAACACCATACTGACAAGTATCACGGTCCATACGCCGTATACATACAGATGGCCCGCCTGAGTGACTATCTGCTGCGAGTGCACGCCTCCGGAGAGGCAGTCTACGAGGATATGCCAGACGATGCATTGAAGGTGCTTGGCATGGAGCAGAGTGATGTGATTAAAGTGATGGTGCAGCTGTTGGCGCAGGATGAAAACCTGACAACCATGGCGCGGCAGCTGGCGGCTTAGTGTTTTGTGGAGACGGTGTTTTTTTAGTGCCAAGGTGTTAGTCACCGCCTCCTTAATTCCGATTTAATCGATTTAAATATGCGTTAAAAATACATATTTACAACTGCTGAAACATCATTTAATAATGTCCGCATGAACTTTGCGGGATATTTATTATGATCATGGAACGATCAATCCTCAGACTGCGTGGCAACGTCATTGCGGTACTATTTTTTTGTACAGTTGCATTGCCTGTTGCTCACGCGGACTTACCTCTTACCATTGAGGATTTGCTCACTGCCGAAAAACGGTGGCGTGCGGATATCAATTTTGTGTACGCCAATAGTGACCGGCGCAACGTCGACTCCCGTTATGGCACTATTCAAATCGGTCCCGGCCAATTTATCTCCGTACCTGTTGCGGTAGGCCAAGCCCGGCAAAACTTAGATTTGCTCGCACTCTCGTCCGGCGTACGTTATGGCATGAGCCTGGACACAGAACTATTCGCCCGCCTCGGCGCAATTGCACAGAGCACACGCACACTCGATGCCGATGGCCCCACCGCCAGCAGCAGTGAAAAATTTTCAGACGCCTGGATCGGTATCAATCATCGCTTTTCAAACGACAACAAAACCCCCGCACTACTTATGTTTGCCGAACTGGCACTGGCTGAAAATGTAGTTGCCGAAGGCAATGAGCTGGTGCACGGCAAGAGCGGCATGATCGGCCTCACCACCTATCGCGCCATCGATCCACTGGTCTTGTCGCTCACCACCGGTTATCGCCACAACGCCACACGCGACGTCGGCAGCCAACGCATCAACCCCGGCGATCTACTCTTCATCAACCCCACTATCGGCTTTGCCGTCAACCACGAAGTCACGCTTACCTCCGGTCTGCAATGGCGCTGGCAACAACGTGATGAGATCGATGGCCAATATCAAGGCATCCGTACTACCAAAACACAACTGGAGTTCGGAGTGGGTTACGCCTGGAGCAAACAGACCACCCTGCAACTGAGTAGCCGCAGTGATGTAACGGGTGATAGCGGTGCTGAGATTGGAGTAACGTTTTTGTATAAATTCCCCAGCCGTTTTTCAATTAACAACAACCAAACAGGAGGTGACGCTACAGAAAACACTAACCGTAGTGAGATAGAAAACCAGTAACGATCAACCAATAAATATTTTGATACGGAGATTAAAATGAAAAAATTGACAGGTACTTCTCTGGCCCTTACCCTCGCCATGTCCTTTGGTGCAACATCAGCAATGGCCGGTTCTTTTGAAGATAAGGATATGGCGTTTGCATTTGACTCAGGCAATACGATGGAAGTGGCAACGCTTTCTGATCAGGAAATGAAAAACACGGAAGGAGCATGGTTCAATTTCGTGAGCGCTGGATGGGGTGCTGTTGGTGGTGGGGTTGGGTACGCATCCTCCACCTTTGCTGGCGGTAGCAATTGGAGTTGGCCTGCCTTTGCGGGCAGTGTAGCCGGCGGTGCTGTAGGTGGATTTTTTGTTAATCCTGCATTAGGCGCAACTGTTGGAGCCGGAGTTGGTGGTGCCATAAGCGGCTTGTCATCTCGCTGGTAATTATTTTCTGTTGTTTTGTTTAGAGTGGTAGCCCCGCATTTTATACAATAAAAGCGTGGGGCTACCATTATAGGAGGAGGCTGATATATGTCTCATACTGTCTTTTCATCGACACTTGTAATTGCATTAATATTAGTATTTTTATCGCTTGGTAATCGATTTTTTTTGTATTTAAAGGATAACTATCCGAATATTGGTGGGGGGGTTGGGGCATCAATAACTGCTTTTGCTTGCATTGGCGTTTCACTTATTCTTGCGCTTCTTATAACCATTTTTTACCATTGGCTTGCCCACGTCAAAAATAATTAATGGGATCTGCGTATCTTGTTATCGTGAAACATCCAGTGGTGTAGGTCGAATTTCATGTGCCACAAAGCACTGTACTGCTTGATGGAGTGGCAAGTAATGTATTTGATTTGGCCATGTAGGGTGTGCTGTGCGCACCATTTCAACCTAACAACCATCTGCCCCAAGGAATGCTAAACATGTTCAAAAAAATCCTCATAACCGTTTGCATCATCGCCGCATTCTCAAACAGCGCTGCCTTTGCCGCTTCATCCGCATCCATCTCTCAGGCTGATGCCGATTCCAAAACAACGACAGAAAACAGCGCAGAGAAACAAACCCGATCTGCGATGGTTACACAAATCGTGGCGGCGTCCGGCATGGATGAGATGCTCGAGCAATTGCCTGCCATGGTGGCAATGGGATTTGACCAACAGCCACCCCCCCCTGTTGGGCAAGAGGAGTTTTACAAATTTAGGGACACCTTTTTACAATCGTTTGACCCGGTTAAAACCAAACCTGCGCTGGTTCGCTTTATTGAAAAGCGTTATGACGCCCAGCGTTATGCAGAAGTTGTGGCACTGCTGGACCGCCCGCTTTCTAAAAAGATGACGGCGCTGGAATTGCAGGCCCAGACTCCCGAGGCATTTCAGGAGATGATGCAGTTTGCCAACTCCATGTTGTCGCAGCCGTCACCACAACGACTGGCATTGGTCGAGCGGCTCGATAGAGCACAGCAGGCGACCGAGAGCATGGTTGAGGTGCAGATGATGGTACCCAGCGCCATAATGAAAAATATGAATCGGATTGTGCCAGCGGATAAAAAGATGGCTGATGATGAGATAGTGCAGATGCTGGCACAGATGCGCGAGCAGTCCTTGCCCCAAGTCCGTCAATTCATTCAACTCAGTATGGTTTATGCGTATCGCTCTGTATCGGATGATGAGCTGGAGGAGTACACCCAGCTTGTTGAGTCGGATACCGGACTCTATTTAACCACGTTGCTGCGTGATGCTTCGTTGAATCTCTTCGACAACATCAGTACTGAAATTGCCAGCCATATCGGCCAAACAGTTAAGGTTAACGATGCGCTTTAACAGAATTGTCATTGCCTCTCTGCTTGGGCTGTACGTTTGCGCCGCAACAGCAGCCGATGCCCTGATTAGTACCGCTACGCTCAAGGGTGCAATTGTCGTGAAGAGCTGGAAAGATCTACGTGATGCCAACGTCGTCAAACAGGATTTGGATTACTCCTGTGGTGCAGCATCCGTAGCGACGATTATGAATGGCTTTTACGGTTTTGATGTGACGGAAGCGGCGCTGCTGGAGACGATGGCCAAGGATGGCGCAGCATCCTTTAGCGACATGGCTGAGGTGGTGCGCCCCTATGGTCTCAAGGGCGCGGGGGTGGCGCTCAACTTTGAGCAGCTACGCAAACTCAAAACACCGGCGATTGCCTATTTGCGTTATCGCGATGATGATCACTTTTCTGTGATCCGGGGTATCGGTGCCGATGGTAGTGTAGTGCTGGCTGACCCTTCATGGGGCAATCGCCGTTTTACCCAACAGCAGTTTTTGAATATGTGGGAGACACGTGGTGACGAGGTACTGAAGGGTAAGGTTTTATTATTGTTACCCGACGGTATGGATCAAGATTCAATCAACACCGCATTTTTTGGTGCTGACGAATCCAATTCATTGGCGCTAGAGCGATTAGTATTGCGTGGTTTTTAGTTAAAGGAAGCTTCCAATTAACCCCGTGCCTAAAGCACTTGGCGAGACAAGTGCATTGGGCGCGCAGTAGGGTTCAGTCGTTCTTTAAATCACGATTGATTCTCGCCGCCGCCGTGCCCAGCCGCGCCATCAGGTGAGTTTGCAACTGTGGTAACTGACCGTGAAAAAAGTGCCCCACCCCCTCCAGGTAGACCGTCTCTGGAGAGGGGGTAACGGTTTCCAGCCACGCCACTACCTCGGCAAAGGGCACGATCTCATCCGCTTCACCATGCACCAGTAGCCAGGGGCAGTTGGGTATGGGTAGGTCGCTGAAGTCGAGCCGATTCACTGCCGGGGCGATGGTGATGAGTTGTGCCACCGGCCGTAAACCCGCAGCACGCAACGCCACATACGATCCAAACGAAAACCCGGCCAGCCACAGCGGTGTGCCGGGGTAGTGTTCCGTCAGCCAGTCGATAATGGCCAGCAGGTCTTCACTCTCCCCCACCCCTTCGCCGTATCCCCCCTCACTTTTGCCAACACCACGATAGTTGAAACGCAACGATGCCAGCCCCAGTTCACGGCAGCTGCGTGCCAGATAGTGGACCACTTTGTTGAGCAGGGTACCGCCGTGTAACGGGTGGGGGTGGCAGACGATGGCGATGCCGTTGAAGGGGGTATCAAACCCTTCGGCCAGGATCTCCAGCACACCGGCGGGGCCATTCAGGGTTGTGGGCATAGGGCTATTCATCTGGTTTGCTGGCTCGTTGTGCTATTGAGGTCGCCATCTTACCATCGCCACGCCTTGCTTCCTGATGGCGGTAACGGCTTATGCGGCTGGGTTTCTAGCCCATTATGTGTAAAGGTCTTGGGTAAGGCTCACTGGTGGTGGGCCGATAGTGTGAGTAATTGCGCTTAAAAAGGGAGTGATATGAAAAGTGAGACCCCTGTTAAGAGTTTAAAGGTGTTGGGTGCCGCCTCCGGGCTGGGCGCGCCGGATAAACGTTGTGGCCGTGGCCCCGCTGCCATCTGGAAGGTGGGGCAGCAGGTGTTGCCGGGGGTTGAGTGGGGCACGGTTGTGGAGCCACCACCGACGGCAGTGGGTGAGGGGGTGGCCGGGATCACCGACTTTTGTGCCGACCTTGCCACCACGGTTGCGGCCGCAAAGGTGCCGGGGCAGCGGTTAGCGGTAGTTAGTGGTGACCACTCCTGCGCGATTGGTACCTGGAATGGGGTGGCCCGTACCGTGGATGGACCGTTGGGGCTGATCTGGGTGGATGCCCACATGGATGCCCATACCCCTGATACCACCCCCAGTGGTCGTTGGCACGGTATGCCGGTGGCGACATTGTTGGGCCACGGCGCACCCACCCTGCTTGCCCTGGCGGCTCAGGGGTATGTGGTGCTGCCGCAACATCTGGTGCTGGTGGGGGTCCGCAGTTACGAGCCACCGGAGAAGGCGCTGCTGCAGCAGTTGGGGGTCAAGGTGTTTACGGATGATGATGTGGACCGTATCGGCTTTGCCAATGTGATGGTCCAGGCGCAACAGATTGTCTCTACGGGCACCGCTGCCTACGGCATCTCCATTGATCTGGATGGGCTGGCGACCCAGGATGCGCCGGGGGTCGGTTCGCCGGTAGTGGGGGGGATCCCCGGCAAACAGATGCTGGCGGCCCTGGCGCTGTTGGCGGGTGACCCAGCACTGGTGGCGATGGAGATTGCGGAGTTTAATCCGGTGATCGATGTTGAACACAAAACCCGGCAGCTGGTGCTGGCACTGCTGGAGACGTTGTGCAGTGGCAGAGGGGTTACATTATGAACACCATTATCGAACAGGAGGCGCGCTACTGCGCCCACAACTACCATCCCCTGCCGGTGGTGCTGGTCAAAGGGGAGGGGGTCTACCTCTGGGATGAGCAGGGCAACCGCTACCTGGATATGATGAGCGCCTACTCGGCGGTCAGCCACGGCCACTGCCACCCGCGTCTGGTGCAGGCGTTAACCCAACAGGCAGGGCGGCTTGCCATTGTCTCCCGCGCTTTTCACACTGACCAGCTGGCACCACTGCTGCAAAAGGTCTGCGAGATGACCGGCCAGGGGATGGCGCTGCCAATGAATACCGGTGCCGAGGCGGTGGAGACGGCCCTCAAGGCGGCGCGCAAATGGGCCTACACCGTTAAGGGTGTCGCTGCCAATCAGGCCGAAATCATTGTCTGCGATGGCAATTTCCACGGTCGCACTATCAGCATCGTCGCCTTCTCATCCGAGCCGCAGTACCGCGACGGCTTTGGCCCCTTTCCGGCGGGGTTCAGCTCTATCCCGTTTGGTGATAGCGATGCCCTGGCGGCGGCCATCACCCCCAATACCGCTGCCTTTCTGGTAGAGCCGATCCAGGGAGAGGGAGGCATCATCATGCCGCCGCCGGGCTATCTGAAGCGCTGCGAGCAGATCTGCCGTGACAACAATGTGTTACTGATCTGTGATGAGATCCAGACCGGCCTGGGGCGCACCGGTGCGCTGCTGGCCAGTGACCATGATGGTGTCAGGCCCGACGGGGTGATTCTTGGCAAAGCACTGGGTGGTGGTTTGCTGCCGGTCTCCATGTTTCTGGCGCGGCGTGATGTGATGGAGGTCTTTACCCCGGGTGATCATGGCAGCACGTTTGGTGGTAACCCACTGGCTGCCGCCGTCGCCCTGGAGGCACTAAAGGTGTTGGACGAGGAGCAGCTGGTGCAGGCATCCGCCCGCATGGGGGACTATTTTCTCGCCCGGCTGGCGGCGCTGAACAGCCCGTTTATCAAAGAGATACGAGGCAAAGGGCTGTTGATAGGGGTTGAGTTTCATGCCGACAAGGTGACGGCACGTACCGTGTGTGAGCAGCTGATGGTTCGGGGAGTATTGAGTAAAGAGACCCATGAGACGGTGGTCCGTTTTGCGCCGCCCCTGCTGATCCAGCAGGCAGAGATCGATACGGTGGTAGATGCCCTGGCGGCGTTGCTTGCCGAATTGAGGTAGTGATTTCAGCCGGGTGAGTTGTGAGGTGGTTCTGGTTTTTGCAGGGGTGGATTGGTTATACTTACAAATAGAAGGGGTATGTTGTGGTGCTTATTTAAGAGGTTTGTAGTGATGCCTTATCCATCTAAATCCGATTTATTTGTCTTTGAAGCGTGGGCTGAGCTGGCCCAGCGTGACCCCCAGGCGTTTGAGCAGCAGCGCCAGCACTATATTGATGCGCTGATTGCGGAGATGCCCAGTGCCCACCGCCGTCGCATGGAGTGTTTGCAGTGGCGTATTGATATGGAGCGCAACCGGGCAGCGACACCACTCTCTGCCTGTGTGCGGATTTCACGGATGATGATGGACTCGGTCTATGGCAAAGAGGGGCTGGTGGATGCTATTAAAGGTAAGGTTAGTTATGAAGTGGCTGCGCCGCTGAATGTTGTGGCGTTTACCCGCCGTGTTAAGCAGGGGCAGGAGAAGTAACGGCCCGTTACTTAAGGCAATTCTCATGCTGCCCCTTGCTGATGCCGCTATTCATTGAGAGTAATCCGGTAATAGTGGCAGGGAGAGGTAGAGCAAATTATGGGGTGGTTGGCGGATAAGCAGACAGCGGACGCACGGGTGGGTTTGATTCTGGCCGGGGGTGGTGCCCGCGCTGCTTACCAAGTGGGCGTGCTCAAGGCCATTGCGCGGATGCGTGCCCCCCTGACACACAATCCGTTCCCGGTGATATGTGGTACCTCTGCGGGGGCGATTAATGCCACGGCCCTGTCTGTTTATGCTGCCGATTTTCAGGATGCCATCTCGCGGTTGGTGGGTGTCTGGGGCCATTTTACTGTCGATCAGGTCTTTCGTAGTGATGCGATTGGTGTGAGCAAAAGTGCCCTTCACTGGCTGGCGGCCATGATGTTGGGCGGCTTGGGACGCCACAATCCAACAGCACTGTTTGACCGTACGCCGCTGGAGCAGCTGTTACGTAGCTACCTGCCCTGTGAGCGGATTGCCGACTCTATTGCCGATGGCCATCTGCACGCCTTGAGTGTTACTGCATCGGGGTATACCTCGGGTCAGTCGGTCACTTTTTATCAAAGTGCCGAGAAGATTGAGCCGTGGGATCGGGCGATTCGTGTTGGCTGTCCGGCGCAGATCACTATTGAACACCTGATGGCTTCATCCGCCATTCCCTTTATATTTCAGGCGGTGAAGATTAACCGTGAATACTTTGGTGATGGTTCGATGCGTCAGATCGCCCCAATCAGCCCGGCACTGCATCTGGGGGCAGACCGGATTCTGGTGATTGGTGTGCGCAGCCACAATGATGCCGCGGTGGTGCGTGAGAAGACCCACGGTTACCCGTCGATGGCGCAGATTGCAGGCCATGTGCTCAATAGTATCTTCCTCGATAGTATGGACGCGGATCTGGAACGGCTCAAACGCATTAACCGCACCCTTGAGCTGATCCCCAGAAAGCTGATTGATGATGGCTCGATCAAACTCAAGCCGGTCAAGGTGCTGGAGATCAACCCCAGCCGTGATATCAGCAAGATTGCCCAGCAGCATGCCCAGCGGTTGCCCCCTGCAGTACGCTTTTTTCTGCGTGGCATTGGCGGCCTGAACAGTAATAGCACCAGTCTGTTGAGTTATCTGCTGTTTGATAAGGCCTACTGCCGGGATTTGATTGCGTTGGGGTATGCCGATACGATTAATCGCCGTGACGAGGTGCTGGCATTTCTTGATGTGACGCGTTGAGGGCCGGGCCTCAGGGTATCGCTGCGATACCCCGGTTGGCGTGGTGGTTAGCGCCGACTGATAAAATCTTTAAGTGCCATAAAAAACATGGCGCAGTTGCGATCCTTGTAATCAAACTGAATACCCGTGCGATAGGCATCCTTGCCATTAAGCCCTTTATCGTCCAGTCCTGATGAGATCGGTTTGCACCAGACGGTAGTGCCGTTAACGCTGATGATGTAGTCGTCACTTTTGAATACCAGCTTGACCGGTGTGCCCGGTCTGATTTCGTTGGGGATCATAATGCCCGTGCCTGAAATTGAGACGTCATGGATGCGGTTGAGCACATAACTGCGGTCGTAGACTTCAACATGAAAGCTGTCGCTACAGAATTCAGATTCGATAGGGCTACGTTGATGTTTGCGGTCTTCAATAGGCATGGCCTCTCCTCTGCCCACAGGCAGGACAACTTAAATGGTTCTTTTCGGTATGGTTTATATTGTACGTTTCTTATAAAGACTATCTGCCTAGCTGCTCAAAACCTTTAGCTAATAGCTGCCCTAATTGGCGAAATTTTTCGTAATCGATGGCATCAAGGGCGGTTGTGCTGCCGTAACGGTCGCCGTAGATGATACCCAGTGGCCTGCCTTTGATACGAATGGTCATGATCAGAAAGTTTTCACCATTAAATAGCTTGTTAAGTTCAATGGGGATCAGGGGCAGTACTTTCTGGCGGTTCTCTTCCTTCACCCAGAGTGTTTGTGGTTTTTCCAGCAGCCGTTGAAACAGGTTGCCGTGGGCGACGGGGATACGGAGGTTGCGGATGCCCTGTTCGTGACCAAAGATAAAACGTGATATCAGATGTTTGCGGTCTGGTGAGAGCATGGCAAAAAAGGCCCGATTCAGGCCAAGGGCGCTATGAAAGGCTGTTCTGAATGCCGCCATCAGTTCGGGCAGATGAATGGTGCCGGAAAGAATAGTCTCCAGTTTATGAATGGCGGCGGCTAAGGCAGCATCATCACGGCATGCCTGGGTGCCGAGGGTGTCCAGGGGTGTTGATGGCATATGTACGGGGGTGTTGCCCCGTTGCTGATGGATAACGCTGCGGATGATGGGTGAGGTGGGTTGTAGTTGTGCACGCTCTTCATCGTTTAAGCCGGGCAGTGTGATGGCCACCGATGGCACGCCATAAAATAGTGTCTCCTGGGCCGATTGTACGGCGCTGCCATGAATCTCTTCCTGCGCATCTTGCAGGCTGATACGCAGGTGGCGGGCCATGGCCTCAATCAGCTGTTCCATCTCCGCCCCTTCCCAGCCACGTTCGGCGGCGTGGGCAACGTGGCTGCCCAGGCGAATCTCATGGAGACGTGGATTATTGGCGGGAGGTTCATCCTGCAGGCTGTATTGGATAAAGTTGGATAGTTTCCAGGTCTGGGCAAGTTTTTGTGACAGCTGTTTCAGGGTGAAACCCAGCACACTAAGCTGCTGTTCTTCATTGGTGATGATCTCGGGGGTGAGAATGTTGTTGCCATGTATCAACAGCATCAGGGCACCTACCTCCTGCAACATCGCCGCAGTAAAGATCTCTTCAGGCACCGCATCTACCCGGATTCGCGCCATGCCATACGCCTGGTAGGCGGCGTGATAGGTGCGGTTCACAATCAACAGATATAACTCTTTTGTCAGGTCATCAGCGGTGGTTTCGAGCGACTGCATCTCTTCAATGAGTGTCGCTACCGTGCCCATTCCCATAATCATGGCAGCAATATCCAGGGTGAGAATATCGCCTGATAGCCGTTTGCTCTGTTTTTGTGCGGCGTGACGCAAGATCGTCAGGGTCAGGCCAGGATCGGTAAGGGCGATATTGGAGAGGCGCGCCATGCTGATGTTGTCAAAGTTGAGTTTTTGTATGGTGTCGCGACTGTTTTGCAATAGCGGCAGCGGCTTATCTTGTAGCCGCGTGACCCACTCATCCAGTGATGTTGGTCTATCCATGTTTACGCCTATGAGCTGGCCGTTCCGATTACCCTGAATTACGGCTTATACCTCTAAAGCTTTAATTAAGCAGGGCAAAGCAACACCTGCAATGGGCGTCTCAAGTTGAAGTTCTGTTCGCCGATAGATAGGACGAGCGGATCTACTGAGTAAACGAACGGGAAGGCTTGCTGGGATGCTGATTATTATTGGTTTTATTATTGTGCTCGCCTGCGTTGCTGGCGGCTTTGTGTTATCGCACGGCGAATTGATGGCGCTGTGGCAGCCGTTTGAACTGCTGATTATCGGTGGTGCGGCGTTTGGTGCCTTTGTGACAGCCAACCCGGCCAGCGTACTTAAAGGTGTGGTTAAAAATGTCCTGGGTGCACTCAAGGGGTCAAAATATAAAAAGGCACTCTATTTAGACCTGCTGTCACTGGTCTACGACATGCTGCAGAAGTCGCGTAAGGAGGGCATGATGTCGATTGAGTCGGATATCGATGATCCTCACCAGAGTCCGCTCTTTTCTAAATACCCCACCATTGTTAATGATCACCACATCATCGATTTTATCTGTGACTATTTCCGCCTGATGGTGGGCGGCACCATGAATCCGTTTGAACTGGAAAATCTGATGGATATGGAGTTGGCGGCCCACCATGAGGAGGCGGAGATGCCGGCCCAGGCAGTGACCCGCGTCTCTGATGGTCTGCCTGGGTTTGGTATCGTCGCCGCGGTATTGGGGATTGTTATCACCATGTCGTTTATCGGTGGTGATCCGGCAATTCTCGGTCACCACGTTGCTGCGGCGCTGGTGGGTACCTTTTTGGGGATTTTGCTAGCCTACGGTTTTGTCGGACCACTGGCCACGGCCATGGAACATGTTGCCCGTGAAGAGGCCAAATTTTATCAGTGCATCAAGGTCTGCCTGTTGGCAGCGGTCAACGGTTACAGCCCGCAAGTGGCGGTGGAGTTTGGCCGTAAGGTGATGTATTCCACCATCAGACCGAGTTTCAGCGAGCTGGAAGAGCACGTGAAAAACAAAGGCTAGGAAGGCCACACCATGATCGACAAAAAACAACCGATCATCGTTAAAAAGGTGTTTCATGGTGGCCACGGCCACCATGGAGGTGCCTGGAAGGTTGCGTTTGCCGATTTTGTGACGGCGATGATGGCGTTTTTTATGTTGATGTGGCTGATGGGTTCCACAACAACAGAGGAGCGCGCTGCTATCTCTGAATATTTTGATAATCCCAGCATGAGTGAAGGGTTGTCGTCATCACCGGCCCCCAGTGCCGTGCAGGGACCCGGGGGGGCGAGTACCAGCCTGATCAGCCTGGGCGGTGCGATGGAGATGAATAAGGAGAAGGAAAAAGAGAAAGAGAAGGAGACAAAGACCGAGGAGGAGCGAGAGACTGAAAAAGAGAAGGTGAAGTTCGACGGTCTGATGGAGTCGCTCAGGGAGGCGATCGAGAAGAGTGAGGCGCTGCAGCCCTTTAAAGATCAGCTGCTGCTTGATGTGACGGCTGAGGGGTTGCGTATCCAGATTGTGGATAAAGAGAACCGCCCCATGTTTGCCAGTGGTGATGCCAAGCTTAAACACTACACTTATGACATTCTCAAGGAACTCTCCTATTTTATGAGCGCGGTACCTAATCGTATCAGCCTCTCGGGCCATACTGATGCATCGCGCTTTCAGCGTGAAAACTATGGTAACTGGGAGCTGTCGGCAGACCGTGCCAATGCCGCGCGGCGTGTCTTAACCGACAACGGTGTGGCAGAGTCGAAGATTGGGCGGGTGGTGGGGCTGGCGTCGTCGATTCCGTTTGACAAGGCAAACCCTCAAGACCCGGTGAATCGCCGGATTGCCATTATTATCCTGAATAAAAAGACCGAAGAGGCGTTGGTGCAGAGCGAGACGGTGACCGAGGCGCAAATTAGGGCACACGGCGGCGAGTTGCCCGCCAATACACCATTGCCAGAGCCAGGTAGCTCACCGATTCAGCTGCCTACGTTGCCGCTGTCAGCACCCTCGGCACCCCAGAAGAGCCAATCGATTCAAGCACCACCGATAGCGCCGCCACTGCCACCGATATCACCACCCGCTGGCAGCGGGGCCAGCAAAGAGCCGGGTAAATCTGAAACGCCTGCGCCAAAAACGGCACCAAAACCGAAAGCAGCGGAGCCTGTGATGGATCTGCCGATGGAATATCTCTAGTTTTGATCTGTCGTACTGCTGTTGTTAATTGTCCAGGGTATACGCTCACTAATGGTTAACAGGGGAACTCTGTTTTTGAGTGTCTGCAAGTGTAGAAAATGGAGAAAATCCGGTTTTTTCCGATACTTTAGTTTAGGGTAGAGCTAGAGAGGGTCAACGCGGGCGGTGGTTGATAGGGAGATTACCCGATGGGGTTGAAGCGGTGGTTGGTGGCCAGGGTGACAGCGTGGCTGACGCATGAACAGCAACAGGCGCGGTTGGAGCTGCCCCTGTGCGACTTTGTACGCCTCAGTGATGAGATTCGCCCCGGTGATGTTTTGCTGGTTGAGGGGGATTCGCGTGTTAGCACTATTATTAAGACCCTTACTCAGAGCCCGTGGAGCCATGCGGCGCTCTGCATTGGTCGGTTGGAGGAGATTGAAGATCCACTGCTGCGGGAACGGGTGCGCTCCTATTGTGGTAGCAACATCACTGAGCCGCTGCTGATTGAGCCGTTGCTGGGGGAGGGCACGGTGGTCAGTTCGTTGGCAAAGTATAGTGATTGCCACCTACGCATCTGTCGTCCTGGTGGGCTGTCGGACCAGGATCGGCAGCTGGTCCTGGCAACGGCCCTGGTGCATCTTGGTGGGGAGTACGATTTTCGCCATATGGTTGATCTGGCGCGGTTTATGGTGCCCGTTGCGATTTTGCCGCGACGCTGGCGTTCAACACTTTTTAATTACCGTCCGGGTGAGCACAGTAAAACACTCTGTTCGACCATGATCGCAGAGGCGTTTGCGGCTGTGCACTATCCGGTACGGCCGGTTGTACAGTCTGAACCGGATGGCCGGTTGAAGATGTATAGGCGCAATCCGCGTCTTTATACCCCCAGCGATTTTGATTACTCCCCCTACTTTGAGATCATTAAGTATCCGCTGCTTGGGGGTGATGATCTGACGCTTTACCGTCAATTGCCTTGGGACCAGCAGGGGGTGGTCTGTAATACCAGGGGTGATTGTTATACTCCGGTAGCCAACACGAGTACTGAGAGCCGTAACGGAGTGGTGGCCGATGGTGCGCCGCTGCCGCGGAATATCCAACATAAGGTGTAGTGCTATGGACAACAATTATGGTTTTGGAATAGTAAAGGAATGGCGATCATGACAATAATTTGGCTCTTAATTGCGGTTGGGGTGATGTGGTCGCTGGCGATGGCCAGGGTCGCGCTGTGGAAGTGGAGCGCGGTGCTGGTGGTGATGGTTTTGCTGGCGACACTCTTCCGCTTGGTGGACGTGGTGGTGCTGATGCTGGCCTGGGTGGTGACACTGGCGGTGGTGATACCACTTAACGTCAACTCACTGCGCCGCTCATTGATCAGTGACCGCATCCTGCCGGAACTGCGCAAAGCGCTGCCGCCGATGTCACAGACGGAAAAAGAGGCGCTGGATGCCGGCACAGTCTGGTGGGATGGTGATCTGTTCAGCGGCAGGCCCGACTGGGAGAAGATGTTGCGTATCCCCGAACCGACGTTGAGTCCGCAGGAGCAGGCGTTCCTCGATGGCCCGGTGGAGGAGTTGTGCAAGATGCTGGATGACTGGCACATCACCGAAGAGCGCCACGATCTGCCGCCAGAGGTGTGGCAGTTTATTAAAGACAACGGCTTTTTTGGCATGATCATCCCGAAAAAATATGGTGGCCTGGAGTTTTCGGCGCTAGCCCACTCCAGCGTGGTGATGAAGATATCGAGCCGTTCAGTGACGGCTGCCGTGACGGTGATGGTCCCCAACTCCCTCGGCCCTGCTGAACTGCTGCTGCACTATGGTACTGATGCACAGAAGGACCACTACCTGCCACGCCTTGCTGTGGGTAAAGAGGTGCCCTGTTTTGCCCTGACAGGTCCGACAGCTGGTAGTGATGCGGCGTCAATTCCGGATATGGGTATTGTCTGCAAAGGTCAGTTTGAGGGGCAGGAGGTGCTGGGCATTCGCCTCACCTGGGAGAAACGTTACATCACCCTCGGTCCGGTGGCCACGGTGCTGGGGCTGGCCTTTAAGCTCTACGATCCCGACCACCTGATTGGTACCGAGGAGAATATCGGTATTACCTGCGCGCTGATCCCCACCAATACCCCCGGTGTGGTGATCGGTAACCGCCACGCACCGTTGAGCATGGTCTTTATGAACGGCCCTAACTCCGGCACGGATGTCTTTATTCCCATGGAGTGGGTCATCGGTGGTCAGGCGCGTATTGGCCAGGGCTGGCGTATGTTGATGGAGTGTCTGGCCGCTGGTCGTTCCATCTCTCTGCCATCGCTGAGTGTTGGTGCCGGCAAGCTGGTATCACGTGCCACCGGCGCCTACGCCCGGATTCGTAAACAGTTCAATACCCCGATTGGCCTGTTTGAGGGGGTGGAGGAGCCACTGGCACGTATCGCCGCCAATACCTATATGATGGACGCCGTGCGGACCATGACCGCCGGGGCGGTGGATCTGGGTGAAAAGCCGTCGGTGATCTCTGCCATCGCCAAATATAACCTCACCGAGCGGATGCGTAAGGTGGTGAATGATGGCATGGATGTGCAGGGCGGTAGCGCCATCTGCATGGGGCCGCGCAACTTTATTGGCCGTGTCTACCAATCGATCCCCATCAGCATTACGGTTGAAGGGGCGAATATTCTGACCCGGACCATGATCACCTTTGGTCAGGGGGCAATCCGCTGCCATCCGTATATATTGAAAGAGATGCAGGCGGCGCAGGATAAAAACGAGGTGCGTGGCGCGCAACAGTTTGATGAGCTGCTCTTCAGCCATATTGGCTTCACTGTCAGCAACGGTGCCCGCGCCCTCTGGCTCGGACTCACCAATGCCCGCTGGCAGGGTGTGCCCGATGAAGCCCGTGGCGAGCGCTACTATTACCAGCAGGCAACCCGCATGAGCGCCGCGTTTGCCTTGGTGGCGGATGTGGCGATGTCGACCCTGGGCGGTGATCTTAAACGTAAAGAGAAGCTCTCCGGTCGACTGGCGGATATGTTAAGTCAGCTCTACCTGATCTCGGCGACACTCAAACGTTTTCATGATCAGGGCCGTCCGGCGGAGGATCTGCCACTGTTACAGTGGGCGTGCGACGATTCGCTCTACCAGTTGCAGGAGAGCCTGCGTGGGCTGTTACGCAATCTGCCACTGCGGCCATTGGCGTTGGCGCTAAAGTTCATCATCATGCCGTGGGGCAAGAGCTACCATATGCCTGTGGACCGGCTGGGCCACAAGGCAGCAACGGTGCTGTTGCGCCCCTCAGCAACACGTGACCGCCTGACTGATGGCATTTTTGTGCCGACGGACCGGAATGAACAGCTGGCGCGTATTGAATATGCGCTGACCACAGTGATTGCTGCGGAGGAGGTTGACCGGATGTTACGTTCAGCCATCAAGACCGGCAAAGTGCCTAAACTTAAAGATGATGCCTTGATTGATGCCGGGCTTGCCGCTGGCATTATCGATCAGGGTGAGGCGGATATCGTGCGTGAAGCGGTACGGGCGCGCCGTGATGTAATTATGGTGGACGATTTCAGTCCCGATTACTGGAGCGCCAATAACAGGAAGGAGTCTTGAATATGAGTAACCGGAGCAAGGGCAGAGAGGTATTCATCGTTGATGGTGCCCGTACCCCATTCATCAAAGCTGCCGGCAAACCGGGGCCATTCCCCGCTGCCGATCTGGCGCTGGGGGCGGCACGGCCACTGATGCTAAGGCAACCGTTTGAGGCGGCCAGTTTTGATGAGGTGATCCTCGGCTGTGTGATGCCGGGACCGGATGAGGCCAACATCGCCCGCCTTGTCGCGTTGCGTCTGGGATGTGGCAAAGATGTGCCGGCGTGGACCGTGCAGCGCAACTGCGCCTCGGGCATGCAGGCGCTCGACTGTGCCTACAGCAACATCGCCACCGGCCGTTCCAACCTGGTATTGGCCGGTGGGGTGGAGTCGATGAGCCATGCGCCGGTTCTGTTCAGTCTGGCGATGGTCAACTGGCTCGCCAGCTGGGGCAAGGCCAAGAGTGTCGGCCAGAAGTTCGGTGCCCTTAAACAGCTTAGCCCTGCCTACTTCAAACCCATCATTGGCCTGATACGTGGTTTGACCGACCCTATAGTGGGGCTGAACATGGGGCAGACGGCGGAGATTCTCGCCCACCGTTTTGGCATCAGCCGTGCCACCATGGACGCCTATGCGGTGGATAGCCATCTGCGGCTTGCCAAGGCGATGAGTGATGGCCATCTCAAGGAGATTGAGCCGCTTTACGACAGCCGTGGCAATGTCTACCAGAGTGATGATGGTGTGCGTGCCGACAGCACCGTGGAAAAGCTCGCTAAGCTGAAGCCGGTCTTTGATCGTGACTTTGGCCGTGTCACCGCCGGTAACAGCGCCCAGGTGACTGACGGTGCGGCGATGTTGATTCTGGCCAGCGAAGAGGCGGTCAAGCAGTATCAGTTGCCAGTGATGGGGCGTATCGTCGACAGCGAGTGGGCCGGTCTGGAGCCAAGCCAGATGGGGTTGGGGCCAGCACACGCCATGGCACCGATCATGAGCCGCAATCACTGGCAGATCAGTGACATTGACTACTGGGAGATCAACGAAGCCTTTGCCACCCAGGTACTTGCCTGTGTTGAGGCGTGGAAGGATAACGACTATTGCCGTAATGAGCTGGGGCTTGAATGTGCCATCGGTGAGATCGACCGCGACCGCCTCAACGTCGATGGCGGTGGTGTCAGTCTCGGCCATCCGGTGGGGGCCAGTGGTGCCCGCATCGTGCTGCATCTGCTGCACGTTTTGGAACGGACTAATAGCAAACGTGGTATCGCCAGCCTCTGTATCGGTGGTGGCCAGGGTGGCGCAATGGCAGTGGAGAGGGCGTGACTATGCCGGAGAACAGAGTGGTAGAACATTACAAACATTGGCGTCAGGAGCGTGATGAACATGACATCGCCTGGCTCTATATCGATAAATCCGAAGCGACCACCAATACCCTCTCAGCAGATGTATTGCAGGAGCTGCACGACATTCTTGGCGAGATACAGAAGGAGCGGCCCCACGGGCTGGTGATCACCTCGGCCAAGGCGAGTGGCTTTATTGCCGGTGCCGATATCAAGGAGTTCACAACCCTAGGCAGCCAAAAGGATGCCGAAGATCTGATCAGCCGTGGTCAGGCGGTGCTCGACCGCCTTGCAGCCATGGATATGCCAACGGTCGCCCTGATTCGTGGCTTCTGTCTGGGTGGCGGCATGGAGCTGGCCCTGGCCTGTCGTTATCGCGTGGCTGAAGATAGCCAAAAGACCAAACTTGGTCTGCCGGAAGTCAAACTTGGTATCCATCCCGGTTTTGGCGGCAGTGTACGCTTGCCGCCGCTGGTGGGTGCCCCCGCAGCGATGGATATGATGCTGACCGGTCGCACCATCAACGCCCGTGCTGCCAAAAAGATGGGGCTGGTGGATTACGCCCTGCCCGAGCGCCGTCTTAAAGAGGCGGTAGTGGCGCTGGTGCAGAACTCCCCCGCGCCTGCACACGTCCATGGCTGGAAGGCGTGGACCAACCACAAACTGGTGCGCCCCTGGCTGGCCAAATACCTGCGTAAACAGGTGTCAGCCAAGGCACGCGCCGATCACTATCCCGCCCCTTATGCCTTGATTGATCTATGGCAGCAACACATGGACGACCCGCGCCGCATGATGCGTGAAGAGGCCGCCTCTGTTGCACAGCTGGTGATGGGTGACGTGGCGCAGAATCTGGTGCGGGTCTTCTTCCTGCAGGAGCAGATGAAGGGACTTGGCAAAAAGAGCGAGATTGACGTCAAACATGTACATGTCGTCGGCGGTGGTGTGATGGGCGGTGACATCGCCGCGTGGTGTGCGCTGAGTGGCCTCACCGTCACCATTCAGGATCGCAACGTCGAGGCGCTTGGGCGTGTCATCAAACGTGCTGCCGACCTGTACAAAAAGAAACTCAAACAGCCACGTGCGATTCAGGAGGCGCTCGACCGCCTGATCCCCGACATTCGTGGTGAGGGTGTGCCACGTGCCGACGTCGTGATCGAGGCGATCTTCGAAAACGTCGAGGCCAAACAGGGGCTCTACCAAGAGCTGGAGCCACGTATGAAACCCGGCGCACTGCTCGCCACCAATACCTCCTCCATTCCGCTGGAGGTGCTGGGCACGGTATTGAGTGACCCCAATCGCCTTGTCGGTCTGCACTTTTTCAACCCGGTAGCGATGATGCAGCTGGTCGAAATCGTGAAGACAGCCACGACCGATCCAGATGTGGTGCGCAAGGCCACTGCCTTCTGTCGTCACATCGACAGACTGCCACTGCCCGTCAAAAGCGCGCCCGGCTTCCTCGTCAACCGCGTGCTGATGCCCTACCTGCTCGAAGCGGTAACGCTCGAAGAGGAGGGGGTGCCAGCCGCCGCGATTGATAAAGCCGCGCTCGACTTCGGCATGCCGATGGGGCCGATCGAACTCGCCGACACTGTCGGCCTCGACATCTGTTTGTCAGTGGCCAAAAATCTTGCCGAGCAGTTCAACGTGCCCGTACCCAAACGGCTGGAGGCGATGGTCGAAGCGAAAAAACTCGGTCGCAAGAGCGGCGAAGGCTTTTATAACTACGGCAGCGATGGCAAAAAGGTCGCGCAACCACTGCCACAAAACTACAGCGCTGCTTCCGATATCACCGACCGCATGATGATGCGCTTCATCAACGAAGCCGTTGCCTGCCTGCGTGAAGGGATCGTCGAAAATCCAGAGCTGCTCGACGGTGGTGTCATCTTCGGCACCGGCTTCGCGCCGTTCCGGGGTGGCCCGATGCGGTATGTTGAAAAGCAGGGGCGAGAGGTGTTACTGCGTAAGCTCAATGAGCTGGAGCAGAAACATGGCGAGCGGTTTAAGGCGGATGCGGGATGGGGGGATGGCACAGTGAAGTAGTATCTGTGCCTGAATAGAGTGCAGCGGAATCCGGGAGCATAGTTTCCGGATTCCATGATGCCTCATCTGGATCACTTTAGTTATGGCTATGAGATTCGATGGTTAGGAAAAATATGTAGGGTGCACTCTGTGCACCAATGCTCAGAACAATAAATCAAACCTCATTTCGCAATGATTGTGGTGGTAACAGAAGCGCTTTGGGTCTCTTACAAAAATGTAAAAATAATTCTTATGGGTGGAGCACTGTATGGATACTTTAATCGTTGATGATCTGATTACTCCCGCCGCCGCAGTCACACTGCCGGGGCTGTTTCGTTTGCGTTCCCAGCACTCTGCTGATGCAACGGCTTATCGTTACTTTGATTTACAACAGCAGCGCTGGTCTGATTTGAGCTGGCGCGAGATGGCGGTGCAGGTTGCGCGTTGGCAAGTGGCAATGCAGGCACTTGGGTTGCAGCCGGGCGAGCGGGTGGCGGTGATGGTGTGCAACTGTCCCGAATGGGTGATCTTTGAACAGGCGGCGTTGGGGTTGGGGCTGGTGATTGTGCCGCTGTATGTTAATGACCGTCCTGGCAACGTTGCCTATATTCTTAACGATGCCAATGTAAAACTGTTACTGCTCGAAAGCCTGGCGCAGTGGAATGAGCTGAAAGGTGAGACATTGCCAGCGCAGCTGCATCTCTGGTCATTGGCGTCGTGTGATGATTCGCAGCTGCACTCGGTGGCTGATGTATTGCCGGCATCAGGGGCTGAGCTGATCACTTTGGAACAGAGCAGCGATGCACTGGCCACCATTGTATATACCTCCGGCACAACGGGGCGGCCCAAAGGGGTGATGTTGAGTCACGCTAATATTTTATGGAATGCCCACGCCGGTGTTCGTGCTGTGGCTGTTTATAGCAGTGATCTTTTTCTCTCCTTTTTGCCACTTTCACACGCACTCGAACGGACCATCGGTTACTACCTGCCGATGATGACGGGTGCCACAGTTGCTTTTGCCCGTTCGGTGTTGTTGCTGGCGGAGGATTTGATCACCATCAAACCCACTGTGTTGATCTCGGTGCCGCGTATTTACGAACGTACCTACGCTAAAATCAACGCCCAATTACAGAGTCCGGTTAAACGCAAACTGTTTGAGTGGGCTGTGGCGTCAGGGTGGGGAAAGTTTCAGATGTCACAAGGGCGTGGTCACTGGCAGCCGGTGATGTTGTTGCACCCCCTGCTGCAAAAACTGGTGGCGGGTAAAATTATGGCGAAGTTGGGTGGGCGGGTACGCATCGCCATCTGCGGTGGTGCGCCGATGCCTGAACATGTGGGCCGTACCTTTCTTGGCCTCGGTTTAAATCTATTGCAGGGTTACGGCATGACCGAGTTCAGCCCTGTTGCATCGGTGAATGTGGCGGCTAATAATGATCCGCTTAGTGTTGGTCCACCTCTGCCCGAAGTGGAGGTCCGCATTGGTAAAGATGATGAACTGTTATTGCGTGGACCAGGGGTCATGTTGGGGTACTGGAATAATCAAGAAGTTACTAATAGCATGATCGACAGCGATGGCTGGTTGCATACCGGTGACAAGGCAAAAGTTGAAGGCAAACGTCTCTACATCACGGGTCGATTGAAAGATGTTTTGGTATTGGCCAATGGTGAGAAGGTGCCCCCGGCGGATGTAGAGATGGCAATCAGTACCGACCCGCTGTTTGAACAGGTGATGCTGATCGGTGATAATCGCCCCTTCCTGACAGCGCTGCTGGTCGTTAATGAGGATGAGATGATAAAACGGAATATTAATCGTGATGCTAAACTGGAAGAACAGTTGATTGTACTCCTGTGCGAATGTCTCTCCAGCTTTCCCGGTTATGCACAGATTAGACGAGTGACGGTTGTGGCTGAACCATGGACTGTGGAGAATGAGATGTTGACCCCTACATTAAAACTGAAACGGGCCAAGTTGATGGAGCGCCATCAGGCAGAGATTGCCAGCATGTATGAAGGGCATTAATGATGGATACGATGCCCACAGATAAACAGCCGATGATTCGGGTGATGGCCATGCCCGCAGATACCAATTCGGCCGGTGATATTTTTGGTGGCTGGATTATGTCGCAGGTGGATCTGGCTGGTAGTGTGGTTGCCCACCGTTATGTGGGGGGGCGGGTAGTGACCGTAGCGGTCAACTCATTTGCCTTTTATCAGCCGGTCTTTATTGGTGATCTGGTCAGTTGTTACGCCGATATAATCAAGGTGGGCACTACCTCTATCACCATTGAGGTGGCTGTGTTTGCTGAGCGGAATAAGATGGAAAATCCGGTTAAAGTTACACAAGCAGTATTAACTTATGTGGCGGTGGACGAAAATCGTCGACCCACACCGATTAAAAAAACGTAGTGGAGAGAGTAAGTGTTGTTGAGTAAAAAAATAAAAATGGGATTGATGGGTTTAATGGGGTTGTGGCTGGGGGGATGCTCAGTCGGATCGCCCGATGTTGATGTGGCACAAAAAACAGCAGATGCATTTTATCAGGCGCAACAGCAGCAGGAGATGGAAAAAGCACTGAGCTTTTATTCAGACAGCCGGGCCAAAGAGGAGTGGCAGACTCATCTTGAACATATAAAACAGTCACTGGGGGCCGTGCAGAGTTATACGTTAAAAAATGTTGAAGTGAACACCGTGCTCAGTGGCCGTTTTTACATGTTTGATTACCAGGTTAATTATAGCTCTGGCAAAGGGGCCGCAGAGACGTTAACCCTGTTTGATTCTGTAGAGCCTGATGATGTGCCGCTTATCGCCTCACATACAATTTCAGCGGAAGGCTTCAGTCGTTAAAGATGCGCTGATCAATCTGGTCTATCCTGAATCCATTAAAAAGCCTGGCCCATGGTCAGGCTTTTTAATGGGCACGTTAAGAGGTCTTAACTTTTAATACCTGCTTAAAACTGTTATTCATTTCTAACCAAAAACCTTTTTGTTCATTAGTCATGCCTTATGTTGTCACTTCTCTTACCTCCCGAGCAATAGACCCTGCTTTATAAAATCGTTTAATCGGGTGTCAGGTTTGACGATGCCAGGAGTTAAGGTTTTTTAATATTTTGTAATAAAAAATTAATAACCCCCTATGACTGCGAACCCACCCAAAGATGGATAATAAATATTATTGCCTAGGTTGATTAAATTAATTTACTTACTGCCATGATTGATATAGCGTAGTCGCCACCATGGCTCTAGCAGTGATGGGCCATGGATGGCCGTAGATATTACGTATTTTACTTTTTCAAGGAATGGAAAATGAAATTACTCTCAAAACGAACAGCAGTTCGGACTCTAATAACCCTGGCAGTGGCGGCGGCGTGTACAAACGTCTCCGCAGCAACCTTTACAGTCACCAAAGTGGCAGATACCAATGATGGTCTCTGTAACAGCGACTGCTCCCTGCGTGAAGCGATTGTTGCAGCAAACAATCTGGCAGGGGCCGATGTGATCAATGTGCCACAAGGTAACTATGTGCTCACCCTCATAGGGGCCAATGAAGATCTCTCCACAACGGGCGACCTGGATATTCGTGATCACCTGACCATTAATGGAGCGGGACGTACATTGACAACCATTAATGCCAATTTACAAGAGCGAGTATTTCATATTGCAGACAAAAAAACGGTGTTGATGACCAATTTGGCTGTTGTAAATGGCATATCTTATGGTGGTGGTGTCTTTAATGAAGGGTCCCTGACTGCAAACAATGTCCGTTTTGATGGCAATCTTGGGAGTGCAATAAAGTCACGTGCAACATCATACGATCCCTCTAACAGCTTATCTATTGATGGGGGACTGTTTACTAATAACTGCGGCAGTAGTGGGGGCGCTATAGAGTTTGTGGGTAAGTTGGCCATTAAAAACAGTGTTTTTGATGGAAATCGCCCCATAACCAAGGGCGGCGTTGAGTGTAAAAATGGCGATGGTGCGGTAATTCATACCCAGTATTCTGATAAGGGGACGATTGATAAAAGTACCTTTATTAACAATACCGGTGCATCAGCGGGTATTACCCTGGTATATGGTGATTTGGCTATTACAAACTCAACCTTTGCCAACAACAAGGGCATCGGGGGAATATACAATGGCACGGGTGGTGGGGCAGTGTATTTACAAGGCCCATCGTGGTCAGGGGCTATTTCTGTGACAAACAGCACCATTACCAATAATCAGTCGGGTTTTGGTGGTGGTATAGCAGGGGTAATAACGTTAACAAACAGTATTGTTGCCAACAATACTGCACCGTCTGGCCCTGATTGCTCGATGGACTGGGTATACAGTGGACCACCACCGTCTGGACAAACAACATCGCAGCGTATTTCGGGGGGGGGCAATATAGTTGGTTCAATGTCTGGTTGTAATATGCAGTTGTTGGCAACAGACTTTGTGGGTAGCCCCGGTCTTGCGGCAATAGCTACTGACGCAGCAACAGGCCAAACCTATTTCCCTCTGCTTGTGAATAGTCCTGCGATAGATAAGGCGGTCACTGCCTCATGCTCGACATACGACCAACTGGGCAAGCTACGCCCAAGGGATGGTAACAACGATGGTGTTGCCCAGTGTGATATTGGTGCTTTTGAACGGCAACCTACCCAGATTGCAACGGTATGCCCATCAGGGTGTGCCTATACCAGCATACAGGCAGCCATTGATGCGGCAGCGGCTGGGGCAACCATTACCGTTGGGCCGGGTACCTATAACCAATCGGTTACTATAGGGTTTAACAAAAAGCTTGTTAGTACTCACGGGGCGCAGAGCACTATCCTTGATGGCACAGGACTGTCTTCTACCACCGTTGTTGTTAATAGTGGAGATGTCCCGGTTGAGGGGGGTAGCACAATTAACGGGTTTACAATTAGAAATAATCCAAGCGTTGGAGTCTATGTTACCTGGGGAGGGACTGTATCGAATAATATCATTCGTGATAACGGTAGTGCGACCTCATTCGCTGGTGGTATGTATGTGAGGGGGTTGGCCGGTTTTATTAAAAACAACTCCTTCATTAATAACAAGGCACAGAGTGGTAGCGCTATATTTTCTGCGCATGGCGGCATTACGGTTAGTAATAACACCTTTTTAAATAATCAGACAGGAGGCGGCGGTACGGTTTTTATCAATGGCTATAGCTATGCTTCGTCCATCAGCAGCAATGTGTTTAAAGGCAATATCGCTAACGTGGGGGCTGCTGTTTCCATAGGCGCTTACGGCCAGGAGATGTTGTTGGCCAATAACCTGATTGTTGAAAATACCAATACAGGCGCAAATGGTGCTGCCATTGATATCGCCTCATATGGAAAGGCGAAGGTGGTTAATAACACGGTGGCCGCCAATACGGGTGGGGGCGTTGTGGTTGGTGCCTCTGGCACATTGGATGTCATCAACAGTGTAGTGAGAGGAAACTCTGGCTATGAGGTCTCGGGTGGTTGGGATGCTAAAGTAAGCAATTCCATTCTTGGCGCAAACTCAAATATTTGGGCTGGCAGTTCCAATAACAGTTACGCCGATCCGATGTTTGTAGGGGCTGGGGATTACCGTGTGCGTGCTGGTTCACCTGCGATTGATCGTGGTAAAAATACTGCAAGCTCAGGTGTGCTGACAGATCTGCTGGGTGTGGCGCGGCCACAGGATGGTGATAAGTTGGGTGCTGGCAGTACTGGTGATGGTTCTGATTACGATATTGGTGCCTATGAGTTTAAATAGGTTTTAATGTAAGTCAGTGTTAGATAGATATGCCCCCGTTTTTGACGGGGGCATATTTTTTTGGCTGTTATCTTCTCTTTGATGGGGACGCGATGAACGGGCGTACTCTCTGCTTTAAAAGAGTCTGTTGGTTTGGCGTGTATGCCGAACAGGTAAGCTACCCGTTTAACAAAGCGACAGGTTGGCGTATGCGGTGACGAGCCATTTTGTGCCGACGTTATCAAAGTTGACCTGTACTCTGGCACTGCTGCCACTGCCTTCGTAATTTAGAATAACCCCTTCGCCAAATTTTTGATGCAGCACCCGCTGTCCCAGGCGCAACCCCTCTTCGCTCTGGTCATATTCGTTGCGGTCGTAACGGGTTGTGGCTGCGCTTGGGTAGGTGATGTTGGTTTTGATGCGAATGGTCTTAATCAGTTCGTCGGGGATTTCGCGGATGAAGCGTGATGGCAGAGAAAAACGCTCCTGGCCGTGTAGTCGACGGGCTTCGGCGTGGGTGATGTAGAGCAGGGTGCGGGCGCGGGTGATGCCGACGTAGCAGAGGCGGCGCTCCTCTTCGAGGCGGCCCGGTTCGTCGATGGACATTTGATGCGGGAAGAGTCCCTCCTCCATGCCGCTGAGGAAGACCAGTGGGAATTCGAGTCCTTTGGCGGAGTGCAGTGTCATGAGCTGCACGCAATCCTCCCATGGATCGGCCTGCCCTTCTCCGGCTTCGAGGGCGGCGTGGGAGAGGAAGGCGGTGAGCACGTCGATGTTTTCGTGTTCGTCATCTTTGTATTCAAAGCCACGGGCGGCGCTGACCAACTCTTCCAGGTTTTCTATGCGTGCCTGGCCCTTTTCACCCTTCTCTTTTTTGTAGTGTTCGATCAGCTCGCTGACCTGGAGCATATGGTCGACCTGTTCGCCCAATTCACGGTCTGTGCAATAGCTGTTCATGGTGTTGATGAGGTCGATGAATTTTTGGATGGCGAGTGAGGCGCGGTTGGGCAGGCGCTGTTCGTCGATGACCCGCTGTGCAGCGCTCCAGAGTGAGGTGCTCTGCTCACGGGCCAGTTCACGAACGGTGGTGAGGCTCTTGTCGCCAATGCCACGGGTGGGTGTATTGATAATGCGTTCAAAGGCGGCGTCGTTATGGCGGTTGGCCATGAGGTGCATGTAGCCGAGTGCATCCCTGATCTCCTGCCGTTCAAAAAAGCGCAGGCCACCGTAGATGCGGTAGGGGATACGTGCCTGGAGCAGCGCCTCTTCTAATACCCGCGATTGGGCGTTGGAACGGTAGAGGATGGCGCTGTCGCGGTAGGCGTTGCCTTCGTTGCCCCACTGGGCGATGCGGTTGACGGTGAAGCGCGCTTCATCGAGATCGTTGAAGGCGGTGTAGAGGTAAATTGGTTCGCCCTCTTCGCCATCGGTCCATAGCTCTTTGCCAAGGCGGTCGTCGTTGTGGGTGATGACGGCGTTGGCGGCGTTGAGGATCGTGGCGGTGGAGCGGTAGTTCTGCTCCAGGCGGATGGTGAGTGTCTTGGGGTAGTCGCGACTGAACTGGTGGATGTTTTCAATCTTGGCACCGCGCCAGCCGTAGATGGATTGGTCATCATCACCGACGATAAAGAGGTTGCCTTCGGGGCCAGCCAGCAGTCGCAGCCAGGCGTATTGCAGGGTATTGGTATCCTGAAATTCGTCGACAAGGATGTAGCGGAACCGTTCGCGGTAGTGGTGCAGGATGTCGGCGCGGTCGCGCAATAGTTCGTGGGCGCGCAGCAGCAGTTCGGCAAAGTCCACTAGGCCAGATTGGTTACAGTGGTCTTGATAGGCCTGATAGAGACGCACCATCTGTTTGGTGTAGTGGTCGCCGTGGTGGTCGATATGTTGGGGACGTAGCCCTTCGTCCTTGCAGCCGTTGATATACCACTGCACCTGACGTGGTGGCCACTTGGCCTCGTCGAGTTCGAGGTTGCGCAGGATGCGACGTACCAGACGGTACTGGTCATCCGAATCGAGGATCTGAAAACTCTGCGGCAACTTGGCATCCTGCCAGTGGGCGCGCAGGAAGCGGTGCGCCAGGCCGTGAAAGGTGCCGACCCACATGCCGCCGATGGGGGTGCCGAGCAGCTCCTCGATGCGGTGGCGCATCTCGGCGGCGGCCTTATTGGTGAAGGTGACCGCCATCATGTTGTAGGGCGAGACGTGGTCTACCGCCATATTCCAGGCGATGCGGTGCACCAGGACTCGGGTCTTGCCGCTGCCAGCACCGGCCAAAACCAGCTGTTGTCCCGTCGGGGCGGTGACCGCCTCCCTTTGGGCATCGTTCAAGGGGTCGATAATATGTGTAACGTCCATGGGGGGCGATTCTAGCAAATTAAGCCGCGTATCCAAGGGGTCAATTGGCGGCTTGGCTGGACAAAGAGTTGTTAACGCGGTATTAAACAGAGCTACGAACCCAATGAAGCCCGTTATGAAATCAATATTTAATTACATCAAGGCGCCGTTATTGATCGTTCTGCTGGCTGTGGCTGGCTGCACTGGAGATGGTAATAACGCCAGTGATAACCCCATCAGCGCGCCAACGCTTATCCCCTCAGAGGGGCCGGGTGCAGGAGGGGAGGTGACACCCTTGCCGGAAGCTGGCGCGCCGTTGGCGTTGAATAGCGATATTAGTGGCAATGTGGACAGCGCCCGGGCGGTTATCGATAGCAGTGGTAATGTGACCACGGTCTGGACTCAGTCGGATGGCGTCAGCATCAGCCTCTGGGCCAGCCGTTATAACGTGGCCATTGGCTGGAGCAACGCCCAGAGACTTGAGGTGGGGGCGCTGAGTGTCAAGTCCTTTCAAGTGGTGGTGGATGGCAGCGGAAATGTGACGGTGGTCTGGAGCCAGACCGCCACCGATTTTTATATGTCTGGTCCGACCCGTGTTGATGTTGAGCGTACCGATCTATGGGCTGTGCGTTACATCGCCAATAGCGGCTGGGGGGTGGAGAGCCGGATTGAAGCGATGGATCTTTCGGCCAACGTTACTGAAAACGTTGAGGATATTGGTGAGTTACAGATCGGGGTGGATAGCCTGGGCAATGTGACCGCCCTCTGGACGCAACATAGCGGTAGCCGTTATGACCTCTACGCCAGCCGTAACGAGGCCGGTGTATGGGATGGCACACCCACGTTGGTGGATAGTGAAAACCTGGATGATGTGACATCACCAACGCTGTTGATGGATGGTTCGGGTAACGCCTTTGCGTTTTGGACACAATCTGATGGCAGCTATCTGAATCTGTGGGGGGCACGTTACGCGGCGGGTTGGTCGGTGGCCACAAAGCTGGATAGCGAAGATCTTGGCAGTGTCGAACCCCCTGTCGCGGTGGTAGACGCTGTTGGTGTGGCAACGGTGGCGTGGCGTCAATTTGATGGTAACCGCTGGAACCTCTGGGTGGCCCGTTACTCAGGCGGCTGGAGCGCTTCAACCAACATCGATGTCCTGAATACTGATGTACACACACCACAACTTTTGTTGTACGGTACCAATAACGTCATGCTCTCCTGGGGGCAGTCAAACGGCGCGGTGAGCCAGATCTGGAGTAGTTACTATGCGGGGGGATGGTCAGCCAGTTTTGCCATATCAGCTGCGAGTGGTGACGCCGGTTCTGTTTCAATGGTGAATGATAGTGCGGGCAGTATCACCACCATCTGGCTGCAGCAGGACAATAGCGCATTCACCTTGGTATACAGCCTTTGGAGCAGATACTTCTCTGCCGGTAGCTGGGATGATCCAGTCCTGCTTGAGACAAATACCAGTGGCGATGTACGTTCCCCCATCCTGTTAATGGATAGTGCGCGGCGCGCATCGGTGATCTGGTTACAGGAGGAGAGCGGTCGCTTTGATCTTTGGTCAAACCACTTTGCATCGGGCAAATGGGGCACGGCACGGTTGGTAGAGACATTAAATGACGGCAGTGCCGTTGATCCAAAAGCAGTGATGGGCAATAACGGTAATATCACGCTGGTATGGCGGACCCCCTACGACTCCAGCAATCAGCTGGTTACCAGTAAATATACGGCAGGTATTAACGGTGGCTGGGGGGCAATCGCCAAGGTGGGGTCGCCGCTGCACAACAACGGTTACAACCCCATCCCTCTACTGGACAGCAATGGCATTGCCACGGTGGTCTGGTTACAACCCATTACCGATACCAACGGCAACCGGATCGACCTGTGGGGGAGCCACTTCTAGACAGTTGCCGGTGGGGGCTAACCGGTGATGGCGTGTACCCGGCTGGGTAACCAGGCGACATGGGGGTGAAGTGCGTCGACAGAGATCACAATGGCCATCGACAAGCGACGGCCAATCTCATCAAAATCAGCGGGATTATCAAACTCGCCCTGCCAGTGGCGCAGCTGCTCGGTATTGAGGTAAACCATATTGGGCCAGAAGCCATGACGGCGCTCAAAGTCGAAGGCCAGACGTAATATATAGCTCAGCATCAGACAACCTCACTGCCCGCAGTCACGGGCTCTCTAACACAATATGTAGTGGTTATGTTGCCACCGTTACACCATATATCGGTTGAGCAGAGATCGATCTTAAGGTTTTTTTGTTGTCGGGGGCAGGGCGACCCCATTCAGCGTGAGGTTGCCCTGGGGGCAAAAGAGATCCGGGTTAATAAATGCCCGCGTAGGAAGTAGCGAAGTTGGCGCAGAAAACCGCAAATGTGATGACCACTGGAATGCCCAGCATGATCTGCAGGGTATCTTTAAGTGGGTAGCTGTTTTTATCCTTTGGAATATTCAATATCAGGCTCCTTTTAAGTTGGCGATACCCAGTGCACATGATGGATCGGGCATCGTTGAGTTCAAAAGTAGACGGAATCTATCCGTTATCAAGAGCGCTGATTTTGAGGTTTTTACCGGATGAACAGGTGTTTTATTGGTTTTTTTACCGTGTGGCGTAAGGGGGGGTGGTAAAGGCCGAAGCCCCTGTGGGAGTGCGTGTTAGTATTCAGGTGATATATCAACGTTATAGGTGAAAAATGTTGAAAATAGTCTGGCTGGGATTGTTATTGGTACCACTGGTGACCCATGGCGCGGAGGGTGATGCCCCCGCTAAAGTCTATCGCTGGGTTGGGAAAGATGGGGTGTCGCACTTTTCATCCACACCACCGCCCGGCGTTCAGGCCAAAGAGATGGAGTTGCAGGAGCCAAACATGGTAATCCACCAGGATAACCGCACCCAGTTACTAAACCAGAGTGATCGTATTGGCGAACGGCTGGCGACACAGCAGGCGCAACGGGATACATTGCAGCAGCAGATAGAGGAGGCAAGTGTAGCCCTGGATGAGGCAAGACGGACCCTGGCCACGGGCAAAGAGCCGCTGCCGGAAGAGGTACGTCCGATTATTGGCCGAGGTATTCGTCTGACAGAGGAGTATTACAAACGTCGTGAAAATGAGGCCCGCCAGGTGACAGAGCTTGAACAGCAGGTGAACGCCCTGTACGAGCAGCTTCACGCCCTGCGCTGATTCTTAGCCCGCAAAACGGTCGGTCGCTATGCAGTTGCCGGTGAACCTGATAGGTTAGCGCCATGTCACAGAAATATATCGAAAAAATACTCAAAGCCCGGGTTTACGACGTTGCTAAAGAGACGCGGCTGGACCTGATGTCGCGGCTTTCGCGCCGTTTTGACAACCGCATTCTACTGAAGCGCGAAGACCTGCAACCGGTCTTCTCCTTTAAGTTGCGCGGTGCCTACAACAAAATCTACAACCTGCCACAGGAGCAGCGCGACAAGGGGGTGATCGCCGCATCGGCAGGCAACCACGCCCAAGGGGTAGCGCTGGCGGCGCAACGGCTCAACATTCGCGCCGTCATCGTCATGCCCAAGACCACCCCCAGCATCAAGGTGGCGGCAGTGCGTGCCTATGGTGCCAAGATTGTGCTGCATGGTGATGCTTACGATGATGCCTACCAGCATGCTGCCGAATTGGCAGGAAAAGAGGGGCTGACGTTTGTGCACCCCTACGATGACCCGGATGTGATTGCCGGTCAGGGCACGGTGGCGGTGGAGATTCTGCGTCAGCATCCCGATGCGATCCACGCCATCTTTGTACCGGTGGGCGGCGGTGGTCTGATTGCAGGGATCTCTGCCTACGTCAAAGCGCTCTACCCAGAGATAAAGATTATCGGTGTGGAGCCGGAAGATGCCCCCTCCATGCACCATGCGCTGGCAAAAAAACGCCGTGTGGTGCTGGATCAGGTCGGCATCTTTGCTGATGGTGTTGCCGTGCGCCAGGTGGGCAAAGAGCCGTTCCGCATCGCTAGTAAGTGTGTGGACGAGGTGATTCTGGTCACCACCGACGAAATCTGCGCCGCCATCAAGGATATCTTCGACGATACCCGCTCCATTGCCGAACCCGCTGGCGCATTGGCTGTTGCTGGCATGAAAAAATATATCGAGCGTGAACAGCTGCGCGGCGCTAATCTTGTCGCCATCGATAGCGGTGCCAACATGAACTTCGACCGCCTGCGCCACGTTGCCGAACAGGCCGAGTTGGGCGAGCGCAACGAAGCGATCCTCGCCGTCACCATCCCCGAAAAGCCCGGCAGCTTCCGCAAATTCTGCCAGACCATCGGCAAACGCAGCATCAGCGAGTTTAACTACCGCTACGCCGATAACCGTGAGGCACATGTATTTGTGGGGCTTAACCTCGGTGGTGGCAGTGACGAGGCGCGTATCGAGTTGGTCACCAAACTCACCGAGAAGGGCTACCCGCTCATCGACATGACGGATAATGACATCGCCAAACTCCACATTCGCCACATGGTGGGTGGCCATGCGGGGGTGGAAAACGAAGTGCTCTACCGTTTTGAATTCCCCGAACGCCCCGGTGCCCTGCTCAACTTCCTCGACAAACTCGGACAGCGCTGGAACATCAGCATGTTCCACTACCGCAACCACGGCGCTGCCTATGGCCGGGTACTGGTCGGCATCCAGGTGCCGCCGACAGACAAAAAAGAGTACCAGGCGTTTTTGGATGAATTGGGGTATGTCTATCAGTGTGAGACGGAGAATCCGGCTTATAGGTTATTCTTGAGCTGATAATTGGGTATTTTAACTATGGCAGATAACAGCTCGCAGATCGTTTACGTACTCACCAATCCCGCAATGCCAGGGTTGGTAAAAATTGGAAAAACAACTCAGTTAGAGGTTGAAGGGCGCATGAAGCAGCTTTATGGAACAGGTGTTCCTGTTCCATTCGACTGTGCATTTGCCTGTCAGGTAAAAGATGCGACTGAAGTAGAAAAAGCTCTCCATTTCGCTTTCGGAAATGGCCGCATAAACCCAAACAGAGAGTTTTTCAGAATTGAAGCGGAGCGGGTGATTGCCGTCTTGAAACTGCTAAAAGTCGATGACATTACGATTCAATTTGAGCAGCAGCTTGAGGCCGACGTGGAAGCCGTTGACAAGCAATCTGCACAGAACCTCAAGGACACAAAACGTCCCCGAATGAATTTTTATGAACTCGGTATTCCCAACGGTTCTGTACTCGTCTCAAAGGACGGGCAAGCGCGAGCAACAGTTGTAGAAGAAAAGAAAGTCAATTTTAACGGCAACATTTGCTCGCTAACCGCAGCGACTAGAAAGTTTTTGGGGCTGCCTGATGACTATCCGCTACAACCATCTCCGTACTGGACGTTCAATGGACAAACGGTCAAAGAGATTTACGAGGCATTTCACAGTGCGGTAGATGATGCCTAAATCTGTAATTAAATAGCGTGGGTAGGGTTAGTACAGTGCGGTAGGTTGGGCTGAATGCATTGAAGCAAGGTAGTGGCGTAGGTCGGGTTAGCGTAACGTAACCCGACATGGTGTCTATCAACCTACATCTGAAAACCCGGCTTATCGGTTGTTTTTGAGCTAACTAGTGAAGGAGAGGGGCTGTTTCTGTGTCAGCGCTGTTGGCGATCCCTTATAAAACGTGGCTATTACTGTTAGTGGGGCCGCTTCTGTTTTTGCTGGCTATTGTGGCGGCATCGCTCTTTTTTACGTTTAGGCCGGTACCTCAGGCGGATATCCCGGTGCGGGTAATGGCACTGTTGCCCCATATTCTGCTCGGTGTGCTCAGTTGCCTGGCACTTTTTATGGTGGGATTTACTGATCAAGTTGTCGAGGCCTGGCGGTTACCGGTGTTTGGCAAGGGTGTGTCAGACCTCGTGGTTGGACTAGTTGCAGGTTCGTTACTGGCGATGGCATATATCTACTGGCTGGCACCGTTGCTGGAAATGTTGCAGCGGACAGTGGGCGATTATGTGCCGCCGGGGGCAGTATTGCCGGTGGTTTCGAGCAGTATAGGGCTGTTTTTTATCGCTAATGTGCTGTTGGCACCGCTGGTTGAAGAGACTGTGTACCGGGGAATCGCCCTACCGCTGCTTGGCGCACACGTAGGTGTTTTTTGGGCAGTGGTGTTGAGCTGCATGCTGTTTGGGTTGCTGCATTGGGCGGGTGGTTTTTGGTACGTGTTACTAACGGGTATTGTGGCGGGCGGTCTGTTTGCGGGGCTGTTTTATTGGCGAGAGGGGTTGTTGGCCCCTTTTGCCGCCCACTTTGCCTTGAATTTGATTGAATTTATCTATGCATGGCGCGTACATGATCGGGTATGAGTTATTAAATCAAAGTCTCTATGATGTGAGCGGCCATGGAGAGCGACGGAGAAATACTGGAACGGCATGAGAAGGTCTATCCGTGAACGGTGTTTGTCATGGTGGGGTAATTGGCGGCCCCATGAGGGGTATGTGATGGGTCAAAACAGCTACAGGTTTCCCCTTCTTCGCCGATGCAATAAATAACCAATAAGGGTAGCAAGCTATTCTCTATGTTCAGTTTTTTTAAAGGCGGTTCAAAACCTGCGGGGGGCGGTGGTCCCACTGACGAGGTGTTATTGGATGGTGCGGCGCTGGGTCGGGTGATGCAATATTTCCCGGTGGGTGGCAAGATCCAGTTTTATCCGGAGTATCGAAAGGAGATCCTGCTCGATTCTGTGGTGATTGCCTACATCATCAATGGCGAGTTTATCTACTCCTTTGTTGATCTGCAGTGTGATGTCAAAAACGGTAGTTTCAGCTTTGAAGAGCAGGGCACACGTAAGCTGTTCAGTAAAATCAAGACGTTCAATATTGTGTTGCCGGAACATACCCAGAGCGAGACCAAGCTCGACTATATCCGCCGTGAGGAGCTGCTCAAGGTGGGGGGGTTGGTGCCGGGCAATGCCATCACTTTGATGGCCGAGCAGCGGCGTGGCCAGGTGCCGGTGCTGGATACCACGGTGAAAAAACGTGCCGTGCTGAAAGATGGCTATTATGCAAAACAGACCGTTGCGCTGCTGGAGGTGGATGCCACGAGCCTGCTGCTTACCGACCAGCGTGCCCATATGCGGCTGCAGACCAACATTCCGGCACAGTTGCAGGTGATGCGGCGTGGTGAGTACAAAAACCTGACAGCAACGATGGTCGATTTTTCTGACATTTCGCTCCGGTTGATGATGGAGGATGATCCGGGCAACCCGGTGAAGGTGAGGGCCTCTGATGATCTGGTCATCTCGTTTAACCTGCCGGGGCGTTCTGAACAGATCTCCCTGGTGGGCAATGTCTTCCGTATTGAAGGTGAGTCGGTGGTGGTGATGTTGAAGGGGATGGTGGAGAAGGGGCAGACCATGCGTCTGGGGCAGATCGATGTGCTCAAAATTAAGGCCCACCTGTTACAGCATGGTAAAACCAACCCCCTGGCTTAGACTTTTTCCTGTTTCCAGCGATCCATCCATTGGCGGCCGCATTGCGGCCGTTTTAGTCTGCGGCCACCGTTCGTTCGCTGGCCCAGTGGCGCAGTGCCTCAATCTTTTCCGCCATCACCACAGCGAGTGGCCGGGTCTGCGCTAACTCTTGTTGAAGGTGTTGGTTGTTCAGTGGTTTGTTGTCGGCGTGTGCGCTGTAGCAGGCCCCCACCACGGCCTGTTCGATCTCTGCACCGGAGAAGTGGTGGGCGGCGGCGGCCAGCGCGGTGAGGTCAAACTGCTGCGGATCGTGGTGGCGCTTTTGCAGATGGATGCGAAAGATATCCTCCCTGACCTTGGGGGTGGGCAGGTCGACAAAAAAGATCTCATCCAGCCGCCCCTTGCGAATCAGCTCCGGCGGTAGTGCCTGAATGTCATTGGCGGTGGCGACGATGAAGACCCGTCCCCTCTTTTCCGCCATCCAGGTGAGCAGTGTGCCAAGCACGCGGCGTGAGGTGCCGTTATCATGGTCGCCGGTGGCGATTCCTTTCTCTATTTCGTCGATCCAGAGCACGCAGGGGCTCATCGCTTCAGCCAGCTGGATCGCTTTACGGATGTTTTTTTCGGTCTCGCCAAAGTATTTGTTGTAGAGCACCGCAAAGTCGAGGCGTAGCAGCGGTACCCCCCAGGCACCTGCGACCGCTTTGGCGGCAAGACTTTTACCACTGCCCTGGACACCGACCAGCAGGATCCCCTTGGGGGTATCGAGCAGGTTGCTGCTGTTGTTGCTGAAGAGTACTTTGCGTTTGTCGAGCCACTGTTTGAGGTGTCGCATCCCGCCCACCTCCGTGAAGCGTGCGGTATCGTACTCAAACGAGATCAGCCCCTCCTGGCTGAGCAGGTCGTATTTGGCTTTTTGTACCTCCGGAATGTCGTCATGGGTGATGGCACCGTCGTCGTAGATGGCGTTGCGTAACAGTCGCTTGGCGTCGGTGAGAGTGAGCCCGGTGAGGTTGTCGAGCAGTATCTCCATCGCTTTGGAGTCGGCCTTGATGTTGTTGCCCTTTTTGAGCGCCCAGAGTTTGGCCTCCTCATGCAGCAGCTGTTTGAGCTGCTCCCGTCCCGGCAGTGAGAGCTCCAGTTTCATGCTGAAGCGTTGTAGCTCATTGGGCAGGGTGAGTTCGTGGCTGATGAAGATAAGGCGCTGCTGGTTGAGGTGATGCTCCAGGGCAATCTCCTTGATCAGTCGCACGGCGATGGGGTCATCAAGATGGTCGTGAAAATCGAGCATGGCGTAGAGGCAGGGCCGTTTCTGCTGTTTGATGGTGCGTAGCGAAGCGATGGGGCTATGCTGTTCCGTGCTGCTTCCCGTGCTGCTTCCCGTGTTGTCTTGTTCCTTGGGCAGCAGTTCCAGTTTTGTGCCCCAGGTGGTGAAATTGTTGTCTTCAAACAGCGGTTTAAGACCGTCTGTGATAGTCCACTGCTGGAGCGGGGTGGCGGCCGCGCGGGCCAGGGTGATGAGCAGCTCTACAACACGCCCCTCTTCGTGGGTCTCGACGACCAGCAGTGGAAAATGGGAGTTGAGCGCCAGTTCAAAATCATTTTTATTATTCACAGACGGGTCTCTCAGGTTTAGAGCTTTAGCTGGTTGATGTTGTAGATCGACTGTTCGGTGATGATGGCATCCAGTGGGATATCCCAGGGTTGGCAGGGGAGTTGGGCCATTTTCTGGAACTCATAGGCAATGCCTACCAGGCGTGGTTTGCGCCAGTGGCGGCGGTGGCGGAGAAACTTCAGGGTACGGTCATAATACCCTTTGCCCATGCCCAGCCGGTTGCCATTGGCATCAAAGGCGACCAGTGGCATCAATACCAGATCCAGCCCCCAGGCCGGTGTGGCGTGGTACAGGGCGGTGACAGGTTCCGGAATGCCGTAGCGGTTGTGCAGCAGCTCATCGCCCTGATCATAGCGGCCAAACCAGAGGTGGCTGAGGTTGGGCAGGCCGATGATGGGTAGGTGCCACGCCTTGTGGCGCGCCCAGGCCAGCTGCATCAGTGGTTCAAGGCTGGGTTCGCCGTCGTTGGCGATAAAGCCGGCAATGCGGCGGCTCTGTCTGAACAGCGCCGTGCGGGCCAGCTGGTCGCTGATGGCGAGTGCGGCACTATTGCGGGCAGTCTCACTGAGTTGCTGGCGTTGTCTACGGATCTGTTTGCGAATGTCGGTGCGGGAAGGGGTCACGGGCGGCAAGTTCCACGGGAGTATGTATGGAGAACACCCTCCGCCTGTGTCGTCGTAGGCATCAGACCTTGAACCAAAAGTTCAAGTGGGAACATGCGAGTATCATCAGGCTTTCCGACGAGCGGACATGCACACCGACACTACGGCCCCGTCCCCAAGGGTTTTATTTAAGGCTCAAAGGTTACTTAGCCCACATCGAGCACGGCAGAGAGTGTTCAAGGGTTATAGTAGCCGATCTTGGCCCGGTTCAGTAAAAAGAGTTTCCGCCGTGCTCATTGTGCCCCATGGCGGGTGCCTGTTGTGTTGTCAGCGCAGGGCGAGCAGCTCCGGTGATGGTGTGGGTTAAATTTCGATCTGGCGGGCGTTGCTTAGCGCGGTTTCGATCTTGGTTTGCAGCTGTTTGACTCGGTGGCTGTCCTGCTTTTGCTCCGGTGCGGTATTGCACTCTTTTTGTAGTAACTCGTGGGTGATGTTCAGCGCGGCCATGACGGTGATGTTGTCGCTGCCAGTGGTGCGGCCCCGGCTGCGGTCACGGACTTCGCGCATTTTTTTGTCGAGATAGCGGGCGCTGGCCTCCAGCTGGGCACGTTCTTCAGGGGGGCAGGCGATGCGGTACTCTTTGCCAAAGATGGTGATGGTGACCGGGCTGGGTTCACTCGTCATGTGCCTGCTCCAGGGTTTTGAGTCGCATGATCATCGCTTCGATGCGGGATTTGGCGAGTTCGTTTTTTTCGATAAGGTGGCCGCGTTCGGCGGTTAGTTGTGACTGCTGTTCACGTAACGTCTGATTTTCGCTCTTAAATTGCTGGCAGAGCTGGATCAGCTCGTCGACCCTAAGTTCTAGGTTCTTCAGGTCATTGCTGTGATTCTGGCTGGTATCTGGACTCATAGACGCCCAATATAGTGTGGTGAGCTGTTATGGTCAACGGCTTGGCGATGATACTATTACCCCTCTGTCATTCCATATACAAAGGAAGTCTCGTCATGCAAGCCCCCAGTTATGATCAAGTCGCCACGCTGCTCTCTGTTTACGGCGATGCCATGAGTGTTCCCGAGTGCCACGGTGTTCTGTGTGGCATGGTAAGCGCCGATCCTGGGTTGGATGGGAATGGTTGGGCAGTACGGATGTTGAGCGGTGATCTGGATGGGGCGTTGGCCAATGGTGCAGTAGTGGCGGTGGATGAGGCCGATAAGGCGGTGCTTAGGGCGCTGTTTGATGACACGCTGCTGCAGATGAATGATGCCGAGCTGGCGTTCCAGCTGCTGCTGCCGGATGAGGATGAAGATGAAGGGTTGGAAGGGAGTCTTGCGGCGCTGGCAGATTGGTGCGAGGGGTATCTGTATGGGCTCAGTCTGGGGGGGGTTAAAAGCTTTGATGCATGTACACCAGAGGTGCAGGAGTTTTGTGGTGATCTGGTCGAGATATCCCATATCACCTTTGATGCTGGGGATGAGGGGGATAATGAGACCGCCCTGTTTGAGATTGTTGAATATGTGCGGATGGGGACGTTAATGGTCTACGAGGAGTTGAGCAATCCCAGTGCTGGGCGGTCTCCACGTGCCTCTGAACATAAAATTACTTTTCACTAATCAGCTTGTCAGGTCGTGCCATGAATCGTAAAGAGTTTTCCAAGCGTCGTACCCATCTGTTGCCACTGCTTGGTGAAGGCAGCATCGCTGTGTTGCCCGCCGCGCCGCCAACAGTCCGTAATCGTGATGTGGAGCATGTCTACCGTCCCGATAGCGATTTTTATTACCTGACTGGTTTCCCGGAGCCAGAGGCGGTGCTGGTGCTGATTCCAGGGCGCAAACAGGGTCAATCGGTGCTTTTTTGCCGTGAAAGTGATCCGTTGATGGAGGTCTGGAACGGCCGCCGTGCCGGGCTGGATGGTGCGGTGGAACAGTTTGGTGTGGATGACGCGTTTCCTATTGCCGATATTGACGAGATTCTGCCGGGGTTGATGGAGAACAAGGAGCGGGTCTTTTACGCCATGGGCAGCCATCGTGATCTGGATCAGCGCATGATTGGCTGGCTCAAAGAGGTGCGTAAAAAGAGTCGCCAGGGGGTACAGGCACCGGGTGAGTTTGTCTCCTTGGAGCATCTGCTGCATGAGATGCGCCTGTTTAAGAGCAAGTCGGAGATTGAGGCGATGAAACAGGCGGCCCGCATCTCTGCCGAAGCCCATAGTCGCGCCATGCAGCGTTGCAGGCCGGGGCTGTATGAGTATCAGATCGAGGCGGAGATCATGCACCACTTCATGGATAGCGGCTGCCGCCATGCGGCGTACCCCTCCATCGTGGGTGGAGGGGCCAATGGCTGCATTCTTCACTACACGGAAAATGATGCCCAACTGGTCGATGGTGAGTTGTTGCTGATTGATGCCGGGGCCGAATTTGAGGGGTACGCTGCCGATATTACCCGTACCTTTCCTGTTAATGGCGTGTTTAATGCGGAACAGCGCGCCCTGTATGAGGTGGTGCTGGAGGCACAGTATGCGGCCATTGCCGCGGTTAAACCGGGCAACCACTGGAACGACCCACACGACGCTGCGGTGAAGGTGTTGACTAAAGGGTTGATTAAGCTGGGAATCCTCAGTGGCACACTGGCCAAGCTGATCAAGGAGGAGGCCTATCGCCCCTTTTATATGCACCGTACCGGTCATTGGATTGGTATGGATGTGCATGATGTGGGTGAGTACAAACTGGGTGGCCAGTGGCGGTTGCTGGAGCCGGGCATGGTGCTGACTGTTGAACCTGGACTCTATATCGCCGCTGGCAGTAAAGGGGTGGACAAACGCTGGTGGAATATTGGTATCCGTATTGAGGATGATCTGCTGGTGACCCGCACGGGACATGAGGTGTTAAGCGCCGGAGTGCCCAAGGAGGTGGCGGATATTGAGGCGCTGATGGCCGGTGGTGACGTTATTCAACCGAGTCAGCGTGCCCGGGACAAGGCGCGGGTATGAGCGTTGGTGGGCAGGGTGATTTTGATATCCTGATTGTAGGGGGGGGCATGGTGGGTGCCACTATGGCCTATGCCCTGAGTGTGTTGCCATTGCGGATTGGGGTGGTGGAGGCAGTGTCATCGGGGGCTGCAAGTCAGCCCAGCTATGATGATCGTGCCATTGCCCTGGCCTATGGGTCGGCGAAGATATTTGAGGCGATGGGGTTATGGTCGCGGCTGGCCAGATACGCCTCTCCCATTAATAAGATTCATGTCTCTGACCGTGGCCACTTTGGTGTTACCCGTATCGATAGCGCAACGGAGGGGGTGAGTGCGCTGGGGTATGTGGTTGAAAACCGGGTGATGGGCGCGGTGTTGGTGGAGGCGCTCGCCGAACGTGGCAATGTTGAGATGATCTGCCCCGCCACCGTGACGGCGATGAGTATTGACGACAATCTGGCCCGGCTGGAGATCGACTCTGCCACGTTAATCCGTAACGTGAGTGCCCGGTTGGTGATTGCCGCTGATGGTGGTGACTCGGCCGTGCGTAGATTGCTGCATATCCCAACCCGGAGCTGGGACTATAATCAGTGTGCTGTCATTGCCAACATCACCCCTGCCCGCCACCATCAGGGGGTGGCGTATGAACGTTTTACCGACACCGGCCCGATTGCCATGTTACCCAGTGCTGCGGCCGATGATCCTGATCGTTGCAGTCTGGTATGGACTGTCCGTGGGGGTGACGAGCAGCGGGTATTGGGGTTGAGTGACGAGGCGTTTTTGGCGGAGTTACAACAGCGTTTTGGTTATCGTCTGGGTGAGTTGTGCAAGGTGGGGCGACGCAGCGGCTATCCGCTGCGGCTGGTCAGTGCCAAAGAGCATGTGCGACCGCGTCTGGCGCTGATTGGTAATGCGGCGCATACGCTACATCCTATTGCCGGTCAGGGGTTTAATCTGGGGCTGCGTGATGTGGCGGCGCTGGCACAGGTGGTGGCGGATGCAACGGCTAGCGGCCAGGATATCGGCACAACAGCGCTGCTCCAGCGGTACGCCGAGTGGCGTCGCGGGGATCATTGTAAGGTGGTGGGATTTACCGATACCCTGGCGCGACTCTTTAGCAACGCTTTGGCCCCTGTTGCGCTGTTGCGTAACGCGGGTCTGGTGGCGGTTGATCTGGTACCGCCGCTGAAAAAGGTAGTGACCCGTCAGACGATGGGGTTGGCAGGCAGGTTGCCACGCCTGGCCATGGGGTTACCGCTGGTGCGGTCTGAGCATCACTCTTGAGCGGTGGAAAAGATATAAACAGTCTCTATATATGGCTTTGCTGTGATCGACAGAAAATTGGGTTAATGATTGAGAATCGGGGAGCAGACCATGGCTGAGCATTATGATGTTGTTATTGTTGGAGGGGGCATGGTGGGTTTGACACTGGCGTGTGCCCTGGGTGAGACGGCGTTGAAGGTTGCGGTGCTCGAAGCCCACCCGATGGAGCGTAGCTGGCCTGAAGCGAGTATTGGTCTGCGTGTTTCAGCTATCACCCATGCAACCCGCAAGGTTTTTGAACGTATTGACGCCTGGCGTGGCATGGTCGAGCGGCGTGTCACTTCGTACGGTGAGATGCATGTCTGGGATGCCAGTGGTGATGGTGAGATTCACTTTGATGGTGCTGAGGCAGGTGCCCCCTCCCTGGGCTATATTGTTGAAAATCGTGTAGTGCAACTGGCGTTGATGGAGCGGGTAGAGCAGCTGGCCAATATTGACCTGCTCTGCCCGGCACACTGGCAGCAGTGGAGTGATGATGGCGAGGCGCTGCTGCTGACGCTTGATGATGGCCGCCAGCTCCACACGCAGTTGCTGGTCGGCGCGGATGGGGTTCAGTCACAGGTGCGCGAGCGGGCGGGTATCGAAACCAAGGGGTGGGGATATGATCAGCACGCGGTGATGGCGATTGTTAAAACTGAAAAATCTCACCAGCACACCTGTTGGCAACGTTTTTTACCCAATGGTCCGCTCGCTTTTCTGCCGATGCATGAACATTACAGCTGCGTGGTCTGGTCAACCACCCCTGAGCAGGCGCAGATCCTGATGGGGGATAGTGAGCAGATCTTTGCGGATAAGTTGGCTGATGCCTTTGACCATACGTTGGGTGCGATTGTTGAGGTTTGTGAGCGTGGTTCATTTCCACTCCGTATGCAACATACTGTTGATTACGTTAAAGAACGTATCGCACTGGTGGGGGATGCTGCCCATGCGATTCACCCTCTGGCGGGCCAAGGGGTGAATCTGGGCATACTGGATGCGGCGGCGCTGGCGGAGACAATTCTGAGTGCCTATGATGCTCGTCGTGATATTGGTGGACTGGCTACCTTGCGTCGTTATGAGCGTTGGCGTAAAGGGCAGAATGTTGCCATGATGCTGTCGATGGATGGATTCAAACGGCTGTTTGGCTCGGATGTGTCGGCGCTAAAGGTGGCGCGTAATCTGGGGCTTAATGCCACTAACTCGTTTACTCCGCTGAAGCGGATCTTTATGGAGTACGCCATGGGTGAGCGCGGTGATCTGCCAAAGACGGCGCTGTAGCTTGGTCTATCAAGCCGTTGATTCAGCGGCTTGAATCAGAAAAACTGCACGCCGATCTCAAACTCCTCTTCGTTGTGCTCCTTTACCCACTTAACTGTTCCCGGTTGTGCCCTGGTAAACCCCTCCAGCCCCTCCAGCCAGATCTCTTCATCAATTTGATGAGGGTGGCTGACACGTATGCCGGCGCCGCCTTTGCTGAGGTTGACGAGGGTGCCGCTGTAGTGAATGCGTTCGTTTTTGTGGCGGTTGCGCTGTTCGCTAAAGTAGATAGTCTCTTCCACAAAATCTACGCGGGGATGGAGTCGCTGTTCGCTGGACATGGTTTCTCCTCGGCATTAGTGTGAGCAGGGAAGCAACTTATAACTCCCACTCATGTTCAGGCGCTGCCACTGATTGCGGCGCAGCAGCACTGGTGTGCTTCACGGCTTCCATAAAGGCCACGATCAACGGGTGTGGTTCTGCCGCTGTTGAATGCAGCTGTGGTACAAACAGCGTACCAATGAAAAAGGGGTGGGTAGGGTGCTCGATGGCACGTATCTCACCTTCGGCATCGGCCCCTACAATTTTGAGTCGACCCGCTTTGATGATCTCAGCGTACGCAGGGTTCACCCCAAAGTTGCAGCAGTAACGCTCGTTGGTGGTGGTTGCGCCATAAATGCGTGCCAGTTGTGATGTGGGGGTGAGGGTGATGGCCAGTTCACGTCCGTTGAGTGAGTTGGCCAGACGCGATATAAAAAGATGTGGGCTGTCGGGTGAGTACTCACCATGGGCAGCATCAAAAAAGCTCAACATGTTGTGTGCTAAGTCGATAATCATATGTTGAAAGCCGCCGCAGGTACCGAGCAGTGGGATGTTATTTTCGCGAGCGTGTTTGATGACAGTGAGCACGTTGTCCATGTTTTTGTAAGGACTGCCAGGGGCGATCAGAAATCCCTGATAATTTGCAAGGGTGCTGTTGGTAATGTCGCTACTTGATACCCACTCATGGCTGATGGGGATCCCAATCTTCTGGAGTGCATGTTCAACGGCGTGATTGGTGGCGATATGCGGCTCATATTCGGAAGAGAAGTCGCCGACGATTGCAATTTTTAACATATGGGTTCCACAGCTTGTTGATATCTTGAGTATTGGGACTGAGCGACTAGGTTAGCATTTTCTGACGACACTAACAGGGAGTTTTGTTGATGAGATATTATTTGCTGCTATTTGAGAAATGGAAATATCGTTTTAGCCTCATATTGCTGATGTTGTGGTGTCCATCCCTGCAGGCCGAAGGATTGCGGTCGCCGGAAGCGGTTGCACAATCGTTCGCGCAGGCATACCGCAATGGCCAGCCTGATGCCATTGTGGCGTTGCAATTTTTTGCCAATGACAATAATGGGTTGGCGGCAGTCAGTCGTGAACGGCAGGCGTGGCTGAGTTATATGGGGCAGAGAGAGATACGCTCGTACCGTATTGCCCCGTTGCTGGCAAGGGATCAGGCGTTGTTAATAAGGCGCTCAGCATCGCCGCAGAAAAAATTAGTGGTTGTGTATGGGGCGACACAGCAAGAGCGGTGGGAGGAGGTTTATCTGATTGCCTGGCAGGCGGGTGCCTACTATCTTTTGCCCGTGCATCAAGAGCCATAAAAAACTCAGTCAGTGGTAGGTTATTGTTGTTACGTGTCCTGGTGGAATGATCATATCCATGGTGGGATTAAATCTTCGGTATGCCAGCTATTCGATAGTTTATTGAGAGAGGTATTTGACAGCTTCTTTTATGATGACTACTGTGCTGATTCACTATATACAGTAGTGAAGGGGTCTTATGTTGATGAATGCCAGTGAATAAAAATACCTTTCTGAGCAAGGGGAACTTTGCGGGAATCGCAGGGCTGGTGTTTGCCTATGTTGTATTAGGTAAGTTGGCGCTGCTGCTGGCGATTTCACCGGGGTATGCAACTGCACTTTTCCCATCGGCGGGGTTGGCTGTTGCGGCGGTACTGTTGTGGGGTAAGCGGTTATTGCCCGGCGTGTTTTTAGGGTCATTTTTTCTCAACCTTTGGATTAATCTTGAGTCGGGTTACCCACTGCTCTCAATTACTACGCTGGTGGTATTGGCCATCGCGACAGGGGCGTTGTTGCAAGCAGCGGTTGGTGCTTCATTAATACGGCTTTATATTGGCTTTCCCAATGGTTTAACAGGTGAAAAAGAGGTCATCTGTTTTTTAATGCTGGCAGGGCCGCTGGCGTGTCTGGTGGGGGCGTCGGTGGGGGCAGCCGCCTTACTGTTTGGCGGTGTAGTTGCACCAGAGCTGTTTTTATTCAGCTGGTTGACATGGTGGGTTGGCGATGTGATTGGTGTGGTAGTAATGGCACCGTTATTGTTGATCTTTTTTGCCCAACCAAGACAGCTATGGCGATCAAGAGTCGTAACAGTTGCCGTTCCTCTGATTGTTACTTGCCTGGTGGTTGCTGCTGTCTTTGTACGAGTTAGCCAGAGTGAGTCTGCGGATATGCAGTCCCGGTTTCGCACGGAATCTGCGGCAATGCTGGCGGCGGTTAAATCACAGCTTAATGGTTATCATAGAGAGTTATTGGCGCTAGAGCGTTTTTATGCGGCATCTGTTTTTGTTGATCGGGATGAGTTTAGAAGTTTTGTTGTGCCAGTACTGGCTAACAATGCCGGTCTTCAAGCGTTGGAGTGGTTGCCGCGGGTGAGCCATTTACAGCGCCAGCAATTTGAAGCAGAGATGAAAGCCACGGGTTATCCCCAATATCAGCTGACAGAACTGGACACAGCTCAGAATATTGTTGTTGCAGCAGTGCGTGAAGAATATTTTCCGGTGGCGTATGTTGAGCCATACCTGGGCAATGAACAGGTGCTTGGTTACGATGTGGCATCCAATATGGCGCGAATGGCTGGATTGACGCAGGCGCGTGATAGTGGTGCTGTTGCAATGACAGCACCGCTTGAACTGATACAGTTTGGAATGGTGGAGAAGGGGGCGTTGCTGTTAATGCCTGTGTATGAAAAAGGACCTTTGCCAGAGACAGTGTTGTTGCGGCATGAACGTACCATGGGTTTTTTGATTGGTGTGTTTAATTTTAGAGATATGGTTAACGCCTCCCTTACCCCTTTTCCGAAAGATACTTTTATGCTGCGGGTTGTCGATGTGACAGAGAGCCCCGAGGCATTTCCGGTGTATGGTGATGTGAATGGGGCTTTTGACAAATACGCCTCGGTGTTTGGTTGGAGCGGTTTGATTCAGATCGGTGGAAGAACACTTCAGCTCTCTTTTTCGCCATCGGAAAAATATATTCATCAAAATCGTAGTTGGCAAGCGTGGATGGTATTGGTGTGGGGGCTGTTATTTGCGGGCATGTTGGGTGCTTTGCTGTTGATCATCAGTGGTCGTGACAGCAAGGTACAGCAGCTGGTTGATAATCAGACGGAGGAGCTGCGGCTGATTTTTGACCACATGTATTACGGAATAGTTGTTTTTGATGAGCACGGTCTGATTGTATCGGTTAATCCGGCAGCAGAAAGGTTGTTTGGTTGTAGCCGTGCCGAGATGCTGAGAATGCCCCTGACGCGGTTTATGCCTGATATAGCAAAATATGAAATGGCAGAGTGGGTAGTAAAAGAGTCTTTTATTGCTAAGCGTGGTGAGGCGGCGGTGTTGTGTAAAGATGGCAGTACATTGCCTGTTGAATTTTCTGTTAGCGAGATTGTGTTGGCTGACAGTAAGTTTTATATCAGCACACTGAGTGATATGAGCAGGGATAAACAGTTGGAACGTACAAAAAATGAGTTTATAGCTACAGTGAATAGAGAGTTGCGCCCCTCTATTGCCGCCATTCGTGGGGCTGTGAATTTATTTGATAGCGGTGTGATGGGGGGGATGCCACAGACAAAGCAGTCGATAGATGCGCTAATAACAACTGTTACTACTAATAACAGGCGGCTGGAAGTTCTGATGAATGAGATTACTGAGCTGGAGCAGCTGGAGCTTGGTAACGGTGGTTTTGTTTTTTGTCGTCATGATGGCTGTCAGTTGATTAAAAAGGCGGTTGCATTAGCTGGCGATGTTGTTAGACATCAAACAATAGAGCTGCGATTTCAGCCGGGTATGGAACAGGCACTATTTTGGCTTGAGCTGGATGAGCAGCGTTTTATTCAGGTAATAACAAGCCTGCTTTTAAGCGCAGTAAAGCAGTTGTCTGTTTTTGCGGAGGTGGTTGTGGCGGTGGTGATTGTTGATGCAGAGGTGGAGATACGGATCAGTGCTCAATCCACCGTGACTTCCGTGGATGGGCACAGTCCGGATTTTGATGTGCTTGAAACAACAGGAACAAATGACAATCGCATCCATGGCGGTGCAGGCATGGGGTTCAGTGTTGCCAAAGTAATCACTGAAAAGATGGGAGGACGTGCTGGTTTTACGATAGAAGAGAATGGGGCTGGATTTTTTTACACTCGTTTGCCTATAGTACCATAAATGTTACTCCCTTTGATTTTGTGGGCATCGTTTTTTTTCAAGACTGACCGCTAATTTGACTGATGAGTGCTCCGTAATGGGTGGGTGGTTTTTTTAAAACAAAGAGATGTTGGCAATGATTGAAGAGCTGTTATCTGTTGAGCCATTGAGTTGGTTGGGCTTGCTAAGTGCGATGCTGTCAGGTGCCATTATAGGCTTGGAGCGTCAGATGCTGGGCAAACCGGTGGGAATTCGTACCTCCATGCTGATCTGTGTGGGAACCTATATTTTTATTGCCACTTCTAACTCTGTTGCTACAGGTGTCACCGACCCCTCCCGGGTGATTGGGCAGGTGGTTACAGGTATCGGTTTTCTCGGCGCGGGAGTGATGTTGTCACGAGATGGTTTTGTTTATGGTGTTACCTCTGCATCAGCTATCTGGATACTTGCAGCGGTGGGTGTGGTTATCGGCTCGGAGCGGTATCTCACGGGGATTAAATTGGCAGTGTTGGCCGTGGTGATTCTGGTGGGGGTTGACATGCTGGAGAATAGTTTCAAAGCGATGCGTCGTGGTGTTCATGCCAAGTTTAGCTCAGGCAAGCAGGAGGGGAACGAGTAGGTCTTGATTGAGCGTTATTTTCTAAAGTAAATGCGAAGTGCGGGAGGGTTTATTTTGAATCGTATATTGTGTGAGGCCATTAAAGCAAAAGCCCCGGTAAGACCGAGGCTTTTGCTCTCCATCTATGTGGAGTGGCTGGTATTATGCAGGCTTACGTTTTTTTGCGAATTTAAACCCTAAACCCATCAGGCCCAGTCCTATCAGAGCGATACTGGATGGCTCTGGAATGGATGGAGTTGGCGCTGGAGTGGGTGATACGGCGGTGCCATCAAACTGCACTTCACTCAGGCCTGTATAAACGGCACCATAGTTGGTATCAAGGATAAACTTGATGTATTGGGCAGTGGTGTTGAGAGTAAGTGTCTCTCCAGGAAAAGGGTCTCCAGCAGGCTGCCCCAATACGGCGCTGCTTATAACTGAAAAGTAGTTGATGTTGTCAAGAGACGCTTCAACTATCAGATTTTTAGCGGACCGATCGAGACCGCAGCAACCGTCGCCATAGTTCCATATGGTGCTTGAGCTAACATCAAACACTGAGCCTAAATTAAAGATAAGGGTCGGGGCAGGAGAGCCGACGGTTGATGGACGTGCTTCGGATAACCATTTGTTTTGCCAGTCGCCGAGGTGCAAACCACCAGAGAGCCCTGATTCGTCGATCAGACTGTTGGCATTGTATGTTCCGAAGGTGCTGCTGGCGGTTACGTCAGCTACGGTGATGATTCCAGCATAAGCCGAAGAGGTCAGGGATACCGCTGCAAATAAAGTGGCCCCGATAAATAGGTTTTTTGTTTTCATGGTAAATCCTTGGTAAGAGTGCCCCGTGGGTGATTCAGCAAGAATCGGGCCGATTCTGTAATTTATTGTTTTTATTGTAGTTATGATTTTTAGGCAGGATGATTGCCTTGGGGATGTAAAAAAAATCGACGGTCTTTGAGTCGGTTCTATCCCGCTCCGTAGCTCAGACCAAGTGAGGTAGGTAAGATTGTAGAGAGGGCCGCTTGGGTATTTTAGTGCGGGTGTCGGTTTTGTGTGGTGGGGACATGGTTTTTTGGATGGTGCTTTTGCTATCTCTTAAAGAGCCTTCATTTTTTTAGGGTTGTTTTTATACGCCGAGTTTTTGGCTGGGTTTGATGTGTAGCAGGATGGGCAATCCAAAGATGGCTTTACTGTTGGTTTAACTATGACTGGGTTAGGTGCGTGTCAAGCCTAAACTGCAACTCTGAGTGTGGTTTTTGCGGTGAGTACTTTTCCCAGAGTCTTTCCCTGATAACCCTGTGAGCCACATTGGTTATTAATAATAAATAAGCTAATTTGCAAAGTAAGATCGTTATACTCATTTGTCGTATAGAGTGATGTTGGATGATTTCAAGTTTAGTGTTGAAAAAATGGTTGCTTAAAAACCATGCTGACTACGTAAAAATCAAGGGAAGATGATGATGATATTGAGAAGATGGTTAATAGTTTCAATTGTTTTATGTTTTTCACATATTGCTGTGGCGCAACCCTCTGCCGTAGAGAAGAGTGGGGTGCCACGGGATGTTGGGAAAAAGATTGAACGGACGCTGGTTTCAAAAAATTATCAGAGTATTAAAGGTGCGGCAAAGGCAAAGAGTGGCACCGTTCAGCCGTTTATTGTTGGTGGATCGGATGCGGTTGCTGGTGAGTACCCATGGATGACGGCGCTGTTGCTCTCTTTTGAGCCGGATGGGTTCTATGCACAATTTTGTGGTGGTACTTTAATCAGGGCAGATCTGGTGGTGACGGCGGCCCACTGTGTCGACGAGTTAACTGACCCCACCCAAATTGACGTGGCTGTTGGGGCCTATAATTTATCTGATATTACGGCGCAAGAGAGGATTCCCGTACTGGGTATCTTTATCCACCCGGATTATGACAGCGTGGCTGTTGATAATGATATTGCTGTACTGAAATTGGCGCGCAATGCCAGCCAGTCGCCTATACCGTTGATGAGTCCCAGTCTTATGCAGACACTTATGCCGGGTAATCTGATGACGGTGTCAGGCTGGGGAACATTGCAGGAAGACTCGGGATTTTTCCCCGATACCTTGCAGAAGGTGCAGGTACCGTTTGTGAATAATTTGGTGTGTGAGCAGGCGCTCAGCAGTTTTGATCCCTCTATCCGTCTGACACAGAATCAGATGTGTGCGGGTTTTGTTGCTGGTGGAAAAGACTCTTGCCAAGGTGACAGTGGTGGTCCGCTGATATATCCAGTGAGTGGTACAACGTATCTGACGGGTATTGTTAGCTGGGGGATTGGTTGCGGACTGCCAGAGGCTTATGGGGTGTATACCAAGGTCAGCAATTATTATGACTGGGCGCAAAGTGTTGCGGATACCTTGTATGCTCCAAATAGTTACAACTTTAAGAATGTAGGGGTTTCGAAAAAGAGTAAGTGGACGGCAACGGTACGGAATCTTGCCAACAATATTGCGGTTGTTCAGGATGTCAGAATCAGTGGTGACTCTTCTTATCGGATTAGGGAAGATGGATGCAGTGGTAAGGTATTGAACTCGTTGGCTGGGTGCGAAATTGAAATAAAATTCAAACCCCGTTCCCCGGGTGTTAAAACAGCCACGGTGACGATATTGCAGAATAATGGAAAAACCCTCAGGATTAAATTGACCGGTTTAGGGTTGGCAGAGGTTGAGGCTAACTCGGCATTAGATACAGATGATTTAACCTGGTACTCAGGTGGTGATGCTGCCTGGAGTGCCAGCCGCACAGCTGGAAGTGTTAATTCAAAGGCGATGCGCAGTGGGAAAATAGCGGACAATCAAGCCACTCATATAATGACCTATCTTAAGGGGCCGGGTGAGTTGTCTTTCCGCTGGAAGGTCTCTAGTGAGGCACATTATGATTACTATGATCTTCTGATAGATGGCCAGCTTGTTAACTATATTTCAGGCGAGGTTGGCTGGAAAACTGAAACGGTTGTTCTTGGTAGGGGGTCTCATGCAATCACCTGGAGTTATGCCAAGGATGAGTTTATTGCTGAGGGGATGGATGCGGCTTGGTTAGATAAGGTGGTCTGGAAGCGTAGTAAATCAGGTTCTGGTAAATCTGATGACGATGACGATGACGATGACGATGACGATGACGATGACGATGACGATGACGACCACGACGAGGATGATGACGATTAGTCTTTGTGACAGCGCCTTCTGTTCAAGAGGGCGCTAGTTGTTATTTTATGGCAAGAATAAAAAAGCCGTCCATGAGGACGGCTTTTTTACATTGGTATGTAGTAAGGGCTAACGCTTGTAACCACTCACCATGATAAAAGGGCTGGGGGGTGCCATCTGCATTGATTTGATATCAACAAACCCCACTTCACCTAGAATCGCTTCCATTTCGGTGGTGGAGTATGAGGTGCCGGAGACGGTGTTGATCACCTGGTTGACGCCGATCAGGGCGGCCAGCTGTGGCCCCTTTTTGTCCGCGTGCAGCAGCTGCTCCTGAATCATGATGACACCATCCTTGTTCATGGAGTCGTAACATTTTTTCAGCAGCTTTTTAATGTTCTCTGGTGACTCCTGGTTGGTCATGGAGGAGAGCAGCATGGCGTCGTTGCTCTCGCCGAGCGAGTCGGTATTGTAGTCGCCAGGCAGTAACTGAACGCGGTCGTTCATTTTGTATTCGTCGACGATGTTCTGTGCGATCTTTAAGTTCTGTTCGCGGTCCATGGCAACAGCATTCAGCCCTTCGTAACGTTCGCAGAATTTCACGGCGAAGGTGGCGGGGCCGCAACCGACATCCACTAATTTCTTTTTACCGGTGAGGTTGATCATGCTGGTGAGCACGTCGGACTGCGACAGTGCGCGGTTGTGCATGCCCATCATATAGTTGTAGGTCTCTTCGTCACTATAGGTTTGGTGCATCAGTGCGGACGGTTTGCCACTCTTGACGGTATCGTAGAGTCCGCCCCAGGCCTCGTACCAATTTTCAAACATGTAGACGATGCCGCCCTGGTAAAATTTGCTGGAACTGGTGAGGAAGGTCTGGCCAAACTGATTGTTGTGGAAGGTGTCGCCATTACGGTCAAGAAACTCCATTGAGACCAAGGCGCTTAATAGTGCACCGAGGCAGCGGCGATCAGATTCGGTTTCGCGAGTCAGTTGATCCAGATCTTTGGGCTGTCCATCTAAACGGTTAAAAATATCAAGACGGTTGGCTGCGTGCAGTACGCACGATTGCCAGTAGCCAGAGGCAACTTGCATCACCTTCATTGGGTCCATGCCATCGGGCAGTCCCCAGCTACCGTTATCCTTCTCTTTGCCCCATGAGTCTGTCATTGGATGTCTCTCTGAATTTTTTGTTAAAAAATAGAAAAATAGCGTGCCAATATGCAGGATGACCCCTGTTTTGTCCAGTCTGCAACCAGATCCCGGTGCCGCGGGCATAGTACAATCAGATGATGAATAGTATTGATTTATCCTCTCAGCTAAAAGCCATTGATGCGCTGTTGGTGCAATATCAGTGGCTCTGGCGACCACAACCCTTCAAACATGTACGGCCTGAGTGGTGTGTACGGCTGCCTGAGCTGACTACACGTCTCTTGGCACTGAGTGATGATGAGCTGGCACTTTTAACAGCGCAAGAGAGTGAGTTAATGGCGTTGTTGGCAGAGTATCTGCCAGAACTGGCAGCGTTTGAGGCGCTGTGCCAGTTGCCCGCACGTCATTTAACAACACTCACACCACTTAGCCCGCATTTAAACTGGGCCGTGCCTGGACGTAAGTGGACGCAGATAGAGGCATTTGCTCAGGCGGTGGGTCCGGTAACGTCGCCAGTATTGGAGTGGTGTGGCGGCAAGGGGCATCTTGGACGGCTGTTGGCAATGCAGTGGCAGCAGCCCGCACTGACGCTGGAATACGATCCAGTGCTCTGTCGTGACGGTACGCTGTTGGCGCAGCGGGCCAGGGTTGCACAGCAGTTTCATGTAGTAGATGTGCTTTTGCCGGCAGTCCCTCAATATCTGATAGATCGCCATACGGTCGCCCTGCACGCCTGTGGCGCGCTGCACCGCACCTTGGTACGGCAGGCGGTGGCAGCGCGGGTGCCGGCGTTTGATATAGCGCCCTGCTGTTACCATCTGGGCAGTGATGCTGCTTATCAGCCTTTTTTTCTGACAGAGTCGTTAGCACTTGTTTCTGATGATCTGCGCCTTGCTGTGACTGAAACGGTCACCTCGTCAGCGCGGGAGGTCAGCAAACGTGATCGTGAGATGGCCTGGAAGCTGGGTTTTGATCGGCTACGCCGTGATATCAGTGGTGAAGACCATTATCGTTCTATCCGCCCTATCGATAAGCAGTGGCTGACATTTGATTTTGCCGGTTTCTGCCAGGCGTTGGCGCAACGTGAACAGCTGGCGATAGCGGGTGAGATAGAGTGGCCGCACTATGAGCAGTTTGGCTGGCAGCGGCAACGGGAGGTGATGCGGCTGAGTCTGGTGCGCCATGCGGTACGTCGACCGCTAGAGCTTTGGCTGGTGCTGGATATGGCCAACTACATTATTAGGCAGGGTTACAGGGTTGAACTGGGGACTTTTTGCCCACGTCAGGTGACACCACGAAATTTGCTGCTTTCGGCACGGCTGGCGGGGTAGGTATGGGCAGTGCGGGTGTGGGCGGGCATGTTGTGCCCACCCAAATCATCAATAAAATCAGTTGTTATCGTCGAGTACGTCGTCGCTCCAGTCATCACCCAGGCGGGCGCGCAACTCTTTGCGCTCACGCAGTAGCTCCAGTTTGCGCCGTGCGGCCATACTGCTTTTGGTTTTTTCGCTGCCAGTGCTGGTATTTACCTGGATATCTTCATTGTCAAACGCGACCTCAATCTCATCGTCATCGTCATCAGGGACTATCGGCTCATCTTTTTCGTCACGCATACTCAACCTCTATATACAACAGCGCCATTTTTAACCCCGGTCTGCCGAGGCAGCGGGGATTTTAATAACGTGGGATTTTCGCCACCTTATAAGGCAAAACCGAACGATAGACAACTTCTTTTTGCATCGGGGTTATCGGCATGACACCGAAACACCATGATTATGTCAGTGCTGTTATGTAAAAAAGCAGCAGGGTGGCCGGTTCGGTGGATAATGTTGTTTTGAACGCTGAGGTCAAGCAGGCCACTGTTTATGCCGGTAGCAGTGTTTGTCCCCCCTTTTCAGATTGCGGGATGCGGCCGTGACGCAGGTCAAGACGGCGGACAAATTCGCCCATGACGATCTGATAGAGTTTTTCTTTGAGGACGAGATCTTCTACTCCCTGCTCCAGGCTCGGGTTGTCGTTGACTTCAATGACATAGACACCTTGAGCGGTCTGTTTCATATCAACGCCATACAGGCCATCGCCAATCAGGTTGGCCGCCTTCAGGGCTGTTTCGACCACCTCTGGCGGCGCATCCTCCACCGCACAGGTTTTAAAACCGCCATGCACGGGGTTGCCGTCGTTGTCATACCGGACAATCTGCCAATGTTTTTTGCTCATAAAGTATTGGCTGGCAAAAAAGGGTTTGCGGTTGAGCACGCCTATACGCCAGTCAAACTCGGTGTAGATATACTCCTGGGCCAGGATCAGCTCAGAACTCTTGAAGAGGCGGGTGGAGATCTCCCGCAGCTTTTCTGAGCTCTCTGCTTTAAACACGCCACTGGAGAAGGCACCGTCCGGTACCTTGAGCACTATCGGAAAGCTAATCTGTTTTTCAGCAGCATCCAGATCGTTTTTACCGATGATGATGGTCTTGGGGGTATTGATACGGTTGTTACGCAGCAGCTCGGCCAGATAGACCTTGTTGGTGCAGCGCATGATGGAGGTGGGATCGTCCATCACTACCATGCCTTCACTCTCGGCCTTTTTGGCAAAGCGGTAGGTGTAGTGGTTGATGTTGGTGGTGACGCGGATAAAGAGCGCGTCATACTCCGCCAGGCGCGAGTAGTCACGTTTTTCGATCAGGTCGACATCAACCCCCAGTTGTCGTCCCGCCTTGATGAAGAGCTGCAGTGCCTTTTTGTCAGAGGGGGAGAGCGGATCCTCCGGGTCGTGCAGGATGGCCAGATCGTAGCGGGCGGGCACACGGCTGCGCGGTTCACGCCAGCGCTTTTTCAGATAGTGGTTAAGGGCGGCGGTAAACTCATCACGACTCTCCCCCTTCAGCTGGCGCACTGACTGCTGTTTGATGGCGGTGATGTACCACTTGTCGAGCCGTTTAAAGGTCACTTTCAGCAGCGGCGCGGAGAAGGTCTCAAAGATCTGTCGTGCCAGGCCACTGAGTTCGTCATAGCGGCAACGGCCAAAGAAGATTTTAAACTCAAAGAGGGGGGCCGCCCCATCGGTACCGGCCTCAGTACTGTGGCTTTCACTATATTTTTTGAACGCCTTTTGCACACTCTCGTCCAGAGTGGCGGCATCCAGGCTGTACATCGACTTGCTGCTGAGGTCGAGCATACATTTAACCGTCGGGATAATCCGGTGGTTACGGGCCTCGGCCAGCAGTGAGCAGTAGTAACCAACACTCAGATAGCGGTAGTCGTGGCAAAGGTTGATCACCTGGGCACCCTTGAGCTTGCAGTAGTGCTCCGCCGTCAGGTAGTCATCAATATCCACCACCGGGCACTCAACATCCGTAAAAATAGTGTTATTTGGATCTTCAGTCACAATGATCTGGGTGGTCATATTGGCTCTCCATGGGTCGTGGCCACAATCTGTCGGCCCTTAGGGTAGATAATGAGTGCGGCGCGCTGGCCGCTTCTTCCGTAACGTGCCATCTGCTCAAACTCGCGTTTCAGGATAGGCATATTGATGCAATCGGTAACACTCTTGCCTTTGTCTACATCGACAAATGAGTCATGTACATAGATAAACCGGTCGTCATAGCCGGTGACCACCACCCAGTGTGGAAACTTCTCCTTATATATACGATACGAACTGATCAAAATGACCGGTATCCCCCCGAGGGCCATTTTGCTGATCATCTCCGGCACCCGGATCGGGCGATAGTGAAGCGGGATCTGCGCCTGTTCGATCTCGGCAAGAAAATCCTCCTCCACCAGGCGCATCACCTCTTTTTTCTCCTCACTTCGCACACTGTCGACAAACATAGTACCCAAGTCGTTCACAAAAACCTCCAGCGGAAAATCGCGCTGGTAGGCGGATAGCGCCATGCCATAGGGGCCACAGCCACCGTGTCCAGCCGTCATGAAGATGGTGGTGGCTTCGCGCCAGAGCCGTAGCTCCAGGCGTCGCCCCAATACCAAGGAGTCGTCCACCGCCTTCATCGCCATCATCAAAGTGGCCGGACCGCAGGTGAACTCCAGTGTTTGTTGATAGTAGGGGACATGGGCAAGGCTCTGCTCCAGATTGGCGACCAAGCGCTTCTCCATCCGCAGTGCGCTCATGTGATCTTCGTAGTAATCGGTGTAGGTGCCAAACTCCCGATACCCCATGCCCTTAAAAAGCCCGATAGAGGCGTGGTTATCGGTACGGATCTCCAGCCGCATGGTGACGCAATCACGGGCGCGGGCCGCGTTCTCCGCCGCCTCAGTCAGACGCCGGCCTAGCCCGGAGCGGTGCAGGGCAGGGTCAACCGCAATGGAGTAGAGCCGCGCCAGCGAGGTGCCGCGGTGGAACAGTACCAGCACATAACCGGTCACACTGCCTTCGTCCTCTTCCAGCAGGGTGACCGCCTTACCCCTGGCAATCAGGTGGCGAAAATTGCGTCGTGACAGCCGGTCGGTCTCAAAGCAACGCTCTTCAAGCGCTACCAGGGCGTCGATATCCTCAAGCCTGGCATCACGAATCATGGCGGTCACAACTTGCTAGCGATGGGGTCATATGCGCTTGACCTTAGCATGAGGCGTTCTCTCCCAGCAGAAAATTTTCACTTGTATTACCGCCGTCACCCTTTCATCATCTAGGGCATGAAAACTCAAGCCCCCACACTCCTGAAAATGGTGCACGACCTGATTGCCGTGCCGTCGATGAGCAGCGTCAGCCCCGCCTTTGATTGCAGCAACCGCGCTGTTATCGACCTGCTGGCCGGCTGGCTTGAAGCCGAAGGGTTTAACGTTGAAATTACGCCACTGCCCACCCAGCCACACAAGGCCAACCTGATCGCCACCCTCGGTGAGATCCGCCCCGACAGCGCCGGCCTGATGCTCGCCGGCCATACCGACACCGTGCCCTATGACGCCGCGCTGTGGCGCTATGATCCTTTCAAACTGACCGAAGCCGACAACCGCCTCTATGGCCTCGGCACCTCCGACATGAAAAGTTTTTTTGCCCTCGCCATCGAAGCAGCGCGGCGCTTTAATGCCAAGGATCTAAAACAGCCACTGGTGATCCTGGCCACCGCCGATGAAGAGAGTTCCATGGACGGCGCGATACTGGTCAGCGAACAGGGGTGTCCGTATGTGCGCCACGCCGTCATCGGCGAACCGACCAACCTGCGTCCGGTCAACGCCCACAAAGGCATCATGATGGAGGCGATCCGCCTCACCGGCCACAGCGGACACTCCAGCGATCCAGCGCTAGGCATCAACGCCATCGACGCCATGCACAAAGTCATCGGCGACATCACCCAGTGGCGCGAAGAGCTGCAACGCAACAACCGCGACAACCGCTTTGCGGTGAGCGTGCCAACCCTCAATCTTGGCCACATCCACGGCGGCGACAACCCCAACCGCATCTGCGGTGCCTGCGAATTGCATTTTGATTTGCGGCCACTGCCAGGCATGGAGCTGGAAGAGCTGCGTGGCATCCTGCGCCAACGCCTCGACCGACTCTTTAATAGTTCACCGGTCGGCTGGGAGTTATTCTCACTCTCCACCGGCACACCACCACTGCATACCAGCGCCGATGCACAGATCGTAAAGAGCAGTGAATCACTCACCCACCACACCTGCGAAGCCGTACCCTTCTGCACCGAAGGGCCCTACCTCGCCAGCATCGGCATCGAATCCATCATCCTCGGCCCCGGCGACATCGCCCAGGCACATCAGCCGGATGAGTATCTGGCGCTTGATCGGTTAAAGCCGACGCTGGATATTTTAGAAGGGTTGATTAAAAGATTTTGTACCTGAGGCAGCATCGCGCCGCCCCCTCGGCAAGTCCTCTTCCTTGCCATGCATCTTTCACACTCAGGAGAGTGTGAACAATGGGCACTTACACATACAGTGTCATCCTCAGGTCTGCGCGTCCCGTTCACACAGCAAAAAATACTGTCAAGGATGATAGAAGACAGATTGGGGTAATTGGCAATTCATGAATTACTGATATTCGATCGGAAGGGGTGCCTCAGAAAATGCGCCGATGTCTGTAACCCTGTGAACCACATAACAAATACGTATCAATGAAATCCAAATTTTGTAAATCCGCCGGAGAGCGTGTATAAATCTTCAGGAAGGAAATGCCCTAACGTGGGGTATTTGATTACCCCACTTTGGGGGCCATTAACTGTTGGGCCTCATGAAAACAGTTCTGGTCATTTTCTTCCTCTCTGTGCAAAGCAGTTACTCCGGTAATACGGAAAGTCCTGCGACAGAGGAAACATTTGACACTGTGCAGTTCTATTCGTCGAATGGAAGCAACTGGCGTATCAAGACCTATGCGGCCGATCAAGATGTTCATATCTGGTCACTAGGCGACAACGTCACGGATATAGTAGCGATGGCTCGTTCTAATACCGAAAAGCACTACGGTGACGTTTTGTCAGAGGGTTACATCATAGAAACCGATGAAGGGCTAGAGGGAATTCGTCGAGAGCTTGCTAAGCGCGGACTATCGACACATCTTGAAGTAACTGATTTTGGTGCGGTGTTCTGGGCCCCAGAGGGGAGCAAGTACCGAACCAAATCAAAGCCTCAGAAATGAGGCCCAACAACGGGTTCCAGTCGACGTCGGCGCTGACGCGCCGCCGCGCCTGAACCCGAGCGTTAGACCTCGCCCCCACATGAGCAACGAACGAGACCCCTACGATCTTCGCCAAAAAACTGACGAGGAACTTTGCGAGTGGATTGCCGGTTGGAACGACCAACGTGGTATCGGCCATCGCCTGCTCGGGCAACATGAGTTGGAACGCAGGCTCCAGCGGCCCAATGCAATCCGATCTTGGCTGGCAATTGGCATTTCTGTTTTCGCCGTTGCTCTCTCTATCGTTTTCCATTTCGTAAAGTAGCCACGGCACACCTATGATACATAGCCATCCAACGTCGCTTAATTCGTTTTCTGCCCAGGCGTGTTCCTTAAACAGCGCGGCATATTTTGCTTGCCTCTGCCTTGTCGTAGCCAACATATATTCACGGTCTAACATGGCGCTCAACCTCGCTCTCTTCGGTCGCTGGACGGCGCTAAAGCGCCGCCGGTTAGCTCTACGTTAGGCACCATAGACAGAATATGATCTCAATCTCTTTCACAGAACCTGATGAATTATATATTTGGGGTAGTACTAAAGACCTTAAAGATATTGCGTTGTCTTTAACTAAAGTTGGTGGTGTTGGTGGAAACGAGTTCGAGATCAAGGCCGAAATAGTAGATTCAACTCCATACGATAGGTCCCTGGAACTGATTTCTGTAAAAGTCACGGAAGGGCCAGTCAAAGTTGGTGTAATTAATAATGAGGCTAGAGTTACGGGATCTCAAGAGGCATTATCCACTTTCTCCTCTTTCTTTGAGTTTGAAGAAACTGCGCGTAAAGGCGATCATACTCATCATGAGTACTTTTCCGGGAATGAATATATTCACCCAAACTCTATTCCCACAGTAATAGGCGTAGTGTAGTGCTAGAAAAGTGCCTAACAAAACAAATTAAGCCGACCCATTTCCGCGGCGTTTCGTTTGTGGCGAATGCCACAAGCCTCACGCCGCTACAATGGTCGGCTTATTTGTGACGTTATGCGTCACAATAAGATTATGAGTAATGACAAACAAATAGAATATGCTGAAGACTTTGAGTCTAAAAAACGAGAAAGGGAAATACAGTTACTAATTAACGTGATTGAACCAGATCCTGAGTATCAGCCGTTTTATATATCCGATGAGGCGACTTTTTTTGATGTAACTGTTCAAGATGAGTCGTTAACAAAATCACGACTTGAGTTTTATTTAAAAGGTGAACTTCCTGCTCCACTACTTACGCCGCTATGGAAGTTCGTAGACCTAATAAAAAAGCGTTATCCGGAGTGGCCAGAGGAATGGCCAGTAGAGAACTAAAAGTTACGCATAACAAGCGCAGTCGAGAGGGACTTGCTTCCGCGGCGCTTGTTTTGTGCTTAAATAGCACAAAACAAGCACCACTCCAGCAAGCCCCTCACTGCGAACGTTAGAAATCACTACTTCATGCCGCTGCCGCACAAAGTAGTGAAAAGTTGGAACCGTAAGCAGTTCCGCACACCAGCGATACGGTGCATGGGTCAGCCTGTGTCTGCTTACGGCCCGATCGTCGCGTGGCCACGCGGCGAATGGTCGGGTAGTTATTTGGGTAATTACGCCAGCCCTGCGATATGGGCACCCGCCTAACTGCACCGATCCGACCAACAACCGATTAAACCTCGGCTGCTGGAGCGCTCTGACAGCCGACCAAATTGGAATAGCCAAAATGGTCAAACTGTCACTGAGGGTGACGGTAGATGTTGCAAAAATCATTACCGCCCTAACCGGCTTGGTAATGGTGATCGCGTACATAGTCCGTCACTCCTAAAAGCCCTGTGCCGGGGTAACGCCCGGCACAGGCACCTATTCATAACCGCAATTTCTAACATTGCGGTCAACTTGGACGCGCCTAAAGCGGCGCGCCCGTTACCTTTACGTTAGAACTCTCGAGGGTATTTGCATGCGGCTTGTTGGATTACCAACTGAATGGAACCCGGATGAAGGGCTTATTCCTATCGATGTGCAGGATGTCGACATCCATGCAACACCCGAGGAATTACAGCGGCTAGCTGATTTCTTTAGCGCTGCCGCAACAAGTGCTGCAACTTCTAATTCTTCCGAATTTTCATTAGAGTTTTCTGATTCAAAGCCAAATGCGAAAACTGGTAGCTTGGTAATAGTTCATGTGGCAAGGTAGTTCTAACCCGGCGGTCAAGACCGCTCCACTTCGTTCCGCTGGGACGCCGCTGAAGCGGCGCCCCTTACCTCTACGTTATGTGGTCCTCGCTCCAGCGAGCAAATGATTTAAGTTTTTATTTATTGCGTCAGCATTAAAGCGCAAATAATATGTTAGCTAAGTGGCCGTCGTTAACGCCCGTGCCATTTACAGTTGCAACACATTCTTCACAGGGAGTTAAAAGCATGGCCTTCGCATTACTGGTTACACAAGCCGTCATGGCCTGGCCACATAACCAGTCACTCATGGCGGTCGCTGCGCTCCCTCGGACGGCCCTATCGGGCCGCCGCATAGTTTCACGTTAGCGGAATCAGGAGAAAATATTGCGCCCTGAAATTCTTGAACTGATTTTCCAAGGTGAAAGTGAAACTCTCGAGTTTAAGATAGCGATTCGAGAACCACAGTTGCTTGCCCGGCTCATCGGCTCCTTTGCAAATACGAAGGGCGGAAAGATAGTTGTCGGGGTAAAGGAACCGCCCGAAGTCGTTGGAACGGACGAAAGTTCTCTACAGCGAATCTATGATTCAGCAATAAGAAGAATATCTCCGGCAGTTAAATCTTCTCTTTCCTTTGTTGAGGCTGAGGGAAAGCGTGTTGGTGTTATTGATGTATCGCCATCTTCCGACATTGTGCTTGCTGATGGTGGCGCATTCGTTCGCGCAGGCACATTCACTCAACCAATGGCATGGACGCAAATGCGTGAACGGCTTCCCGAGAAGCCGAGCACTGCGACAGTTGAGTCTCTTGCTCACGCAATAGAAAAGCAGACACAGGTCATCGAACAGCTTCGCGAGGTGATTCGAGATGGAAATAGCTGGAAAACAAAGTGGAAAGATCATTTGGTGTCTGGAATCGTTGGCGCCATCATTGGTGCTATCGTCACAGGGGTATTGGGTTAATTCCGCTAACAACGCGTTCAACGCCGACTCGCAAAAGCGGCGCTTCGCGCCCCTTTTGCTCGCGGGTTAACGCGAACGTTAGGCATGCAAGCCAAATGATAAAGAATAAGGAACTTGTCACATCACATTTTGGCTACTGGCCAGAGTTTAGCGATGGGAAAATAGATAGACTCGTTTTTGACAAAACCGGGACGATAGAGCTAGTAATTCGATACATAGATTCTGAAAAACAAAAATCGGCTCATATCGGGCTCCGATTTAGCTCAGTGTCGGACGTTATACTTACCGAGCTTCGTTCTGAAAACGTTATTGACTCTCTGCTCATCAGTGGCGAAACTTCACACAATATATCAATTGAAGCATGTTACGGTGTTGACGGCTCGTTTATGTGTAAAGATATAGAGGTGCTGTATGTTAATGCCTAACCCGCTGGTAGAGGCGGACGCGGTGAGACAGTATTCCGTTTCCTGGGATGTCCGCGGCCCGCGCCGCTCACCAGCACGTTATGCGTATCAATAAGTGAGCGGCGTAATGACCCAATGGAAGCAAACAACTCCGAGAAAAGTATCTGGCAGTATCAGACGATTCCTTCAGTCATTGGGCACAAACTTGACGCCGCAATTTCTTCCCTTCAGCTATCTATCGGACAAATATCAGCCACGATACTGTCTCGGCAACTGTGAAGCAGAACAAAAGGCCCGGGGCGGTAGAATCGTCTTCGGTTGGGTTATTTGGAAAGACAGAAGGCAGGCATTTATTGAATCTGAATTTCATGCCGTAATCGCCCGTGGTCATGAACAGCATTGGGGACAGACCACGGTTTAATAAGTTGTATTAGTTCAGACTTGATCTGACACCTGCCTCTTTTGAGTTTACAGGTCTGCAGAGTATGGGATTCTCTTGGTGAGATTTTTTGAAACG
>JAKFXL010000037.1:126036-201434 GCA_021731365.1 Gammaproteobacteria bacterium | reverse complement strand
ATGGGGGGCATGTAAATAACACTCCGCACGCTCTCTGCCCGCAGATTCACACATCCCCGCTTATACCAACCCCATCCCCGCCTCTTGAACCCTCTTTATCTCATCGCGCACATGGGCGGCTTCCTCAAACTCAAGATTTTGGGCATGTTTGTGCATTTTTTGCTCAAGCTGCTTGACCCTTTTGCTCAACTCCGCAGCCGACATGACGCTGTATTGAGCCGATTCTTCTGCCACCTTGGCAGAACGACGCGAATCAGCTCCCCCTGAATAGGCCCCTTCCATAATATCTGCCACTTTACGCTCGATGCTTCTAGGGGTGATCCCATGCGCCTTGTTGTGCGCCACCTGTTTAACACGTCGCCGCTCGGTTTCATCCATGGCTCGTTGCATCGAACCGGTAATTCTATCGGCATAGAGAATCGCCTTCCCACGCAAGTGCCGGGCGGCACGGCCAATGGTCTGAATCAGGGATCGTTCTGAGCGCAGAAACCCCTCTTTATCCGCGTCCAGGATTGCGACCAGTGATACCTCAGGGATATCCAACCCTTCGCGTAACAGGTTGATGCCTACCAGCACATCAAACACCCCAAGCCTCAAATCACGAATGATTTCAACCCGTTCCACCGTGTCTATATCAGAATGCAGATAACGAACACGCACATCGTGCTCGGCAAGGTAATCAGTCAGATCCTCTGCCATCCGTTTGGTAAGCGTGGTCACCAATACCCGCTCGTTGACTAAGGCACGCTGTTTTGCTTCTGAGAGCAGATCATCAACCTGTGTTGCAACGGGGCGTATCTCAATAACAGGATCGACCAAACCGGTGGGGCGAACCACCTGTTCAACCGTATTATCCCCATGTTCCAGCTCATAATTACCCGGTGTTGCGGAGACATAAATGGTCTGCGGCACCATCCGCTCAAACTCATCAAAGCGCATCGGCCGATTATCCAGCGCCGAGGGCAGTCGAAAACCATACTCCACAAGTGTCTCTTTGCGGGAGCGATCACCTTTATACATTGCCCCCAGCTGCGACACGGTGACGTGACTCTCATCAATAACCACAATGGCATCCTGCGGCAGGTAATCAAACAGTGTCGGCGGTGCCTCACCCGGGTTACGCCCGGAGAGATAGCGTGAGTAATTTTCAATGCCAGAACAGTAACCTAGCTCAATAATCATTTCGATATCAAAGATTGTGCGCTGCTCCAGCCGTTGCGCCTCCACCAGTTTATTATTATCTCGCAAGTGGGCAAGCCGCTCGCGCAACTCATCCTTAATACGCTCAACCGCATCCAGCAGTGTCTGGCGCGGCGTGACGTAGTGGCTCTTGGGATAGATAGTGAGGCGCGGCACACGTTTCAGCACCTCGCCCGTCAGCGGATCGAAATAGGAGAGTGACTCTATCTCATCATCAAACAGCTCCACGCGTACCGCATCACGGTCCGACTCCGCTGGATAGATATCGATCACGTCACCTCGCACACGATAGGTGGCGCGGCTCAGCTCAATATCATTGCGGGTATATTGCAGCTCTGCCAATCGCCGCAAAATCTCACGCTGGCCAACGGCATCCCCCCGGACCAGGTGCAGTACCATGCTCAGATAGGCCTGCGGGTCACCCAGGCCATAAATCGCCGAGACACTGGCTACAATAATGGTGTCCTTGCGCTCCATGATCGCCTTGGTAGCAGAGAGGCGCATCTGTTCGATATGCTCGTTGATGGCCGAGTCTTTCTCTATAAATGTGTCCGATGACGGCACATAGGCTTCAGGCTGGTAGTAATCATAGTAGGAGACAAAATATTCCACAGCACTTTCAGGGAAAAACTGTTTCATCTCGCCATAGAGCTGTGCCGCCAACGTTTTATTGGGCGCAAGAATGATGGCTGGGCGCTGTACCTGCTGGATAACATTAGCAATAGTGTATGTTTTGCCTGAACCCGTAACCCCCAGCAATACCTGATGGGCAAGCCCATCATTCAACCCCTCCACCAGCCCTTTGATGGCTGTGGGTTGGTCGCCGGCGGGCTGGAAAGGTGAACTAATCGAAAACAGCTGACTCATGGGGATTCTGCAATGCCTGTTAATCGAGTAATATTAACACCCTAATCATGCCAAAGCATTTTACCAGAGCACTATTGAGGCCCCATGAGCTTAAATATTCGACTTTCCAATCGGGTACAACGGATTAAACCATCCCCGACCCTGGCCATTAGCGCCAAAGCCAAAGCCCTGAAAGCTGCGGGCAGAGATATCATCGAACTCGGTGCCGGTGAGCCGGACTTTGATACCCCGGAACATATCAAAGAGGCGGCCATCAAGGCCATCCATGATGGTTTCACCAAATATACGGCAGTGGATGGCACCCCCGGACTGAAACGGGCCATCATCGCCAAGTTCGAACGTGACAACAATCTGCAATACACCCCGGAACAGGTGCTGGTCTCCTGCGGCGGCAAGCAGAGTTTTTTCAACTTAACCCAGGCACTGCTCAATGCCGGAGACGAGGTGATCATACCGGCCCCCTACTGGGTCTCTTACCCCGACATGGTGCTGTTGGCTGACGCCACACCAGTCATCATTGAAGCCGGTATCGATCAAGGGTTCAAAATCAGCGCCGACCAGCTGGAAGAGGCCATCACTCCCAATACCCGCCTGTGTGTCATTAACAGCCCCTCCAACCCCACAGGGGTTGCCTATACCCGTTCAGAACTTGCAGCACTGGGGGAGGTATTGCGCCGTTACCCACAAGTACTCATCGCCACCGATGATATGTACGAACATATTCTCTGGGCTGCCGAACCCTTCAGCAACATCCTTAATGTCTGCCCCGATCTATATGACAGGACCATCGTCCTGAATGGTGTCTCCAAGGCTTACTCCATGACCGGTTGGCGCATCGGCTACGCCGCTGGCCCGCTGCCGCTGCTTAAGGCGATGACCAAGGTTCAATCACAAAGCACCTCAAACCCCACCTCTATCTCACAGGTGGCGGCACAGGCGGCGCTGGATGGGGATCAGTCCTGCATCACGCAGATGCTGCGCGCCTTCAAAGAGCGTCATGACTACCTTGTTGCGGCATTAAACGGCATTCATGGTGTAAAATGCATCGAGTCACAAGGGGCTTTTTACGCCTTCCCCTCTGTACAAGGGGTTATCAATAGCCATCCGAACGCCAGTGATGACATCGCCTTGAGCGATTTGTTGCTCAACGAAGCAGATGTCGCCCTGGTCCCCGGCTCCGCCTTTGGCGCACCCGGCTATGTACGGCTCTCTTACGCCACCTCAATGGACAATCTGCAAACGGCCATTCAACGCATTAAAAAGGTGCTGGGCAGCAGCTGAACGATACATCACACGTGAGGAAACGATCATGCCACACCCAAAAATAACACCCCAACAGCATAACGCTGGTTTTACCCTGGTCGAGCTGATGATCACACTGGCAGTGGTGGCTATTCTCGCCACCGCCGCCGTCCCCTCCTTCATGAGCATGATCGCCAGCAACCGTGTCACCTCCGCCAGCAATGATCTGGTCACGGCGCTCAATATGGGTAAAAGTGAGGCGGTACGTAGCGGGAGACACACCCTCCTGTGCAAAAATGACAGCTGTAGCACCACAGGTTCATGGGGTGACGGCTGGGTACTCTTCAGTGATGAGAACAACAATAATACCCGGGATGCTGCAGAACCGATCATCCGCACCCAAGCCGCCCTGGACCCAAGTTTTGCGTTTACATACGAAGATGGCGACCACATCAGATTCAGGCCCAACGGCAGCATCAATAAAAATGGCCGGTTCTGCTTCCGCAACAGCTACCAGAATAGTGACAGCCGGAAAGTCATCATCACTCAATCCGGCCGCATCCGCACCGAAAAAGCTACCCTATCCAGCAATGCCTGCCCCGCCTAACCGGCTATTACCAGACCAGTACAACCAGCACAGCCAGCTCCATCAGCTCCACCATCGCCCCTGTTGTATCGCCGGTGGTGCCCCCCAGGCGCTGTACCATGCGGCCACGCAGCCAGAGAAAAAGCAGAGCCGCCACCAGTAAAACCAGTAGTGCACCCCACCCAACAATCAATAACGTTAACAGTGCTGATGCACCAAGCACCCAGGGGACACTGTCGTGGGGCAGATTATCCGCCTGTTCACACCCCAAACCTTGAGCACGCACGTAAGGCGTCCAGCGAAACAGTGCAACCACCGCAGCACGGGCCAGCAGCGGCGCAATCAACAACCATGACCAGTGACCATAATCCAGCACCACACTCAGGGCGGCAAACTTCACCAACAGAAGCACCACTATCGCTGTCAGCCCCATGGGGCCACAAAAGGGGTCTTTCATGATACGCATAGTCGTTTCGTAGTCACCCTGACCACCGATCCAACCGTCCACCATATCCGCCAGTCCATCAAGATGGAGCCCACCTGAGATGACGACCCAGACGGCCAGGATCAGCGCCGCCCCCAGCAGATGGGGCTGTGACTGTGAAAGCCAGGCCGTGAGCACCAGTGCCATCCCCACCACCAGACCAATGAGGGGGTAGAAAAGTACCGAGCGCCCCTGTTCATCAGGGGAGATGTGCCCCTGGCTGGGTACCGGCAGACGGGTCAAAAGCTGTAAAGCAATCCAGAACGGGCGCACGATCAGAGTCTCCCTGCATGAAACATTAAACTGGCCATGGCCTGAGCACCCTGGCCATCAATACGGACCCGGGTAATACCGGCATTGGGTACATGGATACGGAACATACTCTCCAGGGGGGCATCGAGCACATGCCGCACCACCATGCGGATGACACCGGCGTGGCCAACCAACAGCAGTTGCTGCCCGGCATAGTCTGCCAGCAGCTCTCCCCAGGCACTCACGATACGGTGCTGAAACTCCGCCAGGGTTTCAGCCCCTGCGGGGCGATGGCTAATGGGGTCATCGTAGAAACGCTGCAACGCACCGGGGTCTTGGGCGACGATCTGCTCTTTGGTGAGCCCCTCCCACTCACCAAAACCGATCTCCATCAAACGGTCATCAAACACAACAGGCAGCCGGTGACGCTGCCCTAGCTCTGTTGCAAACGCGGCACAACGCAACAGCGGCGAGCTGACAATGGTCTGCCAGGGGCAGTGGTCAGCCACCGCTTCGCGCATTTGCTGCCACCCCTTGTCACTCAGCGGATCATCAATTTTGCCACGATAACGGCCACTGCCACCCACCGGCTCACCGTGGCGAATCAGATCAACCTGGGTCACTGTCTCAGCCATCTACCCCCCTCCATCAGACATCGTAAAGTTGAAGGGCGCGCCACTTTTGGCACATCCCTCGCAAATGCCAGGCTGGGCGGCTTTGACGGACTGAAAAGTGAATGGCTGACAGACGTGGCATTTCATATGTTAGTTCTCCGGGATAGCACTAGCATGGCCCGCTATTACTTGCAGAGATCCACTTGAAGTGGCCGCCCAAATACGTGTATAGCGAATGCTGAAATCAATTGACATGCGCTCGTAAGCACCCAGCAAATGCATCAAAGCCGAGACCACTACAAAACCATGGTTGACCTGAATATGTTGCTCCGATGGCGTAAAGGCCTGCAGCTGGAGCGTACCCGATTGATAAAAGGCAATATCATCTTGCTTCGTGATGAGTTGGCCAAGGTGGTTGGTGAAGATCAGTCCTGGGGCAATGAGTTCGTCAAGAACACCCACGTCAGAACGAAGCATTGCCTGCCTTAGACGCTCCTCTAATTCAACAACTTTGGATTGAAGCCCTGAGTTCATCTGTTTCCCCGCTTAAGGCACCTAACATCATATCCACCAACGCCGCCAGCTCTGCATATAGATAATTGCTCGCCAGATGGCCCCCAGCATTGATGGAAACATTGCCGGAAAAAACAGCGCAACGGCCATAAAAAACACCATGCAACCCCAAAACAGCGACGACCCCAGAAACAGATCCCACGATAATAGTGATGCATTAATATAGAGCCACAAAATAGCCGCTGTAGGCACGGAAAAGAGCATGGAGGCCAACAGCCCCATCAAACGCTCTTCAATAAACCCAGGCTCACGAGCTCTATTTTGATACTTCATGTTCTTCATCTGCCCGGGGGTTAATCATGCACACTTTATTGTTAATACCCAGCAACCACAGACCGGTCCACCGTTGCCATTTTAGCGTGCAGCATACACGCCTGACGCAGCAGGGGCACTGCCATCGCCGCCCCACTCCCTTCGCCCAGCCCCACCCCCAGATTCAGTAGTGGTTTGGCATTCAATTCTTTAAGGATATGGTGGTGGCACGGCTCCGCAGAGGTGTGGCCATAAAACCACCATGTGCTACTCCCTGCATGAATTCGGCTGGCCAGCAGCGCTGCCACACTGGAGACAAAACCATCCACCAATACCGGTAGCCCCTGCTGTGCGGCGGCGATATAGGCCCCGGTAATCGCCGCAATTTCAAAACCACCCAGCGACTGCAACAGATCAAGGGGGGACTTGCTGGTGGAAAGATGCAGATCAAGGGCACACTGCACCACGGCGGCCTTATATACCGTGCTGGCACGGTCGATATCACCACCAAAGCTCTCCACTTCGCGTGCCGAGCGGTTCAGTAATCCACAGGCCAACGCCGTTGCTGACATGGCATTGGCGCTGCCAACATCACCGGCAATAAACAGCCGCATGCCACGCTCCACCGCCCGCGTCACCGAGCGCTGCCCCGCCAGCAACGCTGCCCGCAGCTGCGTCGGTGTCATCGCCGGACCATACCTGAAGTTTGCCGTCCCTTGCGCCACCCGGGCACGTACCACCCCCGGCACCCCAACAATATTATGGCAGACCCCAACATCCACCATTTCCAGACCCGCCCCCAGATATTTGGCCAGCACTGAAATGGCGGCACCACCACTGGCAATGTCGCGCAACATTGCCAGCGTGGCCGCTTGTGAAAAGCCCACAGCTTCTTCCGCGGCGATACCATGGTCTGCTGCAAAAATAGAGATCTGAATCCGGTTTAAATGGGGCCTATTGCTATTCTGCATACCACACAGACGCACAACAATCTCCTCCAGCACCCCCAGTGAACCCGGTTTTGCCAGCCGCAACTGTTGATCCAAGGCGTGCTGGTAAGCGGCCATTGCAATCGGCTTGACAGGTTTATGCACCCATTCCAACACCTACACAGACTCCCCTTTCAAGACCAACGGCAATCCAGCCACAGTCAATGTCACCCGCTGGCACTGCTGAGCCAGCGCTTGATGCAGCCAGCCAGCCTCATCACAAAAACGACGACTCAACGCCCCCAGCGGCACCACCCCCATATTCACCTCATTACTCACCAAGATAATGTGGCCCGGCAACTGTGGCAACAGTGCAAGTAGCGCCTGGCGCTGATCATGGAACCGCTGCTCAAACGTCGGTCCGCTGCCGCCCAGCAGGTTGCTGAGCCAGAGTGTCAGGCAATCCACCAGCAGACAACGATCCGGGGCGGCACTCTGCTGCAAGGCATCAGCCAGCGCAATGGGTTCTTCAACCAATACCCACTCATCACCCCGCTCAAGCCGGTGGCGCTGAATACGGGCGGCCATCGCCTCGTCACCCGCAGTGGCAGTGGCGATATAGGTCAACTGCAAGCCAGATTCATGGGCACGACGCTGCGCCAGCGCGCTTTTGCCCGATCGAACACCACCAAGAATCAGCTCTTTCACCCCGTGCCTCCCTATGAAAGCAGGCACTCTAACAAGGAGGCTACTCTTTTACTACTATTGGCTCCGTTAAAGAACCAGAGCCTTGGCGCTTTTTAACCGCTTTGCGAATCAGATGGGGAAACAACAGATGAAACGGCATCCGTAAATAGTGTGACCTTATATATAACATCCACCGCGCCAGTGCAGTCCATTGGCTATCACAGCTGACATGGCTCGGGCGCAAGGCCCGTGCAAACAGGCAATCCATCAAAGACGAAATCAGGGCGGATGGCCGCCCCAACTTGTCCAGCGCCTTGACAACAAACGGTGGAATCGGTGTTGCCACCATCTGAGCCGTATAACGCAACGCGTAATAGAGTGGGCGAACCAGATCAAGCGCCACGGCACGCTCCACCAGCTGCTCCCAAAACCCACTCTGGTCACCAAAGTGACGTAACAGTGCATCCAGATCCACCAGGTCACGCAACCCATGCTCCAGCTCCCCCTCATGAAAAAGGTGGGTGGCACTGTGCAACACCATATCCACGGGGCTAAATACACAAACCCCCGGCTCTGCCGCCAATGCAACCGCTGCCACCAGCATCTTGGAAGAGTCGGGCTTTAAACGCGCCGTAGGTGGCAAAATAGCGTGATGCACATCAATCACCGTACCCCTCACCCCATGTTTCATAGGGGGAATCTCATGCATCCACTGACGGTAGTAGGTTTGATCATATTCATCATGGTGCGTCGTACGCCAACCGTAGAGCAATAACCCGTTTTCCACCCGCTCCAGACACGGCTTCGGCACCAGAATATCGATATCAGAGAGCAGCCGCCCCGGCGCAGCGGGCAGGCCCGCCATGATGTATGCCGCCCCTTTGAGCAACACAACAGGAATACCCAGATCACTGAGCGCTTTTTGAATACTGGCAACCTCATAACGGACCGATTGGGCCTGGCGTTGAGCAAAGGTCCATGCCGAATCAAGATGACGCTGCGCCGCTGTGGGCACACCGCTCTGTCCCTCCAGCAGATAGGCCAACCGGGCCAGCAGATCGGCATGGCGCGCCTGTCGGATCAACAGATCCCACTGCTGCAGACTCAACCCCTTGGCCCGTTCAGGATCGATCAACACCTCACAGAGCAGCGGTTGCGCCATCATTGCAACCACTCCAGCGCATCAAATATCCGCACCGCGTCATCGAGTCGGCTATAGGTAAACTCAAGGCACTCAGCACCATCCACCAGATCAGCCAACAACTGAAAGCCACGGGCACCGGTCACGCTGTAGTTAAAGGAGTTATCTGCCAGATAGAGTCCCGTCTGCGCCTTTGATCGGGACGTCATCAACGCCTCCGCACCGGACTGATAACGGGGGAAAATAATGCCCCCCACACGGGCCGTCTCATCCGCACGCCTGATGCTCTCAGACGGGGCCTTCATCAACGCTACTGTCCCCTTGCGGGTATCACGAGACTCACGACTGATCACCGCCTGTGGCTCATAGTCACGCATGATCTGGATCGACTCGTTTTTCAGTCCAATTGGCCTGGGACAAGGCACAACAGAACCATCCGCCATAGAGATAATCGCCAGCTCATCAGAAAATAGCCGCCAGCCACGACTGACCAGACCGGCACACAGCGTACTTTTCCCCGACCCCGGCGGGGCGGGCAGAATAATCGCCACCCCATTACGCTCAACCACCGCCGCATGAATCAAAAGATAGCTATGCATCTGGCTCGCCACACACCAGTTCAACCCCCACTCAAACAGTGGTAATGCCTGACTTAACGGCAACGGTTTAAACGGCTGCAAACCATCGTAAACAAAATGGACCTGGGGATGGTACCAGCGCCGTACCCCCCGACCATATCCCAGAGAGAGGTAATAGTCGACAAACCGGTCTGCCCCCTCGGCAGCCAGCGGGTATTCACCATACAACTGATAAATCCCCTCAGCCACCCGGGGTATCGATGAAGTCAGAGAAACTACAAACGGCCCCACACTAAACGCCACCCCAACATCAGCGAGCTGAGAGGCAAAACGGGCTAAAGGCATTGAATTCAGAGGTGTTACGTGGGGCATTGCAGGATATTCAATTGAACCAGTGCCGCCAGCCGCTGTTGCACAATGAGGTCAAGATCAATCCCTGAGCCAACATCAAGGCATTGAACAATCTCTTTCAGGATCAGCACCTCAGAGAGAGGCCCTTTTGCAAGCAGTTCAATAATCGCCATACACACATCATCCACAACATGGGTATCGCCAGAGAACCGATCGTATAACAAGGTCTCACCAGACCACCCCTTGTGGATAGGGTCAAAACCCGACGCCAGACACCAACCGGAAGGAGACATGACTGTCACCCTACAGCTGGCAATGGTTGATAGATAGAAGGTGGACAGAACACTATGGGTTAGGGATGGTAATACCAAACTGTGAAATCGCGGTCTTATAATTCAATCTTGATGTCGCGTTATCTTGATTCCATATCTCAAAAAGCGTCTTCAACTCCTGCGGCTTACTGGTGTAATAGGTGTTGTACAGCGTGATCACCTGACTAGGCGTCAACCCATATTCAAGCCCGCCACCAAACGGGCTGGTCCCCAGTTCAGCCGCTTTAGCGTTCAGCAACGCCGCCACCGTATGAGCGCCAAGCTGATAGTGATCATGGGTTCCAGTCAGGCGCATCACCTCTTCCAAGGTATAACTTTTGGATTGGCCATTGGCAAAATATACAAAACCATCTCCCGCAAACACCCCGCCAAAACTGGAGTGGAAAGGGGTTGTTGGCAACAACGGGGATGGCCATCCACCGCTGTAGGTCTTGGGATTGCCACCAGAAAAGAAGTTGCCGCCAGACCAGAAGCCTGGGGTCCGTCCCAAACAATCGCTAATATTGCCCGGGTGAGAGAGGTTGCCAGACAGCATGCCCGAGACGGTGCAACGATAATTCATACCCAGGGCCGACTTGCTGCTCAAGGTCATAATGAGCGGCGCAGCAATCAGGCCGGCGGTGGAGAATTTACGGCGTGACTGATTAACCGGCTGATCCTGCTCCACCACCGTGTTGGCATCATTGACCTCAGAATCATTCTGATTGGGTCCGCGGTCACTTTTCATCTCTACTCTCCTAACCAAGTTTCATACGGGGCAAGGCACCTGTTCCCGATATGGGAATTATACCCGTCCACGCTCTATCGCGACTACCTTACAGAAAATCATTACGCAATAACAGACTGCAAGATTATGCAATAAACGTTCCCGAATAGGCCAACACTTTGTAATGATAGTTTTTTTATACTAAATACATGCGCTCAGTGGGACACCTAGCGGCAAATATGTAAAAAACACCGACATTATGGTTTTTCATCAGGGCAACCAATACAGGAGCACGCATCGTACGTAAGAATATCGGCAATATGAACAGACTCAATACCTCGGCCACAAACACGGTGTAGCTCAGCCAACCCCATTTTTCAAGCGCGTAACGATATAATCCCACAAAACGCTCTATACAAACAGGCATCAAGCGAAGGAGTTAACAGGGTGAAAAAGCAGATCGTGATTATCGGCGTCGGTGAGATGGCCGGGGTGTTTGCCCGTGGTTTTCTGCGCTGTGGTTACCCGGTCTACCCCATCCTCAGGGAAACCGATTTAGCGGCGGCGGCAGACGCTTTACCAGACCCCGAATTGGTACTGGTGGCCGTAGGTGAGAGCGACCTTGATCTGACTCTATCCCAGATCCCGCCAGTGTGGAGCACCCGGCTGGCCCTGCTCCAGAACGAACTGCTGCCTCCAGCATGGCAACGCCATGGTATCGACGAACCCACCGTCATCTCGGTCTGGTTTGAAAAAAAGCGGGGGCAGGATGTCAAGGTGCTGATCTCCTCACCTATTCACGGCCCGCTGGCCCACTGTCTGTCCACTGCACTACAGAGCCTTGGTATCCCCAACCACACGGTGTCCAGCGCACAAGAGATGCTCTTTGAGCTGGTATGTAAAAACCTCTATATCGTCACCACCAACATTGCCGGACTGGTGGTGGGCGGCACTGTTTCCGAGTTATGGAGTCAGCACGAACAGCTGACACGGGATATTGCCGATGAAGCCCTGGCTATCCAGCAATGGCTGACCCAATCCGAGTTGCCCCGAGAACCCCTCATCGACGGGATGCTGAAGGCATTTGCGGGCGATCCCGACCACCGTTGCATGGGGCGTTCGGCCCCTGCCAGGCTGGAACGCGCCATTCATCAGGCAGCCACAGCCAACCTGAATGTGCCGACGCTGAAAAAAGTTGCCGCCAGCATCCGCTAGAGACCGTACAATCAACAACAGGCCGCCATTGGCGCTCGTATCTAACATTGCGTAACATGACGCCCTATACCCAGTAGAGAGAATTCGTTAATGCAGGTGCTTCACCATTCCGGCGTATCCCTTTGCAGGCAGTTGTTGCTCACACTGATCACAGTTGGCTATTTACTGCTCTCCGTCTCCTCTGCCGACGACTACACTATCCAGAGTCTTGGTAAGGATTTTATTCCCATCAGCATCAGTAACTCCGGTTTGATTGTTGGGAAGAATGCTGTCAGTGGTGCAATTACAACCCAGACCACCGCCAATCCCGGCAATATCGTTAGCAATCTTGGCACAGGAAACGAAGCCTCTCGCATCAACGACAGCGGCATTGTGACAGGCTACGCAAAAACAACACCCACCATTGCCACCCTCTGGGAGAACAGTCTGCCGTCACTGGAGCTGACCCGCTTCAGCAACCTCATTAAAGCCACCGCCATTAACGGCTTTAACGAGATTGTGGGGACCCGCCTGGACAGCTCCAGCAGCTACCGCCGGCCATTTCATTACGATATTTTTAGCGGGCGGCTGACCACCCTTGGAACACTTGGTGGGGCCGAGGCGTGGGCAAATGATGTTAACGATAATGGCTACATGGTAGGCAGCTCTGTCGACAAAAACGGCAATAGCCGCGCCTTTCGTTACAGCAGCCAGGACGCCAAACTCACTGCGATCAGCCCGATGGAGGGGTACAAACACAGTGAAGGGATCAGGATCAACGATGATGAGAGTGTGGTGGGCTGGGCCTACAACGACACCCTCAACCAGGCCGGCAAACGGGCCTTTTACAACCGGGCCACCGGTAGCGTCACCAATCTGGGCACACTGGGCAGAGATACCGATAGCATGGCCCGTTCACTCAATAACCAGAACGTCATCATCGGCCAGTCTATCCGTGCTGACAACAATGGCCACCCCTTTGTCTTTAGCACCGCCAGCACTGATATCGTTGTGGTAATCGCCGACCCCACCAACTCCAACACGGTCTACAGCTACAGCAATACCGGCGGTGGGGTTTTAAAAAGTACTGATCGCGGCGACCACTGGCAAAGCGCCAACAAGGGTCTTACTGAGCTGAAGGTCAACGCACTGCTGATCAATCCCAAAAACAGTCAGGTGTTGTACGCCACCACAATCGGAGAGTCGGTTGGCAAGGGGGGGCTATTCACCAGTACCGATGGTGGTATTAACTGGCGGTTCCTCTCCGGCAAGCTCAATGGAGTATCGGTCAACGCCATGGATATCAGTTACAACTCCGATGGTGGCGGCGAACGTCTCTATGCCGGCACCAACGGTGGCGTCTACTATTCTGATGACAAAGGTGAAAACTGGACCCTTGCCAACGGCTCGACGGGTTACAGCACCTACAATTTTGCCCACCACGTCACCAGACCCAACATTATTTATGCCGCCACCAGTCGCGGGGTCTACTCCTCAGCCAATCGCGGCGAGAACTGGAGCCGTCAGAATGGCCAGGGGACTACCCAGCTACTGAGCCAGCGTGTATCAGCCTTGGTGGTTGATCCGATAAACAGCGACAATCTATACGCCGCCACCATCGGCGGCGGGATCTTCAGTGCCGACATTGCCGCCGGGTCGCTACAGTGGAAACCCTTTAACGAGGGACTCAGCAACCTCAACGTCTACACCCTGCTGTTTTACAACAACAACGGCGTCAGCATGCTCTTTTCCGGCTCCACCGGCGGACTCTTTCAGCGTGAAGCGGCCAGCAGCAGCTGGACCAGCGCCAGTAATTTTGGTGACAACCGGGGTACCTACACACTGGCGCTAGGCAGAGACGGCAGTGGCACAACACTCTACGCCAGCACCTTTGATGGCGACGTCTTCCGCTCCATATCAGAACCCAGCAACAATCTGGTGCTGGCAAGTAACTGGAAGGCCATTACCAGCGGCGTCTCCCTGGCCGAGATCTACGCACTGACCACCATCAGCAGAGATAGTGGCGATGCCAACAGCCAGACCCACATCCTGGCAGGGGCCAACAACGGGTTTTTCAGACTCAGCTACCGCAGTCCTGGCGATACAATCAACTGGACAGCCCCCAGCACCGGTGCCAGCGGCATGAAACTGACCAGCGTCGTCCATGATAGCCGCACAACACCCTATACCCTCTGGGCTGGCTCATCAGACCAGGGGATGCTCATCTCTACCGACAATGGCAATAACTGGGTCTTCAGCAACGAGGGGCTGGATAACAGAAACATCGCTGCCGTGGCCATCGACACCACCCCGACCGTTGCCACCCTGTTTGCTGCCACCATGGGCGGGGTCTACCGCAGCGAGGATGGCGGTCGCCGCTGGATCAGCGCCAGCGCCGGTCTCGGCAACTCCCCGGTCTACGCCCTGCTGCTTGATACCTCGGTCACACCGGCTCTGCTCTATGCCGGAACCAAAAACGGCGTCTACCGCAGCAGTGACTATGGCCGGTTCTGGGTCTCCATCAGCAACAGTAACGGCAGGCTCAAGGACAGTGAAATTGTCACACTGCGGCAGGCCCAAAACGGCATGTTACTGGCGGGCAGTATCTCCGGCGGGCTGTTTACCAGCGTAAACAACGGACAAAGCTGGAGTGACAGCTACGGCCCCACCATACTGCCCATCTTTGATCTGGACGAAGACCCTTTCACCCCTGACAACCTGCTCGCCGCCACTGACAAAGGGCTATACAGACTCACCTGCACCACCCTCTGCACCTGGAACAGCGCACCCCTGCTGTCAGGCAATACCGTCACCGCCGTACGGTTTGACCCCAACAACGCCAACCACATCTATGCCGGCACCGAAGGCAACGGCATCCTGGTCAGCAGCAATCTTGGCAACAGCTGGCAAGCCAGAAATGAGGGCATTACCACCACCAACGCGCGTATGGAAAACCTGAATACCCTGCTGCAACCCACCACCATCCGCAAAAACTGGGACCTGCAAGACGCGCTGGATATCAATAACAATGGGCACATTGTTGGCTGGGGCTACTATTTTGATGACGCTGGTGTCAACCAGGGCAAATACGGTTACCTGCTGACCCCTGTGAATGGCACCTCAACGGTTGACCTGAAAATCACCCAGACAACACAGCCCACTACCGTCAAACAGGGGATCCCCTTCAACTACCACATCACCATCACCAACCTTGGCCCCCAGAGCGAAACCAATGTCAAAATGATCGACTGGCTGCCACCAGACATCACCTTCAGGGTAGTATCAAGCAGCCAGGGTTCGTGCCTGAAACAGCCTGAAAACATCATCCGCTGTGAACTGGGCAGTATCCATCCCAATCTCCGCCCTGAAGATAACAATGCGGTCTACGTCAACATCGCCATGGAATCCCCCTTCCGGGATATCCAGATCAGCAACATCGCCCGTGTTACAGGTAACGAGCGCGACAGCAACATTGAAAACAATACCATCTCGGCCAGCAGCAACGTCACTGTCGACCGCTGTTTTATTGCCACCGCAGCCTATGGATCTTTCCTCGATCCACACGTCACCGCCCTGCGTACATTCCGGGATGAGTTTCTGCTCACCCATCAGGCAGGGCGCGAATTTGTGGCACTCTACTACCACTACTCCCCCCCCCTCGCCGCCATCATCGGTGACAGCACCATACTGCGTGGCATAACCCGGTTACTGCTGGCCCCGCTGGTCTACGGCATCCTCTATCCGCTCACCACCATTCTGCTACTGGTCACAGCAATAGCTGCAACCCTGCTCTACCGTCGCCAGAAGGGGGCAGCACTCAACGCGGTTTAGAGAGCAGGCGCTGCTCAATACGCAACAGCTGGGCAGAAAATGGCCCGCGTGCCAAAAGCCATGCAGTGAATGCACCCAGGCTGTTGGCCGCCATATCGGCGTACTCAAACAGCCGATAGGGGCTCTGCCCCTGTATAAACTCTATCGCCACGCCAAGGGTGATAAACAGCAGCAACAGCCACCGCTGCCACCCACGCTGGTAGAGCTGTACAAACCACCCCATCATTAAAAAGTAGGCCATGAAGTGGCCTATCTTGTCGCCATATTCAATATCAGGGGTTTGAATTGGATTGGGTGTTAACGACTCATAGACCACCCACAGCACCAACATCCAGCCCAATGCAGACCAAAGACCAAACCAGCGCAACGGCTGGCGCACCGACAGGACCGCCGCCATCAGCGATTCACAGGCCATAACCAGGCCGCGCCACGCACACCACTGGAGTCGCCATGTCTGGCGGGCAACAGGTGTGTATTCACCACATCGGAGAAGACATATTGACCCCACAGCCTGGGCACCCGCTGATACAGGCTGCGAATATTCGACACCCCGCCGCCCAAGACAATCACTTCAGGATCAATCACATTGATCACACTTGCCAATGCCCGTGCCAGTCGCTCTTCATAGCGCGCCAGAGTCTCCTCTGCCAGGTGGTGGGCACCGTCACACTGTGCCGCCAGCTCATTGGCGGGCAGACGTTTGCGGGTCAGATCATAATGGTCACGGCTCAGGCCCGGGCCGCTAAGAAATGTCTCAATACACCCCTGCTTGCCACAGTAACAGAGTGGCCCAGGGGTTTCGTCCCAGCGCGGCCAGGGCATCGGATTGTGTCCCCACTCCCCGGCAATGGCATTCGGGCCACGCAACAGCTGGCCATTAATCACAATGCCCCCGCCCACACCGGTACCCAGAATCACCCCAAAAACTGAGGCTGCCCCCGCCGCCGCGCCATCAACCGCCTCTGACAGTGCAAAACAGTCGGCATCGTTGGCAATGTGGATCGGTCGCCCCAGCAGCGCCTCCAGATCCCGCTGCAGCGGCTTGCCGTTGAGCCAGACTGAGTTGGAGTTTTTTATCAGCCCGGTAGCGGGTGAGATCGCACCCGGCGTTCCGATGCCGATACTGCCCACCGCCCCAATCTTACGCTCAACCTCAGCAATCAACCCCACCAACGCCTGCAACGTTGCATCGTAACAGCCACGGGGACTCGCAATACGTTCACGCAACAGCTCCTGCCCACCGTCAGCCAGGGCAATCGCCTCTATTTTAGAACCGCCCAGATCGATACCAATACGCATACCGCCTCCTTACGCCAACAGTGAGTGGAAATAGGGCCAGTCAAAATGGGGGCCAGGGTCGCTCTTGCGTTGCGGCGCAATATCGCAGTGGCCGGCAATACGTTGTTGGGTTATGCCGGGAAACGCCTCCATCAACAGCCGCGTCACCTCAGCCAGACGCCGGTACTGCACCGGCTCATACCCCTGCAGATCATCCCCCTCCAGCTCAATACCGATAGAAAAATCGTTACAACGGTCACGCCCATCAAAACAGGAGACACCGGCGTGCCAGGCCCGCTGGGTAAACGGCACATACTGGACCAGCTCACCATCACGACGAATCAACAGATGGGCCGAGACCTTCACTCCAGCAATCTGTTTGAAATAGGGGTGGCCGTTCTCATCCAGCGTATTGGTAAACAGTGCATCGATATAGGGGCCACCAAACACCCCCGGTGGCAGGCTGATGTTATGCACGACCAGCAGATCCACCACCTCACCGAGTGCACGGGCATCACAATTTGGCGAGGGCAGACAGCGCACCTCCCCCTCCAGCCAGCCCGATTGGCGATTAATAGTGATCATCTAAATCTATTCCCCACAATAAATACGCCAACGCCAATATCACCACACAAAGCAGCCGTAATTCTACTCATAGGAGAAAGATTAAACACTGTTGATAATCAAACAACGATTAACAAAGACACCAAGGTATACCTGAGTACTCCACACAGCTACCCAGTTGTACGCGATGGCAGCACCCAGTTCGGACGCACATAGTGGCAAGTGTAACCGGTTGGAAAATGCTCCAGATAATCCTGATGCTCTGGCTCCGCCGCCCAAAAATCACCCACAGGCTCAAGTTCCGTCACAACCTTGCCCGGCCATAAACCCGAGGCGTTTACATCGGCGATAGTCTCTAGCGCAACCTGCTTCTGCACCTCATCAACATAATAGATTGCCGAACGGTAGGACAACCCCAGATCATTGCCCTGCCGGTTGATAGTCGTAGGATCGTGAATCTGGAAAAAAAACTCCAGGATACGGCGGTATGAAATCCTCTCCGGATCAAACAGAATCTCTATCCCCTCAGCATGTGTGCCGTGGTTACGATAGGTGGCATTAGCAACATCACCACCGGTATAACCCACTCGGGTCGCCTCAATCCCCGGCTGTTTACGAAGTAGATCCTGCATACCCCAAAAACAACCCCCCGCCAAAACAGCGCGTTCCTGTGTCATTATTTATCCTCCAATTGATGTTGTAGTCTAAATGGAGCAGAGTGGCATCCAGAACAGAGCATAACCCCGGATTACGCTATCACTGCATCCAGGCTACTTGCTAAACTCTTTTAACAAAAACGTTACCTACCTACCGACCAACAACAACCTGCGGTTTGATCCTTTCACGAATCTGCTGGTATATGGGGATGTTAATATCTTCTTTCACCTCAAGCGTTACTGCTAGCCCATATGGAATAAGTTCGTCAAGTGAAGCAGTTGCATCTTTTTTGCAGACCACTCGGATTCGCAACATTTCACCATCCTGATAAGCGGCAATAGTCTTTGTACCTTCAAGAACTTCGTGCTGGATCGTTCCTCGTAGCACCTGTGTATGATCACCATCCTGGCGATTTAGCTTTAATGATCCCTCCCCCCAATTGCTTCCACCCGGCTCCAGCGACAACTTAGCTTCACGTAGGTTACGATGATCGGGGTTAATAGGTGAGAACCATGCAAGAGTAACCACAAGTCGTCGCCACAGTTTTTGTGCAGACAAGCCAGTAGGCAACGGAAAAGCGTACTCATGCACCTCGTTTTCCCGAATTTCACCACATCCAAGTACTGTGGCACGCTGCTCGGTACAAGCTAGAACTCGCTCTATGTCAGCCACACCATAACCAATATAACGCGAGATGACTCGTTTGAATGTACGTGCATTACCCTCATTCTTTAATGCTAGACCCAGTTGTTGTTTAATATTTTCGGGTTGCCTTGCTCCGTGAATAAGCAGCGCCTTCATCAACACAGACATCAATGATTCTGGCAAATCTTCACCGCCTTGATCTCGTAGCTCAGTCAGCATGTCATAAATACGGGCGGCACTTCGGGTTGCCAGAGCAGTGGCGTTACTCGTGCCTCTCGTGTACAAAGCGTTAGACAGATCACCTTGCCGTACACTGTCGCAGGCAACATGTTGGCCGGGTGGCACTTTGGAGCCATCTAATACATATTTGGTTGAACGATTGGCAATCGGTGTTTGATAAAGTTGGCGGCCACCCGGAAACAATACCTCTGGCTTGATTGAACGTCTAAAACCATGACCAACGCGCATTGCCGGACTGAACCCATTTTCTTCTGGCATTAGATCGAGGCGGTTGCGTAGCTGAAAATTGCCCGACTCATCGTTGTGCAATGCACCCACTGTAATGGCGTTAAGCGATTCAGCGGGAGATAATAGCCGACGCGAGGAAAGCGCTGCTGCCATCGCTTTAATCGTCTGTTGTACCTTTTCAGCATCAGGCAGCGCGGAAAACTCAGCATGGTTTATTCCCATAGTGACCGGATCCAGAAAATTCCCAGCACTGACACAAAACAATACCCGGTATTTCCAGGCCAACCAATCTAACAGCCTAGCCCATGGACTGGGAGTATGAATAAAGGGGCGTTCAGGGTCACAAACTGAAAGATTTATCACCCTAACAGTGGGTGCCTGAGCGGGTATATTACCCGCACCTTCAAACATTCTGCGCACAGCAAGATGAATCCGGTCTTCAAAAAACACCTCATCCGGCATGTGTTCACCCTTGTCACGGGAATTGGGATCGGGTTGCATAATGGGGGTGCAATAAACCTTTCTACGCAACGGTTCATCCTGCCCTTGACTCAGATCACCATGCACAATCAGCGAAGCCATGCTGGTACCGTGCTTACGCTCTCCCGGTTGGTACAGCCGCTCTAGTTCAAAGGGGTCATCAAAAAGTAGCCTGTCTTTCAATGCGTCGTGCATCAGGAGCGGTGCGCCATCCAACAAGGCAGCAACAGGCGGCAAGTCGGGTTGACCCACAATAAATTCAACTGGTTCACCTTCATTTTCATCGGCAGCGGACAGGCTCTGTCCGGTTGGGCGAAAATACATAATTCCGGAGAAATTAAAGAGCTGAATGTCGATCCCAAATTCAGGTCGGTCTATCTCAGCCAGTAATTGCTGAATGCAACGCGCAGGCAATTGCGCTTTGGCAGCGTGAAACGCAATTTCCCCCATATCGATAAAATTACCCAGCACACGGCCACCAGAATTCTCCAAAAGCTGGCGGATAGCGCCCTCATTTTGTTGGCGTTTTGCCAGCGCTCGACGATAGAACAGTTCAATTTGAAAGGTAACTGGCTGATCGGGAATGATTGGGTCTATAAAATCCTGCCAGCGTTCAATCATGCCTGTCTCGTGCAGGGTCTCCTCAATACTCCAACGCCGAATCATGCGCAACTGCGCAAACACATCAGCCCACTTACCTTTACCGTAAGGCAGTGGCTTGTTCTGAGACCATTGACCCCATAGTGACAGCAACTCTTGCAACCCTGCTTGATTGCCCATCGACAGAAATAGCCTGCCTTGGATCGGCTTGTTTGTGCGCTGTCCCTTACTGTTAAGCTCATAAAACTCATCATCGGCCTCAATATCCTCAAGATCCCACTCGCCTAACCATTCTAAGCCAGCCGCCTCCACTGCTTGTTTGAAATCGTTAACGCTACCCACAATTTCCATTACCAGCACGGTTTCCGGCTCCATACCCGCTACTACACCCGCTAGGCTAGCCTGATATTGAGTAAAGGACTGCTGTAAGGTAGCCAGCTGGTGACCAACACGGGGAATTTGTTTGTCACGACTCGGAAGATGTGGCTTGCCTGCAGGAAAGCCACGACCCGCATCTGGAAGCACAGTCCGTTTTTGTGGAAATACCAGTAACGGTAATTGATCAGCCATGAGCCACTATTCCTTGTGAATTAACTATCCTGACTTCCTGTGGAAACAGGCATTAATCGATTACGCCACTGCTCCAGTTTAAGTTTGGTAATGGCCCTAGCGTCATCCACCTTATGATCTAATACAGCGCGGCGCACAACAGACAGACAGAACTCCTCCACCTCTGAAAAATTCAATCCCAGTAAGCATTTGGCGATACTTTCTGCGGCCAAACCAAAACTCACTTGGCTGTGCACACCAATCGAATCAATAAATTGCGATAATTGTGCGCGAGTTGGAGTTGGCAGTTCTATACGCAACTGAAAGCGCCTCCATACAGCACGATCCAGCAATTCAGGGTGATTACTTGCGGCCACCACCACCACGTAATCAGGTAACTCATCCATTAGTAACAGTAGCGAACTGACCACCCGCTTTATTTCACCGGTTTCATGTGTATCTCCACGCTCTTTACCCAAGGTTTCAAACTCATCAAAAAACAACACACATCGCCGAGTTTTGGCGTAGTCGATTAGTTTTTTCAATCGCGCTGACGTTTCGCCCAAATAGCTCCCGATTAAGGTTTCATAACGCACCACAATCAGTGGCACCATAAGCTCAGTGGCCAAAGCCTCAGCCAGTGTTGTCTTGCCATTACCAGGCGGACCCGCAAGTAATACACGATGACGAGGACTTAAATTATGAGCATGCAGCAATTCCACGCGGTGCTGCTCCTCAATCATCTCGTCTAACTGCGCACGTATTTTGTCCGCTAACACCAAACTATCCAGGGTTCGTTGTGGGGTAATTTCGAAAATCAGGTCATTGGTTGCCGCCCCGCCATTACTCGCCGCTTTGCTCTCCGCTGCACGCTGCTGAAAGGAAGGGCTGGATTGAAGTGACTTAACCAAACGATCCGCCAGAATACGGTGTCCTTTGTTTCGTTCCTCCTGAATCAAAGATTCAGCGACTCGGCGAAATAACTGTTGGTCTCCACTGCTGGCAGCCTTCACCAGCTCGACTAATGTGTCGGCTTGAGCCATTAGTACTTACCTCGCTGACCTTGGTGCTGTTTATCGTGTTCTTGTTGTTTCAATTGCTTTGCAATCCAAGCGTCAATCTCCCTACGCGTGAATCGCCAAGAACCACCTACTTTGAAACCGGGGATTTTTCCTTCCGCCACGAGGCGATATGCCGTCTTTTCAGTCAGCTTCAAATATTCAGCGACCTCTTTAATGGTAATAATGTCAGTGTTCATCTGAATTCTCTCGGGAAGCACTAAATACGAGAAAATACGAGAAAATTGAGTAAAAATCAACCTTTGTATAATACCGTGTCTGATAACTAGAAAACTCACACCATTCCCGGTCCGTGACCTCAAAAATGAAATATTGAATATTATCTGTGAGTTTCACACTAGCCGTAAACGCAACATTACTGTCATTTACTCCGCGATTGACATTGGTCACACCAACCAAAAAATGCTGCAATGAGTCGATACCGGCCCCATCAACTTTCGGCTAAAAACAACTTGAACAACCACATCATACCTAAAGTATATCCCCCAGGCTTTTTCTCCTTAAGAACACATAAAATAGTAATAATTGACAAGGGGGCTAGCGGTCATCGCTTCACGTTCCATGGCCGCCAGTAAGATAACCAATTGGGCTACCTTACTAACCCGCCAATAGATTCGCCAACTTACGCTGATACTGGTTTGCCAGTTCGGCATTGCCGGGGGTGATGGTGCGAATGGCTGTGATCATCAATTCACGCGCTGCGCCATTCTTGAAGTCCGGATCATGTTTGATGATGTAGAGCAGATGATCCATGCCCTCTTGGTATCTATGCTGCGCAATCAGGCAGACTACCAGGTCGAAGCGGGCCTGAGTATCGGCATCATTCGCAGCAACGCGCTGTTGTAATGTCTCCAGCCCCTCGGTCTTGGCGGCGTACTCGGCGACGTTGATCTGCCCCTTGAGCGACTTGCCGGTATCACTCTCGCGCTCACGTTCGGGCAGGCGGTTAAACAGCCCTTTGGCGTTTTCTATTTCACCGATATCAACAAAAACCTGCACCATGTCCATCGCTACGCGGGTATTGGCGGGATGCATCTGAATCGCCTGGGTTAATAGTTTGATGGCACCTACCGTGTCACCGGCGACGTGCAGCGCCCGCCCCTGTTCACGCAATTCGTCCGACTCGTAAAAGATGCCGAATTCACGCAGCAGCGCCCGCGCCTCTATCTCTTGCAATTGCCCCAGCTCAACACGCGCCACAGCGCCGTTGTGGAAGACCATCACTGTCGGCACATTCTCGATATTGTATTGCTGGCGTAGCCCCTGTTCCTCGGCCACGTCCACCTTGGCAAAGATAAAACGGCCGGCAAACTCGCGCGCCAGGCCGCTGAAGAGCTGGTCGAGTGCAAAACAGTGTTCGGACGAGACCAATATAAACGCCACCACCACCGGTAGCTTATAGGAGTTTTCTACCACGACGGAAGGAAAGCTCTTTTCGGTGATTTCAAAAATGTAGGTGTCTTGGCTCATGGTTGATTCCGGCTGAGAAAATTTGCGCCATTATACAGTGCTGCCGATGTTGCATGTGCCGGGATAGAGAAAGAAAGATAGCCCAATAGGAGGAGCCCATCCCATTGGGTTACTCGCTGCTCATCCACATAATCGTTTAACCGCACTGGAAACAGCCCGGCTAGTTTGTCAGTAAGCATAACCTCCATGAAAATACTTTCACAGCCTCTATCACTGTATCCCGGCTACTCGCTACAATTAAATAGCCCAAAGGCCGGTTGCAGGTTTGCATTTTAAGGACGGGGTAACGGCTGCGGATTTTGGGCAAAAGGGTGATTTATTTTTTTCGTATATGTAGGAGCCATCATCATGACAACAGCAATCAAGTCGCTTCGTGAAGAGCTGGGCGTTCCCCCCAGTGGACCTATCGATTTTCACTCAGTGTTAGGAACGACTCTTACTGAGGCGCTTGATCGATGGCGTAAGGGGCATATTCCAATGCCGCGCAAGACGGTGCACAACATCAATTTCGACGAACCCAGCATTATGCCCAGTGGTGCACATTGCGCCATTATTGACTCGGCTTATAAAGTGATCCAAGGCATTGAATTTTTGCCCTACCGACACACGTATGACTGGGCGACGGCGATTTCTGGCTTCGAGCCAGCTCAGGGACGCTATGTGGGTTATGACCAGCCGGTCTGGTATGAGCCTCATGTCTACGCGGTGGCTGATCGCAACAACGTGGTCGACAACTACTCCATCTCCAAGCCCAGAGCGGTTAATGTTGGTGATGATGCCTTTGGTGGTCCCACCCAATTGTTAAGCAACGACAACGCCATTCGCATCAATTTCGACTCACCTGTTTGCACTGTACAGATGGCCAGTGATTACCGGATTAGCCACAAAGACCAAGGCAAGCCAATCTGGAATTGGCCGCAGATGTTTGCCTATGACTCGGGCGGCAATCTATTACATCAGGACGAGGCGCCTTATGGTGGTGAACTGATGGTATCGAGCTGGGCGGGCGACATCGCTTACGTGATTGTCACCGTAAACAATCATTATGCCGGCGTTGAGCCGCGGGGCATCTTCGACGATCTGCGTTGGACTACAATCGAATTTGTGCTTCGCAGTATCAAAAAAATGCGCCAGGCACCCGCGCCGGTACCTCGTAGTGCGCTGATAGATCAGGTCATACACCGCATTGCCGAGTTGCAGGTGTCACAGCGCCGACTGCAAAAACGGTTTGCAAAGGTGACCGACGCAGAGCTGGCGGCCCAGCTCCATACTGACTTGGCCACCATGGCAAAACAGACCGACGGACTCTTGCAGTTTTACCGCAAGATAACCAAAGACACCGCCAATCGTACCAGCGTTCGGGTTACGGAAGTGCCAGAGCCAGTGTGAGGTGATTCGGGCCGGGCCTCTGCTGGCTGGATGGTAAAAAAGCAGGGGCAAGTCCGGCCACCGCGGCTTCGTAAACTGCACTCGACCATTATTTCAACACTGGCTAGGGCAGCCTTGCCAGAAAATCTGCCCACGGAATAAAGCTACCGTGTCCGCCGGCAATAAACAGCGGCGTAAGTCCTTGTGCTTCTACTGCCTTAACAATGGCAAGTCCCACAGCCGCTGGAACAGGACCGGGGCCTGGACTATAGGTGTCGACGACAAAGATAACACCCCCCGCCGCGACTATGACGGAGTCGGCAGAGTGACTCTGCTCGTAAGGGAATGCACGTACGGGAACGTTGTTATCTTCGAGTACCACAAGCTCGTTATAGTCCTTAATGTGTACATGTGGTCGCCGCTTCTTCTTGTCGAGATTTGATCTGGCCAGACTGTCTCGAAGGATATTGGAACGACTCCTGAGGACATCCTTCCAGAGATCCTTGGCAGACGTGTGAACGACCACCCGGGCACCATGCCCTGCCATCTCCCGAACACCTGCGGTGTGGTCGACGTGATGGTGGCTGACTACAACGTTGGTCACCTCTTCATTGAGGTTTTCCTTCACCCAATCGAGGATCGCACGGGAGCGCTCAGGTCCAAGCGGGGCGTCGACAATGACCACCCCATCTTTCTGCTTCACGGCTAGGGAGTTGTGGCTCGCGCCACTCAGGAACCATACCCCAGGGGTGATCTCCGTGCTTACGACGTTGAGCTGCAGTCCATCGGGAGGAAAGCCAAATCCTGCCAGCGACTGAAAAGATTGATGATGGCCGTTGCCACGTTTGCTTAGCTGCCGATCACGCTCTACGTCAAGACCATCAGGAATGCGAAAGAGATCACTGAGGAACAGGTCAGTGCCGGCGCGTACCGCGCTACGCTGCTCACGATGCACGAGTTCACCATCCAGGTAGATTTCAAGTTGTGTAGGGAACTTGACGCCGTTACCGAAGGATTCCCATCCCTTATATTTGACCATCAGAGGCACATCACGCCGCAGCAAATCACTCGTCACCGTTTTGAGGTGAGAGATCTCACCCGTTTCCGAGCGAATGAACAGAGTGATCTCCGCAACATCGTCTTCGATTTTGACCTGATCATGCAATTCACCACGCCATCCATGATGATTATTGTGTTGACGTTGCAGCCGCGCCTCACCATCGTCACGCAGTAGCTCACGCAGAATCACCTGGGGATTGAGCAGCCGCTGATGGCGCTTAATCGACGCTACACGATCCGATCTCATCAATGAAACCCCGGGCGGGCTGAAGTTTCTATCCTGACCCTCAGTAAAACCGTCAGCCCCATCTACAGTTTCGATAACACTTCGCACGATGCCAAAAGAGGGTGTCTCAACATCATAGTCAAGCCGAAGCTGCTGCTTACGCACATCCCACTGCAAGTCCATTTTGAAAGTACCTTGTCGGCTCGGGCCAGGTTCCAGGCCTTCATCTAAAACCCAGCGTGTGCCCGCAGATGAGATTTCGATCTGCTGCAGGTCTCTCACACTCTGTTCGCCGCCCAGAAAATCCGCTGCGCGTTTCAGCACATCGTCAAGCCTGTCTGCCAGAACACTCCCCGGCATCCAGAGCAATCCTATCATTACGATTGTTGTCAGTTTATATCTCAACTCTATTCTCCTCACGGTAAATTATTATCGGTGGGTCGCAGTGTCGCTGGAACACACGCATACCCGAAATTTCATTATTTACGAACCGGTGGATATGAACAGGTATAAAGTAGTGAGGGGGCAGACTAAAATTTATTCGCTGCCCATGATACGGCTCGGCCCTTTGAAGCAGAGTATTTCTTTATCTTTCCTGTCACCACTTCTCGCTCTTCTTCTTACCTGCACCAATTAGTTAAGTGTCAGGACTATTTATACACGATCGACCCCACATGCCCATACGCATTGAGCCCAATCAAAAACAGTGGAAATAGAAGAATGTTAAATGTGAACAAATGTGGCGTACATTCCGTGTATCCATTACGCCTCCTCCATGAACCCCTGTAGAATAGTAGACCAATATTTTCATTTAGCCAGAAATTTAACTATTCCAGGGGAAAAGGAAGTGAGTCTCTTGTTTGATAACAGCTAAAAAATAGTGAACATCTCTTGCGGGGCAATACCGAATCAATCAATTTTTTACCAAGTGCGCTTAATCAGGGCAACTTGAGTGAGACCGCTCCGCCTACTCCCGCCCCTGCGATACACGCTGTTCCAATCCATATTTATTGATGCGATACCGTAACGTTTCGCGTGTTGTCCCCAGAGCACGGGCAGTGGCTGTAACATTGTATTTGTTACGCGCTAGTGCGGTTTCGATGATGTGGCGATCCATGTCATCAAGCGCCATGCTGCCATTCAGCGGCAGGCAAATTCTATCCCCTTCTACTTGTGCACTAGTGGCCTCTATTGGTCCGAGTTGCAGCCATTGCACCGGCAGTTGTTCACCATTGGAGAAGAGTACACAACGTTCAATGACGTTGCGCAACTCTCGCACGTTGCCGGGCCAGTGGTGGGCGGTGAGTCTTTGCCACGCCTCCTCTGGGATCTCTTTGACATGTTTTACTGCCTTGATGTTGTACTCGGCGATGAACTGCGGCACCAAGTCATAGAGATCCTCTTTACTGTTACGCAAGGGGGGTAAGTCGAGATGAAAGACACTGAGACGATGATAGAGGTCGGCACGAAAACGGCCCTTCTCGACGTCACGTTTGAGGTTCTGATTGGTGGCGGCAACCACCTGGATATCGACGCTGATTTCGCGGTCTCCACCAAGACGGCGCAATTTTCGCTCTTCAATTGCTTTGAGCAGTTTGGCTTGTAGCTCCAGATTCATCTCGCCGATTTCATCGAGAAAGAGTGTGCCACCATCGGCCTGCTCCATCAGGCCGCGACGGCGCCCTTTGGCACCGGTGAAGGCGCCGGCCTCGTGACCGAAAAGTTCCGACTCCAGCAAGTCGTGTGGCAGTGCGGCGCAGTTGATCTCAATCAGTGGGCCGCTACTGCGACTGCCACCATGGTGAAGGATGCGTGCCGATAGCCCTTTGCCGGTGCCGGTTTCACCGGTGATAATGAGGGCGCTGAAGGGGACTGCTGTCAACTTAGATAACATTTCGCGCACCTGGCGGGCGCTCTGGCTGCGGCCGACAAAGGCGTCCCATGAGAATTGTGTGGCGCGGTTGTGGCTCTCCTCCTGCAAACGGCGCTGGGCGCGGGCGCTACGGGCAGCACCGGCGACCACCACATCGAGGCGTCCCTGATCACACGGTTTGGTAAGGAAGTCATACGCCCCCAACCGCAGCGCACGCACGGAGTCCGGCACGCTGCCGTAACCGGTGAGGAAGATCCATTCGCCATCGCTCTGGAGCTGTCGCAGTTTTTCCAGCAGATCAAGCCCATTGCCATCGGGCAGGTTCATATCACTCAGGATAATAAGTGGATCGAGCGACTTGTTATTTAACTCCTCCTCCGCGCTAGCCAACGTTTTAACCCAGACCACCTCCCACCCCTGGCGGCGATAGTGGCGTTGCAGTTCACTACCAAAGAGGGGTTCATCTTCGATGATCAACATCAGATTAGGCATGGGTGACTCCTGGCGCGGGGATGAGAAGCGTCACACACGCACCCTGAGGTGTGACGTTGCGTAATTGTAATCTGCCCTGCAACTCGTTAACAAAACGCTGTACCGCCACTAATCCCAATCCTGTCCCGGCGGGACGGCTGGTCTTGAAGGTACGAATACCGGTGGTGAGCAGCGATTCAGGAAAGCCCGGGCCATCGTCACACACCTCTATCAATAGATGGTCGTGTTGCTGATATGCCGTGATGTAGATGGTGCCCGTTGCCTCGCCAATGGCGTGATAGCTGTTCAAGATCAGGTTTAACAGGGTGCGCCGCAGTTCATTTTCGGGCAGTGGCCAGTGCAGATCAGCCGCGATCTCATGACTTAGTGTGATCCCTTCAGGCAGCTGGTAACGCGCCAGGGTAAAGATCTCATCGGTCACCTGCGCTAGCGTCACATCAGTAAGGGACTCGGGTTGGTGGCGTGACTGATCCAGCAGGCTGTTGAGCAGTGTGGTCATCCGCACTAACTCACCTGAGACCAGTTCGATACGCTCAACCTGATCTGGATTGCTGATCTCTTCACGCAGATTTAACAGCGCCAGCTGAATGCCCGCCAATGGATTACGCAGCTCGTGGGCCAGTTGCGCCGCCAACTCCCCCGCGGCAGCCAGGCGCTGGGCATTGGCTAAGGTGCGTTGCTGATCAAGCAGATGGCCAGCAGCACTTTGCACCTGTGACTCCAGGGAGGCGTGGCGTGTAGCGTGTGCCTGCTCCAGTTCGGCCAAGCGCCCAACCATCGCGTTGTAGTTGCCAATCAGGGGTTTTAACAGTGGGTCAACGTTACTGCTGGGGGCCGGTGCGTAGTCACGACGCGCCAGTTGCGACATCAGCCACCCCAGCTCATTGAGTGGTGAGAGTATCCGTTTACGCACAAAAAAGAGCAGCGCCACCCCCAGTAACGGCAACATGATGAGGGTAACAGTTGCTATCTCAAGCTCCTGCCGTGCCGCCGTGCGCGCCTCGGCAATCAGCGTGTTGTGGGCGGCCGTCTCACGCTTCACCACCATATTCAACTCTGTCAGCACCTGCATCAGAACCGGTGCTGGCATGACGCCTTCCTCGCCCAGAATGTCATAGGCCCGCTGTAAGGCACTGGCCGCGATGGAGGTATGGTCATTCCGATAGGCAACCAGCGCCTCACCTATCTCATGGCGAATCCCCGCTATCTCCTCAACAGAGATATCCCTACCTTCACCAATGTAGTTAAGCAGCGCCTTCTGCACCTGCAGCAGTACCGCCTGTACATCGGTAAACCCGTCGAGGTGGGTCTGAATCGGGGCAAACCGTTCCAGGCCACGCTGGGCGGTATTGTTCATCAGCAACAAGGCAAAGATAAAGAGTGAAACCGTGATGGCTACCGGCAACCAGACCGGGCGGTAGAGAAGGGTTTTAAACATGGACGATAGTCGCGGGCTTTAGATCAGGATCGACATACACACCACATGCCGCCTGCTGTGCCGCGTAAATCATGGACAGTTAGTATGGATGACTACTATACCCACCGCCCATGATGGTACTGCACGACCACTACTTAAGCCAATGGCAGCACTACTCTTGGTAACGCTGTTGTAACTCTTTAAATGAGCGCCAGGAAACTATCGATTCATCCAGATCGTCATCACGACTCAGTGAGTTCGATTTACAGCACTCCTTACGCGCACCTTGATGAACCGCTTTCCCCTTTACCACTTCATAACTGACCCGCTGCTGATCCGGCTGCTGTCCAACAGCATCGCCCTTTTGGGCAGCAAAACCGGCGCTGGAAACCAGTACTAACGACAGTGTGGCAAGGGCAACTTTAACAACCGCAATGTTCATAACAAAACTCCTAATGGGGGAAAGGGATGTCTAATGACACCTCAGCTTCCATCACAAAGCAATTGGCGAGCCAACTATATAAACAGTTACAAAACAATAAGTTAAATAAAAACAGTGCATTATCCAGGCAGCACTGGTGGTGGTAATGCACCACCTCTACCCCTTTAGGCTAACCTTCAACCTGCCGCCGCGCCGTTAAAAACGCCGCCAAGAGAATCAAACCGCCGCCAATCCACTCCACCAACCGCACCACCTCATCGGTTAAGAGCCAGGCGGCCACCGCCCCCACAATCAGTTCAAACAACAGTATCACTGCCGAGCGGTGAACCGGCATGTGGGTCACGCCGTACTGTACTGCCACGGTGGTGATGCCGAGACCAAAGACGCCGAGCAGTATCGCGCCATAGATCGCACCCACCTCCACCTGAGGCGTAGCACTACTGGTCATTAGCAGCCAGCCACCACAGATGAGCAGCGCGCCCCACCAGGAAGAGATGGCCTTATTGGTCAAGGAGATATGCTGTGCCTTACGTACCAGTACGTTGGAGAGCGCAAAGGCAAAACCGGCGGAGATGGCAAACCAGTCTGAGCTGCTTTCTGGCCAGGGGAATCCCAGCGTTGGCGACCAGAGCATAATCAACGCCCCGACCATCGCCAGCCCCAATACAATCTGCGAATAACGGCTCATATGTTCGTTGAGCAGCAACCGCCCCAGCAGTACCGCCCAGAGTGGTGAGAGATAGAAGAGCAGCAGTACCCGTACTACCGTGCCATCCAGCACAGCGATGATAAACGCGAGGTTACACCAGCCGCTGGCAAGGCCAATGCCTAGCAGGGTCCAGAAATTATCACGGCACTCATCACGTTGCCGCCACAGCAGCGGCAGGGCCAGCAACATCACCGCACCATAGGCGATCAGACTGGTCCAGATACCGTTCAGCCCGGCCTGATCCAGGAGCCGTAACGGGTACCACATCGTGCCCCAAAAGGTGACTGCCAATAATAGGCTACCGACCGGCAGCAGCTCATGTAAGCGGTTGATTCTCATTTTTATGTATAATGCTCGGCCATTGATTGACGGACCTTATACCGGCTTTTCTGGCAGATGGCCACATTCCTGTCACCCAGTTCAATGAGATTGCCGCTTTCCTGACAGAAAACGTTACAGAGTTCCAGCGCCACGGCAGAGTGAACAACCTTATGAATCCAGACCTAAACAGACTACAGCCGTACCCGTTTGAGAAACTTGCCGCGCTTAAGGCAGGGGCAACGCCGCCTGCGGAGCTGTCCCACATAGCCCTATCCATTGGCGAACCCAAACATGCGGCCCCGCACTTTGTCACGGAGACCCTCCTCAGCCACCTGCAGGGGATATCAAACTACCCCACCACCAAAGGGAGCCTGGCGCTGCGTCAGACCATTGGCCGCTGGCTGGTCAACCGTTTTCAGCTGCCAGCCAGCAGCATCGACGCCGAGCGCCACATCTTGCCAGTTAACGGCACCCGTGAGGCGCTGTTTGCCTTTGCCCAGACCGTGGTGGACCGTAGCAGTCAGCCGCTGGTGGTGATGCCCAACCCCTTCTATCAGATCTATGAGGGGGCCGCCTATCTGGCCGGTGCCGAACCCTACTTTTTAAATACCAGCGCCGAGAACGGCTATCTGCCGGATTTTGATAACGTACCTGTCGATGTCTGGCAGCGCTGCCAGCTACTCTATATATGTACACCGGGAAACCCCACCGGCAGGGTGATCGATAACAAAACCCTCAGAAAGCTGATCCTCCTGGCCCATGAACATGACTTCATCATCGCCTCCGACGAGTGTTATTCCGAACTCTACCCGGACGAAAACAGCCCACCCGTTGGCCTGTTACAGGTAGCGGCAGAGATGGGTATCGATGACTACAAACAGTGTGTAGCCTTCCATAGCCTCTCCAAACGCTCCAACCTGCCGGGCATGCGTTCCGGTTTTGTGGCAGGCGACGGCGCGGTGTTGAAACAGTTTCTGCTCTACCGTACCTATCACGGCTGCGCCATGACCCCCTACCATCAGGCCGCCAGCATCAGCGCCTGGGAAGATGAGGCCCATGTACTGCTCAACCGCGATCTCTATCGCGCCAAGTTCAAGGCAGTGTTGGATATTCTGGAGGGTGTGATGGAAGTGAAACAGCCCGATGCCAGCTTTTACCTCTGGTCCCGCACTCCGATTGCTGACACCGAGTTTGCCCGCCGCCTCTTTGCCGAACAGAACGTCACGGTACTGCCCGGCAGCTATCTGTCACGCCAGGCCCACGGCATCAATCCGGGGGAGAACCATATCCGCCTGGCGCTGGTGGCACCATTGGCAGAGTGTGTCGAAGCGGCAACACGTATCCGCACACTAATCAAATCACTTTAATACCATCAAACCAAGGGAGTAGTTATCCATGTCCAACCTGCAAACCATTATCGAAGAGGCGTTTGAACGCCGCGCCGACATCAACCCACGCAATGTGGATACCCATGTCAAAGAGGCGGTACTGGAAGTCATCAACCAGCTCGACTCCGGTGCCATGCGCGTGGCCGAGAAAAAAGAGGGCGACTGGGTTGTAAACCAGTGGTTGAAGAAGGCGGTACTGCTCTCCTTCCGCATTCAGGACAATTACTTCATGAAGGGTGGTTTCACCAACTACTTCGACAAGGTTGACTCCAAGTTTGCCGACTACAACTCCCGTGAATTCCGCGAGGCCGGTGTGCGTGTGGTGCCACCTGCCACCGTGCGTAAGGGTGCCTACATCGCCTCCGGCGTGGTGCTGATGCCGTCATACGTCAACATCGGCGCTTATGTGGATAGCGGCACCATGGTTGATACCTGGGCCACCGTTGGCTCCTGCGCCCAGATCGGCAAAAACGTGCATCTGTCAGGCGGTGTTGGTATCGGTGGTGTACTGGAGCCACTCCAGGCCAACCCCACCATCATTGAAGACAACTGCTTCATCGGTGCCCGTTCTGAGGTTGTGGAAGGGGTGATCGTTGAAGAGGGTTCGGTTATCTCCATGGGTGTCTACATTGGCCAGAGCACCCGCATCTTCAACCGCATGACCGGCGAGATCAGCTACGGCCGCATCCCGGCCGGCTCTGTGGTTGTCTCCGGCAACCTGCCATCAAAAGATGGCACCTACAGCCTCTACTGCGCCGTCATTGTTAAGCAGGTAGATGCCAAAACCCGCAGCAAGGTCGGTATCAACGAACTACTGCGCGATATCTGATATATAAACCTAAGGGGAGAGTCGCGATTCTCCCCTTAGTATCCCCATCACGAGAAATAACACCATGACTACAATCTACGGCATCAGAAACTGTGACACCATGAAAAAGGCCATGAAATGGCTGGATGAACACGCGGTTGACTATCAGTTTCACGACTATAAAAAGGCCGGGCTGGATAAGACCCAACTCACACACTGGGTAAAACAGGTTGGCTGGCAACCGCTGCTCAATACCCGCGGTACCACCTGGCGCAAGCTTTCAGAGGCTGAACGGGACAATGTCGACGAAGCTAAAGCGATTACCCTGATGTTAAACAATCTGAGTCTGATAAAACGCCCTGTGCTGGAGCAGAACGACACCCTGCACATCGGTTTCAACGCCGCCGAATACGAACAGCTATTTGACTAACCACCCCCTCGTCCCACCATTTCATTGACACTTTTCGGCGAACATCGCCAGCTCTACGTTGTCAAAATGCCAGCACATTTGAACATTTAACACGCATATCCCCCTCAAAATAGCAAAATCACCACCACAACGGGAAAAATGCCGTTAAGATGAAAAAAGTGACCGTGGCCTGCTTTTTGCTGGTTGTATGATTAAAGGAATCTGCCCAAGTGGCAGCTATATCAACTAGGGACTTGTGAACGCAGAGAGGTGAGCACTATGAGCATTTTCAAAACTTATCAGGCTCGTTACGAAGAGTCTAAAGATGAAGAGCTAACAATTCATGAGTATCTGGATCTCTGTAAAAAAGATCCATCCACTTACGCCTCTGCTGCCGAACGAATGTTGCTGGCAATTGGTGAACCGGCACTGCTGGATACCCGCAAGGATCAGCGCCAGAGCCGCATTTTCTCCAACAAAATGATCAAGATCTACCCTGCTTTTAAGGAGTTTTACGGCATGGAGGAGACCATCGAACAGATCGTCTCCTTCTTCAAACATGCTGCGCAGGGGCTGGAGGAGAAGAAACAGATCCTCTATCTGCTCGGCCCTGTCGGTGGCGGTAAGTCCTCCCTGGCCGAAAAACTCAAATCGATGATGGAGAAGATGCCCTTCTATGCCATCAAGGGATCACCGGTCAATGAATCACCGCTGGGGCTATTCTCCCGTGACGAGGATGCCCACATCCTGCTTGAAGAGTACGGCATCGCCTCACGCTACCTGCCAGGGCTGATGTCCCCTTGGGCCATCAAACGTCTACATGAATTCAATGGCGACATCACCCAGTTCAAAGTGGTGCGTGTGCGCCCCTCCGTGCTTCAACAGAAGGCCATTGCCAAGACCGAGCCGGGTGATGAGAACAACCAGGATATCTCGGCACTGGTTGGTAAGGTTGATATCCGCAAGCTGGAACAGTTTTCACAAGATGACCCCGATGCCTACAGCTACTCCGGCGGCCTCTGCCTGGCGAACCAGGGCATGCTGGAGTTTGTGGAGATGTTTAAGGCGCCTATCAAGGTCCTGCATCCACTGCTGACAGCGACCCAAGAGGGTAATTACAAAGGGACCGAAGGGTTCCCGGCGATGCCCTTTAACGGTGTGATCCTGGCCCACTCCAACGAGTCTGAGTGGCAGACATTCAAGAACAACAAAAACAACGAGGCGTTTCTTGACCGCATCTACATCGTCAAGGTCCCTTACTGCCTGCGTGTCTCTGACGAGGTGAAGATCTACGAAAAACTGCTGCTCCACAGCTCACTGGTGAAGTCGCCCTGTGCGCCGGATACACTGGAGATGATGGCGCAATTTGCGGTACTCACGCGCCTCAAAGAGCCAGAGAATTCGAGCATCTTTTCCAAGATGCGTATCTACGATGGCGAGAACCTGAAAGATATCGACCCCAAGGCCAAGTCACTGCAAGAGTACAAGGACAATGCCGGACCTGATGAGGGCATGACCGGGCTATCAACACGTTTTGCCTTCAAGATTCTCTCCAGGGTCTTCAACTATGACCATGAAGAGATCGCTGCTAACCCTGTGCATCTACTCTACATCCTGGAACAACAGATCGAGCAGGAACAATACGCGCCCGAACTGAAAGATCGTTATATCTCTTACCTGAAGGGGTATTTAGCACCTAACTATGCCGAATTTATCTCCAAGGAGATTCAGACCGCTTATCTGGAGTCCTACTCCGAATTTGGCCAGAACATCTTCGACCGCTACGTCACCTATGCCGACTACTGGATTCAGGATTCAGAATACCGCGACCCTGATACCGGCGAGATGCTCGACCGCGCCTCGCTCAACAACGAACTGGAGAAGATTGAAAAACCCGCTGGCATCAGCAATCCCAAAGACTTCCGCAATGAGGTGGTCAACTTCACCCTGCGCGCCCGTGCCAACAATGCTGGCAAAAATCCCGCCTGGACCAGTTACGAAAAGATGCGTGGCGTGATCGAAAAGAAGATGTTTTCCAACACCGAGGAGATCCTGCCCGTCATCTCTTTCAATACCAAGGCATCCACCGACGATCACAAAAAACACCAGGAGTTTGTCAATCGAATGGTCGCTAAGGGCTATACACCCAAACAGGTGCGTCTGCTCTGCGAATGGCATCTGCGTACCCGCAAGTCCACCTAAAGAGAGAAGGCCAAGGATGGCCCAATGAAAGGGATGATGAATTATGACCCAAATCATTGATCGTCGTATCAACGGAAAAAATAAAAGCGCCGTCAATCGCCAGAAATTTATTCGCCGCTACAAAACCCATCTAAAAAAAGCGGTCGAAGGTGCCATTGCCGAGCGCAGCATCACCGACATGGAAAGGGGTGAGAAGGTCAACATCCCAAGCAAAGATATCTCTGAGCCGACCTTTGGAATTGGCCAGGGGGGGATTCGTGACACCATCTATCCCGGCAACGAAGAGTTCACCACTGGCGATACCATCGACAGGCCACAACAGGGCAGTGGTCAAGGCAAGTCAGTCAGCGACTCTGGGGAGGGTGAAGATGAGTTCACCTTTGCGCTCTCACGTGAAGAGTTCATGGAGCTCTTTTTCGAGGATCTTGAACTGCCCAACATGATCAAGACCCAACTCGCCAAAGAGGCCCAATACAAAAAAATCCGGGCCGGCTATACCAGCTATGGCTCCCCCTCCAACATCAATGTTATTCGCTCAATGAAAGGGGCATTGGCCCGCCGTATTGCCTTGGCCGGCCCGCATAAACGGACCCTGCACGAAGCGGAGGCAGCGTTGCAAACATTGCTTGAAACGGTGGATGAGGGCGACGACCGTGTCATCACGCTACGGGAGGAGATAGAGCTGTTGAAACAGCGCATCCGCCGCGTGCCCTACATCGATACCTTTGATATCCGCTATAACAACCGCATCGACCAGCCCGTACCCACCACCCAGGCCGTTATGTTCTGCCTGATGGATGTCTCCGGCTCCATGGGGCAATATGAAAAAGATATTGGCAAACGGTTCTTCACACTACTCTATCTTTTTCTGACCCGCTCCTATGAACGCATTGAACTGGTCTTCATTCGCCACCACACCGTTGCCAAAGAGGTGAATGAGCAGGAGTTCTTCTATTCACGTGAGACCGGAGGTACCGTCGTTTCAAGCGCGCTTAAACTGACCGCTGACATCATCAAAAAACGCTACCCCACCAGCGACTGGAATATCTATGCAGCACAGGCCTCTGACGGTGACAACTGGACCGATGACTCCCCCGCTTGTCGTGACCTGTTAATCAATACACTACTGCCACAAATACAGTATTACGCATACATTGAGATTGCCGAAGATAATTCGCCAGCCGGTAGCCTCTGGCGTGAATACATGAAAGTATCACAAGCATCACCCCGTTTTGTGATGCAAAAACTCGCCACACCTGATGAGATATACCCTGTCTTCAGAAAACTTTTCGAGAAGCAATGGCATGAATAGCTCAACAGAAGCAGTCACAAAAAAACGTCTCTCTGAGACATCCGAGTGGACCTTTGAGCTGCTCGACACCTATCACCGCGAGATAGCCCGTATCGCAGCCGACTTTGGACTTGATACCTATCCGAATCAGATCGAAGTAATTTCTGCCGAGCAGATGATGGACGCCTACTCCACTGTAGGCATGCCTGTTGGCTACCACCACTGGTCTTTTGGCAAACAGTTTTTAAGTGTGGAGCAGCGTTATAAACGTGGCTTTATGGGACTGGCCTATGAGATTGTTATCAACTCCAACCCCTGTATCGCTTACCTGATGGAAGAGAACAGCATGACCATGCAGGCACTGGTCATCGCCCACGCCTCCTATGGTCACAACTCATTTTTCAAAAATAACTACCTGTTCAAAACCTGGACCAACGCCGATTCGATTATCGACTATCTGTTATTTGCCCGTAACTACGTCACCAAGTGTGAAGAGCGTTACGGTGTTGCTGAAGTGGAGATGCTGCTCGACTCATGTCACGCCCTGATGAATTATGGTGTGGACCGTTACAAACGTCCGAAAAAAGTATCTCTGGATAACGAAGAGAAACGCCAGGAAGAGCGCGAAGAGTACCTGCAATCTCAAGTGAATGATCTCTGGCGTACACTACCCACTGATCAGCAGAAATCAAAGTCAGAGACAGAGGATCCTATCTGGCCGTCTGAGCCACAGGAGAATATCCTCTATTTCATTGAAAAAAACTCACCCATACTGGAAAACTGGCAGCGTGAAATTGTGCGCATCGTACGTAAGATTGCCCAATACTTTTATCCACAACGCCAAACACAGGTGATGAACGAAGGCTGGGCCACCTTTTGGCACTACACCATTATTAACCGCCTGTATGACGAAGGGCTGGTAACCGATGGTTTTATGCTGGAGTTCCTGCAATCACATACCAGCGTCATCTATCAGCCCCCCTTTAACAGCCGTTACTACAGCGGCCTGAACCCCTATACCCTGGGATTAAACATCTACCAGGATCTGAAACGGATGTGTGAATCACCCACCGATGAAGATAGAGAGTGGTTCCCCGATATTGCAGGTGGCGACTGGTTTACCGTAATTGATTTTGCCATGCGTAACTTCAAGGATGAGAGTTTTATATCACAGTACCTATCACCCAAAGTGATACGTGATATGAAACTATTCACTATTCTTGATGATGATCAACGCAACTCATTAGAGGTCTCTGCCATCCACAATGAACGTGGTTACAAACATATCCGCAACGCCTTGTCAGAGCAGTACAACCTTGGTTCACGAGAACCCAACATGCAGGTTTATAAAATCAATAGGCGCGGCGATCGCTCCATGACACTCCGCTATGATGCCCATCAACAGCGCCCGTTAAACCAAGAGACCAATGATGTACTCAAACATTTAGTCAGGCTGTGGGGATTCTCAGTACGTATAGAGAGCCTAAACGAAGGGGGGCAGTATGAACTCACTCATGAGTGCAACTCCAGTGTTTGATGCAAGGGCTCCGGCGACCACTTTAACAAGACCTCGGCCAGCGCTGTAAGCCTGATGGGTTTGGATATGTAATCATTCATGCCAGCCGCCAGACAGCGCTGCCTGTCTCCCTCCATGGCATTCCCCGTCATGGCAATGATGACAGCCCCTCTGCCAGCCCCTTTCCTGATTTCAACAGTTGCCTGATAGCCGTCCATTATCGGCATTTGGCAATCCATTAATATAATATCAAACCGCTGCTGACCTACCTGCTCGACAGCCTCCCGACCATTGCGCACACTCATCGAGGCATAACCCAGCTTATGCAACATTGCCTCTATCACCCTTAAGTTGACCTCATTATCTTCCACCACTAGAAGTCGTAACCGTTGCTTAGGGGCAATGACCTCAGTCTCAACAACTGTCACGGCCAATGGAGAGTCGGTCATCCCTGCTCCGCTCATATCTCGCAGGCATGTATTCAACGCATGATAACGAATGGGCTTAACCAACTTATATAATTCCACCTCAGCAGGATAGGTCAACCCATCTGCTTTCTGAATCTGATTTATCATCACCACCACTTTGACAGGCCTACCTGCCAACTGTGCGATAACAGACTCATAGTCACACAGGTCATAATCCACAAAATAGAGTGCATACTGTTGCAGATCAATCCTGCCATTTCGAATATGATCTATACTCACCACATCCAAACCGTACCCGGACGGTTTTAGATAATCATGCAGTATGGATGCCGCCATCTCATCGTCTCCGACATAACACGCAGAAAACTTTATCGGCACCACCTGGTTAACAGCACCCACAAACGTGCTGTCAGGAACAGTCAGCGGCAATTTCACAGTAAATTTGCTGCCCTGTTGCAATCCTGATGTCAACGAGATCTCCCCGCCCATCAATCCCACCAGCTGTTTAACAATTGCCAACCCCAAACCTGTACCGGAATGACGCCGCGTCGATGAGCCATCACCCTGCACAAAGGATTCAAAAATATGTTCCTGTAACCCAGCGTCTATACCAACACCCGTGTCTCTAACACAAATACGGAGTACCCGATGCCTACTCTGTTCTAACATCACCTCCTCTACCACACAACAGATCAAGATATAGCCTTCATCTGTAAACTTAATTGCATTGCTAATCAAATTAGAAATAATCTGATTCAACCGAATAGGATCACCATAAATAATGTCCGGCACATTCGTTTCTACCTTGGAATAAAACTTCACCCCTTTAGCATCCGCACGTTGCGAAAAAAGCTCCGCCAGATCTTCAATCAAGGTTCGGGGCGAAACCTCAACCTGAAGCATCTCCAGCTTTCCGGCCTCAATTTTCGAGAAGTCCAGAATATCGTTAATAATATGGAGAAGTTGATCCGCTGATCGTAAAGCAATTTCAGCATAACGCTTCTGCTCACTACCCAGGTCACCTCCCAATATTAACTGTAACATTCCAAACATACCATTCATCGGCGTTCGAATCTCATGGCTCATATTGGCAAGAAACTCACTCTTCAATTTTGCCGATTCCAACGCCACATCTCTGGCCTTTTGCAATGCCTTTTGCGCCATTATGGATTGACTATCATCCAAACCAATCAACAATAGCGTCTCTTCGTCACCGTGCCCCTTCAAACTTGCCATATTAAACTGGTAAGGAACTGCGCCATGCAACGTCAGTAAATCAATGTGAATTTCTGACTTTCCAAGTCTGAAAGTGGCCTCCATACATTTTTCAACATTATCAAACTCAGACACCGCAACAAACCGGGAAATGCTAACCATCTCCTCGTGGCCTGTTAAAAGATGACCAAAAACATTCTCAGCATGTTTGTTAAACCAGCGAACCAGCCCTTTTTTATCCAACTCCATCATAATGCCCGGCACACTGGATACCACCGCTTTGTGCTGCGACAACAGCAACTCAATTCTATTTTTCTGCTTCTGTGTTTCAGTAATGTCACGAATAATGACGATGTATTTATCAATACCGTTAATCTGCATTACACTGAACTTGGAGTCTATATCAACAAATCCGTCGCCTTTTTTAATGGCGAAATGACAACCACCCGTGCAATGTTTTAACAGTTTATCTATATCCATGGGGATTGGAGGCCCCCTATCCACCAGCAGTTTTCGGATGACTTCACCATAGTGACAATCAATAAGTGGCATTGCTGTTTCAAGCATTAATTCAGCCGCTGGGTTGGCTGACTCAATCACCCCCGATTCATCAAGTATCAACATTCCATCAACCACATTATTAAAAATGGTCGACAAACGATGTTCACTCTCGCGCAGATTACACTCTACCAATTGCCGCTCATCAATCTCATGAAGAAGCGATAGATGTTGCTCATCCGAATGTTTTTTACGCTGCTCAAGTGCATCCATCATTGAGTTAAAGGCATTCGCCATCTCATAAACCTCAAGCGGCCCATCCATATCTGAACGAATCCCATCCTCGCCATTTTTGGCTCGTTTCATAAGGCTTGCCAGATGGTGCAATGGCATCGTCATCTGACGGCTAACTACAACGGAAACCAACATCAGCGCTAATGCCATGCCGACAAAAACCAACAAGCTGTCCTTAAGGAGTTCAGCCTGGATTTTATAAAGACTGGTTTTATCTACAAGGACACTGACGTACCCCAGCAATTTAGGCTGGTTTTCATAAAGATGGTCGATACTACTGTCAATTGCTGGTTCATGCACATCAGTATCATAAACCGCAGCAGTCAACTCCCACATCTCATCACTTTCGTCTGTTAATAGTGCTTCAAAGGGTAAAAAAGCATGGGAATAACCGCTGAATATAGCAATCTTTCTCTCACCTGCATTAACAAGCAGATTTCCATGTTTATCAAAAATTGCTACGCCACGTATATTTGAATACCGTAACGTAGCGCTAATGCCGTCACTGGCATTGTCCACAAGATCTGACATTAACGATAAAATACTTTGGTGGGCCAATGCTGATGCAATTTGATGCCCTTGATTCAGGGCGTTATCGGATAGTTTTTGATTAACCAAAAAAGCAGCCGCTATGCTGCCTGTCAATGTCAAGGCGAACATACCAAACAGGCTTAAGGCGATAATCTGCCTCCTGAACCCCAATCTGACAGCCTTTCCTCTTATGTCACGCATCTAGACAGCTTGTCCGTATCTGTTAATAGTTGACATAAAACAAGACTCCCAACAAGGAGCACCTGTTGTTCAACATACATCAATTTATGATTGTTTACTTGTTGGGGAATTTCACAACAATATCGAGTACCTGATCTTTACCGCGTTTTATTTTCATAGGTAACCATGTACCTAGCTGCATAGACTTCACGCTGTCAACAACCTGCTCCACCTCAGTCACTGACCGGGATGCCATTTCGACAATAACGTCCGCCTCTTTTAAGCTGTTTTGCTCTGCCAAACTACCTGGCACAACACGTTTAATCACTACCCCGGTCTCTCCCTTTTCCAGATAGACCCCTAGGCGCGGGCGCTCTTGTTGCTCATTTTTTTGTGAAGACCGAGAAATACGCAGACCTATGACGGCATCAGCAAATTTTTTATCTATATAACTACAGTCAAACTCTGTATCCCATGGGATCAGTGCAACCGGTTCCCCTTCACCCAGCGCCTTCAGCTGCTCGGGGACGCCAAAGTGGTACATCATATGGCCACTTCCCATAATTGCCACCATCATTGCCCCATGATGCTGTTGACGCCCTGTAACAATCCCTTCAGCCATGGCGCGATCCCAAACAGACTGGCTCTCAGCAAAACGGCCAAACGCCGGGTTTCCCAAAACGGATCCAAGCTGATCATCTACACCGGCACCCGCATTATGTGCCGTACCGTGGCTCATAAAAACCGATGCCAGCATCTTTTTATAATCCTCGCCAACAGGGGCCGGTTTGGAAATCCCCTCTCGTTCAGCGACTGGCACACTATCCCATCCACCAGCCCCAACCTTATGTATCAATGTGCGGTTGACGTTCAATGCATACATGGGGACTTTATTCATCCGTGCATAATGAAATAGTGGCAAGTAGAGAGCCGCATCAAAATTCCAATACTCAGCCCACTTCACCTGTTTTAAAAACTCCTCCTCAGTCAACTCCCCCGCGACCCAACGGTCCAGTACCGGTTGGACTTGGCGAGGGAACATCTCGAAACCAAGCACCAGATCTGGTTTCAATACATGCAATCCCGTAATCATCTGCAACTGCCAGCGATGATGTTCAACGTTATCGTGATGCTCCCCAAGAAGCACGATGTCCTGATCTTTGACCTGCTCAATCAGTCCAAGGGTTGATGTCCAGAGATTCGATGCTGGCAACAACACCTTGCCTTCTGGTACACAATCAGGCTCGTTCAACTGCTCTTCGGCCTGTACCCATGAACTCAGATGAATGGCTGCAAAAAACATCATCACCTTAAAAACGAAATTCATCGTATTAGATCCTTTTTCTCATCTGTCCAAACCACGATCCAGGTCAACCGGCGGACACCTCTCCAGCCAATACAACTGCAGTTGATGCTACAGAAATCTAGCCACTCTGTACGCAACTATATGTGCCAGTGGCCAACCCCCACATCCACCACTTTGACTCAAGCCGCTTCATAATCTTCACATATCAACTATTTTTGCAACCCTAACACGCCCCAATGTCAACACTTACTAACAGTCTCTCATATCAGCACATGCGAGCATGTCAATCTCTGCTACTTTTCTCAATACCCACAAAAACCTTTGCCATCTCTCTTATTTTTCAATGAGTTACAATCCGGTCAAAAAATGACCATTTTATTACAGCCCCTGATATCACCGGGGCTAAACGGCCATTTCCAAGGTTTGTCCACATACTTATCCACAGCTATTGTGGATAAGCGCCACATTTACCAGAAATCAATCAGTTAACTTTGCTTTTTACACTATTCCAATAACCGTGCTATCTCAACCGCCCCTCATCGAACAACAAAAACCCAGCCACCGGACAGCACACCCCCCATTAAACAGCCAAAGACACTAGTAAAATGGTAATAGCCGCCAAAACCCGCTATCCTCTGCAGCCTGTTTTCTATCTAATTGCCCCTTAATGCCGGGGCGGTATTATATTTTTCGGATTTAACGACTTACTTTAATGATTTTCAAAACTATAGTGCTGTTTGTCAGTTTATTAACCTTGTCAGGGTTCTGTTTTGGCACTCCGCCACCCGATGGCGATATCCGCTATCTGGACACACCAACAGAAAGTAACAATAACAATCTGGCAATATCACCTTCTATCCCCAACCAAACCACCCCAGATCAGCTGGAGTTCCCTCATCTGAACCTGCCAGCCACACCTGACTGGGATGGCCTGCTGCACGACAGCAAACTATTCATGCTCTATCAAGTGGGTGTGGTTGGTGTGCTTTACCTAATGCCACAAAGTGTATCGCAATGGGGGGACGACCAGAAACGGGGCAATATCTTTCGCAAATGGGATGACAACGTTCACAACCTACGTAAAGATAAGGATAATTGGGAGGTCAACTATATAGGCCATCCCTACTTTGGCTCTGTTTATTACGTGCGTGCACGTCAACGTGGCTTTGACAGACAGGGGGCCCTACTCTACGGCACAGTTATGTCGACCATTTATGAATACGGGATTGAAGCGCTTTTTGAACCCGCCTCAATACAGGATCTGATATTTACCCCAGTGGGGGGGGCTGTTGTTGGCGAATATTTTATGATTGCACGTGAAAACATCCTCCGTGGCATCAACCAGCGTGGTTATGCCACCACTGGCGACAACATTAAGCTCTTTTTCACTGACCCGCTCGGCGTTATTAATAAGCGGGTTGACAAGGCGTTTGGGTACAAAGAGGCCAGTATAGAGATTGTGCCACTCTTGAGTCGCACCCACGACGATAACCACTCCCTGCCCACACTCGTGGGTTTACAAGCACATCTCAGTTGGTAATAAATGTTGCCCGCGATAAAACCAATCCTGCTCTTGGTTTTAACAACGTTAACCTTTATTAGCCAAGCTACCCCCGCCAGGGAGCTTCCCCCTCAGCCCTTATCCATCAAAAACCAAAACCCGTTCATTCAGATATTCGGATTGCCCACCACACAACCAGCAATACTGTTATCAACAAATAGAACAGCCCTTGACATAGCTTTTGACACCGCCAATAACTCTATTATAAACAAAGTGGTAGGAAACGAAGTCATCACCCTGGATGGAGAGAGCATCCGTCTCTCCTTCACCCTGCGACGTGCCATCGGCAACCACACCGAGATTGGCGCAGAACTGCCACTGGTTGGGCACCACAACGGTATATTGGACAACTTCATTGAGGGATGGCACAAAATGCTCGGGCTCTCCAATACCGAACGCAACCAGAGCCCTAGCAATGTCCTGAACTACGCCTACACACGTGATGGTGCCACCGTATTAAACATACAAAGCCCTGAAAATGGGCTGGGCGACATCCGCCTGTTTGGGGCCCGACAGCTCCATAACGATGATCGCAGCGCACTGAGCCTACATGTCAGCCTCAAGCTACCCACAGGCGATGCTAATCGGCTCAACGGCAGCGGCGCAACCGACCTGGCTATCTCCGCCGCCTATTCTCACCAGTACCAACTCAGTCGCTGGCAATACAACGCATTTTTCAATGGCGGGGTACTACTGCTAGGCGACAGCGATAAATTTGCCAACATCCAGCGCCGTTCAGTCCTTTTTGGCAGCGCTGGCGTTATCTGGAATGCCACATCAAACATTGATATTATTGCCCAACTTGATAGTCACGCAGGATTTTACCGCAGCGCCCTTGATCAACTCAGCAACAATACACTGCAATTGACCGTGGGCGGAGTAATTCACCTCACCTCCACTACACAACTTGACATCGGGGTGGGTGAAAATCTGTTTACCGATACAACCCCCGATTTTTTACTGAACATAGCGCTTAAACAGCACTATTAATTTTTGCTTGCCAGCGGGTCCCAATCCAGTGGTAAGATTAGGACGGTTTTTACTTATGAAAGGGGAGGTTTTTGGATGATTACTGAAGCACTTATTACCAACATGGTTATTGGCGTTGCAACTGTAGTGGGCATTATGATGATCGTGCTGCTGTTCCAGGTATACAAAACAAACGACGGCAAATAAACAACAAGCCCTCTGTACCACGCTGCCCAGGCAGTGTGTCATCAGTATAAAGAGGCGGCATAACCGCCTCTTCTATTTTTCCTGAGCCACACACAAACTCAGCCCGGTGGCCAACTCAAGTTCCGCCCCCCCAGCAGGTGCAGGTGGATATGAAACACCGTCTGCCCCGCCGCCGCATTACAGTTCATCACTGTGCGGTAACCATGCGCCGCAATGCCCTCCTGCTCTGCCACGCTCTTTGCACCCAGGTAGAGACGCCCAATCAGCTCAGCCTGCTCATCCTGAATATCGTTAATGGTTGAAATATGCTGTTTCGGAATAACCAGCACATGGACAGGTGCTTGAGGATTGATATCACGAAAGGCCAGCACTGCATCATCTTCGTAGACCACATCAGGCTTGATCTCTCCGGCCACCATCTTGCAAAACAGGCAATCAGACATACACGCTCCTTAACTCAGTGATTTTTATCGATACTATTACGGTAATATACCCAACTTGATAACCAAAGGGGGCACCACATGCATACCACACTGGTTCACGTGCGGGTAAAACCTGAATACATTGATGACTTTATCGCCGCCACACAACTCAACCATGAAGCCTCTATCCAGGAACCGGGCAACCGCCGTTTCGACCTGCTGCAATCCACCGACATCCCCGGCCACTTTACACTCTATGAGGCCTACCTATCGGCAGACGCGGCGGCGGCTCATAAAAAAACCGCCCACTACCTCACCTGGCGCGACAGCGTAGCCCCCTGGATGGCCGAACCACGCCAGGGCGTCCGTTACACTGGCCTGTTTCCAAAGGAATAACCCCGCATGATATTTGCCCCTTTTGTTATCTCACGACTACCGCGCATTATCTATGGCGCCGGACGCATCAGCGAGCTACCCAAGCTAGTGGCCAGCTACGGCCAGACTGTGCTGGTCGTCACCGGCCAGAACTCCTTCTGCTCAACACCCCGCTGGTCACGACTCACCCAGGCATTCACCGCAGAAGGGCTAACGTGGCACCACATGACTGTGCATGGCGAACCTTCACCAGCCTTGGTCGATGAGGCCGTGAACCGCTATCGCCCGGAAAAGATCCGCTGCGTTATCGCCATCGGCGGCGGTAGTGTCCTGGATGCCGCCAAGGCCATCGCCGGGCTGTTGCCCCATGGCAACTCAGTGATGGACCATCTTGAAGGGGTGGGCTACAACCTGCCCTACCACGGCCCCAGCACCCCCTTTATTGCGATACCCACCACAGCGGGAACGGGCAGTGAGGCGACCAAAAACGCCGTATTGAGTCAACAAGGGGCGGATGGTTTTAAGAAGTCATTTCGCCATGAGTGCCTGGTACCTGAATATGCCCTCATCGACCCCTCCCTATTAGAGAGCTGTCCAGCAGAACTCATTGCTGCCGATGGTATGGACGCATTTACACAGCTGCTCGAATCATACGTCTCACTCAAAGCCAACCCCATGATCGATGCACTGGCCTGGAGCGGTATGCAGGCGGTCAAACAGGGCTTTTTTGCCGCCTGGAACGGGCGCGACCCCATTGCTGAACAGGGGCGCGGTGCCATGGCCTACGCCGCCCTGCTCTCCGGCATCACCCTGGCGCAGGTGGGGCTCGGTTCCGTCCATGGCCTCGCCTCGCCACTGGGTGCCTTTTTCCCCATTCCTCATGGCGTGGTCTGCGGCACCCTGGTGGCGGTGGCGACCGAGATAAATATCAACGCCATGTTGACACGCGAACCTAACAACCCGGCCCTCGCCAAATATGCACAGGTGGGGCGCATGTTAAGTGATCAACCCGACCTGGATGATGCAACCGCCCGTATGTTACTTATCACCCAACTGGCGGAATGGAACTACCGCCTGCAGCTGCCGCGCTTGGGCGGCTATGGCATCACTGCTGCAGATTTCCCGCACATTATTGCCAATAGCCGTGGCAGCAGCATGCAGACCAACCCCATCTGCCTAACCGATGATGAACTTCATGCCATCCTCACCCAGCGCCTTTAACCTGCTGCTACCCCTGCTGCTCATCGGGCTGCTGCTCTCCACCAGCAGCGCAGCACGGGAGCGCCCGCTATGGGAGCTGGGGGTCGGTGTTGTTACGTTGAACGCCCCCTACTACCGGGGCAGCAGTTCAAGCCGGAGTTACGCCATCCCCTACCCCTATATCACCTACCGAGGTGAATATCTGAATGTGGATAGAGAAGGGATACGTGGCTGGCTCTACCGCAGTGACCAACTCAATCTGGATCTAAGCCTGGCCGCCGGTCTACCTGTGCCCAATGGCCAGAATGGTCCCCGCAGCGGCATGAATAAACTCGACCCTACGGTTGAGATCGGGCCATCACTGGAGTACCGCCTCTGGCGTTCCCAGGATCGACGCCAAAACGCATGGCTACACCTGCCACTGCGCAGTGCATTTGTCGTCGCCAACCCTGCCACCCATCAAGGCTGGGTTTTTGCCCCCTACCTGGAGTGGCAACGCTACGACTTTGGGCGCAGCGGCTGGACCAACAGCATCGCCATCGGCCCACTGTTTAGCGACGATCGCTATCACAACTACTTTTACGGCGTAGCACCACAGTACAGTACAACCGAGCGCCCCGGTTATGAGGCCAGTAGCGGCTACAGCGGCAGCCGCCTGACACTGATGGCGGGTAAAAACTTTAATCAGCTATGGCTATCCGCCTTTGCCCGCTTTGATACCCTGAAGGGGGCCACCTTCAGCGACAGCCCGTTGGTAGAGAGTCGCAACTACCATCTCATTGGAGTAACACTCACCTGGATATTCTCGCGCTCAGAACAGACCGTGCGGGTACCATAAAAAGATTGTCATAATGGTGTAACACGACTGACTTCTAATGCGGGTACTGCAAACTCAATGACACAAAGAGACTATGATCCCAAAAATCCTGATTATTGATGATGAAGTTGCGATCCGTGACATGGTCACATTTGCCCTGGAACGCCAGGAGTTCGCCGTTCAGAGCGCAGAAGATTGCCATGCAGCCCTGCTTAACATGGCTGAAATACGCCCGGACCTCATCCTGCTCGACTGGATGTTACCCGACATGAGTGGTGTTGATCTGGCACGACGGCTACGCCGCGAGGAGAACTACCACGACATCCCCATTATCATGCTCACCGCCCGGGGAGAGGATGAGGATAAAATCCGCGGCCTGGAGTCCGGCGCTGACGATTACATGACCAAACCCTTCTCACCCGGCGAACTTGTCGCTAGAATCAAGGCCGTTTTACGCCGTACCGGCCCAGCCCACGGCGATGAACGGCTGAAAGAGGGTGGGTTGGAGATTGATCTACAGGGCCACCGCGTCACCGCCAACGGTGAGGCCGTGGAGCTTGGCCCTACCGAATTCCGCCTGTTACAGTTTTTTATGAGCCATACCGAACGGGTCTACAGCCGCTCACAGGTGCTTGATCAGGTCTGGGGTAACAATGTTTACATCGGTGACCGTACCGTCGATGTCCATATCCGCCGCCTGCGCAAGGCGTTGGAACCGTCTGGGCTGGAGCGCCATATCCAGACCGTCCGTGGCTCCGGCTACCGTTTTTCGACAAAAGAATAATTACACATGAATCCATGGCCGCGTGAACTCTGGCGTCTCAGTACCTACTTGATTATCGGACTCATTATTGGTCTGATTATCGGCCACCCCATCCGGGTACTGCTCTTCATCGTCACCCTCTATCTGACCTGGCATCTGGTTAACGTCTACCGCCTTGAACAGTGGCTACAACAGTCGGGACAGCCACCTCAGGGTACCGGTATCTGGATGGAGATCTTTGACCGCCTCTACCATCTGCAAAAGCAGAGCCGCAGCCGTAAAAAACGGCTCACCGACTACCTCAGCCGTTTCAAAGAGTCCACCTCCGCCATGCCCGACTCCACAGTGGTATTAAACGAGTTTGGTCAGATCGAATGGATTAACAAGGCCGCGCAAAAACATCTCGGGTTACTACCATCCAAAGATATTGGTCAACACATCAGCAACTTATTACGCACCCCCGAATTTTTTGCCTACATCGCCAAAGGCAACTTTGACGAACCGCTGGAGACCCACCCCCCCCTCAACGACCAAGAGCATATTTCGGTTCGTATCATCCCCTACGGCAACAACCAGCGCCTGTTGATTGCCCGCGACATCACCCCGCTCAAACGGCTGGAGCAGATGCGCCGTGACTTTATCTCCAACATCTCCCATGAACTCCGCACCCCCCTCACCGTGCTGCGCGGCTACCTGGAGACCATGCAGAACGATGATGAGCTGCAACAGACAGTCCATTGGCAAAAATCCATCGACGTCATGAACCAGCAGACCCGGCGCATGCAGAACATTGTCGATGATCTGCTGATGTTGTCGCGCATGGAGACCGAACAGCGCCCCACCAAGCAGGAGGAGATCAACATCGCAGAGATGCTGCAAACCATCCAGAGCGCCGCCCTGGCCCTGGGCGAAAAGGGGCACGAGAAGCAGCAGAAGATCATCATCGAGGCCGATGAACGGCTCCAGCTCCGTGGCAACCGCACAGAGCTCTACAGCGCCTTCTCCAACCTGGTCTTTAATGCCGTGCACTACACCCCCAACGAAGGCATCATCACCATCCGCTGGTACCGTGACGACAGCGGTGCCCATCTCAGCGTACTGGACACCGGCATTGGCATCGCCCCCCAACATATCAGCCGCATCACCGAGCGCTTTTATCGCGTGGATACCGGACGCTCCCGCGAGACCGGCGGCACCGGCCTGGGGCTGGCCATCGTCAAACATGTATTGCAACGCCATCAGGGCCAGATGCGTATCTTCAGCCAGGTCAATCGTGGCAGCACCTTCACCTGCGACTTCCCGCTGAAGCAGACCATACAACGACAAGCACTAACCAACGTAGCCAGCTAAACGGCAGGCTCGCACCTGTCATAAAACCTTAACAGTAGTGTCACACACTCTTCATCACTCAACGGCACACTGCCAGACACTGATATTCAATCACCAGAGTTCATCTACAACCTTAGGAGTTACTTGATGAAATTACGTACTACCCTGTTAGCAACAGCAGTAAGCTTCAATCTGGTTTCCGCCGCTTACGCCGAAGTAAAACTGGATCCAAAGCTACCGGACTATACCCGTGCCAGCGCCATCTCCGGCAATCTGTCCAGTGTTGGCTCGGACACCCTGGCCAACCTGATGACACTCTGGACCGAAGAGTTCAAACGTGAGTATCCCAATATCAATATACAGGTGCAGGCCGCCGGTTCATCCACCGCGCCACCCGCACTGACTGAAGGTACCGCTAATGTCGGCCCCATGAGTCGCACAATGAAAGGCAACGAGATCAAGGCCTTCGAAGATAAACACGGTTACAAACCCACCGCTATTCCGGTGGCCATCGATGCCTTGGCTGTCTATGTGCACAAAGATAACCCACTCAAAGGTCTGACCATCGCCGAAGTGGATGCCATTTTCTCCAGCACCCGTAAATGCGGTAACAAAGCGGCCATCAACAACTGGGGTGACCTGGGGTTGAGTGGCAGCTGGACCAACCGTGACATGCAGCTCTTTGGCCGTAACTCCGTCTCCGGTACCTACGGCTTCTTCAAAGACCACGCCCTCTGCAAAGGTGACTTCAAAAATACCGTCAACGAGCAGCCCGGCTCTGCCTCTGTGGTTCAGTCAGTCTCCTCATCACTCAACAGCATCGGCTACTCCGGCATCGGCTACAAAACCTCAGGCGTCAAGGCACTGCCACTGGCCAAAAAAGCGGGCGAACCCTTTGTGGAGGCCACGGATGAAAACACCGTTTCGGGTGAATACCCAATGGCACGCTTCCTCTACGTCTACGTCAACAAACACCCCAACAAGCCCTTGGCTCCCCTGGAAAAAGAGTTTGTGAAGATGATACTTTCCAAGACTGGCCAGAATGTTGTTATCAAAGATGGTTACATCCCGGTGCCCGCAAAAGTAGCCACAAAAGCACTCAAGAGCATCGAATAACCAACAGTATCAACGCTATAGTTAAGGGCCCCGCACTGCGGGGCTTTTTTATTTCTGATATTCTCTGCCCACACAGCATTCCACCCAGCCCCCGGGAGCCAACCGATGAATTTTGAAAAAGTAGTTTTTGGTTTTTTCATAGTGCTTGCACTCACTGTGAACTTCGGTTTTGTGCTTGGCGATATCGACAACCCCATGCACCACAATGTGTACGAACTCTTTGCTGCCCTTGTCATCAGCCTGATTGCCACCATCCTCAAGTTTGGTGAACGGACCCAGATGGGGGCGATATTGCTGGCCACAAGCCTGGTGGCTGACCTGCAGCTGATCATCGCTGCCATCATCTGGGGCACTGCGGTATACATCACCGAGGTTGGGCTCACCAGCCATGTGATGAGCTCCATCGTCTCCCTCGCCGCTGGTGCACTGCTGGCCAATCTCACGTCGGTCATCCTGCTGATTATCGAAACCGTCACGCTGCGTCGCTAATGGCACGCCATTACGCCCAAAGCAGGGCCTTCTCGCTGATTTTAAGACGGATGCGGGCACCACTGATTGTGCTCATTATCGCCTACGCCATCTCAATCCTGGGGTTTGTACTCATTCCCGGCATGGATGATCAGGGCCAACCCTGGAGAATGGGCTTTTTTCACGCCTTTTATGTGGTCAGCTATACCGCCACCACCATCGGCTTTGGCGAGCTCCCCTTCGCCTTTACCAATGGCCAACGCTTCTGGGCACTGGCCACTATCTATATCACTGTGATCTCCTGGCTCTACGCCATTGGTACCATACTCACACTCATCCAGGACCCCGCCCTCAAACGGACACTCACTGAGAACCGTTTTGCCAACCACGTCAGAAACATGCGGCAACCGTTCTACATCGTCTGTGGTTATGGCGATACCGGCACTCAAGTCGTCAAAGCCCTGACCCAGCGCGAAACCCCGGCAGTTGTCATCGACATCCGACCGGAACGGATCGACATGCTGCTACTCGATGAACTCCGCATCTACATACCGGGGCTATGTGCCGATGCCGGTGAACCCAACATCCTGCGTGCCGCCGGACTCAACTCCCCCTACTGCATCGGTCTGTTAGCCCTCACCGATGACGACCACAGCAACCTTGAGATTGCCATCACCAGCAAACTACTCAACCCCAACCTACCGATCATCTGCCGCGCCGAAAGTAAAGATACCCAGGCCAACATGGCCTCTTTTGGCACCGACCACATCATCAACCCCTACGACGCCTTTGCCGAACAGCTCGCCATCGCCCTGCACTCACCCGCCATGCATCTGATCTTTGAATGGCTGACACAACATACACACGAAGCACTGTTTAACTGCACAGAACCACCCCACGGCCCCTGGATCATCTGTGGTTATGGCCGTTTTGGTAAAGCGGTGGAAAAATATCTGCAATTTGAGGGCATCCCCACCACCATTATCGAGGCTGACCCAGAAAAAACCGGCTGCGAGGGGCGATGCATTAGAGGACGGGGCACCGAAGCCGTCACGCTACGCGCCGCTGACATTGATAAAGCCGTAGGGATCATCGCGGGCACCGACGACGACGCCAACAACCTCTCCATCCTCATGACTGCCAGGGATCTCAACCCCAACATTTATACCGTTGTCAGACAGAACCGCCGCAGCAACAGCATTATCTTTGATGCCGCTGACGTCAATCTGGTCATGCAGTACAGCATCATCCTCAGCCTTAAAATTCAGGCACTGCTCACCTCACCACTGCTGAGCGACTTCTTACGACTGGCCCGCCGCAACGACAACAGCTGGGCCAAGGCAGTCACCGATAAACTACGCACCCTGGCCGACAATACCGTGCCCAGCATCTGGACCGTCTGTATCGATGAACAGACCTCCCCGACACTTGTTGAAGCCATCAACCAGAATGAAGATATGCGACTTGGGCATCTCACCAGCGATCCACGCAATAAAAACAAACAGCTCAACTGTCTACCACTGCTGCTCAAACGTGGCGATACACTGTTACTCCTGCCACAGGTAGAAGACCGTATCGAAAATGGCGATCAAATACTCTTCTGTGGCCGTGAAAAGTGTTCACGTCTAATGGCATGGACCCAGCAGAACTACAACGCCCTGCGTTACATCATCACTGGCCAAAATCGCCCTGATGGCCATATCTGGCGCTGGTTTGCCAAACGCCAGCGATGACATGAAGTCAAATGGTCGCAATCCATCCCGCACGGCAAAACCGGTAACTGTCAGATCAAGTCACGACTACTACATAAAATTTAAGACACTATTTTTAAGGTATTAGGTAAATTCAACGCACTAGTGGAACCGAAAAGAGAGGGGAAAAGGGGAGAAAAACCAAACAACCAAATATCAAGTAGCGACTATCACACTTTGTAACTGTCACAATCCCCCATTTATAGAACATAGAAACATACCTCACTCCGTCTTGACAAAGTCTAAATGCATCCACATCTTTTCAAGGATTATTAACTGTAACTTATTGAATAAAATATTTAATAATTTACATATAATAAACATTTAATCTATTAGTCAAAAACAGTATTTGACATGACCCTTTAGAAATGCGTTTATGCGCCTTGTTGTCGTCGCAATTAAACGACAGCGCAACATAAAAGCATTGGGGGGCACTATGTTTTTAAAGAGAGAAGATCCATCGACGTACCTGAACTTTAGCCATCAAACCGCTATCGTCATCACCGCATTCATTAGTATATTAGGTATTAATACTGTACTTGCCCAACAAACGCCGCCTACGCCTATCAGACCAACCGGATCACAAGGGTTTTCACCTATTGATGCCGCCAGCGATATTGCAATACCCGGCATTCTCCCCAATACCAGCAAATATCTGGTCAACCCCAACAGCCAGCAAAATTTCTATTTTGGAAAATGGGAGATCAGTGCAAATGGAAGACCGGTAGCCCAGGCGCTGCCCAGCGGATTAACCGGCAGCAACGCACTTCAGGATGTCGGTTTTTATCAGCGCAATATCGAAGACCCCACCACGGGCGAGCGTTACATACAGCAGATAGTAACGGATGCTGCCGTTGCTGGTGAGACCTTTAGCAAGGTCGGCATGTTCTCTGAAAGTTACGTCAAAACAAATGGCCAGAACAGTGGCGTTTCAGTCCTGCAAGGCATGAATTGCGGCAAACACAATGGAAAATGTCTGGCACCGGATGAAGGTGTTTACATGAACGGACAAGCTGCCACCTCCATTGAGTTTTTAAACAAGATCCGCACAGGGGCATTTGAAGACCCCAAAGAAAAAGTACGCCTCAAACAGTTAATCTACGAAACAGATGATCCCCTCAAATGGGCTGACTCCAGCAGAAATACCACCGGCACCACCTTCTATACCGACATATGGAGAGGCTCTTACGACTACAAAGGGGTGGAACTGGGGGACTTCGTCAACACCGTCATTAAATCATTGGATATCGATCCACTCTACAGCTACATCGTTGTCACTGCCGAAATGCGTTTCGACTACGACGACCGCGATCTTGAAATCGCCCAACGGGAAACAATCGACATAGGCCCAGACCCCAAGGAAAACGCCAAGGTCTACCTCCTCTCAGAGGCAGAAAAACTCCGGAACAACTTTAGCAGCAGTTTTGGCAGTGGCCGGGACGGATTGATAAAGGCCCGCGACTATATTCAAAACTACATTCAATACAGGGCCATTACACAGGAAGGTTGGCACACGCCCAACGCTGGGTTGGCCAGGTATGAGATGTTCCAATCTGAAATGGTGGGTGCGATGGTTAAGGCAGGCAATATCGAATACGAGAAAAAATACAAGGGTAATACAATCGTTGCCAGTTGGTCTGATGGACAAAAAGTAAATGCCTACGGCACCAATCAAGACATGGGTTTTCAACAACAGGGGCATGAACAGGTAACGCCAGATACATGTGATGATGAAACAAAATTTGATTCTGATGAACGGACAAAGTGTGGTGCTGAGGTCCGTTATGAGTTTGCCACCACCGATGTATACAAACTAATCAAGGAACCACGTATATATGACCCAAGAGTAGGCGACCAATTTAAAATCGAAATAGGTAAAGATAAAGACATCATCAACCCCTTCGACCCTTTCTCAACCGTAGCCCATCTGCCTGTACCTACTGTACCTACACCGGCACCTACACCAGCACCATAAAAAAACCCACCCTGATGAAGGGTGGGTTAATCCAAAAGGAAGGTTATCTGAAACTAAACATCAGATCACCGTTACCTACACCACCTCATAAGGCAGCATCATTTCGTTATCCTCATGCTCCAGGATATGACAGTGCCAGACATAACGCCCCTTAAACGAATTACCAAACGGCAGATTAGGGGCCGCCTGGGCACCAAACGGCACAATAAGACGTGTCACTGCCCCTGGTGGTGCCTGAACCGTATCCTTCCAGCCCTGCTCATTCAAGTCTGGAGCTTTGGGATTGCCTCTAAGATACGGTGCTGGATCAATGGCCGGATAACCGGCTGGCACAGTTGGACCACCGGCCGCCATTGGATCAAGCACCGTGCGTGGTCCCGTAGCGTTATATGCACTCACATATTTAGCCGTATTCAACCGCTGCCGGTTGAGTATCTGAAACTGCACAAGATGCAAGTGAATAGGATGGGCATCGCCCGTCAGATTGATAATATTCCACTGTTCAACCGTATCTACAGCGGGGCGCTCCATTAATGCCGGATTAGCCAGCGGCTCAGGCCAATAGACATAATTCAACAACGCCACCAACGGCCCCGCCGCCCCCATCACCTCCACCAACGTCAAATAGCGCTGCCTAACCGGCCGCACCGCAATGGGCACAATGGGAGGATTGTTCACCCGTAACCGTGTTGGAATCGGTTTTGGAACAGCAGCCCCCGCCTTTACCGTAAAGCGCATAATCTCCGGCAAGGCAATACCAGAACCGCCCGCCGGATATGGCGCAGCTGCATCGTTTTGCAGAACAATCTGGGTACCTGGCGCAACACCCGAAAAATCTATCAGCAGATCAGCACGCTCACCTGGTGCAAGCAAAAGCTCAGAAAGTGATACCGGCGCATTTAACATACCGCCATCCGTACCAATCTGAATGATCTTCATCTTCTTATTTGAAAGGCTCAGGTTGTAAAACCGGGCATTAGAACCGTTAACAACACGGAAACGATACAGCGTCCTATCCACATTCAAATTAGGCCAGGCCTTACCATTCACCGTAGACACATCACCAAAAAACTCCGGTGCCCACGGAGCTGGCGGATAAAACAGCGAACCATCCGGATTCAACATGCGATCCTGAATTATCATAGGCACCTCGTAAGGGGCACCTGCAGGCAAACCAAGCGGACCGTTACCACCAATGGGGTCATCACTGTCCCGAATCAGATAGAGACCTGCCAACCCTGCCATCACATTCAATCGCGTCGTCCCAACCGCATGATCGTGGTACCAAAGCGTCGCGGCCTCCTGATTATTATTGTAGTTATATGGACCAAATTGATGCGGCTGCCCAGGTGTAAACGTATCCTCAGGATAACCATCACTATTCGGCTCCGTATTACCACCATGCAAATGCAACGACACACGAGGATTCGTCTTATCCGCCAACACAGTACCGTGAACATTGGTATCAATCGATGACGCAAACGGATGAGCACCTAGCGAATTCACCGCATTAAAACTGATGGCAGAACCACGCATAGTCTCAATCGTTGGCCCCAGATAACTCAAACCGCCATAACCCCACGTCGGTCTTGCCGCCAAAGTACTATGAAACGAATGGGTACTCGGTGCCATCGTCAATGATGTCAACGCATTCCCAGATACCATCGGAATCATCGGCAACTGATCCAGATACTTAGTCAGGACTGGAGATGCCGCATATGCTGTCAAAGAATTCCATTTCATGACCGGCAAAAAAAGCCCCGCCCCTGCGACAGCCGCCCCCATCTTGATAAAATTACGCCTTGTTGTCATAACCATCCTCCATTAAATAGTAAACATTAAAGACTCAGCCACCATTGGCATCAAATCTTCCTTCCCTGTCAAAATTAAGACTCAATTATAAAAACGACAACTACCCCCTAAAATCACAACTCAGCACCCATACCAGCAGTGAAAACTCCATAAAAATTTTATGGATAATACCGCCTGATAACTACCACCAAAAATAAGGTACAAAAAACTAATGACAAATTAAAAACAACGACAAAAATATTATTAATTATTATTTTCAGGAGTCTGCAAACCTAACATTAAGCAGGCCTTAAAATTTAAAATTAAACTAAACAACCACCGGCTAAAGCCGGTGGGTTTGAATTACGGACTGAAAGTCCGGATACGCGTCGTCTAAACGACGCGTCTTAATCGGGTTCCATCTTGAAATCATCGTTCGACTTAGGCTCAAAGTGATGCTCCAAATATTACTTGATCATCTCTTCCGTCATTTGGCCTACCGTGGCACAGAAGTATCCTCTTGCCCAGAAATGCCGGCGCCAATACTTCTTCTTTACATGCGGAAACTCTTCAAACAGCTTGCTCGATGTGCGACCTTTGATCCGCCTCATGATCTCACTCGGCGCCATCGTCGGCGGGCAACTGACCAGAATGTGGACATGATCCTTGCTGACCACACCTTTTACTATCCTGATCTCAAAGGCTTCGCACGTCTCCCTCACCAGATCTCGAACTCGCTCCGCCACCTCTGCTCTCAATACTTTGTGTCGATACTTCGTTACCCATACAAAGTGGTACTCAATTTGATACACCGTATGACTGCCGTACCTGTAGTCCATGCCGCACCTCCTTTCGTGCAGCCTATTTTCGCAGCTAAAGCTGACCGGCTAAAACCGGTGGTTTAAACCTTATGATGGACAATTAGTGGCAGAACATATGGCTGCAATTGCAGCTTAGGTGGTTATGCACTTCGGGGTTGAATCTGCAAAATTCTTGGGCTATTCAGAGGCTCCCTAAATCAGTCAAACCTGAAACACTCAAAAATTCATTGCCAATTCTCAGAGTTGAAAGCAAGGCGGCTATTGAGATCTACTCAGCTCATTTTTAAACTGTTCATGATCTCTTTGTACCTTCTCTCGCAGGAACAGTGCTGACGGTGTATTCATATAAGCCAGTGTGTAATCCATGGAAAAATCGGCATCACTATAATCGTCATGGCAATAATGCTTATTTTGAAATATGCCTGTACGTGCACGATTGGTCGGATCGGTAAGACTGGCAGCTCTATCCAAAGATTCGCACAGCTTCAAATAGATACTTTCATAATCAAAATGGGTGGGGGGAATTCGCTCATGAGACCCCACCATCTTGTTGATTCTGATAAGTGTTCGTTGCAGGAAAAATGAGATCTCTCTCACCGATCTCAACTCATCCATCATGGCACCCGAATGACATCTCTCTTTTTTCAGTAGCGCCTGCAAAAGATTGAGCAATATCTCCCACTGAACAAAATAGATCTGGCTGGTACGCGGAATAATCAGATCCATATTCCTCCGCGAAATCACTCGAATTGCCGTCAAGGAAAAATAGAGGCTCTCGCACCCATTATAAGCATTCATAAGAGGAGCACACGCCTTCAATTGCGTCATGTGTCGCTCATATTTATCGTCAGGATCACGTCCAATCAAAGCCAGAAGATTGGCGTGTGACAACCCATCCTTGCTCAACTCATCGCCTTGCCTCCCAAAAAAACCAACATGGCATCGCTGCCTCATATCCCTTGCGTACAGCCAGCGCATAATAATTGTCGGCCTAACGGAAAGTGTGCTGAAATCGGAGGGGAGAATCAAATGTATGTACTCCTTCCCAGTATCGTTCCCCCCTGTTTCATCCCTATTCATTTTGTAAAAGGTGAATCGCGCCCAGGTGAGAATAGCCGCAAGCTTATGCGCCCAAAATGATTGCTGCCAGTAAACCTGTTCTTCAAGTGGTAGTTCGGTCAATTCACCACCAACGCCCAATAGAGCGTCAAATAACCAGGGAATACCAAGATTTCCTCTATCGCATTGGGCACTGGTATCAAAATCACGAGACAAGAGGGTTTTTCCTGGCTGGGTTGATTCAAGCTGTCGTGCACAGTTGATGCAACGAAAGGCTGCTTCTCCGCTTTTTTGTACTTGCTCATTACACTTCTCGGGAACGCCATCAAGTCTCACTACGTTATTTTTTCCAAACGCATCCAGCATAGTACTGAGGTAAGCAATTATCTTCATATGCACAATGGCGGCACTAATGTAGATGTGACTCTCCTCCAAAATGCAGGCCGCTCTCCATAAATCTCCTGTGATGTCGGAAGGGCGAGACCTGCCATCCTCCTCGACAAACTGGCGTTTAAGTATCGTGATCAGCTCATCATGAAACCCCGGATGAAGAGGCCCATCGGGATCTGTCTGTTTGCGTTTTTTGTCAGATGCGTATTGATTTTTGGCTAACCTATGGGCGATTCTCACAAGTTTTGTTTCCGCGCCACCAACAAGACCATTGGCGACAACATAGGCGCTTCGCTCACAGGGAAGCTCATCGGATGGAACATTTTTAGAAATAGTAGCGTAATGTTTTTCTGCGGCCTCCATATTGCCAGAAAAGAACGCGAGCGTAGCCGCACGCAAATCAAACCTGAGATCTGACGTTTTGTAGAGCCAATCCGGACGTGAAGCGTTACATCTCTTGGCAGAGGGGCTGCGCTTCATCGACAAATAGCGTGCAGCCCAATAGGGTTGCTTCAACATATCCCACTTTGAATCCCCCATCAGCAATTTAGACCTCATCACACTATTTTTTTTAATAACCGCCTCTACGGCTCTTTCAGCCTCAGTGTAAATGGCAGCAGCATGATGATAGTTCTGTCTATGCTCTTCAAGATCACCGTTTTTAACCATGACTTCGACATATTGCATCAAGAATTCCATATCGGAGTCACGCTCTGACTGACCTACCTTTCCCTTTAAGATTCGAATAGCTGAAGAGTAGTGCATGGAAGCTTCATTGTAGGATTGTTCAAGCGCACAAATATCACCAAGCGTAACATGAGCGCTCCAGACGGCGGCTCGCCCCTGTTCATCTATCTCTTTCTTTAGTCCTGCCTCAAAGAAAAACTTGACGTGTCTCATGGCATCCAGAGAAAAATTATAGGCCGCCGATTCCAACTCACTAATATGGCTGATGTAACGTAGCTCTTGCTCAAAGCCACTGTGGAAACGATAGCGGTAGAGGCCATTTCTTACCCTGCGTATATACGGTTTGAAGGTCTGAGTTAACAGATCATCAACAATTGCATTTAGTGCTGGCGAACGATGTACATTCATCGCCTCCGACATTCGCCGAAGAGATTCACGGGTAAAACCGTTGGAGTGGTGTTTCAATATGAACTGGATTGATGCCAGACTCGTCACCGTAAGCTTGTCGCTAATTTTAGTAATTTCCCGGCTGAACTGGTGTTCAAAAATTGATACCAATTCAGCCGCAAGCGAGAAAGCACGCAATTGATTGACATCAAAAAACAGCCAAAAACAATCTTCACTTCTTCCGGGATCTTTGCCGATGATTCGGATATCGTCTCTCCTATTGGAAAGACTGGACCAAGGCACAATGAAACTTTCAAGGATGGATGCCAATCGTTTGGGATTTCCCCATGAGTGAAAAGTTAAATAATAGACAAAATTACGCAGTGTGCTTACCAACAGACGACCATCAGAGTGGCAGTCTGAATTTTCCTTTATAAAATTTGAGTGGTGCTTTTTAAGCGTGTAGTTCTCTCTTTCTACTTCAGCTTTTCCAGAGGAGGGGATAAGCCTTCGGCAAAGATACTCTTCAATCAGCAAGGCCATTCTCCAGGCACGTGATGAATAGTATCTCTCATCAGTCAGTAGGCTGGGGACTTCGAATACACTGTCAAACAAGCTCTGGTATAACGAGTTTGGGCTGCCTGTTTCAGAATAGTATCTGTCCAGGGTTTCACGCCCCGATATGAAGAAGAAAGTCGCTTCTGCGGTAGTAATAAAGTTTTTCAGAGAACCCAAAAGCGTATTTATTCTGGCATGTTTATCTTGTAAAGAGAGACTGGGGTTTCGTTCCTGGCAATCAACCCCAAAAAACTCCTCTGCATTTGACAGCTTATCTATCTCGTCAAAAATAAATATGACTTTACGGTTTTTATTGACCCGTTTCAGTATGTCGAGGATTTGCTCCTCAGCCTCTCGCGGAGAGATCGGCAAACGTCTCATGTTAGAGTTCCAGTTTTTTTCTCCGGAACCGCCCACATTCGCCTTCACCGCCTTGAAGTCGATCTCAACTCCACCATTTCCGCCAAATCCATGCCCCTTTGTCTCACTTATCTCATGTCCCATTCTTACAATCAGAACATCAATATCCTTTTTTACGGATTCGCCATCACCCTTGAGGTATTGATTACTTAAAAAACTTGCGATGGAAAAATAGATATCCAAGGGTGTCAAACTACTGTTATCACCAAGATTGATCCTGATAACAATCGGTGGTTCGGGCAGCAACATTTTTCGGGAATTACTGCGACTTCGTGAGTTTTTGGGATTGCTGAATCTTTCAATTGACCTGTTAACCACACTGGTTTTTCCAACCCCTCTATATCCAGCGATCAGGTAACTTCCCCGCCGCCGTTTGCTTTCGAGCAGTGATACTAACCGGTTGATGAGTTCATCACGCCCAGTAAAGAGATGAACAGGACTATTATCGCTGTCATCATACGGGGCATGAACATAGTCAAATCCGTACATGGGAATAGCGATATATTTTCCGCCCACACCTTTGTCATCAGTCATTGCTCCGCCCCTTTTTTCTCACTCCTGGATCATATGGGGAATGTAAACAAACTTTTTATCAGAGTCGAGCACTAACTCATCACTAAAAATCTGCTGATTATAATATGGTTTTAGTCAAGGGCTGAACGATACATGTCAGCGCTCCCCGATAGGTTGAGCGGTAATAACCTTTTTATCAGGCGGAGTTAACTCAGAAATGCACGGCTCGATTATCTACTGCCAGTGCCGCCTCATGCATCGCCTCCGCCAGTGATGGATGGGCGTGAATGGTGCGGGCGATATCTTCACTGCTGGCGGAGAACTCCATGGCCAGCACCGCTTCAGCAATCAGCTCCGAGGCGTTTGGTCCCATGATGTGTACACCGAGGATGGTATCGTCTTTGGCGTCGCTGAGGATCTTCACCATGCCCACCATGTCGCCCATGGCGCGGGCGCGGCCATTGGCCATGAAGGGGAATACCCCCTGTTTAAAACCGACGCCCGATTCAGTTAACTCTTGTGATGTCTTGCCAACCCAGGCGATCTCGGGCCAGGTATAAATAACCCACGGAATGGTGTTGTAGTTGATGTGGCTCACTTCACCGGCAATATGTTCAGCGACGGCAACCCCCTCCTCCGATGCTTTATGTGCGAGCATTGGGCCACGCACAACATCACCAATGGCATACACATTAGGCAGGTTAGTACGACAGCGCTCATCCACCGCTATAAAACCACCTTTATCTAATGTTAACCCGATCTCCTCGGCATTTAATCCCGCTGTGTTGGGTTTGCGGCCGGTTGCCACTAGTACTCTGTCAAATTTAAGCTCCTTCTCACCTTTTTGATCTTCTATGGTGACGACCACATGACGTGCAGTCACTTTCGCTGATTTGGTTTTAGTATTCAGCAGTACCTCTAATCCCTGTCCTCGCAGCTCTTTCAACGCTGCATCAGCCAGCTGTTTATCAACCGCTGGCAGAAACTGATCACGTCTGATCAACACGGTTACTTTGCTACCCAGACGGTTCCAGACACTGCCCAGCTCAAGACCAATCACACCACCACCTATCACAGCCAGGGTCTTAGGTACTTCGTCAAAACTGAGCGCACCTGTGGAGTCAACAATATGGTCGCCATCCAACGGCAGGGAATCAACGATTGCTGACACCGAACCCGTAGCAATGATGATGTGCTCCGCTTCAAGGGTCGCTGATTTAATCTCGTTGTTCTCTTTTTTATGGGGCGTAAATTCAATTTGTTGATTGCTCAAAAGCTTGCCATGGCCTTGTAACCATGTAACTTTGTTTTTCATGAAGAGTGCAGCAACACCCCCTGTGAGACTTTTAACGATGTCATCTTTACGTACCATCATCTGCGCCACATCAATAGCAGCGCCTTTGGACTTGATGCCGTGGTAGGCAAACTCATGTTTCAAACGGTGGTAGTGGTGCGAGGTATCAAGCAGTGCCTTGGAGGGAATGCAACCCACATTAAGACAGGTCCCCCCCAATGAGGGTTTGTTATCACCATCGAGCCACATATCAATACAGGCAGTCTTTAACCCTAACTGTGCGCAACGGATGGCCGCCACGTAACCGCCAGGGCCACCCCCCACCACAACCACGTCATAACGGTCCATATTCACTCTCCTCAATCGCAGCTCAATATAGAGTTGCGCTCAGATATCGACGTTCATCACCACTCAACACCGGGATCTGTGGCCAGATGTTAATGCGCCCAACGGGCTATATCTGCAACAGCATACGTGCAGGATCTTCCAGCACCTCTTTCACCTTGACCAGAAACGATACCGCTTCACGACCATCAATAATGCGGTGATCATAAGAGATCGCGACATACATCATGGGCCGGGCAACAATCTGCCCCTCTTCGACCACCGCACGCTGTTCGATCTTGTGCATACCAAGAATGGCACTCTGTGGCGGGTTCAAAATAGGTGTTGATAACAGCGAGCCGAAGGTGCCGCCGTTGGTAATACTGAAAGTACCGCCACTCAGATCCTCCATCGACAACTTTCCATCCCGCGCCTTGCCTGCAAAGTCGCTCACCGCCTGCTCCAGCTCCGCCAGACTGAGCTGATCGGCATCACGGATAATCGGCACCACCAGACCACGTTCAGTGCTCACCGCCACCCCCATATCAAAATAGCCGTGATAGATGACGTCATTGCCATCAATAGAGGCGTTCACGGCAGGAAACTCTTTCAGAGCCTCGCAACACGCCTTGATGAAAAAAGACATAAAGCCAAGTTTGATACCGTGCTTTTTCTGAAACTGCTCCTGATACTTGGCACGCAGATCCATTACCGGTTTCATATTGATTTCATTAAAGGTAGTCAGCATCGCCGTGGTGTGTTGCGCCTCCAGCAGACGTTCCGCGATACGGGCACGCAGACGTGTCATTGGCACGCGTTGTTCGGGACGGCCACCGGCACCAACCACACTGGTAGATACAGTGGCGCTGACAACAGATTGACTGCCCTGCTCCATATGTTTAATAACGTCAGCCTTGGTGAGCCGTCCATCACGACCTGTAGCTGCAATACTGGCAGGATCAAGTTTATTCTCTGCCACCATTTTCCGTACTGCGGGGCTAAGATCCATGGCGGCCGCTGGCTCAGTCTCTGATGCTAATGCCTGTTTAGGTGCCTCAACCACTGCCTCTTTCTCAACAGCCGCAGGGGCCTTGGCATCGGTATCGATGACCGCGATCAACTCACCGCTGGTCACCACATCACCACTTATTTTTTTGATCTCCGTCAATAGTCCATCTTGTGGTGCCACCACCTCAAGCATCACTTTATCGGTCTCAAGATCCACCAGATTTTCATCACGCAGCACGTAATCACCGCTCTTTTTATGCCAGCGCGCCAAGGTGGCATCGGGTATCGATTCAGACAGCACCGGTACTTTGACTTCAATCAGCATTGTTGGACTCCCTTTCAAGCAACTCTGTGCCACACGCGGCATCAAAAAATATGGTTTGCAAATTAATTGGTCGGACGCAAAGTGCGCTGGTTGGCTTCAGCCTTACCATTCAGTGCCGCATCTACCAACGCCGCCTGTGCCAGCTGATGCAACCGTAACAACCCCTCGGCAGGTGCTGCATACTCTGGACGGCCAGCGTAAAAAACCTCTTGTTTGGCGTTAGCTAAGTCACGCAGGCGTGAATGAATAAAGTACCAGGCCCCCTGGTTTTTTGGCTCTTCCTGGCACCAGACAACCTCTGTCACCTTGGTATAACGGTCAAACACAGCGGCCAGACGCTCCTCCGGGAACGGAAAGAGCTGTTCAATACGTACTATCACGACATTTTTAAGGTTCAGCTCACGCCGCTTTTCCAATAGATCAAAGTAGACCTTACCACTGCAGGCAACAATACGTTTGACCTGCCCTGGCTTGATAACATCAACTTCATCTATCACTACCTCATACGCCCCTTCGGTTAGATCCTCCAAAGTGGAAACAGAGAGCTTGTGCCGCAACAGACTTTTAGGCGACATAATGATCAATGGTTTACGGTAAGGACGGATCACCTGACGCCGCAACAGGTGGAACATCTGCGCTGGCGTGGTGGGATAGACCACCTGCATATTATCTTCAGCACAGAGTTGCAGATAACGTTCAAGACGTGCCGATGAGTGTTCCGGTCCCTGGCCGTCATACCCATGGGGCAACATCATCACCAGACCACAGAGTCGCGCCCACTTCACCTCACCGGCGCTGATGAACTGGTCAATCACCACCTGCGCGCCGTTGGCAAAATCACCAAACTGCGCCTCCCAGATCACCAATGTTTCTGGAGAAGCAGTGGAGTAACCATATTCAAAACCGAGTACCGCCTCTTCCGATAACAGTGAGTCGATCACACGAAAATGGGCTTGGTCCGGCCCCATGTTTTGCAACGGTACGTAAGAGTCACGTTTTAGCTGATTATGAAAAACCGCATGACGATGGAAGAAGGTGCCACGACCGCTGTCCTGGCCCGTCAGGCGAATAGGATGCCCCTCCAGCAATAGTGCCCCGTAGGCGACGTTTTCGGCAAAGCCCCAATCCAGAGGCACCTCACCTGCCGCCATTTTGCGACGTTCGGCCACAATTTTGTCAGCACGGGAGTGAAGTTCAAACTCGTCTGGCATGGTGGTGAGCACCGCGCTGATCTCACGCAGACGCTCCAGAGATATTTTAGTGGTACAGGCGTGTGTCCAGTGAATCCGTTTGTACGGACTCCAATCAACGACAAACTCCTTCTCTATCTCACTGGTCAGTTCACGGGATACCAGCTTGCCTGCATCGAGCATGGCGCGGTACTCGCGCAACATGGTATCCGCATCTTCCTGAGTGACAATCCCCTCAGCCATCAGGCGCTGGGTATACAGCTGCACCGTGGTCGGATGTTTACGAATCGCCTGATACATAATGGGCTGCGTCACCGCCGGTTCATCGGCCTCGTTGTGGCCATGACGGCGATAACAGACCAGATCGATCACCACATCACGCTTGTACTCCTGACGATAGTCAAGTGCCAGCTGGGTTGCAAAGACCACCGCCTCAGGGTCATCGCTGTTTACATGGAAGATGGGGGCCTGAATCATCCGCGCCACCTCCGTGCAATACATGGTGGAACGGGCGTCCAGTGGATTGCTGGTGGTAAAACCAATCTGGTTATTGATGATGATATGAACCGTGCCACCCGTGGTAAAACCACGTGCCTGAGACATGTTCAATGTCTCCATCACGACCCCTTGACCCGCAAAGGCAGCATCACCATGAATCAGGATAGGCAATACTTCGCTACCCTCCAGATCCCGGCGACGGTGCTGGCGGGCACGTACCGACCCCTCCACCACCGGATTGACAATCTCAAGATGGGAGGGGTTAAACGCCAGCGCCAGATGCACCACCCCCCCAGGGGTCTTCATGTCGGATGAAAAACCCTGGTGGTACTTCACATCACCACCACCGCCATTTTCAAGGTCAAAAACCCCTTCAAACTCCTGAAACAGATGGGCAGGATTTTTACCCATAATGTTGACCAGCACATTCAGACGACCACGGTGAGCCATGCCGATCACCACCTCTTTAACCTTCTGCCCACCGCCACGCCAAGCCAGCTCATCCAACAAGGGGATCAGACTCTCCCCCCCTTCCAGGGAGAAACGTTTCTGCCCCACATACCTGGTGTGTAGATACTGCTCCAGCCCTTCAGCGGCGATCACTTTACGCAACAGATGGCAACGATATTCGGCAGAAAACTTGGGCTGGCAGCGGGTACTCTCGAGCTGCTGTTGAATCCAGCGCTTCTGCACCGTATCGGTAATGTGCATGTACTCAGCACCTATGGAGCCACAGTAGGTCTCCTGCAGCTGGGTAAGGATGTCGCGCAACTTTGCCTGCGGCGACCCCACCAGCGAGCCGGTGCTGAAGACGGTATACATATCCGCCTCTGTCAGCGCGTGGTAACTGGGGTCAAGCTCAGAGAGTGCAGTGGGCTCCTGCAAACCGAGCGGGTCAAGGCGCGCCTGCTGATGACCACGCACACGGTATGCGTTTACAAGCTGCAATACCGCCACCTGTTTACTCTCGCTCACCGCTACTGAACAGTTGGTGGAGGTGGTCGTGGCCAGCCGCTGATGTTGGGCCAATTTGATAAACTCAGCACGAATAACAGCGTGATCCACATCTGCCGCCACCGGTCCTGGGGCGCTCTGCAACTGCTTAAAGTAGGCTTGCCACGTTGGCTCTACCAGCGCTGGGTCATCCAGATACTGCTGGTAAAGCTCTTCAAGAAACGGCGCATTACCCCCAAAGAGGTAGCTCTGTTCTAAAAAAGCGTGGTAACGATCCTTAGATTTATCCTGGCTCATCCTTCAAACGCCCGTTTCTTGTTATTCCGTATAGAGTTATGTCGTCAATGCAGACCAAAACTCAAGCCTGCAACGACGGTTTATACCGTTCCATCATAAAACCACTCTTACAACGCCACCAGAAGGGTCAATCCGATCTTTCAAAAGAACAAAAGCCCGGAACCCCGTCAGGAACCAGGCCTGTTTCCCCCGGCAGCCCGAGATACGCCTAGATCGCCGTATCGTTCTCCTCACCGGTACGGATACGCACAACACGCTCCACGGTGGTGACAAAAATCTTGCCATCGCCAATTTTGCCCGTGCGTGCCGAGGCGGCAATCACCTCAACACAGCGGTCAACCTGTTCATCCAGCACCACCACCTCGAGCTTCACCTTGGGCAGAAAATCGACCACATACTCGGCACCACGGTAGAGTTCTGTGTGTCCTTTCTGACGACCAAACCCTTTCACCTCCGTCACGGTCATGCCGGTGACACCGATATCGGACAGCGCCTCACGTACATCGTCCAGCTTAAAAGGCTTTACTACGGCTTCGATTTTTTTCATCTCATCTCTCACTCTAAGTACTTCGCAGTCTATTCTGCCACTATTGTGACCATTTTCTCCATCACTTAAAAGCTGAGGTAATGGGATAACGCCGGTCACGGCCAAAGGCACGGCGGCTGATACGCACCCCTGGCGGTGCCTGACGCCGTTTATATTCGTTGAGATTAACCAGATAGATTGCGCGGTTTACATCCGCTGGGGTGTAACCGGCGGCGATAATCTCTTCGCTGCACATGTCCTGTTCGATATACATCTCCAGGATCGGATCAAGCACTGAATAGGGCGGCAGACTATCTTCATCCTTCTGGTCCGGTGCCAGTTCAGCCGACGGTGGTCGCTCCAATACCCGCTGTGGGATTACCGGCGAGATCGAATTACGGTATTCACAAAGACGATAGACCAGTGTCTTGGGTACATCCTTGATCGGTGCAAAGCCACCTGCCATGTCACCATAAAGTGTGCAGTAACCCACTGCCATCTCACTCTTGTTACCCGTGGTCAGTACAATTTTGCGCTTTTTATTGGATATCGCCATCAGCAAAATACCACGACAGCGGGCCTGGATATTCTCCTCGGTGGTATCCCACGGTTTGTCGCCAAACTCCTCTTTAAGCAGATCGAGAAAAGTATTAAAGGCCGGTTCGATCGGGATGGTGTGGCACTCACTACCCAGCGCCTGCGCCTCCAGTAGTGCATCTTCCAGACTCATGTCGGCGGTATAACGCGACGGCATGCGCACCCCTTCCACCTGTTCGGCACCGATGGCGTCGGCCGCAATCGCCAGCACCAGTGCCGAATCGATGCCACCAGAGAGACCAATCACAGCGCCATTGAAACCGTTTTTGTGAATGTAGTCGCGTGTGCCCAGCACCAGCGCCTGGTAGATACTCGCCTCAACCGAGAATGGCTCAATCAACGTGGCGGGCAACGGCTCAAGCTGCGCACCCAAGGTAAACTCCGCCAGATAGAGTCCTTCAACACACGCCTCAGCCCGTTGTGTCACTGTGCCATCGGCGGCCATCACAAACGACTGGCCATCAAAGACCAGCTCATCCTGACCACCGACCAGATTGCAGTAGACAATCGGCAGCGCCGCCTCCTGCAGCCGCTCACGCATCGCCACCTCGCGCTCCTGCCACTTGTTGGTGTGGAAGGGGGAGGCGTTGAGGTTGAGCAACAGCTGCGCGCCAGACGCGGCTGCCTGGGCCACCGCCCCCGGATGCCACATATCCTCGCAAATCGTCAGGCCGATACGTGCCCCCTTAAACTCAAAGACGCAGGGCTGATCACCCGCGTCGAAATAACGCTTTTCGTCAAAGACGCTGTAATTGGGTAACTGCTGTTTGTGATAGGTGGCCCTTATCTCGCCATCCTGAATCAACCCGGCGCTGTTGTATCTGCAACGCTCCACCACCTCGGGGTAGCCAACCACCATGGCAATACCACTCACCTGCTTGAGCCGTTCCAACCCCTCACGCACGCGGCGCTCTAAACCGGGGCGCAACAGCAGATCTTCAGGTGGATAGCCGGTCAAGGCCAATTCAGGGAACAGCACCAGATCGGCACCCAGCTCATCACGGGCCTGTTCGGCAACAGCGATGATCCTGGCGACATTGTTGGCAACATCGCCCACCAGAAAATTCTGCTGGGCGATGGCAATACGGAGGGTTTCGGACATAGGTATCAAGCGGGCATTCACTATGGAAGTGGAGGAATTCTAACACCCCCCACCCGCCCTTGTCAGAGATTCACCATCAGAAGCGATACCCCACTCCCAGCTCCACGGCGTCAACATTGATGTCCGTAAAACGGTAACGATTCCACCCCAGACGCACAGGCAGGTGTGGCGTGAGGTTCATCTCCACTCCAATACCAAGATTGATATCCATGCCATCATCACTAAACTTTCTTGAGGCAGTGGCACTGTGCAACGTGTAATCAGCCTTCCATATCAAAGCGCCAAATCGTACCAGCCCATTGAGACGCTCAGAGAGTTGCTTACGCATCACATAATTAAAGGTCCAACCGGAAGCGGTGGTGGGATAGACCCCCGAAGCCGTGTCCAGGTAGCCATTCAGATCAGTGGTAGCTCCTGTAACGGTCGTGGTGACACTGCCCAGATCAACATAGCCAAGTTCAATCGCCAGCACATCATTCATCTGATAACCGATGTAGGGCGACCAGCCACTGCGTGACAGATCGGTTTGTGTCACGCTGGCGGTAAGGCCAAGGGCCCTGAGGTCACGCTCAAAATCAGCGCCTCGTTCACGGCTGCTGACGGAGAGATAGTTCAGCCCTGCATAACCGGGCATCAACGAACCCTCTGCCTGGGCAGTGGCGCTGATCAACAGCAGTGGCAACAGCAGTGGCAACATCAGCAGACAACGACCATAACGACGCATCAACACCCCTCCCGCCAGGAGCAACAGCAACCAGTAGGAGACCGCACCACCGCCACCACCACCGCCGGTGATAGTAATGGTGACCAGCTGCGAGTCTGGCTGCGCCACACCACCTGGATCTTTAATACGCAAATCTGCAACACCATCAGCATCGTTGGGACCACCATCCTCGATAGTCAACTGTACACACCAGTGCCCCTCGGTCAGACCGCTGGTATAGGCGCTGTCGCCAGGGGGAGGACAGTAACCGGCGCTGCCTGGGGCAGAGGCGATGCTGTTATTGGCGTTGACAACAAACGCCTGCCACCCTGTCGCCATCAATTTGCGATAGACCGCATTGGCAGGAATCGCTTCAAACTGCGCCAACACCACCTTGATCTGCTGTCCAGCAACCGGCAACTCAGCAACATTAAAGTCGAACAGCCCATTATTGTAGGTATACCCTTCATCCTGCACTGCTCCTGCACCGTCGTGACCGTAGTTATACACATCACTGTCGCTCACCCCGATCCTGTTGCCCCCCGCCTGCAGGGCAACCCGTCCCAGGCTGATTGACAGTCCCGGTTCGGTCTCCATCAGATATTGGGTGGCTACTGCCTGTTTCTCCTGCACCACATTACGTGCCTCGGTGGAGCTGTCGAGGTAGTTGGGGATGCCATCACCGTCGCTGTCACCATAACCTTCAACATCATCGTTGATACCATCACCATCACTATCCACCGCAGTCAGCACTGGCAGTGTGGCTTCAACCTTGATCAACAGTTCGGCGTTGCCACTTGCTGTGCCATCACCCACCGCCACCTTCAAGGTGTAGATACCCGGTGCCAGCCCACTTGGATCCAACGTAAAGGTACTGGCCACACCATCACTATCCACCAGGGCGTTATCGGTACCACTCCAGCTATAGCTGTGTATATCGCCTCCATTAGGGTCGGTAACCGTAGCGGTGACCGTCACCACGCCGCTGCTCTGGCCGATGATGCGGGTTGCGCCCCCCCCCTGAGCAGCACTCAACCCCACAGTAGGTGCAACGTTACCTTCGTGGATCTCTATGGTGTGCGTCCTCACCAAACCGGCAACTGCATTGGTCGGCGTGCCCATGGCAATCACCAGGGACTCCGTCCCCTCGCCCGCACCATCATTCACCAGCTGAACATTCACGGACGTTTCAAGACCAGGGCTGTTGATGATGATGTTGCCAGCCACCAGATCGTGGTCACTGCCGTCGGTTGAGGCGGTGCCCGCCACGGTATACGGAACAGTGACTGGATAACTCACCGCCGCACCGTTGAGGATCACCTTGAAACTCACTGTTGCCCCCTCTGCACTGACCTGACTCCTGCTGAAGTTAACAAGCGGCGTCACATTCACCCTCTGAACCGCCGTTCCACTCTTGCCCGCACCATCCGTTGCGCTCCAGGTAACAGTATTGGCACCCGGCCGGAAGTGAGTTGGCTTGGCCGTTACAGCCACACCATTCACCAGTGTTACCTGCGGCGTAATACCGCTCTCCACAACCGTCGCCGTACCAATCGCCACGGGGGTGAACAGCCCCACTGCATCAACCGTCACATCTGCCGGCGCAGTGATCGCGGGGCCGCTGGCAGGTGTAACACTGTTAGAGGCGGCTGACGCTGCGCTGTTGCCCGCCGAATTGGTGGCCACCACAGTAAATGTGTACGCAGTGCCATTGGTCAACCCCGTCACAGTGATGGGGCTGGCGCTGCCCGTACCGGTGAGACCACCCGGAGTGGAGGTGACGGTATAACCGGTAATTGCACTACCGCCGGTGTATGCCGGAGCAGTGAAGCTGATGGTCGCCTGACCATTGTCAGCAACGGCAGCACCGATGGTGGGTGCTCCCGGAACCACTGCCATCACCGTAAACGACTGGCTCACCTGGGTTGCCGCCAGGAAGCTGCCATTGCCTGCCTGATTGGCGTTTATGGTACAGCTGCCCGTCGTGACAAAGGTCAGCGCACCCGCACTGGTAATAGTGCAGACGCCGGTGGTGATTGAGGTAAACGCCACCGCCAGTGCCGAAGAGGCTGTTGCCGTCAACGTAGGTGTAGCGTCAAAACTCTTTGCGCCAGGATTGGTAAAGGTGATGCTCTGGACACCCTTCGGCGTCACACTGTTAGAGCTGGCCGAATCGATCCCGGTCCCGGCACTGTTAGTTGCCTTGACGGTAAAGGTATAGGCCGTGCCGTTGCTCAATCCCGTCACACTGATCGGGCTGGAGGCACCCGTTGCGACATGAGCGCCAGGGCTGGAGGTGACCGTATAACTGGTAATAACGCTACCGCCATTTGATGCCGGAGCGGTAAATGCAACTGCCACCTCTGCATCACCGGCTGTTGCACTGCCAATAGTAGGAGCACCAGGCAGCGCTGCAGGCGTCACACTATTGGACGCAGCAGAGTTGCTGCCACTGCCAACGCTGTTGGTCGCGCTGACCATAAAGGTATAGGCCGTGCCATTGGTCAGACCCGTCACGACAATGGGACTGGTGCTGCCCGTACCGGTGAGGCCACCGAGAGTAGAGGTAACGGTATACCCCGTAATAATTCTGCCACCATCGGAGGCGGGGCCAGAGAAGGATACGGATGCCTGGGTATTACCCGCAGTAGCGATACCGATAGTGGGCGCACCCGGCACAGTAGCCGGAATCACACTGCTGGAAGAGGCCGACGGACTACCGGTACCGATGGCGTTCGTTGCAGTAACAGTGAAGCTATAGGCCGTGCCGTTGCTCAACCCCGTCACAGTCACCGGGCTGGAAGCCCCCGTGCCCGTAAAACCACCGGGGCTTGACGTCGCTGTATAGCCGGTAATGGCGCTACCACCCGTGGATGGCACACTAAAACTGACCATCGCCTGACCATTACCCGCTGTCGGTGCGCCAATCACAGGCGCACCCGGCACCGTCGCTGGCGTCACGCTACTGGAGGCGGACGAGGCACTGCCCGTGCCAGCTGAGTTGGTCGCCGTCACCGTAAAGGTGTAGGCCGTGCCATTGGTCAAACCGGTCACGGTGATGGGGCTGGAACTCCCTGTTCCTGTAATCCCATGAGGGCTGGAGGTAACGGTATAGCTAGTGATGGCGCTACCACCGTTGAACGCAGGCGCGGAGAAGCTCACCGCCGCCTGAGCGTTAGCCGGGGTAGCCGTGCCGATAGTCGGCGCACCGGGGACTACCGGAACCACACTGAACGAACGGCTGACCGTCGACGCGGCCAGATAACTGCCATTGCCCGCCTGATCGGCATCGATGGTACAGGTGCCGGTGGTGACAAAGGTCAGTGCGCCGCCACTGGTGATGGTGCAGACACCGGTAGTGGTCGAACTGAAACTCACCGCCAGACTCGACGTCGCCGTCGCACTCAATGTCGGTGTTG
>JAKFXL010000037.1:0-125936 GCA_021731365.1 Gammaproteobacteria bacterium | reverse complement strand
ATGGTACAGGTGCCGGTGGTGACAAAGGTCAGTGCGCCGCCACTGGTGATGGTGCAGACACCGGTAGTGGTCGAACTGAAACTCACCGCCAGACTCGACGTCGCCGTCGCACTCAATGTCGGTGTTGTACCAAAGCTCTGGGCACCCGGATTAGCGAAGGTGATGGTCTGGCTCGCCTTCGGCGTCACGCTGTTAGAGGCGGATGAGGCGCTGCCGGTACCCGCTGAGTTAGTCGCCGTCACCGTAAAGGTATAGGCGACACCATTGGTTAAACCTGTGACCGTGATGGGGCTGGAAGCACCCGAACCAGTAATACCGCCGGGGCTGGAGGTGACGGTATAACCAGTGATGGCGCTGCCACCGTTGGCGGCAGGGGCGGAGAAGGTCACCGATGCCTGGGTATCACCTGCCGTCGCCGTACCGATGGTCGGCGCACCGGGGACTACCGGAAGCACACTAAAGGAGCGGCTGACCGTAGCCGCAGCCAGATAACTGCCATTGCCCGCCTGATCGGCATCAATGGTACAGGTGCCGGTGGTGACAAAGGTCAGTGCGCCGCCACTGGTGATGGTGCAGACACCGGTAGTGGTCGAACTGAAACTCACCGCCAGACTCGACGTCGCCGTCGCACTCAATGTCGGTGTTGTACCAAAGCTCTGGGCACCCGGATTAGAGAAGGTGATGGTCTGGCTCGCCTTCGGCGTCACGCTGTTAGAGGCGGATGAGGCGCTGCCGGTACCCGCTGAGTTAGTCGCCGTCACAGTGAAGGTATAGGCGACACCATTGGTTAAACCTGTGACCGTGATCGCGCACGCCGTCGGACCCGCGCAGGTCCCGCTCATCCCGCCGGGACTGGCCGTCGCGGTATAGGTGGTGATGGCACTGCTACCACTGGAACCCGGCGCGGTGAAATTAACCGTCGCCTGGGTATCACCTGCCGTCGCCGTGCCGATGGTTGGCGCACCGGGCACGAAGACGTTACTGACGGTAATGCCGTTGCCGGTAAGGTCGGCAGCCGAAGCCGCGGTGCTATTCCAGTTCGTTGCCCCTGCCAGATTATAGGTGGTGCCGCCCACCGACGAGGTGCCGTTATTATTGAGCAACGCCTCTACACCACTCTGGTCGGCGGAGTTCAGCGTCACCGAAAAAGCGGTGCTGCTGGAGGCCGTCACATTGGGTGAGGTCAGCGTGTAAGTCCCCCCGCCCTGCCCGGTCAGGGTCAGCTGGCTTACATCGATAGTATCGCCTGTTGTCATGTAGCTGGCAGTCACTGCCAAGACGTTGCTTGAAGCATCATAAGTAGCTGAGGTGATAGTGGGGGGTGCGAAATCAGCGATCTGGATATCGTTAATCGTGCCGTAACCATCGCCGACGGCGTAGGTGATGCGGACATCATCAACGACGTCGAAGCCCGTACCCAAATTCACTGTGATTACACTGGAATTGATATTGGCCATGAAGCTTGTCGAGGTGACCACGCTACCATTGTTGTATCCCACCACGTTGACTGTGCCCCCCGTCCAGCTCCAGTCGTACCATTTAAACTGGTTGATCTGGAAATCGGAGCCATCGGAGCTCTTAATTCTCATCCCCTTCCAACCGGCAGCAACGCTTCCATCAAAAGTGGTCAGGCCTGTAAAACCTCCCGCAGGCAGACCCAGATCAGCATTGTTGTACCACTCAATCTTTCCGACACTGGTGCCACTGGTATCGCTGATGTTAAGCACTTGAATGACAATGCCAGCCAGATCCGTTGAACCACCTTGGCCATCTGTAGCAACACCGCCTGTCCAACCGCCATCAGAGGTAAATGTGAGTGTGCCGTTTGCCAATACACCTTTGTAATCTGCGGGTGCCAGGGAAGCCACATTAATTGGCCCTGTGCTGACTTCCAGCCGCCAATCGCCACCCTTGTCTGCGGCCCCAGTCAGGTTATTCGATGCGGCAACATGTGCACCTGTCGCTGTGGCAAAATCCCGGACAAACCGCTGGCCTGCCATGTCAGCAGCAACATTACATCCATAGAGCAGGATCTCCCCTCCGCGCTTCAAGCTATTACCAATAACCACAAGTTCAGCAGTGCGAACACCCAGGTTTTGTGTGGTCAAATCAAACGTGCCCAGTTGTAAAGTGCCAGACGAACCGTGGGACACAACATGAATTGCATCAACCTCGCTACGCCCTGCCAGAATCAGCGCCATCTGCGCCAGACCATCCTGTGTGGCATCAAGCAGGTGCACCTCCGCGCCCGGCTTAACACCACTCAACAATGTCGGATAATCAGCGACATTGCCTTCAATAAATATAATCTCGTGAGCAGCAGCATCAGAATCCAGAACAGCCGCACTGGCCTGAAAAACCACCATAAAGAGGGAGAGCAATATTGATAACTGGAGCGCTATTTTTGTCAGCGGCAGCCATGCAAAATTCGATTTGTTCATTTATCCCTCCAGGATAGTTAGAACATGCTTATTTATAAAAAACTGAGGCCAAATGAATCATGCACAGTTCAGGCAGAGGGCCTGATTAAACCAAAATTTTGATTTTTCACATCCGTGTTGATATCAACACCATCCATCTGTTTTTATTCACCACCCTAAGATGCAGTCCCGCATCATTCTGTTACAAACAGAACGAGCATGATTACTATCGGATTGCCCTCCGATCTACTTTAAATTTATTTGAAGGAAAGAATTTAATCTGCCATTCTGGAAAAGAGCCCGTCACTGACGGGTGGCGTTTTCAATCACAACCAAAACGTAAGGAAAATTCGATGGATGGTTATCTCGGAACAATAGTAATGTGGCCAATGGATTGGGCGCCGCAGAATTGGGCAATATGTGACGGCGCTGTAATCGCCATTCAACAAAACACTGCACTTTTCTCACTGCTCGGCACAAAGTTTGGCGGCAATGGAACCACTACGTTTGCACTACCCGACTTGCGCGGACGTATGCCCATCGGCATGGGCCAGGGTCTTGGGCTGCCCAGTTACACACTTGGCCAGCAAGGCGGCATGGCAGACACAACTCTCACCCAAAACAACCTCCCTTCTCACACCCACCCAGCGACGCTGTCATTAACGGGGCTTGGTGCAACCACAACCTTGAATGTCTCTACACAAGGAGGTGGTACGAGCACACCTACAGCAGGGGCTTCTTTATGTACTGCGGCAGGAGGACCTGGCGGCGCCGACATTTACATTACCCCTGCACCCACAGCAAATCTGGTGGCACTCGGCAATATCAGCACCGCCGTCAGTGGCTCAGGGACAGTGACTGTGGGTGCCACCGGCAACGGCCAGGCCTTTGATAACCATCCGCCATATCTGGGTATAAACTTCATTATCTGCGTCAACGGCATGTACCCATCACGTCCTTGATCGACAGGCATAGATAAAAACGCGGGGCAACCCGCGTTTTTTCTCTCCGGCTTAAAGCAGAAACGCCACTACTCCCCGATAAGAAGTAGCAGCGTTTTGATTTCAAACACCCACAACAGCGTAGATCGGTTACAGAACCTCCAGCATCCTGCTGCCAATCTCGGCGGGTGAACGGACTACATGGGCACCAGCGGCGGAGAGCGCCTTAAACTTCTCCTCCGCCGTACCTTTACCACCAGCGATGATGGCACCGGCGTGTCCCATCCGTTTGCCGGGCGGTGCCGTAACACCGGCGATGTAAGCCACTACAGGCTTAGTGACATACTCTCTAATATATTCAGCGGCGGCCTCTTCGGCGCTGCCGCCAATCTCACCGACCATCACAATGCCTTCGGTCTGTGGATCGTTCTGGAACAGTTCGAGGCAGTCGATGAAATCCATGCCCTGAATCGGGTCGCCACCAATGCCGATGCAGGTACTCTGCCCCAGGCCGTTGTTGGTGGTCTGGAATACGGCTTCGTAGGTAAGTGTGCCGGAGCGCGAAACGATGCCGATCTTGCCGGGCTTGTGAATATTGCCCGGCATGATGCCAATCTTGCACTCACCAGGAGTGATCAGACCCGGGCAGTTGGGGCCGATCAGCCGCACATCGCTACCTGCCAGTGCGTATTTCACCTTCAACATATCCTGCACCGGAATCCCTTCGGTGATGCAGGCGATGACACTGATGCCCGCATCGGCCGCTTCCAGAATTGCATCGGCAGCAAATGCCGCTGGCACGTAGATCATGGTGGCATCGGCACCTGTCTCACGCACCGCATCATGTACGGTATCAAACACCGGCAGCCCGAGATGTTGCTGGCCACCCTTGCCCGGCGTGACACCACCGACCATCTTGGTACCGTAGGCGATCCCTTGCTCGGAGTGAAACGTACCCTGCTTACCGGTGAATCCCTGGCAAATTACCTTAGTATTCTTATTGATCAGAACCGCCATCTCACTTCACTCCTTTGGAGGCTGCAACGGCCTTTTGCGCCGCATCGGTCAGATCAAGCGCACTGGTAATCGCCAGACCGCTGTTGTCCAGCAGTTCACGACCCAGTGCCGCATTGGTCCCTTCAAGACGCACGATCACCGGGATCGACATCCCGATCTCTTTCACTGCCGCAATAATCCCTTCGGCAATCAGGTTACAACGCACAATGCCGCCAAAAATATTGACCAGCACCGCTTTAACTTTTTTATCACCAAGGATTAACTTAAACGCCTCAGCCACCTTCTCAGCCGTCGTACCACCACCAACATCGAGGAAGTTGGCAGGAAAACCGCCGTGCAGTTTGATCAGGTCCATCGTTGCCATCGCCAGACCGGCACCATTGACCATGCAGCCGATCTCACCATCCAGCGTCACATAGTTCAATCCGTGTTTTTCGGCTTCGTGTTCGGTGGGGTCTTCCTGAGAGGCATCCTGCATCTCCGCCACATGTTTTTGTCGATACAGCGCGCTGCCATCAATGCCGACCTTGGCATCCAATGCCAATAACTCACCGGCCTTGGTGATCACCAACGGATTGATCTCCACCATGCTGGCATCTTTTTCGATAAACATCTTGTATAGGGACATCAGCAGCCTGGTCATCTGTCCTGCCATCTCGCCGGGCAGGCCGATACCAAAGCTGATCTGGCGGCACTGGTAGGGCATCAGGCCGACCGCGGGATCAACAACCACCTTGATTAGCGCCTCGGGCTGGTTAGCAGCTACCTCTTCGATATCCATGCCGCCCATGGCCGAGGCCATCACCACAATGCGTTCGCTGGCACGATCCACCAGCAGACTGACATAGAGCTCTTTTTCGATATCGCAGAGTGACTCGATCAATACGGTGTTGATTGGCAAACCCTTGGCATCGGTCTGGTGTGTCACCAAACGTGTACCAAAATAGCCCAGCGCAGCGGCCTTGAGTTCATCAACACTCTTGACCAGCTTCACGCCACCCGCCTTGCCACGACCACCGGCATGGACCTGCGCCTTGATCACCCAACCAGCCCCACCCAGTGTTTTGGCGGCGGCCTCCACCTCGGCCACCGACTTGGCAGCGACACCCTTGAGTATTGGCACGCCGTACTGCAAGAAAAGCTGTTTTGCTTGATATTCATGAAGATTCATACTGGCATCCTTCGCCTGATTCGTAAATTAGCGCCCATTTTTTATGGCCCTGAACAACCATGCTATCGACCGCAACTGATGGAGGTTGACTGAACACACACCACCATAACTCTTCAACCCAGAGACACGGACAGTGATAAAAAGAAAAATGAAATTGCAACGCCGCAACCTACACCCACTCAGGGCAACGGGCAGCGCCGTGCCATTATAATGCAGAAATCCAGACAGGCAATCGACGTGCTAAATGCCCGTTTCAGCGACGCACCACCAGCGCCGGGGTGATATCCACTTTTGCGGAATACATCGCCTCAATCTCAACCACCTCAAGCCCCGCCTTTTCATTACCATGCTGCTGAGCCATGCGGTACCACTGCAACGCCTGGGCGTAATCCTGTGTCACTCCCCAACCATTTTTATAGAGTGTCGCCACATGATACTGGGCGTCGGGATCACCCTGACGGGCCGCTACCGTCAGCCATTGCGCGGCCTTTTTAAGATCCTTTGCAACACCATCACCCGTCAGGTAAATCAGTCCCAGATTAAACTGCGCCGTCAACTCACCCTGCTGTGTAGCCAAGGTATACCACTCAATCGCCCTGGCCATATCCACGGCCACACCCAACCCTTTGTGGTACATAAAGCCGATGCTGCTCTGGGCCTTTGCGTACCCCTGCCGCGCTGCGTTTTGGTACCACATCAATGCACGTTCATAATCACGCCCAGTCCCATTGCCATCACGGTACATCAACGCCAGATTGGTTTGTGCCACCACATTTCCCTGGGTCGCCGCCTTGTAGAACAGCTCAAATGATCTGGACAGATCAACCTCGCCCCCCTCGCCATTCATATACATCATGCCCAAGGTCACCTGGGCATCCGGGCTGGACTGGGCAGCCGCCTTACTCAACCACTCCCGCGCCAGCTCAAAGTTCTGAACCACGCCATCACCCTTTTTATACATGTAACCCAAGCTATACTGGGCAAAGCTGTACTCCTGTTCCGCCGCCAAACGGTACCAACGCTCAGCTTCAGCTAAATTCTTAACCACCCCTTCACCGTAATAGTGGATGTCACCCACCGCATATTGTGCCGCCGCCAAACCATTATCCGCGGCCTTACGCAACCACTTCAGCCCCAACCAGCTATCCTTCACTACCCCTTCGCCACGGCTATACATAAACCCCAAGCTGAACTGGGCATAAGCAAAATCCTGCACCGCCGCCTTGCGATACCAGGCAGCAGCCTGATGGTAATCCTGGGCAACCTGTTCGCCGTAATAGTAAAAATCAGCCAGCTCACTCTGCTGGACCGGACTCACTACATGGAGAAACTGATTATCGCTACAGGGGGCCGCCAACCCATTGACCGTCGCTTGCTGCCACTCAACACAATTCAGGTCTACCGTAGAAAAACTGAGCTGTCGGGCGCGATCATCCACCGCTGCCTGCACGATAGGGGCGCATATTAACAGCGCTGGCAATACAACCAGATTTAGTTTTAAGAGATACCGAGAACTCATAAACAACTCCATCAACTCGCTGTTTATCAAAGATAAACACTCTAAAAAGACAACGACCGCAGCGTTGAACAAAGTGTCTGTGAGATAAGAAGAAACCGCCAAACACCTAGCTTGTTAACGGTTCCGGAAGAAAATTCTTAATTAAAAATAAGCTGACCTCCCCACACACAAACCCCAAAAAACCTCCGCCATAACCTCACAAAACACCTTCAATAGCATGATTTATATTAATAAAACATCCAGCCACAAAGGACCTGTTTTCAATCTACACACCACATGAAGCCCCCCTTATTTCTCACAAACCCAGTGATCCCGATCCGCCTTACCGAACACCATTATTTTTAGCAATCTCTTCTGGAACCATTCCAAAACTTGCGCCGATACCAATGCCCCCTCATAATTGACCGTTTTTACACTACGCTGAGAGCATGACCAGCCAACACTACCCACTTTTAGATAGCATCCCCACCCCTGATGAGCTACGGCAACTACCGCCAGAGCAGCTGACGACCTTGGCGGATGAGCTACGCAGCTTCCTGATTCAGTCAGTGAGCCACACTGGCGGCCATCTTTCCGCCGGACTGGGGACGGTCGAACTGACCATCGCCCTGCACTACGTCTTTAACACCCCCGACGACCGACTGGTCTGGGATGTGGGTCATCAAAGCTATCCCCATAAAATCCTTACCGGTCGTCGCGAGCTAATGCCATCACTGCGCCAGCGCGGTGGTTTGGCTGGGTTTCCCAAGCGCGAAGAGAGCCCTTACGACACTTTTGGCGTGGGCCACTCCAGCACCTCCATCAGCGCCGCCCTCGGCATGGCGCTAGCCGCCAAGGCCCAAGGGCTAAAACGCAAAGTGGCGGCGGTGATTGGTGATGGTGCGATGACCGCGGGCATGGCCTTTGAGGCGCTCAACCACGCCGGTGACCTGGATGCCAACCTGCTGGTGATCCTCAACGACAATGAAATGTCGATCTCCCCCAATGTCGGTGGCATGGCCAACTATCTGGCACGGGTGCTCTCCGGCAAGTTCTACTCCAGTGTTCGCGAAAGCAGCAAAAAGGTACTGGGCAAGATGCCTACCGTCTGGGAGCTGGCGCGCCGTGCCGAGGAGCACATGAAGGGCATGGTGGTCCCCGGCACCCTGTTTGAAGAGCTGGGTTTCAACTACATCGGCCCCATCGACGGCCACGATCTACCTACCTTAATCAGCACCCTGCGTAACATGCGCGACTTTGAAGGTCCGCAGTTTCTGCACGTTGTCACCAAAAAGGGCAAGGGCTTCACCCCTGCTGAAGAGAACCCCTGCACCTATCACGGGGTTGGCAAATTCGACCCGGACAACGGCGAGCTGCTGGCCAGCGCCGGGGCCATCACCTACACCCAGGTCTTTGGCGACTGGCTCTGCGACATGGCCAGCACCGACAAACGGTTTGTCGCCATCACCCCGGCGATGCGTGAAGGGTCGGGCATGGTAAAGTTTTCCCAAAAGTACCCTGAACAATATTTTGATGTTGGCATAGCTGAACAGCACGCTGTCACCCTCGCAGCAGGCATGGCCTGCGACGGCATGAGACCGGTCGTGGCGATCTACTCCACCTTTTTACAGCGCGCCTATGACCAGCTGATCCACGACGTGGCCATCCAGAACCTGCCCGTGCTGTTTGCCATCGACCGCGCCGGTCTGGTCGGGCCTGACGGCCCCACCCATGCCGGCAGCTTCGACCTGAGCTTTCTCAACTGCATCCCCAACATGGTGGTCATGGCACCGGCCGATGAAAATGAGTGCTGGCAGATGCTCTACACCGGTCTGCAGCACAACGGCCCCTGCGCCGTGCGCTACCCGCGTGGCACCGGGCCGGGTGTGGCTGTTGAAAAAACAATGATTGCCCTGCCACTGGGCAAGGCCGAACTGCGCCGCACCAGTGGATCAAAGGACAAACGGGTCGCCCTGCTCGCTTACGGCAGTATGCTCGGGGCCGCCAGTGCCGCCGCCGAACAGCTCGACGCCACCGTGGTCAACATGCGTTTTGTTAAACCTCTGGACGAGACCATGGTGCTAAAGCTGGCCCAGGAGCATGAGCTGCTGGTCACGATCGAGGAAAACGCCATCATCGGTGGTGCCGGCAGTCTGGTGGCCACCCTGCTCAACAGCCTGGATGCCCCGCCGCACCTGATCCAGATGGGCTTGCCCGACCATTTCATCGAACACGGTGATCGTATTGCCCTACTCACCAGTTGTGGTCTTGACAGCAGTGGCATTATTCAACGCATCAAACACCATCTGGAAAACAGCGCTGAAAACATGGCTGGCCACGGCAGCGCCGCCTAGGTAAAATACCCTAACGTTTTAGTCAGGAAATACGTAAACAGACCATGTCCTCACGCTACACACTGAAAGTGATTACCGATTTTGCAGCCGCTCACACCCTGCGTAACTACCCGGGTGATTGCGCCAAAATGCACGGCCACAACTGGAAAGTGGAAGTGGAAGTGACCGCCACCACCCTCAATGAGGTCGGTATTGGCATGGATTTCAAACAGATCCGCAAAGAGGCCAAAGAGGTATGTGACCATCTTGATCATGAGTACCTCAACGAGCTGTCCCCCTTCGATACCATCAATCCAACCGCTGAAAATATCGCCGCCTACATCTACAACGAACTGAGTCAACGGCTCAATACCGCCACGGCAAAGATTAGCGCTATTACCATCTGGGAAACAGAGCGGGCCTGCATCCGCTACACGGAGAACCAAGAGTAATGACCGACAAGAGCCCCATGACCGATGTTCAAAGCAGTGTCGATGTTCGCTGCATCCCGATTAATAAGGTGGGTATCAAAGATATTCGCCACCCCGTGCGTGTTAAAGACCGCAGCCAGGGGGAGCAGCACACCATCGCCAACTTCAACATGTATGTACATCTACCCCACAATTTTAAGGGAACCCACATGTCACGTTTTGTTGAGATCCTCAACAACTACGAGCGTGAATTCTCTGTCGAAAATTTTGACCGGATGATGGTAGATATGGCAGAGCGGCTGGAGTCCAACGAAGGGCACATTGAGATGTCCTTCCCCTACTTTGTGGAAAAACCGGCCCCTATCTCCAAGGTAAAAAGTCTGATGGACTATGATGTTACCCTGCTGGGCGAGATTAAAAATGGCACACCCTCTGTTGCCATCAAGGTAGTCGTGCCCGTCACCAGCCTCTGCCCCTGCTCAAAAGAGATCTCTGCCTACGGTGCCCACAACCAGCGCTCACACGTCACCGTCACCGTACATACCAACGATTTTGTCTGGATTGAGGACATCATCGACCTCGTTGAAGGCGAGGCATCATGCGAACTCTTCGGCCTGCTAAAACGTCCCGACGAAAAATATGTGACCGAACGCGCCTACGACAACCCCAAATTTGTTGAGGATATGGTCCGTGATGTTGCAGCACGTCTCAATAGCGACAACCGCATCGACGCCTACACGGTAGAGTCAGAAAACTTTGAGTCTATCCACAACCATTCAGCCTACGCCCTGGTGGAACACAATAAAACACTAACATAGTGGTTTTATCCCAATATTCATGATCACCTTGTTTCGCCCCCGGTATCAGAGTACAGTTTGCTCCAGAAGATGCCGGGGGCAAAGGCAGGTCTCGTTTTTCACTCACCTATGCTGTTGCATAAAGTGATCTCCATACCGCAGTACTCTGGCCCAGCTAACAAAAATAAATATCGAATGCTTTAAAATCCGTTGCAGTCGCCACTTTAATTAAAGATCACTAATTAAAGGTCACTAATTAAAGGTCACTCAAACGCATTTTTTGGGGCATCTGGAAATAAAGGGTAGCCAGATGAAAAGCTTTTTTAACAACTTCACCAGCCGTATGTTCTTAGGCGAGCTTGCTGTGCACGCCTTACTGGCAAGCGCACTGTTCTTCCTTGCCCTGCCACTACTCAAACAGGAGTACCAAAACCAGTTCATTGAACAGGCACAACAGACCTCCAAGGGTATTGCCACCCTATTACAAAATAGCTCGCCCCCCTACCATCTGGAGAGTCTTGTGGGCCACGGCGACATCGTTCACGCCCGTCTGATCAGTGCGGACCGGGCCAGTGGCAGTTTTAAACACGACTTGGCATATGGCAGTGACAACAATCATCGCTATCAGATAGTCACCCCCTTGCGAACGGCAGGCGAACAACTGATTTTAGAGTTGGGGTACGACGAAACGCCCACTGAACAACGCATTACCAACGCCTTTCATTTCGGCATCTACCTGGCAATCGGTTATGTAGTATTGGCCATGCTGGGTATCGCACTACTCGGATCGCAGCTGACACGGCCACTGCGGCACTTGCGCCAAACGGCCTTAAATATTGCTGCTGGCCAACCCATGGAACAGATCAATACCGATACAGAGATCACTGAAGTCAAAGAGCTCGCCAACAGCCTGGAGCGGATGCGTAACAGGCTGGTGACCCAACGTGAAGATCTGGCGATACGCGAAGCGCGTGTCAGTGCGGTCATGGATAACATCGCTGACGGCCTTATCACCATCAACGAACTGGGGCAGATTCAATCATTCAATCTGGCAGCAGAGCGCATCTTCAACCACAGCGCCAACGAAATGGTCGGCAACTCTGTTAACGCCCTGTTTGCCGCGCCCCTTATCTCACGCAATCCGGATAATGGTGAGGCCCGCGCCACAATCGAACAGCACGCCCCCTATGAAACACTCGGACGACGTAAAGATGGCAGCACCTTCCATATGGAGGCCTCAATCAGCGAGATTTGCGAGCTGGCCGGCTGCATCTCCATCGTCATCTGCCGCGATATTAGTGCGCAAAAGCAGGCTGAACTGGAGATCAAGTCGCTCAAGGATGACCTTGAACAGCGTGTTGTTAAACGCACCCTGGAGCTGGCCTCTGTCAACAAAGAGCTACAGCATCAGGCACTGCACGATGCCCTCACCAGTCTGCCCAACCGTGTACTGATGCAGGACCGTCTGCAACAGGCCACACGTGCCGCCAAGCGTGAAGGCCACTCACTGGCACTGATGATTACCGATCTGGACCGGTTCAAAGAGATCAACGACACCCTCGGCCACCACTACGGTGATCTGCTGCTGCAACAGGTGGCGGGGCGGGTACGCAGCGCACTACGTGATTCCGATACCGTCGCCCGGCTCGGCGGCGACGAATTTGCAGTCTTGCTACCCACCATCCAGAGTGAAGAGCAGGCAACTCAGGCCGCCATCAAAATCGCCACCGCCATGGACGCCCCCTTCATTCTTGAAAACCAAAGTTTTCATGTTGGCATCAGCATTGGCATCGCCATCTATCCCAAAGATGGGGATAATTCAGCCCATCTCATGCGACGCGCCGATGTCGCCATGTATGTTGCCAAGCGGGCACAGAGCAGCTACGCCTTTTACAACCCTGAACAAGATCAACACAGCGCCAGCCGTCTCGCCTTAGTGGGTGAGCTACGCCGCGCCCTGGAACAAAACCAGCTGGTGGTTCACTATCAACCCACTGTTGATATCAAACAGCGGCTGGTTGTTGGTGTTGAGGCGCTGTTGCGCTGGCAACACCCCGTCCGTGGCACACTGCAACCCAGCGAGTTTATCCCCCTGGCGGAACAGACCGGCCTTATCAAAGGGCTGACCCTCTTTGTGCTGAATGAGTCGCTGCAACAGCTGCACCAGTGGCAGGCAAAAGGTGTGCAGCTACGTATGGCCGTCAATCTGTCGGCACGTAATCTCAACGACCCTGATCTGGTCAAACAGATCGATGGACTGCTGAACCATTGGCAGGTGCTGCCTGAGCAGTTACAACTGGACATCACCGAAAGCGCCATCATGGAGGATCCAGCCCGCGCCATGAGCACGTTATCGCGGATCTACGCCATGGGCATCAAACTCTCTATCGACGATTTTGGCACCGGTTATTCATCCCTTGCCTACCTCAAACAGCTCCCCGTACATGAGATCAAGATCGACCGCTCCTTTGTTGAGGGCATGGTCAGCAACAATGAAGATCGTGTCATCGTCCGCTCCACTGTGGACCTCGCCTTCAATATGGGCCACCGGGTCATTGCCGAGGGGGTTAACAGCAAAGAGACCCTTGCCCTGCTGGCCAGCATGGGGTGCGACCATGCTCAGGGCTTCTTTATCAGCAAACCCCTACACGGTAGCGAGCTCTATCAATGGCTGAAGACCAATACCGAATGGCGCGCCGATATCAAGCCGCGCAATACACGACTTGAACCTGAAACGGTCTAAATAGTAGGAATAACAGGCGACTAGAGCCAGTAAACCAGCAGCTGCATACACAACAGTGCCATCGCGCCCGCCAGAATATCATCCAGCATAATGCCAGCGCCGCCATGGACATGGGCATCAACCCAGCTGATCGGCCAGGGTTTCACAATATCAAAGAGACGAAAAAGCACAAAACCCACCACCACCCAACCCCACCCGGCGGGTGCCGCCGCCATGGTGATGAGATACCCCACAAACTCATCCCAGACAATTCCCGGATGGTCATGCACCCCCATGTCACTGGCGGTACGGTGGCAAAGCCAGACTCCAACCAGGGTCAACAGCAACAGAATCAGCAGATAGAGCGGCAGGGAGAGTGGCTGCAACAACAGGTAGAGCGGCACCGCCGCCAGTGTGCCCCAGGTACCCGGTGCCTTGGGCATCGCGCCACTGCCAAAGCCAAAGGCCAGCAGATGGATCGGGTTACGCCAGTTTAGTTTGGGTAGTACACCACGCTGTTTAGCCAAAGTGCTGATACCCCCCGGAGTGATACTGAATAACCTCACCACGGTCAGAGGTTAACCGCAGACCTGGCAGCACCTCAATTTGGCCAATGCAGGTGACAGGGCAGTCGATCGCTTGCAGCGCCTGGCTCAGCGCCGCCGTCTTACCAGCAGGCAGTGTAAAACAGAGTTCATAATCATCCCCCGCTGTGAGCGGCAGCCGCCACCACTCATCACCGCCCTCTCTCACCTCAGCGGCCACGGGCAGGCTATCAAGGTTCACCGTCGCCCCAACACCGCTGGAAACAAGGATATGGCCGAGATCTCCGGCCAGACCATCGGAGATATCAATCGCCGCTGTTGCCAACCCACGTAGCGCCAAGCCCACGGCCACACGTGGTGTAGGGCGCTGTAACCGTGAGATAAAATAGTCACGACGCGACGGCTCCAGGGTCAACTCAGCGCGGTCCAATACCAACTGCAGCCCCAGGCCAGCATCACCCAGCTGGCCAGTCACGTAGATCAGATCCCCGGCCTTGGCACCATCACGGCGTAACGCCTGGGCAGGGGGCACAAAACCGCAGATCTGCAACGTAATAGTGAGCGGGCCACGGCTAGTATCCCCCCCCACCAACGCCACACCGTGCTCGGTGGCCAGCTGGCTTAACCCCTCAGAGAACCCCTGCAACCAACGCTCATCCACCGCTGGCAGAGTCAGCCCCAGCAACATCCAGGCAGGCTCCGCCCCCATGGCGGCCATATCACTCAGATTGACGGCGATTGCTTTGTAACCAATATGTTCAGGGGAGGTGTGCAGGGGAAAATGGACCCCCTCAACCAGGGTATCCATACTCAGCGCCAGACTCTCACCAGCGGCGGGGGTCAACAGTGCGGCGTCATCCCCTACCCCCAGCAGCACATCACCACGGGCTGCCATGCCACAACTAAAGTAGCGCTTGATCAGCCCAAATTCAGAGATAGCCATGGTGTGTCTGCTAGGCGTCCGGTCAACGCACTATTTTTTGGGGGCGCGCTGAATTTCCAGCTGACGGGTCTGCTGGGCCACCTTATCCAGTACGCCGTTAACATATTTATGGCTCTGATCAGCACCAAACATCTTGGCCGACTCCAGCGCCTCATTAATAACCACTCGATACGGGACATCGGGACGGGAGACCAACTCAAACGTCGCCATCCGTAAAATGGCACGCTCCACCGGGTCAACACTATTAATATCACGGTCAAGAAAAGGTTTGATCTGCTGGTCTAAGGCCTCCAGCTGACCCGCCACCCCATGCAGCAGCACCTTAAAGTACTCGAGATCAACCTTGGCCATCTCACGCTCCACCAGAAACTGATCGTGGATTTCTGAGATATTCTCTCCAGCCATCTGCCACTGATAGAGTGCTTGCACGGCACTACGACGTGCCTTGGAACGGGCATTACTCAAATTTTATTGCTCCTAAATTTATCCCCCCTCACCCTCAAGAGGGCGAGGGGACTGGGTGCACTTCGTAGAAAGTAACGGGGAATTTCTACTACAGCTTATCAACGCCCTTGAGCAGATTGACCATCTCAATCGCCGACATGGCCGCTTCAACGCCTTTATTGCCAGCCTTGGTGCCCGAACGTTCAATCGCCTGTTCGATACTGTCCACGGTCAATACCCCAAAGGCGACTGGCAGATCATGCTGCATCGCTACCATCGCCAACCCTTTGGAACACTCGCCCGCCACATACTCAAAATGGGGGGTGCCCCCACGAATCACTGCACCCACAGCAATGATGGCATCATGTTTTTTCTTCGCCGCCACCCGTTGTGCCAACAGCGGCAGCTCATACGCACCGGGGGCATAGATCAGGTCGATATTCTCGATCTTGCCACCATGGCGCTTGATGCAATCAATAGCACCAGCCACCAGATGCTCCACCACAAAGCTATTAAAACGGCCGGCAACAATGGCAAAGCGGTGGCCAGCGGCGCTGAAATCACCCTCGATTAGATTCACGTCTTTCATCTATTTTCCTTAAAACAGTTGGCACTCAGGCCCGTCATGCGTTAGCGGCCTATTGTAACCGCCCCAAGAGCCTTCCGGATACAACGGATCACCGCAAACAGGCTAGCGGCATGCGCTTGTTACACATACTCCACCACCTCAAGACCAAACCCGTCCAACCCATGAAGCTTCTTGGGTGCGCCCATCACACGCATTTTACGCACGCCAATGTCAGCGAGGATCTGCGCCCCGGCACCATAACCACGCAGGTCTGAGCTGGTTTCGGGGCGTGGCAGATTAATACCACGATCCTGCAACTGGTAATCACGAATCCGCTTAACCAGATCCGCCGGCTTCTCCTCGTGCTGTAACAGCAAAATCACCGCTGATGACTCATCGGCCACCCGTTGCATGGCCACACGCAGTGGCAACCCCCCATCCCCACGCTGCACCGCCAGCAAATCGGTGAAGGTATCCGCCAGATGCACACGCACCAGAATGGGCACATCAGGCAGCACCTCACCCTTCACCAGGGCCAGATGCAACGCTTTATCGGCGTAGTCCTGATAGGCCAGCAGCCGGAATTGGCCATACTCCGTGGGTAGTTGACACTCTGCCACCCGTTCAACACTCTTTTCGTGCTGCAGGCGATAGCGGATCAGATCGGCAACCGTACCAATCTTAAGGCCGTGCTCTTTGGCAAAGACCTCCAGCTCGGGACGGCGTGCCATGGTGCCATCATCATTCAGGATCTCAACGATGACACTGGCAGGTTCAAACCCCGCCAACCGCGCCAGGTCACACCCCGCTTCTGTGTGGCCAGCGCGACTCAATACCCCGCCAGGCTGGGCCATAAGAGGGAAGATGTGACCGGGCTGGTTAATATCCTCCGGCACGGCACCAGCCCTCACGGCAGCCTGTACTGTCATGGCCCGGTCAGCGGCGGAGATGCCGGTAGTCACCCCCTCTGCCGCCTCAATCGAAACGGTAAAATTAGTACCATGTTTAGCATGGGTATCCGCCACCATCAGCGGCAATTTCAACTGCTCACACCGCTCACGGGTCAATGGCAGGCAGATCAGGCCACGGGCGTAACGGGCCATGAAGTTGATATCTTTGGCCTGCACACACTCTGCCGCCATGATCAGATCGCCTTCGTTTTCACGATCCTCATCATCCATCAATACCACCATCTTACCTTGGCGAATATCTTCAATAATCTCTTCGATACTATTCAGTGCCATGCGCTCAGTTAACCTTTCAAAAAACCGTGTTCCGCCAGAAGTTCCAGTGATACCCCGGTACCGTTAGCTGTTGCCGCCTTATCGCCCAGCAACAGCCGCTCCAGGTAACGGGCCACCAGATCGACCTCGATATTAACGCGCCGCCCAACTTTATATTCATTGATTGTGGTAATCATGCCGGTATGCGGGATGATGTTGACCTCAAAAAGCGCACCATCAACCCGGTTCACCGTCAGACTGACACCATCAATACAGATCGAACCTTTCACCGCCACATACTTGGCCAGTCCATCGGGGATCCGCACACAAAAACGTAACGACTCCCCCACCGGCTGGCGCGATTCGATGATCCCCACCCCATCCACATGGCCGCTGACCAGGTGGCCACCCAGCCGTGTGGTGGGGGTCAGCGCCTTCTCCAGGTTCACCGCCCGACCAACCCTGAAATCCCCGAGGGTGGTTTTATCGAGGGTCTCGGCAGAGGCATCCATCGCCACATCAGTGGTGCTGAACTGCACCACCGTCAGACAGATACCATCCACGGCAATGCTATCGCCTAACGCCACATCACCCATATCAAGATCGCCCACAGCAATCGTCAAACGACAATCGTTGCCCTTGGCTGCAAGCGCCTTGATGGTGCCACGTGCTTCGATGATTCCGGTAAACATGCCGTTCCTCAAGTCTCAAATGTAGGCTGGGGTCACCCTAACGGGCACAAGCGATGCGCAGTACCACTGTCATACAACTCCATCATAACTATTCGAACGCATCTAACCCAACCGTCACACGATTTCAATGACGCGTTAATAACGTCAGGCGAATATCACCACCCACCTGCCGCACATCCTTCAACGCCAGCGCCACCCGCTGCTCCATTTTTTCCAATAGTGGAAGACGGATAAGGCCGCTGGCACCATCCCCCAGCAGGTGCGGTGCCATATAGACCACCAACTCATCGACCAACCCTGCCGCGAGAAAAGCGCCACTCAATGTCGGCCCGGCCTCGATCAACACTTCGTTATAGTGAAGATCGTTGAACTGTCCCATGAGCGCCTGGAGATCGAGCCTGCCATTTTCACTCAACAGTTCAATCACTCCAATACCCGCTTGCTCCAGCGCTTCACGAGACTCTTCATCAGTAGGGCTGGTAGCGATCCAGATCTGCCCCTCCTGCTGTAATATCTGGGCATCAAGCGGGATGCGCAGTGCAGTGTCGAGCACTACCCGGTCCGGCTGTTTACACTCAAACGGTACACGTACGTTCAAACGCGGGTCATCGGCCAACACTGTGTTGATGCCGGTCACAATCACCGAACTACGCGCCCGCAGCCGCTGCACATCCTCACGCGCCGCCTCGCCGGTAATCCATTTGCTCTCACCACTGGCAAGCGCGGTACGACCATCCAGACTCATCGCCAACTTGCAACGCACGTAGGGACGGCCACGGGTGAAGCGGGAGATAAAGCCGGGGTTGAGTTGCCGCGCCTCTGCCTCCAGCAATCCAACAGCGGTCTCAATGCCATTCTGATCCAGCAGCGCCAACCCTTGTCCTGACACCTTGGGATTCGGGTCAACCATTGCCACCACTACCCGCGCCACCCCCGCATTCAGCAGCGCCTCAGCACAGGGCGGGGTACGGCCATAATGGCTACACGGCTCCAACGTTACATAGACGGTCGCCGCCCGCGCCCGATCACCCGCCTGGCGCAGCGCGTTGATCTCGGCATGTGGTCCACCGGCCCGTTCATGCCACCCCTCTCCCACTACCTCATCATCCCGCACAATGACACAACCGACCCGCGGATTGGGATCAGTGGTCCATAAACCACGTTCGGCCAGACGTAACGCCTGGGCCATGTGGGTGTAATCAGCAGCCGTAAACATATAAGGAGATTACCTGATATACAGATCAGTAAAGCGACAACTACTCATTGCCCTTCTTGGCTTTTTTCTGATCACTGTTGGGCAGCAGTGAGATCTGCTGGGCGGTCAGTTCAGCCGGCGCTTCGTTTTCGAGACGGTCAATCGCCTCACGAAAGGCACTCACATCCTGAAAGCTGCGATAGACCGAGGCAAAACGGATATAGGCCACCTGATCGAGCTGGGCCAGTGCCGCCATCACCCATTCTCCGAGACGGCGTGACGGCACTTCCCGATCACCGGTAGCACGTAGCTGGTTTTTGATACGGCTGATCGCATCCTCAATCCGCTCAGTGGCCACCGGCCGCTTCTCCAAAGAACGCTGCATGCCGCGACGCAGCTTCTCTTCGTCAAACGGCTCGCGGATACCATCCTGCTTAACGATGCGCGGCAACGCCAGCTCGGCGGTCTCAAACGTCGTAAAGCGCTCGGCACAAGTGAGGCACTCACGCCGCCGCCGCACGCTGTCACCTTCATTGGCGAGGCGTGAGTCGATCACCTTAGTCTCTTCTGCACCACAAAAGGGGCAACGCATTGCGCTCTATTCCTTAGCTGAATCCTAGCCGTCGACTGTATCAGCTACCGTAGACCGGCAGGCGTTTACAGACCACCGCAACCTTCTCGCGCACGGCATCAATCACAGCCTGATCACCGCGGGCATCAATAATGTCACAGATCCAACCGGTCAGTTCACGGCAGTCACCCTCATCAAAACCACGGGTGGTGATCGCGGGTGTCCCCACACGAATGCCCGAAGTGACAAACGGTGACTGCGGGTCATTGGGCACACTGTTTTTATTGACGGTGATGTGTGCAGCACCCAGCCACGCATCAATCTCTTTACCCGTCAGCGCCTGTTTAATAAAACTCACCAACATCAGATGGTTATCTGTGCCACCAGAGACGATACTGTAACCACGTCTGACAAATACATCCGCCATCGCCCGAGCATTATTCACCACCTGCTGCTGATAGGTTTTAAAGCCAGGCTCCAGCGCCTCCTTGAAGGCAACAGCCTTAGCGGCAATAACATGCATCAGAGGGCCGCCCTGAATACCGGGGAAAACAACGGAGTTGAGCTTCTTTTCGATCTCGGGGTTGGCCTTGGCGAGAATGATGCCACCGCGTGGGCCACGCAATGTCTTGTGGGTGGTTGAGGTCGTAACATCAGCAATGTTCACCGGGTTGGGATAGACACCCGCAGCAATCAGCCCCGCAACGTGGGCCATATCGACAAACAGATAGGCACCAACACCATCGGCAATATCACGGAAGCGCTGCCAGTCGACAACACGGGAGTAGGCGCTGAAACCGGCGATGATCATCTTGGGTTTGTGCTCTTTAGCCAGCGCCTCAACCTGTTCGTAGTCGATCTCACCCGTTGCCTCATCCAGACCATACTGAATTGCATTGTAGATTTTGCCGGAGAAGCTCACCTTGGAGCCGTGGGTCAAATGCCCACCGTGGGCCAGACTCATACCCAGCACGGTATCACCCGGCTGCAGCAGCGCCATATAGACTGCCGCATTGGCCTGAGAACCGGAGTGCGGTTGCACATTGGCATAGTCAGCATCAAACAGCTCTTTAGCACGGTCAATCGCCAGCTGCTCAGCCACATCTACATACTCACAACCACCGTAATAACGTTTGCCCGGATAACCTTCGGCATATTTATTGGTGAGAACGGAGCCTTGCGCCTCCATCACCCGTGGGCTGGCGTAGTTCTCGGAGGCAATCAATTCAATATGCACCTCCTGACGCCCACGCTCCTGCTCCATGGCCGCCCACAGCTCTGCGTCATACCCTGCAATCGTCATATCCTTGGTAAACATAGCGTTACATATCTCCGGCTAAGCTGAAAAAGATAAATTTAGAAGGGCAACAAGGATACCCGATTCCAACCCTTTCTGCATTGTTATGGGCATATACCCATTAATGTTCTACAGAAGAACCATACAGTATAAGTGGAATCTTAAAACACTCAGAACTTCGTGGTATATTCGCCGCATTAGGGCTAGACCCGACAACTCAAATTTTCAGACTAAACAGCCTGAAACGGGTAGGAGACCCCTAAGAGCACTCTTGGAGATAGCGGACCGGCAAATACCTTGCCAACTATCACTCTTTTCAGGCCACGTCATGAAGTATAGGCGGTGGCTGTGCGTGAAATATCATCTTCATCTGTAACCTTGCGCAGGGTTTTGCGATTATTAGAGACGCTGAACGCCTCCAGCAATGGCTCTGTGGTCTACCAGCATATTGAGCACTGTTTTCAGAACATCGACTCAACCCAGCGCGAGAGTGAGGCTCAATACATCGAACTGCTGGAGCTGCTGTTTGATACCCTGACTCAGTCACTCAGCAGCGACTCCCCCCTCCGGACCCGTAGCGATATCCTGCGGACCAGCCTGATTCCACCACTCCTACCCCATGAGTTGCAACACCTGAAGGCAGGGACAAAACAGCTCACCGCCCAGCTCCGGCAACAAGGGCACGACACACTGCACAATGCCTTTGAGCCACTGTTAACCACCCAACCGAACCATGGCTCCAATACGACAGAGTTCACCCAGACACCGTCAGCCCCCCCTCGTAAACAGTCCCCAGAACACGCCAAAACACCCGGCAAAAAAAGCACACCGACAGCTAGCACCCCTCTCTTTAACGATTCGCTACGAGAGACTCGCAATAATATTCAAGGCATTAAAGGCAAACTCGACGAACAGATAACACAGGCTATTCGCTACAACAGAGAGCTTGCACAGCTAATCAAAGAGTCAATGGAGGCGATCCGGCTACTGGATACCAAGCAGGATATCGACGAGATGCGTGTCACCCTGCTCCAGCGCCATATCAAGCTACTAAAAGAGCACCAGGATCTGACCACCAAATTCAGTACCATTGAACAGCAGCGCAATGCATTTGAGGATGAGAGCCAGCAGCTGGACGATGAGTTAACCCGTGTCCATCTGCTTAGCCAGACCGATGAGCTGACCCAGCTCCCCAACCGCCGCGCCTTGATGCAGCAACTCAATAACGAAGTTGCCCGGGTACAGCGTTATGGCTCACCGCTCACACTGGCCATCATAGATCTTGATGAGTTCAAGCCGATCAATGATAATTTTGGCCACGATGCCGGGGATCAGGTACTGCGCTATTTTGCCGAGGTCGCGCTGAGCATACTGCGTCACCACGATACCGTGGCCCGCTACGGCGGCGAAGAGTTTGCGGTACTGATGCCCAATACTGAGGTTGATGGTGCCCTGTGTGCCCTAAAGAAAATGCAGAGCGAAATAGCGGGCTCCTTCTGCCGCCTTGATGATGGCATCGAGATTGCCGCTCCCACCTTTTCTGCCGGTATTGCCCTCTACAACCCTGGTGAGAGTCCTGAAGAGCTGATCAAACGTGCAGATACCGCCATGTATCGTGCCAAACAGTCCGGCAGAAACCGTATAGAAATCCACACCAAGGGGGCAAAACAGAAAATTCAGCTCCAGTAAACTGACGCCATAAACAGATAAGGCCCGCTCATGCGGGCCTTATCATGTTAGAAAACCACTAACCGCGCTCCGCTACGGCGTGGACTCCGGATCAATCTCTGCCCCCTCTTTCTCTACCGGCATCAAATCCGCCTTACTGACTCCCATCACCACAATCAAACCGCTGGCAACATAGATAGATGAGTAGGTACCCACCACTATGCCGATAATAAGTGCCAGGGCAAACCCATGAATCGCCTCACCCCCAAACAGGAGCAGTGAGATAACCACCAGACTGGTGGTGCCGGAGGTCATGATTGTACGTGACAGTGTCTGGGTAACCGACTGGTTAATAATCTCAATCGCCCCCTCCTTACGCACTTTGCGAAAGGTTTCACGGATACGGTCATACACAACAATCGTATCGTTAAGGGAGTAACCGATGACGGCCAGAATTGCCGCCAGCACCGTCAGGTCAAACTCCCACTGGAAGATAGAAAACAGCCCAATGGTGATGATCACATCATGCAAGGTAGCAAGTACCGCACCCACCGCAAAGCGGATTTCAAAACGGAAGTAGACGTATATCAGAATCCCAAACAGCGCCGCCAGAATCGCCAGACCACCATCCTCTGTCAGCTCCTTGCCCACCTGAGGCCCAACAAACTCAATTCTACGCAAATCAACCTTGTGGCCATCGGCATTAAGCGCTGCCAACACCTTGTTGCTGATTTCAGCCGCCGCCGAGTCACTGGGGGCCAGACGGATCAGGACATCCTGCGAAGTACCAAAATGCTGCACAACCGCACGCTCAAACCCACCTTTAGAGAGGGAGTCCCGCACCCCCTGCAGGTCAGCAGACTCTTCATACCCCACTTCAACCAGCGTACCGCCGGTAAAATCGATACCCAGATTCAGACCACGGGTAGCAACAGAACCAATCGCCACCAAAATCAAGACCAGTGAGACGATCAGCCCAGCCTTACGGGTAGACATAAAGTCGATTGTATTTTTTACATTAAAAAATTCCATTACGCCTCTCCTTAAATCGACAATTTATTCACGCGGCGACCACCATATGCCAGATTAACCAGCGCGCGGGTACCGAGGATGGCGGTAAACATGGAAGTCAGAATGCCGAGGCAGAGCACCACCGCAAAACCTTTGACCGGGCCGGAACCCAGCCAGAAAAGCGTGATCCCGGCAATCAACGTGGTGATATTGGAGTCGGCGATAGTGGCAGCGGCCCGCTCAAAACCGGCATGAATACTGGCCTGTGGCGAATTACCATTACGCAGCTCTTCTCGAATCCGTTCGTAAATCAGGACGTTGGCATCCACCGCCATACCAATGGTGAGCACGATACCGGCGATACCGGGCAGTGTCAGCGTTGCCTGCAACATCGACAGCAACGCCACCAGCAACATCAGATTCATGGCCAGAGTGACATTGGCGATCATGCCAAAGGCACGGTAGTAAAACGCCATAAAGAGCATCACCACCACAAAACCTGCCACCATCGACTTCATGCCCATATCGATATTGTCCTGCCCCAGGCTTGGGCCAACGGTACGCTCTTCGATAATCTCAAGGGGTGCAGAGAGTGCGCCGGCACGCAGCAACAGCGCCAAATCACGCGCCTCGTTAGCACCATCCAGGCCGGTGATCTGAAAACGTTTACTGAACGGTTCACGGATACGGGCAAGGCTGATCACCTCCTCCACCTTAAACTTCCGCTTCACCTCAACCCCATCAACAATAGTGGTTTCAGTTTTACTTTCAACAAATACCACCGCCATCAACTTGCCGACATTCTCTTTAGTGGTGTCGTGCATCTTGCTAGCACCCGTACCATTCAGGGAGATAAATACCGCCGGGCTGGCATCAGTCTGATCCAGACCGGAAGAGGCATCAACAATCGAGTCACCCGTGATAATAATATTTTTCTGCAGCAGTACCGGGTTACCGTTACGCTCTTTATATAGGCGCGAACCGACCGGCACACGACCACCGATGGCATCCTGCAGATCACCTGTCTCGTCTGCCATGCGGAAATCGAGGGTTGCAGTGGCACCCAGGATCTCCTTGGCACGGGCAGTATCCTGGACTCCTGGCAACTGCACCACAATGCGATTTTCGCCCTGCTGCTGGATCAGTGGCTCGGCCACACCCAACTCGTTAATACGGTTGCGGAGTGTTGTTACGTTCTGCTGTACGGCCAGTTTGCGGGTTTCACGCATCTCCTGATCAGCCAGTTTTACGCTCATGAGAAACGCATCTCCCTGCTCCTCATCCGCCAACAACAGATCACGAAACTCCTTGCGGATCAGCGTCTCAGCACTCTTGCGATCCTCAACGCTGCGGAACTTGATCTGCACACCCCCCGCCGAGGCACGACCAATGGTGAGGTAACGAATTTTGCTGTCGCGCATCAAACCACGTATATCACCCACATAACGATCTTCAGCCATCTCAATAGCCGCATCGGTATCCACCTCCATCAGGAAATGCACACCACCACGCAGGTCAAGCCCCAGATACATCGGCATTGCCCCCAGGGCACGCAGCCAGTCCGGCGTTGAAGGTGCCAGATTCAGGGCAACCACATACCCCTCATCAAGACTCTTTTTCAGTCCGTCGCGGGCCTTAAGTTGCTCTTCGGTATTATTAAAACGGACAATCAACCCCTGCGGCTCCAGGTCCATCGCCTTGGAGTCGATCTCCAGACGCCGCAGTTGGGAGCGCACATCATCAACCGTCGCATCGGTGACGGCGGCACCACGAACAGATGAGACCTGGATGGCCGGATCCTCTCCATAAATATTTGGCAATGCGTAAAAAGCACCGACCACCATCACAACGACGATCAGTAGATTTTTCCACCAGGGGTATTGATTAATCATATTTTAGGTACCCGGAACTTCCGCTGTTTCATGAGTGAATTGTGGGTTAAAGCTTCAAACTACCCTTAGGCAACAGTGAACCCACAGCATTCTTCTGTACCTGCACCTCAACACCGGTGGCAATCTGCAGTGTGATGAAGCTCTCATCCACCTTGGTGATACGACCCGCCAAACCACCCGTGGTCACCACTTCGTCATTTTTAGCCATGCCTGCGGTCATCTTTTTGTGCTCTTTGGCACGTTTGAGCTGGGGGCGTAGCAACATGAAATAGAAGATCACAAACAGGACTACCAGGAAAATGATATTGGCAAAACCTGGCTCCGAAGCGGCAGCGGGTGCCTGCTGGGCCATTGCATCAGTGATAAAAAAGCTCATAACATCCTTCCCTAATTAATTAAAAACACAATTAAAACTGTTCGGCTAATCGGCATACGCGCCTATTAATCAAGCGCCCCTGACGCAAACGGCGCTCATTATGACACAGCTTCTCCATTTTTGGCGCGCCGGGCATAAAACTCCGCTACGAAGGGTTCCAGGCGTCCATCGGCGATGGCAGCACGCAACCCCTGCATCAGCTCCTGATAGTAGTAGAGGTTATGAATAGTGTTCAGACGTGCGCCCAAAATCTCCTGGCATTTATCAAGATGTTTGAGATAGGCACGGCTGTAGTTACGACAGGTATAACAGCCACAGCTCTCATCCAGTGGCCGGGTATCCCTTTCATGTTTGGCGTTACGGATACGGATATCACCAAAATGGGTAAAGAGGTGGCCATTGCGGGCGTTACGGGTGGGCATCACACAGTCGAACATGTCTATGCCGCGCCGCACCGCCTCAACAATATCCTCTGGCCGCCCCACCCCCATCAGGTAACGTGGCTTGTCGGTCGGCATCTGTGGCTGCAGGTGATCGAGGATCATGATGCGCTCCTCTTCAGTTTCACCCACTGAGAGTCCGCCAATGGCATAACCGTCAAAACCGATCTCGGCCAAGCCATTCAGGGATACTGTTCGCAGCGCCGGGTACATGCCACCCTGCACAATGCCAAACAGTGCCGAATCATTGCCTTCATGGGCGGCCCGGCTGCGTTTGGCCCAACGTAGTGACAACTGCATCGAACTGCTGGCCTGCGCTTCGCTGGCGGGATAGGGGGTACATTCATCAAAGACCATCACGATGTCGGCCCCCAGCTCACGCTGTACCTGCATGGAACGTTCAGGATCGAGGAATACCTTGTCACCATTCACGGGGGAGCGAAAGGTCACCCCCTCCTCCGTGATCTTGCGCATCTCTCCCAGACTGAAGACCTGAAAGCCACCGGAATCGGTCAGAATCGGCCCCTCCCAATGCATAAAGTCGTGCAGATCACCATGCAGCTGGATCACCTCCGTACCGGGGCGCAACATCAGGTGAAAGGTATTGCCGAGAATAATCTCAGCACCGGTGCCACGCAGCTCTTCCGGCGTCATCGCCTTCACCGTGCCATAGGTACCCACGGGCATAAAGGCGGGGGTCTGGACCGTGCCACGGTTAAAAGTCAGGGTGCCACGGCGGGCAGCGCCATCGGTTTTTAATAGTTCAAACTTCATCGGGGATCTCTCTTGCCGCCAGTACACCTGCCTGGGGCAGAATTAACATGGCGTCGCCATAACTGAAAAAACGGTACTCCTGTTCAACGGCATGGCGATACGCCGTCATCATCCGCTCATATCCGCCCAGCGCACTCACCAACATCAGCAGCGTCGATTCCGGCAGATGGAAGTTAGTGATCAACAGGTCAATCACCTTAAATTGGTAACCAGGGGTAATAAACAGACGGGTCTCGCCACTGTAAGGCTGCAATCGACCCGCTTCGATACCGGCCAGCTGCGCCGCGCTCTCCAGGCTGCGGACCGACGTTGTACCGACCGCCACCACCCGCCCGCCACGCCGCCGGGCAGCGCTGATCTTGTCACAACAGGTCTGATTCACCTCCAGATACTCGGCGTGCATGTGGTGATCATCAATATTATCAACCCGCACCGGCTGAAACGTACCCGCCCCCACATGCAGGGTCACAAACGCCTGCTCCACCCCTTTGGCCGCCAACCTATCCAGCGTGGCTTGATCAAAGTGGAGGCCCGCCGTTGGGGCTGCCACCGCCCCTGGGTTGGCGGCGTAGACGGTCTGATAGCGGTCGTGGTCGGCCAATTCATCAGCGCGATCTATATAGGGTGGCAGGGGGATGTGGCCTATCTCATCCAGAATCTCAAACAGTGGGCGTGGGTCGTGGAAACGCAGCTGGAACAGATCCGCCTCCCGCCCCAGCACCTCCACCTCAACGCCATTATTGAGTGGGCCATCCAGCTGTAGACGACTGCCAACCTTGGGGGATTTGCTGGCACGCACATGGGCCAGGGCGTGGTGCGGGTCCAGCACCCGTTCAATCATCACCTCGACCTTGCCACCACTGGCCTTGCAACCAAACAGCCGCGCCGGGATCACCCGCGTATCGTTAAAGACCAGCAGATCACCGGGCTGGAGCAGTTCAACAATATCCGCAAACCTACGGTCCGCCAAAACATCCCCACCACCGTCCACAAGCAGCAGACGGCTGTCACAGCGCCGGGCCAGTGGCTGCTGTGCGATCAGCTGGGGTGGGAGTTGATAATTAAAGTCACTACGTTGCATGGCGCGGGATGTTATCAGTTTCGTTCGCGTCTAGCGAATCTGCGCATCTGTTTTGGGCTTGCCGAATTAAATAAAGTCGTTATACTACGCGCTCCCGTTTAGATGGGGTTCGCCGGGATGGCGGAACTGGTAGACGCGCCGGACTCAAAATCCGGTTCTGGTGACAGAGTGCGAGTTCGATTCTCGCTCCCGGCACCAACTTGAAACAGTCAAACACTCAACAGTGCTGCTGATTCGGTTGGTAACACTCCATCCAATTAGCTGTTATTCAAACCTGTACCCCCTGGGTACCACCACAATCCCCTCTGCCGAAACCTCAAACCGCTGGCGGTCCTGCGCCTGATCAAAACCGATCATGACCCCCTCTGGCACAGCCACATGTTTATCAATGATACAGCGGTTGATCTGTGAACCACGGCCGATCGTTACCCCTTCAAAGAGCAGCGAGTCGTGCACCATCGCCTCATCCCCGACAAACACATTATTGAACAGGATCGAGTGTTGGGCGCAGCCGCCGGAGATCACCGCGCCATTGGAGATGACCGAGTTAATGGCAATCCCTTCGTTGCCCATGCGCCCGGCCACTGTGCGGGCCGGTGGATGCTGCCCCGCATAGGTACGGATGGGCCACTCCTTCTGATATAAATTCATGGGCGGCACTTGATCCAGCAGGTCCATGTTGGCCTTGTAGTAGGCGTCGATCGTGCCTACGTCACGCCAATAACGGTCGGGCGAGACACGCCCTCCCTCACCGCCAAACAGATAGCCATATATCAGACCACCAGCCAACATACGCGGAATAATATCCTTGCCAAAATCGTGGCTGGAGTCGCTGCGCGCTTGGTCCTCTTCCAGCACCGCCAGCAGCCGCTTAAGCGAGAAGATATAGATCCCCATTGAGGCCAGGGCGCGCCCCTCATGCCCATTCGTCGCTGCTGGTTCGGCCGGTTTCTCAACAAAATCTGTCACCCGTTGCTGATCGTCCAGTGTCAGCACGCCAAACTGGTGGGCCTCATTCAAAACCACATCCATACAGGCGATTGTCAGCTCTGCACCACTGGTCTGATGGGCACTCATCATCGGTGCATAGTCCATGCGGTAGATATGATCACCCGGCAGGATCATCACATGCTCGGCACCACTGCGCTCCAGCAGATAGATATTCTGGTAGATGGCATCGGCCGTCCCCCCATACCAACGCTCACCTTTACGCATCTGCGGTGGCACCAGCGTAATGTATTCGCCCAGCTCCGGATTGAATATCGACCAGCCATCACGCACATGTTTCTGCAGTGAGTGGGACTTATATTGCGTCAACATCAATACCCGCCGTACCCCCGAGTGCAGGCAGTTGGTCAACACAAAATCGATAATTCGGTATTTGCCACCAAACGGCACCGCCGGTTTGGTGCGCTCCGCCGTCAATGGATGAAGACGTGATCCTGCCCCACCGGCGAGGATCACTGTCACTGTATTTGAGAAAGTCATAATGACTCCTGATCTGTTTTTATAATGTCCCTTACCGCGACGCCCCACCCGATAACCGCTGCCTGCGTTGAACCAGCAACCAAAGCAGTAACCGTACCAGTGGCAGCCACTGCATAGGGATCACCCTGTTATCAATATGACAAGATGAATACCGAGTCTCTCAAGCAGCCCCATTGAACCATGATAGGGCGCTGATCACCAAGTTGGAGCAGCCACCAATAAAAAGGGGCGCACTGCTGCGCCCCTTGGGGGTTCACTGCATCAGACTTTACAGCGTTTTACCCTCAGAGTACCTCACTGTCGCCGCTGGAATGGTACCGCTCATCCCATGCTCAACAAAGGTTGGCAGCAAGCCACTGCCCACACCTACATCCAACGCACTGCCCAGGGTAACATCAGGTGCGCCGGTTGAAGGCTGTGCCACTTCCGCCAGGAAGATGCTCACTCGCAACGGTTTGATGTAGTACTGCACACCATCACTACCCGTCACCTGAGTGCCTGCCGGAATATTGATCACCTTCTGCGACAGCGCTGAACTCATCCTCCAACCACTCTTCTGCAAGTCCCTATAGAGGTCTGGCATACCGTGCATCCAGCCATCAAATTGCAGCGCCAATGTTTTAGAGACACCCGTTTGATAACTGTAGCTGTATGACTGGGCAGCCAGGCTAATAGGATCGGAGAGCAGTTTGTACTGGCTGTTTGCACCAATCAGATACTGCTGACTCCCCCAACCACCGCTGGCTGAATACTCCCAGTTAAACTGTACCGGACGGGTACTACCGGTGGGCACACCAAATCCATCCACCGTCACCGCCGTGCCTGAGGCATCCAGCGGTTGGTTTGAGGCATTAAACGCCTGCAATCCCCATTCGCCCGAAGTGTAGGCCGTACCGGTATCATCACCATTCGTGCTTGGATCATCCGCTTTGTACACCAGCTTCATAAAGGTGGTGGTATTGACCGGATTGGTATCCAGCATCAACTTCACCTCAGGCCGCCACGGTGTCCCCAGATAATCAGTTCCTGTGGGCAGGAATGTGGTGATGGTGGATGGATTGACAGTTGATTGCAGCTCCAGCTGTACCTCATAGTCCGCCGCCACATTATTGGCCGCAATACGGCGTACCGCATAGTTCACGCCGTTACTGTTGATGTAATACTCACGCCCCTGCTCAGGGGTAAAGTTGGTATCACCGGCCACATCAAAGGTAGGCGTCCAGGTCTGCTGATCAAACGAGGTCAGCTTCTTCTGCACCCAGCCGGTCTTGCCAGAGGTGAAGTCACCGGTGTACTGAATGTAAACAGAACCACCAATATCAACCCTCAGCTGATGACCGTTAGTACCCACGTATACATTGCCACTGGCGGTGGTGGTCAAGCCATCATGCCCGTGTGTCGCAGGGTAGAAACCAGCGGTGGTGAAGTTTGCTACACCATCTGCTGCCGCCAGATAGACGTAGTTGACGGCGACCTGATTCACATTATCCCAACGACCAATGTTCACCGTCTTGCGGTTATCCCCCTTCAGAGAGGCCCACTTGGTAAATGCCACCAGAGGACCGGCCGTATTGGTCTCAAACGATACACATTTGGCTGAAGGGGCTGCATTAAAGTCCACCTGCCCTCCCTCACACACCTTCCACGTGCCATTTTCGTTAAACAGTTCAAAGTGTTTATTAACAAAGGTCTCTACCGTAATATCCTTGATATCCGCGGGGCTGCCAGCCACCAGCGTACGTTTGGTAAAGGAGCCATTAAACCGGTCTGAAACGGTAAACTGCTCCGGTGTGGTGCCTGCACCGAAGTCCTCGCGGGTCACTACTGTGCCCGAAGGTACCCCATTTTGACCGCCACCCCATAACTGATGCCGTCCCTGCCAGGCACCATAATAGGCGTGCTGGGTAGCGCCATGACTGTCGGTATAGGAGACCGGAAAACCAAACGATTTGTGTTTCTGTACGTTATCACCTGCCGCTACGCCGGTGGCGGCATTGGCATAAAAGAGTCCGTAGCGGTGGGTCATCTCCACTTCGCTATTGCGATCCTTGTAGACAGGACCGCTGCCATCGTTTACGACCAGATAGGCGTCGTTATAGGCGTACGAGGCCGCCGCAACACCCGGTGTGCAGTTGGGGCCCATGCAGTTACTATAATCGGGATACTCCACCTTACCGTACCCAGAACTGCCGGTACGATACAGGACGGCACGCGAGAACCCGTTACCGCCACTTTCATTAATCTTCAACTCTGTCGTGCCACTGTTATTGCGCGATGTGGCAACAAAAGATTGTGTGGCCGCACTGTCAAATGCAACATTCAGATCCCACTCGCCGTAACTCAACACCGTACCACTGGGGTTAAAGGAAGCGCCGCTGTAGATCTTAAACTCAGCGCGAATCACCCGCTTCTGTCCGGGGTTATCCTCATCCTCCTCCTCAATCCAGACCTGAACTTTGTTAAGGCTGCCACTGCTACCGCTGGGGTGAGTGCCGGTCACAATCTCGGATTTAATCACCCATGGCTGTAGCTGTTTCACCGACACGCCATTGCTCTCATCCTCCCACGCCACCATCGCCTTATAAGCAACACCATTCTGGTTGGCGCTGCTGTCGTAATGGGTCTGGGCCAGGGCGCTCATCACCTGCTCAATAATGGAGAACTGCTCCAGGGCATGCTCTTCAACATACTTGGAGGTTGTGGCCTTGTTGTAATCTGAACTGGCACTTAAATTTGACGCCGCACGATCCAGGCGTCCCAGCAGCGATACGCTACGCAGGGAGGCCGCCGTTGAAGTCGAGGCCGGTACCGCTGATATCTCTGTCGGCAATGTATATGACGTGGCTGCCGCGCCCACAGATGAGGTCGAGCTGTCGCCACCACAACCCGATAGTGCCAATGCCACACCGGCCACTACCGCCTTGAGTAAAAATTTTTGCTGCATAATTTCACCTTGTTTGGATATGTTGGCAGCTACCATCACTGCCACAAAAAAGTCAGGCTGAAAAACTTCAAATCAGTTGAACTCTTTTATCGTCAGGCAACGCAGAAGGGTTGTGTTTTTTTATGAGACCCCCGTCACAATTCACATCATTCACAAAACTCCAACACCATGGCAATACCAGAAACAACCCCCTTTATTCACAGAACATCAATAGGTTTACACCATTGCTAGACATGCTCTAAAAGAACACGTCTAATACCCCATAGCCCTCAATTAAAACTACCTGCCCATGAAAACAGCCTTTATTAAACAGTTAAGTGACATTACTGCCGCCGCATGGAACAGCCTTACCCAGGACAACAACCCTTTTTTAAAGCATGAATTTCTCGTGGCCCTGGAACGGCACAACTGTGTCGGCAACAGCAGTGGCTGGCTCCCCCACCACATTGTCGTCTACGCCGATGACGGCGCATTAATAGGTGCCGCCCCGCTCTATCTCAAATACAACTCCTACGGTGAGTTTGTCTTTGACTGGTCATGGGCAGAGGCCTATCAGCGCAACGGGCTCGATTATTACCCCAAACTGGTGGGTGCCATCCCCTTTACCCCCATGACCGGGGAGCGACTACTGATCGCCACAGATGCTGACCAGCAAGCCGTGCACAGCGCTATACTCGACGCAGCCCTTCAGGTCGCCGATCTTTACAACGCCTCTTCAATACACTGGCTCTTTCTCACCGCTGCTGAAAAAACCCGCCTGCAGCAACAGAATCTGGCAATACGCCTCGACTGCCAGTACCACTGGCACAATAACGATTACAAAAGTTTTGATGATTATCTGAGCCGCTTCAGTTCACGCAAACGTAAAAACATCCTCAAAGAGCGACGCCAGATACAGGAGGCCGGCATCACCTTTCGTATCGTGCATGGTCCTGAGATCACCCCTCAGGAGTGGCAGCTCTTTCACCACTACTACTGCGCCATCTATGACCGGAAATGGGGTGTGCCCAGCCTGACGCTGGAGTTTTTTGAAGAGATTGGTCGAACACTCGGCAATCAGGTGGTCCTGGTACTGGCCTACCAACAGGGTGACTGCATTGCCGCGGCCTTGAATCTACGCAGCGACACAACACTCTATGGTCGCCACTGGGGCTGCCGCGATCAGATCCCCGCCCTGCACTTTGAAACCTGCTACTACCAAGGACTGGAGTACTGCATTCAACAGGGGCTGAAAAGTTTCGAACCCGGCACCCAGGGCGAACATAAAATCGCCCGTGGTTTTCTGCCCGTCACCACCTGGTCCGCCCACTGGATTGCCCACCCCGAGTTCCGCAAGGCCATCGAGCAGTTTGCGCTGGCTGAAGCCACCGAGATCGAGAAAAGGGTTGTCGCGCTGCAACAGCTCTCCCCCTTCCGCAGCGATGTAGCTTAGAATGGCCGCTCCTCTTTTATCCGGTTCAGAGTATGTTTGGTTATCGCCACAACTTTCACGCTGGCAACTATGCCGACGTCGTTAAACACGTAGTCCTCACCAGCCTGTTGCAGGCGCTGCAGCAAAAACCCAAACCGTTCTATCTGCAGGATAGCCACGGCGGCATTGGTCTTTATGACCTAACCAGTCACGAGGCCGATAAAAACCGCGAATACCTCAGCGGCATCAGCCGACTCTGGCAGGCCCCCAACCCACCTGCCGCCGTACGGCACTACCTTGATATCGTACGTACTTTTAACAGTGGCGATGAGCTGCGCTACTACCCCGGATCACCGCGGCTGGGGCGCGCACTGCTGCGGGCCAATGACCGTATGGTGGTCACAGAACTCAATACCATTGATTGTGAAACATTAAAACGGGAGTTCAACGGCGACAGACAGGTGACGGTGCATCTGCAGGATAGCTATCAAGGCATCAAGGCCTACCTGCCGCCCACTGAACGACGCGGGCTGGTACTGATAGACCCTGCTTATGAGTTAAAGGATGAGTACACACGGCTCGTTCGTGGGCTGCAAAACGGTTACCAGCGCTGGCCTACGGGTATTTACGCCCTCTGGTACCCACTCATGAGCACAACCCTGCGGGAGAGTTTTTTTGCGGCCCTAAAAAAGACCGGGATCCGCAAAATTCTCACCGCCGAACTGAACATCACCCCCCTTCAGACAGAGAAGGCGATGTGTGGCAGCGGCATGATCATCATCAACGCCCCCTGGCAGCTGGACCAACAGCTCAAATCTGAGCTTGAGTGGCTATGGCCGCTGCTGAGTGATGCAAAAGAGGGGGGGGTAAATGTGGAGTGGTTAGTGCCGGAGTAGCGCGCTACTCAACCACGGCCGTAGAGCGCCATCAGCCCTTTTAACTTCGGTGCCAACCCTTCATCCAGCTGTGCCCACTCAAAACGCCAGCGCCAGTTACCCTCTGACGTGCCGGGGGTATTCATGCGATGTTCACTACCCTGCCCCAGCAGATCCTGCATCGGCAAAATTGTCAGCCGGGCAACCGACGCCAATGCCGAACGAATCATCGGCCACGGCATGCTCTCCTGTGGAAATCCTAAGTAGGACTGCACATGCTGCTGCACAGACTCGGGCAGTGACTGATACCAGCCCAGGGTTGTATCATTATCATGGGTACCGGTGTAGACCACACTATCAAACGTCTGGTGATGGGGCAGGTACGGGTTGTCTGCATCTCCGCCAAAGGCAAACTGCACTATTTTCATACCTGGCAGGTGATATTTCTGGCGCAGTGCATCGACCTCAGCGGTGATAATACCAAGATCCTCCGCCACCAGGGGCAGTGGATCAAAGACCTGATGTAACGCCTCAAACAGCTCATCACCGGGGGCCTTGACCCAGCGCCCATTCATCGCTGTTACTTCATGGGCCGGAATCTCCCAGTACGACTCAAAGCCACGAAAATGGTCGATGCGGACCCAATCAAACATCGCCAGCTGCCCACCGATACGCTGCTTCCACCAGCTAAAACCGTCCGCCTGCATCCGTCCCCAGTTGTAGTGCGGATTACCCCAGCGCTGCCCTGTCGCAGAGAAATAGTCCGGTGGCACCCCCGCCACAACTTGGGCCTGGCCATACTCATCTAAAAGAAACAACTCACGATTGGCCCAGACTTCAGCGCTATCGTGTGCCACAAAAATAGGTAGATCCCCAAACAGCAACACATCACGTTGATGGGCGTAACCACGTAACTGGTGCCACTGCCGGAAAAATACAAACTGCTCAAAACGAACATAGCTCACCTTATCCTTCAATACCTTACCCATCGCCGCCAGCGCCAACGGGGCGCGATCACGCAGCTCATCCGGCCACGCTAACCAGTGGCGGTGCCCTTGGGCCTGACGAATCGCCTGAAACAGTGCGTAATCCTCCAGCCAGCCACTCTGCTCAGCCACAAAGTGGTTGTATTCGGCCCAAACGGAGTCGTCCGCATGTTGCAAAAACCCTTGATAGGCCAACTGCAGCTGATCACGCCGGTATTGTGCAAAATCCACAGCACCATCCGTGGTCCCCGCCTGCAACCACCCCCACTCCCGCAACCGGTCAAGATTAATCAGCAGTGGGTTACCCGCATGGACGGAGAGCCCTTGATACGGGGAGAGATCGCCATGGGTAGGCACCAATGGCAATACCTGCCAGACACTCATGCCACTGGCAGCCAGAAAGTCGACAAAACGGTAAGCTTCGGCCCCCAGATCACCACACCCAACCCCACCCGGTAGAGAGGTTGGGTGTAACAGGACACCACTACGACGACGGCTCAGCGGGGTATCAGCGACGGCCACTAAGACTCCCGCCCCTGACGCATCACACCACCCGCCGCAGGGTTGCCACCCCCGTGGGTAAAGGAGTGTGCCAGATATTCCGGTGGTGCAACCCCCAGCATCTGATAGAGCGTATTGAGCTGCAGGCGGTAGAGCCGCTCAAAATCACGTACCGCGTCAGAGGGGTTGTAATCGCCAAACCACCAGAACCAGTCAGAGCCTTCACAGATTGCCAGCTGGCGCTCCAGCGCCCGCCGCTGCTCTTCACTCCATTTATCAGACGTGGCCACTTGGTCATAAACCCGTTTGGCTTCAACCAACATATCCCAGCCACGGTTTTTGTCCTCACTGCCAATCCAGGTGGAAAAACTACCGTAGACCCAGCTGCCCGCCACAATATGGGGCAACGAAGATGAAGGCGATGCTTGCTGTTGTAACACCTCACTGAAGGTAGTGAGATCCAGACCCGGATGGTTGGCAAGCCGCTCATACAGGGCACTCAGAAAATAATAACCATTTTCGGGGTAATACTCCCAGGCATTCTCACCATCAAGAATGATGGAGACCACCGCATCAGGTTTGTCCACATTGGCTGCTGCGATATTTTCCAGATGCTGGATAAAATCACCCACCGCATCATCGGCATGCCACTTGGAGTAGACAAAGCCGATCAGGTCAGAGAGTCCGTCATCACGAAAGAAACAATTTATCTGCTGTTCAGCCGGACGATAGGGTTGATGTATCACCTGCACATCACGCAGTTCAGCGGGCGTTTGTAGCAGATTTAAACTGTTACGCAACACACTTTCACCGGTAGCGGCCCAGCTGAAACCATATTTATCCATCAACGCCAGGGTCGCCATACTTATGGCCCCCTCAGATGGCCAGCACCCTTTGGGCTTCATGCCAAAGTGCTGCTCGTAGGTCTCAATACCCTTTTTAATATGCCACTCGGAACGCTCCAAACCACCCGGGTAGTGGTCAGCCAACGGCAGTTTGGCATCCGGCATCGCCTCGCGGGTGCTGCCAATATCGAGCAGCAGCGGCACAATTGGGTGTGCATAGGGGGTCACCGACAGCTCCACACGCCCCTCTTCAGCCAGACGACGGTAACGGCCAATCACACCACTCAACAGTTCAGAGATCAGCTCCAGCAACAGACGCCGGTCGTGCATCGAAAAACCGCTGCCTTTTGCAATCAACGTCTGAGCCCGTGTATCACTACGACGCACCGTCTCACCCAGCCAGGCCAGATGGTACCAAGTCAATAGATCCGCCAGATATTGGCTATTGATATACATCCACTCGTCGGAGCGTAACTCCAGACGCAACGCCATATCCGCCAATCGCTGATAATTGGGAAAGCGGTGAATAATGGTCTTTTCATTGGCGCGCAAACAGGCCTTGACCAGCTGTGTCCGTCCTTCATTATCTTTTGGTAACGCCGGACTCACCAACGCCGCCAGAAGGGGATCGGTAATCACGCTCCCCTCTTTCAGAAACCGCTCAACCTGATGGCTATAATCGTCAAGCTGCTCCAGCAGAATCGGCGCAAAATTGACCACGGCCTTAGCCTTTGGCACTGCTTCAAGATGCGCCACCATATCCACATAATCTTTAATGCCATGCAGATAGGTCCAGGGCAGATGGTACTCACCCGCCGCCGGATCAAAATAGTTTGGTTGGTGCATATGCCAACACAACACCACCTTCAACGGCGCATGTGCCGCCCCTTTATTCGAACCGTTATCTGACATAGTGCAACTCTTGACCTAACATCTCTGGGGAGACCAGTACCACGCCACCTTCTGAGACATGAAAACGTTCAGCATCCACTTTGGGGTCCTCACCAATGACCGTGCCTGACGGTATTTTGCACCCCTTATCGATAACCGCTTTAGTGATACGGCAATTACGCCCAATCTCAACGCCCGGCAATACCACCGTCTCTTCAAGCTTACTGAATGAGTGGACCCGTACATTAGAAAAGAGCAGTGAACGACGCACCGTTGCGCCAGAGATCAAACAACCGCCCGAGACCATGGAGTCAATTGCCTGACCACGACGCCCCTCATCATCAAAAATGAATTTTGCCGGCGGCAGCTGCTCCTGGTAAGTCCAGATCGGCCATTGAGCATCATACAAATTCAGCTCCGGCGTCACAGACACAAGCTCCATATTGGCCTCCCAGAAAGCATCCACCGTTCCCACATCACGCCAGTAACTCTGCTGTCCTGTCTGCACATCACGGAATGGATAAGAGAAGACACGATATTTTTTAATCACAGCAGGAATAATATCTTTCCCAAAATCGTGGGCCGATGTGCTGGTATCCGCATCACTGATCAACCGCTCATAAAGAAAATCTGTATTAAAAATATAGATCCCCATAGAGGCCAGCGCAGTATCGGGTGTACCGGGTGCGGACTGGGGCTGGGATGGCTTTTCATTAAAGTCATTCACGCGGCCACTCTCATCAACGCTCATCACACCAAACGCCTTGGCTTGTTCCAGCGGCACCTCAAGACAACCAATCGTCATGTCGGCGTTATTCTCAACGTGATGCGCCAGCATAGGGCCGTAATCCATTTTGTAGATATGATCGCCGGCCAGAATCAAAACATACTTAGGCTTATGAGCACGAATGATATCTATATTTTGATAAACAGCATCCGCCGTACCCGCATACCACGTCTCTTCAATACGCTGTTGTGCCGGCAGCAGCTCAATAAACTCACCAAACTCACCACGAAAATAGCCCCAACCCTGCTGGATATGACGGATCAACGAGTGGGATTTATATTGTGTCAGCACACCAATACGACGTATGCCAGAATTAATGCAGTTAGAGAGAGGAAAATCGATAATTCTAAACTTACCACCAAAAGGCACAGCAGGTTTCACGCGCCAAGTGGTTAACTGTTTAAGACGTGTACCACGCCCACCCGCCAAAATCAGCGCCAAGGTATCTCGAGTTAATCGACTAACAAAACGTGTATCTTCCATGGTCATGCTATCACCCATTCAATTTGCAGAGGCCCGCTAGCGATGCAAGCAGCGCAGCGATGGTTAACATCGGCTGATCCCCAAAAAACTTTTGTTGATAGAAGCTTATGCTATGATCTAACCCAATATCACAACTTGATCATACCCCAAATTTATGCCTACTGTGCAGAATAAAGATAAAATCACAACAGACCTGCAACGCATTTTAGATGCGACCCATCACGATCCATTCGCGGTGCTGGGGCGTCACCCCATTAGCAAAACACAGACCATCGTTCGAGTTTTTTTACCCAGGGCATCTGCAGCTCACATTGTAGAAAACAGCGCCCCACTGCAACGTATTGGCAATACAGATCTGTTTCAATGGCAAGGTGACACCACGCAGCTGCCAAGCAGGTACAGCATTAACTGGCTGGACAGTGACGGCAATCCCCACGTCAGCTATGACCCATACTGTTTCGAACCCCAACTCTCCGAGTATGATCTGCATCTGTTTGGCGAAGGAAAACATTGGCACGCGTATAGTTTTCTTGGCGCAAAAGTAGTTAAGGTCGCTGATGTCAGTGGGGTTTTATTTGCCACTTGGGCACCCAATGCAGAACGCATTAGTATTGTGGGCGACTTTAACCATTGGGATGGTCGCTGCCACCCCATGCGCGCACGGGGTGGATCGGGCATCTGGGAACTGTTCATTCCCGGACTCACCGCTGACACACTCTATAAATTTGAGATTCGCAGCAATCGCGGCGGCCAAATATTACTGAAAACCGACCCCTACGGGCGCAGTTTTGAGGTACGTCCCGGCACTGCCTCCATTGTCACCCATCAAAATCAATACAACTGGCAGGATAGTTGCTGGATAAAACAGCGCACTGAGTGCGACTGGTTACATGCACCGCTCTCCATTTACGAAGTCCACCTGGGCTCCTGGCAACTGGATGAACATGGCAACTTCTTAAACTATAAAGAACTCGCTATTCGTCTGGTTGACTATGTTAAAAAACTTGGCTTCACCCATATAGAGCTGCTGCCCATCACCGAGCATCCGTTTGATGGCTCATGGGGCTATCAAACCATCGGCTACTATGCACCCACCAGCCGCTTTGGCACACCTGACGATTTCCGTTTTTTTGTTGACCACTGCCACGCCAATGGGATCGGTGTATTGCTCGACTGGGCACCTGGACATTTCCCCAAAGATGCCGCTGGGCTCGCTCAATTTGATGGCAGTGCGCTCTACGAACATGAAGATCCACGTCTCGGCGAACATAAAGACTGGGGCACACTCATCTTTAACTATGGTCGCAATGAGGTCAGGAATTTTCTCTTCTCCAGCGCCATATATTGGCTGGAGGAGTTCCACATAGATGGCCTGCGGGTAGATGCTGTTGCCTCAATGCTCTATCTCGATTACTCCCGCGACGCGGGCGAATGGGTCCCCAACAAGTACGGTGGCCGCGAAAACATCGAGGCGATCCATTTTGTACGCCAGCTCAATGAGGTGACCCACGACCTCCACCCCGGCACAATGATCATGGCAGAAGAGTCGACCTCCTGGCCGATGGTATCGCGCCCCATCTATCTCGGCGGTCTTGGCTTCAGCATGAAGTGGAATATGGGCTGGATGAACGACACACTACAATACATCAGCAAAGATCCCATCCATCGCCATTACCACCATGACAAACTGACGTTCAGCCTGCTCTACGCCTTTACCGAAAACTTTATCCTGCCCTTCTCTCATGATGAGGTGGTGCACGGAAAGGGTTCCATGATCAATAAAATGCCTGGCGACGAGTGGCAACGTTTTGCCAATCTACGTCTACTCTACTGCTATATGTTTACACATCCCGGGAAAAAACTACTGTTCATGGGCTGTGAGTTTGGCCAGGGAAATGAGTGGAATCACAGTAAGGCACTGGATTGGTATGTGCTCGACTACCCACTTCATCAAGGAATTCAACAACTGATCGGCGATCTGAACAAGACCTATTGCACTACACCTGCACTACACCGGCTTGACTTTGAAAACCAGGGTTTCGAATGGATCGATTGCAATGATGCAGCACAATCCGTGCTTATATACCTGCGCCGCAGCGGTGCCGACTTCATAATCACCGCACTTAACTTCACCCCCTTGCCACGACACAATTACCGGATAGGCCTTCCTGCTGCTGGCATATATCACGAAATAATCAACACCGATTCCGAATACTACGGTGGCAGTAACATGGGAAACAGTGGCGGTATACATAGTGAAAATATCCCATGGATGGGGCACCCACACTCTATCGAAATAACATTGCCACCGCTGGCCGGGGTCGTAATGCAGCTCAACCACAAAGAGAGGCAGCAATAACTACCTATTATCAAGCCACCAACAACATCAGCACAGTCAATGCAAGCGGCCACAACCACTGCGCAAGCGGTGGTGGTTGCTCGATATCAATCACCATCGTCTGACAAGATACATGCTCGCTCCGCAGCGCCACATCACTAACCAAAGTCGCCGCCACCGCAGCATAACCACGAAGATCACCCCGCTTCACCGTCGCTTTTTTTAACTGTTCACCAAGATAGCCCTGAATCTGCTCAAGCACTTCCAGAGTCAACGCCACCCTCACCACCAAACGATCACGAGAAAAACCAACCACCCGCAACGGTGTTGACAACCAATAAAGTGCTGAGACCAACTGCGCCCTACTTGTCACCCATAGTAACCACTGCACCCCCAACACCATCATTACCAATGCCAACAACCGATGCCCACCCATTAACAGCCCTTCCATGGTGGGCACCCACCATGAGATGGGCAACCCCTCCCCCCAAAGTGGCCGCCCTGGCGTCAACCAAGCGTAAATGACAATGATGGATAAAAAGAACCAGCGCATACGACGCAACATTGATACTGCGTTGGCAAGAGAGCCAACACCGGCCATAAGATAGAGAACCAATAGAAGGGTAGCGGCAGCGACAAGCTGAGAGGCGCTGCCTAACGCCAGAAACAGGCTGAACAGAAAAAAAGAGACAATACGAACAACTGGATGAAAGGACGAAAATCGACCAACGGCCCGATCCATCAAAAAATCAGGATATCTGGCGCATTAACTGCTCAGCTTCCTGGCGATGAGTATCACCGCCCTCTTTAACCACTTCATTCAGAATAGAGCGGGCACCACTCTGGTCACCCATATCAATGTAAGCGCGTGCCAGATCCAATTTGGTGCCGACGATATCATTGCCACCGTCAAACATATCGTCGCCCAAACCATCATGCAAGTCAGGCTCATCCTTACCTAAACTCAGATGATCGAGATTTTTAATATCAGCACTGTTTTTTGAGACGTTAGTGACGGGCACATAACCATCGTCCATCTCTGCCTTCACATCCCGCGACTGAAACGACGATATCGCCGGAGCAATGGTCCAGTCCTCACCCTTGGAGCCGGTTTTTGCAGAACCAACAACAGTCAATGGCTCAATCTTTTGTGGCCGACTCAACTGCTCAAAATCGACCTCTGAGACAGCCTCATCCAACACCTCAATGCCCGCGTCGAGAGAAAATTCATCTTCAGCAGAGAAATCAATATCATCGAGCAAGAAACTGTCTTGCTCCACGCCATCCAAATCCATCAACTCCTCACCAACAGCCATCTTGCCACCGTCCGAGGATGAGATATTCAAACTATTGGCCAGATCATCATCACTTAAGTCAAACGAAAATTCATCGGCAAAATCAGAACCCGCTGATTCACCCGCTACCGCAGCAACCGCTCCCGCCGCACCTGTCAGCGCTGCACCGGATGTAGCTGCACCACCGGATTCAGCAAAGAGAGGGTGGTCAGAAGCTATCTCCCTCCCCATTTCAACCGCTTGCTCCCAAAGACCCTCATCATCTTGTCCATCAAGTGAGGCATATAACGCCTCGGCTTGCGCTTCAAAGGCATCTTTATCTTTAGTTGTGAAATAAATCTCCAGGAGCTTGAGCTTCAACTCACTTCGCTCACCATCCTGACGAATGGCCTCTTTTAATAATGCCTCCGCCTGCTCATAGCGGCGGTAAGCAAGATAAACATCCGCCTCAGCAATTGGGTCAATTTCACTATCTTCTGTCTGCATTGCCCCCATACCAGCACTCGCACCAAAATCTGGGCTGGCAGACTCCTCTATCACTTCGCTAAAACTCTGCGGTTTGGCAGCAGGCGGTTTAACGATTGTAGGCCCACTATCAGATCCGGCTGCATTAGGCATAATGTCACGCCCAATAGGCGGCATATTAACCACCGTATCGACCTCTTGAGACGACGATCGGCGACGGCGTATCAATGCCACCAGCAACAGGAACAGCAGAGGACCACCCGCTGCTGCTGCCAACAGAACGGGGTCAGCCATAATCTGTTCGATAAGCCCAGACTCGGAAGAGTCCGCAGGGGCCGCTGCAACAACTTCGGACTGGTCATCAGCAGACCCCGCTGGATCTGCAGCAACGTCCACCGCTGCCGACTCAACCGCAGTAGAGGCCACCGTTTGCGGATCCACTGCAACAACATTATCCTGAGCCGCTCCAGCCTGTAATGCACCCAAGGTGTCCCCCTTGAGTGTCAACAGACGCTGCACCGCCTGCAGCTGACGCTCAATATCCAAAAGGCGCACCTTAAGCTCTGCATTTTCCTGTTTGGTCGCCTCTGCAGTTTCCAGTGCCAAGGCCAGCTGTTCTGTCACGCCCCCTTTACCTTTGCCTGCCCCACCTGCTCCACCCTGCTGTTTAGCATCTTCTGGCGACAGTAGTTTCAAACGGGCATTGGTGCTGGCGGCAGCCTCTGGCGCACTTGCCTTAGCCGCTGGCGCAACTTTGGCGGGCGCGGAAACAGCCCGCTGATTGACAGCAGACAGATCAACATCTGCTGACTGCCATGCCTGATAGTGGCGGTTGGTCTCAGCCACTGCATCAGCACTGGTGATTGAGTTAATCACATCCTTAGAAGGCAAGCGCAAAATATGCCCTGCTTTCAAATTGTTCACATTACCATCAACAAACGCTTCAGGGTTTTCCTTCAGCAGGGCCATCATCATTTGCGGCACGGAGACCGAACTGCTCGGACGCATCTCCCGCGCCACATGCCATAATGTGTCCGTACGGGTAGTGGGGCCATAGCTGTCTGTGGTTCGCGGGGTGGGTTTAGCCACCGGTGCCGCCTCAACCACTTTTTTCTGGCCACGGTCGATAGTAGCGGACTGGGTCTTGGCAGCACGCACAGCTGCAACAGCCTGACTATCATCAAAAACGGGGGGATCAAGCAGTAGGGTGTATTCACGCATCAGCTGACCATTGGACCAGCTGGCCATTAAAATCAGGTCTAGGAAAGGTTCTCGCATCGGCACATCAGACTTTATACTAATGTATGGCGCGCCCGCGCCCTGTGTCACCACACTAAAGCGCAGGTCACGCAGCGCTGCAGTCCGCTCTATCCCCATTCGGCTAAACGCCTCATTTGAGGCAAGTGCAACCTGCAAAGCATTCACTTCGGCAACCGTTGTGGATAACAACTTAATCTGCGCTTTCAGGGGTTCATTCAAAGCCGAGTGGACTTCAATCTCCCCCATCCCCAAAGCATAAGCTGCGGCTGAGGGCAGCATCATACATGCCCCAATCACCACAGCTAGCTGACGTTTTTTAAATCCTTTAAGCAAAGTCTAGCCTCAAATTTGATCCCAACAATTAATCTGCCTTGAATATTGGCGACACCAACATAATCTTTCAGTAACTCTGTCGGCCAAGTCCGGTCGAATCTTAACCATTCGACTAAACTCCCGCAAAAAAATTAAAAATGCCTGCCAACTATTGTTGTTGTAAGTACTCTTGTATCAAAATTTCAGCTATCTGAATACTATTCAATGCAGCACCTTTACGAATGTTATCGGCAACGACCCATAAATTCAAACCCTTGGGGTTACCCACATCTTTACGAATCCTGCCAACCAACACTGAATCCTGGCCGATGCAGTCGAGCGCCGGGGTTGGATATCCCCCCTCCTCCAGCTCATCCATAACCTCAACCCCTGGTGCCGCCTGCAACAGTTGAAGCGCTGACTCTGCACTAAGTTCACCCGCCAATTCAAGATGCACGACCATGGCATGACCATGAAAAACGGGGACTCTCACAGCAGTTACATTAACATTAAGCTGCTCATCTTCCAGAAGTTTTTGCGTTTCCCAACGCAGTTTCATCTCCTCTCGGGTGGAACCATCGTCGAAAAAACTGCCAATTTGAGGGATTAAGTTAAAGGCAAGCTGTGCTGGAAAAATCTCCCGCTCAACCGGTTTCATGTTAAACATTGCCGTAGCCTGCCCCGCCAACTCCTCAACCCCCGGGCGGTCCTTGCCGGACGCAGCCTGCATGGTAACAACATTAACCCTTTCTATTCCAACAGCTTTTTGCAATGGTTTTAATACTGTCGCCAACATCAAAGCGCAGCTGCTGGGGTTGGCAACAATCCGTTGCCGTTCATAACCACCCAGCTGTTCACGATTTACTTCGGGGACCACCAGCGGCACATCGCCCTCCAGGCGAAATGCCGGGCTGTCATCGATCACCACACAGCCTGCGGCTGTTGCCCTCGGAGCATACTCCTCGGCAATCTCTTCACCATCACAAAAAAAGGCGATATCCACCTTGGCAAAGTTGAAGCTGTCCAGCGCCTCTGCCCGAACACCACGATCCCTGAAGGTGGCGCGCTCACCACCACTCCCGGAGGCCGCATAAATCTCCCTTACCGGAAACTCGCGCTCTTCCAATAGGTTCAGTAACATCTCTCCCACCAATGTAGATGGGCCAACAACAACTACGTTATATAAGCTCAACCGATCACGCCTCCAGCAAAATACGCAACATGCGGCGCAACGGTTCAGCGGCACCCCACAGTAATTGATCACCCACCGTAAACGCCGACAGGTATTGTGGTCCCATGTTGAGCTTACGCATCCGCCCTACGGGAACGTTCAGGGTGCCTGTGACGGCAGTGGGGGTAAGTTCACGCATGGTGAGTTCCCGATCATTTGGCACAACCTTCACCCAGTCGTTATGGGCGGCGATAATGGCATGAATCTCATCCAGCGGTACATCTTTGGTCATTTTTATGGTCAGTGCCTGACTGTGACAGCGCATGGCACCCACACGCACACAGAGGCCATCGATAGGGATCTGTCCATCACGACGACCCAGAATTTTATTGCACTCGACCTGGGCCTTCCACTCTTCTTTGCTCTGCCCCGATTCAAGTTGCACATCGATCCAGGGGATGAGTGAACCCGCCAGCGGCACCGGCCACGTCTCCAGCGGGTAGTCACTGGAGCGGATGAACTGCGCCGTCGCTCTATCTATCTCCAGAATCGCCGAGGCAGGATCATCCACCAACGATTTGACGTTGGTATGAACCGCCCCCATCTGCTGGATAAGTTCACGCATATTACGCGCTCCTGCACCTGAGGCGGCCTGATAGGTCATCGGGCTGATCCATTCAATCAGCCCCTGCTCAAAGAGACCGCCAATCGCCATCAACATCAAACTGACGGTACAGTTACCACCCACATACGTTTTTACACCGTTACTGATACCGTCCTGAATGACACCTTTATTAACAGGGTCGAGAATGATAATGGCGTCATCTTTCATGCGCAGGGTGGATGCAGCATCGATCCAATAACCATTCCAGCCTGCTGTCCGCAACGGGCCGTAAACTGCCTTGGTATAGTCTCCGCCCTGACAGGAGATGATGACATCCATCATCTTCAACTCATCAAGGCTGTTGGCATCTTTAAGCGCTGAAACAGCTTTGCCAACATTCGGGCCGGGCTGGCCGGGCTGCGAGGTGGTAAAAAACACCGGCTCAATATAGGCAAAGTCGTTCTCTTCACGCATACGCTGCATCAGCACCGAACCGACCATGCCCCGCCACCCGACCAAACCTACTCTTTTCATCGCATTCATTCCTATATGAAAGTACGGCTTACTGCAACGCAGCCACTACCGCATCACCCATTTCAGTACAACCCACACGACGCATTCCCTGACTCATAATGTCGCTGGTACGATACCCCTGCTGCAATACTTTGCGTACGGCATCATCAACACGTTGCGCGGCGGCCTCATTACCAAAAGTGTAGCGCAACATCATGGAGACCGAGAGAATAGTTGCCAGCGGATTGGCGATATTTTTACCGGCGATGTCGGGGGCAGAACCGTGGATCGGCTCGTACATGCCTTTATTATTCTGATCCAGCGACGCGGAGGGTAGCATGCCGATAGAGCCTGTCAACATCGACGCCGCATCCGAGAGGATGTCGCCAAAGATATTGCCAGTCACCACAACGTCGAACTGTTTAGGTGCCCGCACCAACTGCATGGCGGCATTATCCACATACATGTGGCTCAATGCCACCTCTGGATACTCTTTGCTCACCTCAATGACCACCTCTTTCCACAACTCGCTGCACTCCAAGACATTGGCCTTTTCCACAGAACAGAGTTTTTTGTCACGTTTCATAGCGATCTGGAAGGCGACGTGGGCAACACGGCGTACCTCAGACTCGGAGTAGAGCATGGTATTAAAACCAACACGCTCTCCATTCCGCACCTCAATGCCACGGGGCTGACCAAAGTAGACGTCACCGGTCAGTTCACGCACGATCATGATATCCAGCCCCGCCACCACCTCCGGTTTCAGGGTTGAGGCCTCTGCCAGCTCCGGGTAAAGCATCGCCGGACGCAGATTGGCAAACAGATTCAGCTCCTTGCGAATACGCAGCAGACCGCGCTCGGGGCGCAACGGCCGATCCAGCTTGTCATACTGCGGACCACCCACGGCACCGAGCAGAATGGCATCAGCGGCCTTGGCCAGTTTGAGCGTAGAGTCTGGCAGTGGATCGCCTTCGGCATCGTAACCGGCACCGCCAATGTTGGCGTACTCCAGTTCAAAACTCAGACCGTCGCTATTCTGCAGTGCCTGCAATACCTTTACGGCTTCGCACACAATCTCAGGGCCAATACCATCACCGGGAAGCACAGCAATTTTTTTAGTCATGAACCTAACTCTCAAATTCAATGTTGAATGGGTCGCCGTTGGTGGCGGTTTGGTGGGTGATGGCAAGCGCCCCACCCACCCTGAATCTATTTCTGGCCGATCAATTAAACAGCCAGGGAGTACTCACCCGACGTTTGGACTCATAGGCTTTAATGTCGTCCACATGTTGCATCGTCAGGCCGATATCATCGAGACCGTTGAGCAGGCAATGTTGACGAAAGCCATCAATCTCAAAGGCAAAGGTTTCACCTGTTGCTGTCACCACCTGCTGTTTTGACAGGTCAACTGTGAGACGGTACCCCTCAGTGTCAGCACATGCGTTAAAGAGCGCGTCAACCACCGCCGCATCCAAAACAATGGGCAACAGGCCGTTTTTAAAGCAGTTATTATAGAAGATATCCGCAAAGCTTGGCGCAATGATTGCCCGAAAACCGTAATCTTCCAGCGCCCACGGCGCATGTTCGCGGGATGAGCCACAACCAAAGTTTTCCCGTCCCAACAGAACCTGCGCCCCCTGATAACGGGGCTGATTGAGCACAAACTCGGTATTCAGCGGACGTCTGCTGTTATCCATGCCCGGCTCGCCATGGTCGAGATAGCGCCACTCGTCAAAGAGGTTTGGACCAAAGCCCGAGCGTTTAATCGACTTCAAAAACTGTTTTGGAATGATGGCGTCAGTATCGACGTTTGGACGGTCAATCGGTGCGACCAACCCATTCAATGTGACAAACTTTTCCATAATCGTTCCCCCTTAACCCAGTGTACGTATATCAACAAAGTGGCCCATCACGGCCGCGGCGGCGGCCATGGCCGGGCTGACCAGATGGGTACGCCCCCCCTGCCCCTGACGCCCTTCAAAATTGCGATTGGAGGTGGAGGCACAGCGCTCACCCGGCTCCAGGCGGTCGGCATTCATGGCCAGACACATGGAGCAGCCCGGTTCACGCCACTCAAAACCGGCAGCGATAAAGATCTTGTCCAACCCCTCCTCTTCTGCCTGTTTTTTCACCAGCCCCGAACCAGGCACCACCATCGCCAGCTTGACATTGGCCGCTACTTTACGCCCTTGGGCAACGGCAGCGGCGGCACGCATATCTTCAATGCGCGAATTGGTGCAGGAGCCGATGAAGACCTTATCGATGGAAATCTCTTCAATAGGGGTATTGGCCTTTAAACCCATGTAGACAAGCGCCTTTTCCATGCCTGTGCGTTTGACCAGATCAGTTTCAGCAGCAGGATCGGGAACACTGCCCCCCACCGCTACCACCATTTCGGGGGAGGTGCCCCACGTCACCTGTGGTTCAATCTCGGCACCGTTCAACTCCACCACCGCATCAAACCGGGCATCGGCATCAGAGTGCAGATCACGCCAGGCGGCAACCGCTGCATCCCACTGCCCCGCCGTAGGTGCATAGGGACGTCCCTTTACATAGTCCACCGTCTTATCATCAACCGCCACCACGCCGGAGCGGGCACCCGCTTCAATGGCCATGTTACAGACGGTCATGCGCCCTTCTATAGAGAGCGCCATGATCGCCTCGCCACCAAACTCAATGGCATAGCCGGTACCACCGGCGGTGCCGATTTTGCCGATGATCGCCAGCACAATATCTTTGGCCGTCACCCCCGGCCCCACCTGGCCGTTGACTTTGATGAGCATGTTTTTTGATTTTTTCTGGATCAAACATTGGGTCGCCATCACATGCTCAACCTCAGAGGTGCCAATCCCGTGGGCCAACGCACCCAGAGCACCATGAGTGGAGGTGTGGGAGTCACCACACACCACCGTCATGCCGGGCAGGGTTGCCCCTTGCTCTGGCCCCACCACATGCACAATCCCCTGGCGGATATCGTTCATCTTGAATTCGGTAATGCCAAAAAAATCACAGTTTGCATCCAGTGTCTCTACCTGGATTTTGGAGACTGGATCCACGATACCCGCCACCCCGGCGGACTGCCCCGTGGTCGGTACGTTGTGATCGGGGGTCGCCAGATTGGCATCAACACGCCAGGGTTTACGCCCGGCCAGACGCAACCCCTCAAAGGCCTGGGGAGATGTCACCTCATGTACCAGCTGCCGGTCTATGTAGATCAAACAGCTGCCATCATCGTTCTGGCGGACTAAATGGGCATCCCACAATTTGTCGTATAACGTTTTGGCACTCATGGACTTCTCCTTCGACTCTATAATATTGAGCTCTCTAACCGTGGCAACCATCTTAATGCCACGCCTCGAATAACTCAAATTCATAAAATTTATTCAAGCAATTCCATATTGGAATACAATGACACACATGAATATTGATGATCTGCACGCCTTTCTTTATGTTGCCCAGCACCGCTCATTCTCGCTGGCGGCTGTAAAGCTACATTTGACCCAGCCTGCGGTGAGTAAGCGGGTGGCGGCGCTTGAAAGTCACCTCAACGCCCGGCTGTTTGACCGTATCGGCCGCCAGATCAGCCTGACGGAGGCCGGGCGCGCCCTTGAGCAGCACGCCCGGCGTATCCTTGCCGAGGTAGAAGATAGCCGTCGTGCCATCAACAATCTCAGTGGCACGGTGAGCGGGCCGCTCAAACTTGCCACCAGCCACCACATCAGCCTGCACCGTCTGCCACCGGTTTTGCGCCGTTATCTGCCGCTCTACCCGGAGGTGCAGCTCGACTTTAGTTTTATGGATTCTGAGCAGGCCTGTCGTGCCGTGGAGCTGGGCGAGCTGGAGCTGGCGCTGGTGACACTACCACCGGCCAACAGCACACCATTAACTGTGATTGAAGTTTGGCTGGACCATCTGGTACTTGCCGTGCCCACCGACCATCCATTACGGAGTGAAATCACAATTACCCCCAATGTATTGGCCCGTTACTCCGCCATTTTACCGGGGCGTGGCACCTATACCCGTCAACTCATCGACACACAGCTGGCGGTCACACAACTTGAGGCGAAATTTGAGACGCACTACCTTGAGACGATCAAGATGATGGTGAGTGTGGGCCTGGGGTGGAGTCTGTTGCCGGAAAACATGCTGGAACAGACACTGCTGCTGTCCCAGTCCAGCCCGATTATTGTGCAGCGCCGGTTGGGGATTGTGCACCACCCGCGCCGCATACTCTCCAATGCGGCCCAGGCGTTTATTGCACTGACAATGGCGGAAGCGGAATAACCACTCAGGCTTTAGGGGGTTTGTCGGCTGTTTTGGCAGGGGACGTGGTGATGCTGGCAAGTTCCTCTTCACTGAAGGCATCTGCCAACGACGGCATATCCATATCATCTAACCCTTCAAGCTGTGCCAGCAGCTCATCCTCCTCGCTCCCAACACTCTCATCCAGCAGTGGCAGATCCTGCCCAGACAATTCATCGCCCATCACCTCGTCTGTCCAGACACCCTCCTCCTGTTCGGTCGAGTCGAGTGCTGCCATCAGCTCATTTAACTGTGGCAATACAATATCCCCTTCATCGGACAGGTCGATTACCGGCCCCTTTTCAGTGGCATCGGCATCGGGCAACTCATCAAACGCGGCCCCCCAATCATCACTCAGCACCGTGCTTGGATGATCCGGATCGGCCGCTGGCAATACCTGCTCATCAAGGCTATCAATATCCATCTCGCCAATCTCATCGAACGATGAAGATTGCCCCTCTCCCCCAGACTCAGACATGAGTTCTGCAGACAAGGTATCCAACTCATCATCTGGTGACTCGTCGACACCAGCCACCACTGCGGCTGGCTTGGCCTGAGCCTCATCCAGATCTGGCTGAGCGGCAACAGCGGCCACCACCGCGCTGGCTGACCCGGTCATGCCACTGCCGGGACGGAAGGCCACGCTATACTCACGCATCGCCTGATCCATCTCATTGTTAGCTGACAATACCTCGCTGTTAAGACGCTGATTCTCCTGCTCCAGTGTCTGCACCGCCGCTTTCAACTGCTCCAACTGCGCCGCTATTTCGGCAGGTACACTATCGCGCTCCTGGTCAATCCGGGTCCGGATCAGCGCAATTAAATCGTGGTATATGCCATTATACCCTTCAACATTTCTATCAAAACCACGCAACGCCACCGCATCACGCTTCAGGTACATGTTAAGCAGGCTGGTATAAAGCAACCCCTCCCGCTCTACCCAGTTGCTGGCCAGTTCACGGTTGATCTCTGGATCACTGCTTTCAATGCACTCAGCCAATACCTGCTGGAACCACTCCTGACGCTCTGGAACGCTGTTTTTAACCCGTGCGCGCAGCTCATCGGCAGCGGATACCGAGTCACGCTCACGTTTTCTGCTCTTCCAGATAAAGACAATGAGTCCCACTGTTACCACTAACAGGGCGAGAATTATCTCACCCAATATGAGTAGAATTGTCGGATCGATTTTAATCATGTTTTTCAGACTCTTTTTCAGAGCCCCCTTCCGGCTGCGGCTCTGTTTTACGGAACCATTTGCGATACACAAAGAAACCGATCAGTGACAAAAGGACGTTTACACCAACCACCTTCAGCCCGACCATCATCCAGTTGGGTGACTCATCGTCTGCTGCCTGTTCATCAGCAGGTTCATCGCTGCTGGCCGCATCGGCATGTTCTGGTGCGGCATCCTCGTGGTGTTCGCCTGCCGGGGGGGCGTGACCAGCAGCAGCTGCATGTTCAGCAGGCGGTGTGCCATGTTCTGCTGTTGCGGAAGCTGTTGCGTGCTCGGCCACCGCACCATGTGTATCAGTGGCTGTAGGGTGATCCACCACTGGGACCGGGAGCTCAATTTTAGGTTTGACAATGGCTGGTGTACCCTGTGGCGCATCCTGCGCGCCTGCCCCCATAAGGTAAGTACCCAGGTCAGAGGCAATCTTCTGCCCATTGGCCCGCTCAGCCTGAATCGACAATGCAACCTCATAGCGGTCACCACTACGAACATCCATATCCAGACGCCACTCATTGGGCCCCGCCCTGGGAATGGTCAGCTCCGTAGTCGCTCCACCTATTTTTGTCGCCTTGGCAGAGATCACCAGCGACTCTGGTTTGATCAATTCAGAATAGGGGATCAGCGTCAGTGAGTACTGGGAGGGGTCACCCTTGCTCACCTCCTTCACACTCACCGCTACCGGTTTATCCACCACCTGCACCAGATAACGTTTTGACCGTTTGAAGGTAGTGCCATTAACCACTAGCTCATAGTCATACTCACCCACACGCAGATCACCGCCCACTGCACCGCTAAAACGGCCATCACGGGCAGTAGCGTCCTCGCCCTTGCCGTTATCATCCAGGGGGACACGCTGCTCCAGGGTGCTTTGATAGTTACGATTCAGCGCCGTGGTGACAAAGTCAAGAAACTGCGGTTTGTTGATAATCTTGTCTTTGTCATGAAGCTCAACAAAATAGGGTAGGCGATCACCACTCATCATCATGTTGGGCAGACGGCTGGCCCGTACACTTAAATCTGTCACAATCATCACACGATTATCGGGATCAAGCTCCGCATTGACCTGCCACTCGCCTGCCATCGGTTTATCGATGGTGATCAGGTCGTAACGATCTTCCCGCTGCCACTGCACGCCGTCCGGCTTGTTCTGCGGATCAATCTCTTTACCGTCCGGCATCTTGAGCGAGGCGCTCTTTACCCCCTCTTTACGAAATACCAGCATGGTCAGCTCATTCACCGAACTATCCACCAATACTTTATTACCGACCAGTGGCAGTGACTCAACCGGCACTGCCTTCTCGAACATCCGCAAAAATACCCGCTCCAGCTCAGCGGCACTGCCCACCTCTTCATAACGGCCCGAGGTGGCCGCCGAGAGTTGCCGTAAAAAAGGTTTATCCGCTTCGCCCGACAGGGCCACCGTGTGAATAATGACGCCGTTATTTTTCATCCGCGTCAGCATCTCTCCCAGAATACGGCCACGGGCCGCCTGATCCACGGCCTCATCCTTTGACATATCAAGCATGCCATCGGTTAAAAAGATGACGTGGCGGCTGGTGTTTGGATCAGGTTTGTTCCAATCCCAGGTGGAATCCTTAAGCACACCTTCAATGTTGGTATATTTTCCCGACGAATTAATCGCCTTGGCTGCCCCCTTGGCCTTGGCCTTCCATGCCTGATTGACCTCTCCGCTGGGCACCAACATATTGACGAACTCACCAAAGGTCCAGACCCCTGCCTTGGTCCCCTCAGGCAGCAGTTGTGTCACCAGCTTCAAGGCCGGCACACGCAGGTTCTGAGGATCATTTTTTTTCATGCTGCCGGAGATATCGATCAATACACGAACATCGGTCACCGGCTGTTTGCCACCCAGTGCCTGCTCGGCATAGGTAGAACTCACGCCTAGCAGCATGAGAAAAAATAAGACAATAAGCGTAGATCGCATAACAACACCCCGAACTGATCCGTGTCTTGGCAATATTAATCATCCCAAATACCGGCAGATTCACTCTGCACAATAGCCAGCAATGAGTCTATCGACCTGTATGAACAATGCTTTATATCAACCTGACGACGTTACAACCGACCACCATCTATCCTCATGTCAAAGTAACAACGTAATAAATCACAAACTTTATGCTCATGAAAAACCCCAACCTTCCGAAAACAGTGGAGCCATATTTAAAAAATTAAGCGGTAATCTGGAGAGTTGTAATGAGTGTAAAAATCAGCACCCGCGTTGGGGTAATTTTTGCCGGCATCACGGTAATGTTGTTGTCATGTGGCGGTGCCGGGTACTACGGGGCAAAAAAACTCGCCGACGGGTTGCAGTACATCACCACCATTGCTTGGGATGCCTCTGATGGTGCCATGGAGGGAATCATTCACATTCAGAAACAGATCATTCACCTCAACCATCTGGCCAGTATTACCGACGAGGACGAAGCAAAACAGATAATCGCAGAAATCGCAGAAGAGGAAACCATCGCTGACAAGGCCTTAACCCTCATGGCAGCCACCGGTCTTATCGAAAAAGGGCTGTTAAATCAGCTGGAGAGTGCCCGCAGCTCCTTTGCCAATGCCCGCAACGAGTCGCTAAGTGCCTACGCCAACTATCGCAGCAGCCCCGACGACGAAACCAGCGCCACCATGGCTGAAGTCAACAAACGTCTGCTATCCAACTCATCAACATTGCTGGCGCTGCTGACTAAACTGGAGGCAACGGGTACCAGTAAGGTAACAGAGTTCTCCGACAAAACAGGCACCATCCAGGCCGAGGCCTACAGCGCCATCTTCATCAGCGCAACCATGGGGATCCTACTCACCCTCATTGCCTATATTGTCATCATCAAATCAATTGTCACCCCCATCCGTGACATGGGGAGACAGTTTCTGGCACTGGCGGAAGGTGACGGCGACCTCACCACCACCATGTCGGTCATCCATGACGATGAAATCGGTGATGTGAACCGTGGTTTCAACCTGTTTATAGGTAAAATAAAAACATCCATCCAGCAAGTTATCACATCATCGGGCGAGCTCGGTTTGGCAACGGGCAGACTGACACAGATCAGCAACGATACAACAGACAACCTGAGCCAGCAGCAGCAGGAGACTGAACAGGTAGCGACCGCCATGAATGAGATGGTTGCCACAGTACAAGAGGTAGCACGGAACGTCAGCGATGCCGCCGATGCGGCAAATGCGGCAAACCGCGAGGCCGCTAACGGCAAACAGATTGTTGTCAACTCCATCAAAGAGATCAACGCCCTGGCTGCCGAGGTGCGCCAGGCTGCCGAGGTGATGAAACGGCTGGAAAAGGACAGCGACAACATCGGCAGCGTGCTCAGCGTGATTAAAGAGATTGCTGACCAGACCAACCTGTTGGCACTGAATGCCGCCATAGAGGCCGCCCGCGCAGGAGAACAGGGCCGTGGTTTTGCCGTGGTGGCCGATGAGGTCCGCACACTCGCCAGCCGTACCCAGAAATCAACCGAAGAGATCCAGAAGATGATCGAACGGCTACAGTCCGGCACTCATGAAGCCGTCAGCGTGATGGAACGTGGTCAAAAACGGGCCCAATCGAGTGTCGAGCAGGCAAACAATGCGGGCACCGCACTGGAGTCGATCACCGCCGCCGTCGTCACCATCTCACAGATGACCACCCAGATTGCCAGTGCCGCAGAGGAGCAGAACGCTGTCGCCGAAGAGGTCAACAACAGCATCATTAACATCAGTAACATGTCCCAGCAATCCAGTACCAGCGCAGGGGAAATAACATCATCCACCCAGCAGCTTGGACTGCTTGCCAAACAGCTCAACACCGTAGTTATTCAATTCAGAGTGTAAGAAAACGTTACCGACAAAGCCGGTGATTGCCCATAGAGACAATCACCGGCTTTTTATTGCGGTTTGTGCAGTACCCAGCAGACATGGATGCGCGGGTTACGGGCGTAATCCCGTGGAATAGTTGCCGCACTAATCTCCTCTACCACCACCCCTGTATCCGCCAGCGCCTCCCCATCAAAGCGGAACCGCCGGTTATTATTGGAGAAAACCAGCACCCCGCCCGGCTGTAACAGTTTAATGGCATGACGCAGCAGCTCAACATGATCACGCTGCACATCAAAGGCCTGCTGCATCCGCTTGGAGCTGGAGAAGGTGGGTGGGTCAAGGAAAATAAGCCCATAACGCCGACCCCACGGGCTACTGGCCTGCTCCGCCAGCCACTGTAAACAGTCTGCCTGCACAAAATGGTGGTCACGCCCCTTGAATCCATTCAGCGCCATGTTGCGCTTGGCCCAATCGAGATAGGTATTGGACATGTCAATCGTGGTTGTACTCTTCGCCCCGCCCGCCGCCGCGTAGACGCTACCTGTACCGGTATACGCAAACAGATTAAGAAAGTCCCGGCCCTCCGCCCAACCACGCAACTTCTGGCGGGTAATGCGGTGATCCAAAAAGAGCCCTGTATCGAGATAGTCACTGAAATTGACCAGAAACGTCAGGCCACTCTCCACCACCTCATGAAACTCTTTTCTGTCGGCCTGCTTTTCATACTGTGACACCCCCTTCTGGCGCTGGCGCACCTTGAGGAACATCTGTTCATAAGGGATATCCAGCACCGCAGGAATCACTGCCAGTGCCTCTTTCAGTCTGGTGGTGGCCTTCTGTTCATCAACCGTTTTGGGCGCTTCATACTCCTGCACATGGACCCAACAGGTCTCACCCTGGTAGAGATCAATGGCAAGGTTATACTCCGGCATGTCCGCATCATAGAGCCGGTAACAGCTGATCGCTTCCCGCTCCGCCCAACGACCCAGCTCCTTCAGGTTTTTACGCAGGCGATTGGCCAGCATCTCTGCCCCCGGCCCCAAGGACTCAAGCTTGGCGGGGCGCACCCCACCCCCCAGCGTGATGTACCACTGTGGATCAAGCTCAAAACGCAGCAACTTACACTCCAGCGCGCCATTAAACATATTGTGGGTATGGCGGGCACGAATCCCCATCTGCTTGGCCAGCTCCGGGTTGCCTGTCAGCACCACCACGCGCCAGCCGGTGAAATGGGCTTTTAAACGGCTGCCCAACTGGGCATACAGCGGCATCAATTCAGCCTCCTGACCGAGACGCTCACCATAAGGGGGATTAACCGCCAACAACCCAGGCATCACGCCCACTGGCGGGGCCAACTCAGCGGCATCACGGCGAACAATACGAATGTAATCGTCCAATCCTGCCGCCGTCACGTTGGCCTGAGCGGCAGAGACGGATCGTGGGTCGACATCGTAACCGTAGATGGGCGGCAACTTATCTATGCCATGGCTACGCCGCACCTGCGCCTCATCGACCAGCCGCTGCCATACATCAGTATCATGCTGGCGCCAGGCAAAAAACCCGTAGTGATCCCGCAGCAGTCCCGGGGCGATGTCTGCCGCAATCATGGCCGCCTCAATGACAAACGTGCCCGAACCACACATTGGATCAACAAACGCCCCACCCTGAGCTGCCACCTCTGGCCAGCCAGCCCGCAACAGAATGGCGGCTGCCAGGTTCTCCTTCAAAGGGGCAGTCACCGTTTCAACCCGATAGTGGCGGCGGTGCAGGCTTTCGCCCGACAGATCAAGGCTGATGGTCAATTCGTCACGATGAAGGTGAGCATTAATGCGGATATCCGGCTGTTCCAGATTGACCGAAGGGCGCTCCCCCGTGGCAAGACGAAACTGATCAACAATTCCATCCTTGATCTTAAGCGCGCCAAACTGGGTGTGGCGAATGGCGTCAGAACGACCGGTAAAGTCCACAGCAAAGGTAGCATGAACATCAAAATGGCTCTGCCAATCGATGGTCTGCACACCGGCATACAGCGTCTCTTCAGACGACACTGCAAACTTGACCAGTGGCAACAATACCCGGCCGACGGTGCGTGACCAGAGGCAGATCCGGTAAGCCGTCTCCATCGAACCGGTAAACTCAACACCCGCAGGCTGTTCACGCACTGAGCCAGCACCAAGCAGTGTTAACTCGGTTAATAGAGAGGCCACCATGCCTTTAGGCACGGTGGCAAAAAATTGCAGTGGGGTGTCCATGAGATTTGCCTTTGTCAGGCAGAGCTGACCTACTGAATAACTAGCGGTAGAAACTAGCCGTGATAGCGCTGAAAAACGAGACAGGCATTGGTGCCGCCAAAACCAAAACTGTTGGACAGCACAGTGTTGATCTCAACGTTGTGTCTGGCCTCAAGTAGAATCGGCATACCGTCAGCCGACTGGTCAAGATTATCGATATTCGCTGAGGCAGCCAAGAAACCGTGCTGCATCATCAGCAAGGAATAGATCGCCTCATTCACACCGGCAGCACCCAAGGCGTGACCTGTGAGTGACTTGGTAGAGCTAATAGCCGGGATCACCCCCTCACCAAACACCGCACGAATCGCCTCCAGCTCCTTCATATCACCGGCAGGTGTACTGGTACCGTGGGCATTAATATAGTCTACACTTCCACTCACCCCCTCCAGCGCCAGACGCATACAGCGGGCCGCCCCTTCACCTGAGGGCTGAACCATGTCAAAACCATCAGACGTGGCACCATATCCCACCAACTCAGCATAGATCCTGGCACCACGGGCCTGAGCATGCTCCAGCGCCTCAAGCACCAACAGGCCGCCACCACCAGAGATGACAAAACCATCACGCTCAGCATCATAGGCACGCGAAGCCTTAGCGGGGGTATCGTTGTATTTGGACGAGAGCGCACCCATAGCGTCGAACATCATGGAACCTTCCCAGCCCAGCTCCTCACCGCCACCGGCAAACACAACATCCTGCTTGCCCAGCTGGATCTGCTCCATTGCGTTACCTATGCAGTGGGCGCTGGTAGAGCATGCAGAGCTGATGGAGTAGTTAACACCCTTAATCTTAAAGGCCGTGGCCAAGTTAGCCGACGTGGTGCTGCCCATGGTTTTGGGCACCATGTAGGGCCCCACACGACGAATGCCCTTCTCACGCAAGATATCAGCCGCCGCAACTGTGCTGGCATGGGAAGCGCCACCAGACCCCACAATCAAACCCGAGCGGGGATTAGAGACCTGCTCTTCACTCAGCCCCGCATCCTCGATAGCCTGCTGCATGGCAATATAGTTAAAAGCGGCTGCATCACCCATAAAACGGCGCTGCTTGCGCTCAATCAGTACCTCAGTATCAATGTGTATGGCCCCATGAACATGGGAGCGAAACCCCATCTCGGCATATTGGGGGGCAAACTCGATACCGGAACGACCGGTTCTAAGCGCATCAACAACCTCATGCTGATTGTTACCAATGCTGGAAACAATTCCGACTCCTGTGACAACTACACGTCTCACCGGTCACACCCTCACATATTTTCAGTGGAAGTAAACAAGCCAACTCGCAAATCTTTAGCAGTGTAAATCACCTTGCCATCAACTTCCATTTCCGCATCACCTACTCCCATAAACAACTTACGCATAATGACCCTATTCATGTCGATACGATAGGTCACCAACCTCTTTTCAGGGGTCACCTGACCACGAAAGCCCACTTCACCCACACCCAGGGCACGACCACGGCCCGGACCACCACACCAGCCCAGAAAAAAACCGATCAACTGCCACATCGCATCCAGCCCCAGACACCCCGGCATGACCGGATCGCCCTGAAAATGGCAATCAAAAAACCAGAGGTCAGGGGTAATATCAAGCTCAGCGATAATCTGCCCCTTGCCGTGGGTTCCCCCATCCCGTGTAATCGAAGTGACACGATCAAACATCAGCATCGGCGGCAGTGGCAATTGTGCATTGCCCAGACCAAACAGTTCACCTCGCCCACAGCTCAGCAACTCATCCCGTGTATAACTATTTTTTGTCTGCATGACTTTCTGTTTTTCTATCGTTTTTGGAGTTCCGCAGAGCCAGGATAGCGACAAACGCAGACCATGACTAAAACAACCCCCACCCAAAGATTAAATGACCGCAAATGGTAGCAGAAACGCTCATTTGGCAAGGCGCACATTAACAGAAACATTATTAATGAGCAAAATGATTAAAAATACAACAAGTTACAAAAAAACAACATTGTATGTCATACAACTTTACATAACTCTACAACCTCCGCCACCCCCTCCTCTTTCACCCGCCAACGCACATCCAGATCGTACAGACAGATACCAAATACCCGTTCAGGCTCAATACGACGGCTATATGCGGGACGCGGATCGAGGCTAATCACCGATTCAATCAAATCAGCCAATCCCGGCCAGCACTGCTCATATTGAGCACAGCCCTTTTGGGCCTCAGCACTAAAGTCCACTTTTAGTACACTAAGGGGTGGCTCCTGTGCATAACCCGCCTTCGCGTCAACAATACAATCTGCATAAGGCAGATAGGGTTTAATATCCAGCACAGGCGTCCCTTCCACCAAATCGAGCCCCGAAACCCGCAGGTGTATCCCCCCCCGATATTGAACAATCTCATCCAACGCGACCACCGACAATCCAATAGGGTTGGGACGATGTGTGGCCCGGGTAGCAAATACACCCAGCTTTTTATTCCCCCCCAGTCGTGGCGGCCGCACGCTCAGGCGCTTATCATTTTCAAGACAGTGATGAAATACAAAACTGATCCAGAGATGGGAAAATGCCTCAAGCCCGGCAACAGCCTCGGCACGATCGTAAGGAGGAAGAAGCTCAATTTCACCTCGTGCACCAGCGATCAGCCCTGGCTGGCGAGGTACTCCGAATTTATCCTTAAAGCAGGAGTGGACTACCCCAATCGTGTTAAAACTATAATGCAATCAGGAGCCTCACCAAAAACGAAGGGCCGCCGTGGCGACCCTTAAAAAATTATAGAGAAAATTCCACACCAAACAAAACAGCCACGTCACATCAGCATTTTGCCAAAAAAGCCGACAATCAGCAAAATTACCGCGGCCCCCACAACAATGATCATGTCATCATCACCTGCACTACGCTGTTCAACCATATATATACTCCTGTTTAAAGTATAAAAATTGGGAAAATGCCTTTAATGCCAGGGAAAAACCAACAACGCCCGTTAGAACAATAGTCAAGAAGTGAAAAATTACAAGGAAAAATCTATACAACGCTCACAGCTACCGCGGTCTTGAAGTGCCTATGGATTCCAGCTCCTGTTGTAGCTCTTCGGCACTTTTGCTGCTCATCCCCATTTGACGTGCAACTACATCATTTACCATTACAGAAAAATATTTTGGCGCAGAGCGCTGCATAACAGTGCCATAACATGGCCGTCCTAAACAGTTGACGATCTCCGCGGTCTGACGACCAATCTGCCCTGGTGTAGAGAACAACGCCAACATCGCCCCCGCCTTCAAGAATGATTCCGAATAAACAACCAACGGATGTTTATAACGAAAACTGGCCAGTAATACCTCCTGAACTACACGACGATTATAAAAAAATGGATCCGGTAGAAGCAACATTACATCGCTGTCGGCAGAGATGCTTTTAAGCAGACTCGACAATTTATCACTCCCCATCATGTCCCCAAAAATCATCTGCAATTTAGTGGCATCGACAGTTTTTTTGAGCTCATCAATATAAAACGCCGACGTTTCACCGTATAAATAAGCAATCGTGGTTATATCCGGCATAGCGGCACGTACAAGCTGCAAATAACGACCGACCGGTTGATCTATATACAGTAGTTTGTGTTGTGGACTCAGCATGCCATGGGCATCCAGCCACTGATAGCTACTTAAAGGCAACATCGTGTATAACACCGGTTTATCCAGGAAATTGCGTGCAGCCACCACTTTGGCAGCGTCAACACCTGCAACCACAATGGCACTGTACGGAGAAAAGTCCAACCCATCGACATCATCTGCCGTACGCAAATCCAGCGCTTCCGCTGCTACGCTGTTCAGCGTACCTAACATGCCCTGTTGAAACTCCTGATAGACCGGACTCTCCTGGCTTACAATTAATAGCAGACGAGCATCAACGTTGGCACTGAATAACAGTGCCAATGTTGTCGACAACATTAATCTCATCAACCACATCACCTAATTCACCCGCCTACGCTGACAACCGCCCCCACGGTTTCAACCATCTGCTCAGTCTAGCTGCACCTTTACGCTCACATATGCTGAAGGGCCAATTTCATTTAACTCTGCAAAACTGGCCTTAGGTCGCAAGACTTCCATCTCTTCATACTTACCTAACGCATTTCTGATAACCAAAGCCACCTCAATCTCATCACTCATCATCACAAATTTCCTGCTTATTTTCAGATCAAGGCGGTGCACAACACTCCTCACCGCCTCAGCATCTGCCGACTCCCATCCCTGAATTTTATCAGTGAAGTAGTAACCAACGCCGGCACTATACTCTTTGTCAAAATCAACCATATATAACAGGCTTGCGCTATGTTTTGGGGCCATTAACAGTGTTTTACCTGTATCGGCATCACGCATATGGGTGTACGCATACCCCAGATAGAGACTATTTCTCTCCGCCACAACCAGCTTCGTCTCCAGCTCTACGCCTTTAATCACAATATGGCAACAGTTAAGGTAGAGTGAGTTGTGCCCCAGACTAAATGTGCCGGGGTTATCAACTTTAAAGATCAACTCACTAAGGTCATCACGATAGATTTTAGCGTCAAAAAAAGCGCTGTCTGCCCGTGTTGCCAGATGGTAACCGAGTTCAAACGAAGTGATCTTCTCAACCCGCGTCTGCCGTGTCCCACCCCAGAAGAGCAGATCAAGCGCTGGGCCAGGGCCAATCAATGTATTACCGCTATACAGATTGGTAGCTGCGCCATAGATACCGTAATCCGTTGCATACTCAAACATCGACGGGGTTCGCACGGCCTTTGACCCGGTCAAGCGCACACTCTGCATTGGTGAAAAGCTGTAATTAGCCCCCAGCCGTGGCGACACCGCTGTGCCAGTCGTACTGTAATCTTCCACCATTAAACCAGCATTAAATAGCCATGGGCTTTTTACGTCCCATTCAACATTCATAAATCCATATTTAAGATAGTTGTTGATGGTGACATCCCCCATCAAATTTCTGCCGCCCCACACCTTGTCATCACGCAAACCACCCCCCCACGCCACACGCAAATTATCAAACAGGGAGACATTATGTTGCAGTGCAAGATCGTAACGATCGGTACGACGACCAAAATCAACCTCATTGGCGGGAGATACAGGATCAATGACCAACCCTGGCGCAAGCCGGAAGGCTCCTGTATGAAATGATTCAACGTTATGGTTGTAGATATGGTAAAGCTGAACCGACAAACTCTCTCCCAAGCCTAATGTTCGCTCCCATTTAATGCTTTGGTTATGGTTTAGCTCATGTTTTTCACGATCCACACTCAAATCGGGCACATACCGATTTTCCACCTGGCGCGGTCCCATCCCAACCCCGCCGGAAAATGTTAACGCATCTATCGAACTCAGCGCATAATCGGCCCGCACCGAAAAGGTGTTGGTGCGTTTATCGTCATATCGTTTGGCAAAACCATCATCCTCACTGAAACCAGCGCTGACCCGATAATCAAGCTTTCCACTTCCACCACCATGCCGCACAAAAATCTCGCGCACACCCTGCGTTCCAGCATTCACTTTTATTGACGATACGCCACGGTCAAGCAGTGCTGAACGGGTAATGATATTGATCACCCCCAGAAAGGAGTTGGCCCCGTAACTGGCGGAGTTGGGACCCCGTACAACTTCAATACGTTCTATATCATCCAGCGTCACATCCAGCGTAGACCAGGGAGTATCACCAATGGCTGTGGTATAGACCGAACGGCCATCAACCAATACCTGCATACGACGGGCATAACGCTCATCCGACATGTGATAGCTCACTGAAGCGGAGTGACCGTCATGGTAACCAACAATAAACCCCGGCACTAACCGAAACAGCTCCGGGATCTCCCGTGCCCCCGATGCCTCAATCATGCGTCTGTCGATCACCGTCACCGCCACTGGTGCATCAACGGCCAACTGTGGCATACGGGTTGCCGACATGACGACCGGCATATCCCCCCAGAAAACCTCTTCAGACAGTGGTGAACTCATCTCATCTGCATGCAGACTCACGGCCATAAAAGGTAGAACCAGCCTCGCTACCCCCAAATATTTTTTACTGTTTTTAATTGTAGACACTGAAATTTAAAACCCCATATGTAGCCAACAGCCCCCTCCCCGAGCATGTATATTAGTCAATCACGTCACACTTATATACCCTTATATACCTCCCAACCCATCACTTAGCAGAAACCATACCTACGGCAAGCACTCCGCAACACCCGATTCACTCAGACTTTTCCCGCAACAGGTCGATAACCCAAACAGACCCAATATCTGTACTAACAGAAAGGGAGCGGCCATGAGCAAACTGTTTGAAGGGCTTGAACGCATCGAAGAGGCGCGTGAACAGATCAAAGGTGCCAGCTTCATGTCCGGCCTCTACACTGGCAGACCCGACTTCGATCTACTGCTGCCCCCGCCCGAATCGGCCGAAGAACGGGCTATTGGTCTGGCCTACTGCCAAGAGATCGAGACCTTCCTCATCAACCATGTTGATGCCGACGAGATCGAACGTAGCGGCAAAATCCCCGAATCAGTATTAAGCGGCCTGCTGGCGATGGGTGCCTTTGGCATGAAGATCCCCACGGAGTACGGCGGGCTCGGCTTCTCCCACACCAACTACGGCCGTGTGTTAACTGTGATCGCCAGCTGGAGCAACATCCTCTCGCTCACCGTCGCCGTTCCTCAATCCATCGGCATTGCCATGCCGATCATGCTCTACGGCAATCAGCAGCAGAAAGATAAATACCTGCCCATCGTCGCCCGCCACGCCATCTCCGCCTTTGCCCTCACCGAACCGTCCACCGGCTCCGATGCCGCCAATGTGCAGACCGAAGCGGTGCTGAGCAGCGATGGCAGCCACTACACCATCAACGGCAATAAACAGTGGTGCACCAACAGCCCCATCGCCCGTTACCTGACGCTGATCGCCCGTGTGCCCGCCCGCAAGGAGCTCATAGGAAACAAAGTCCGCTGGGTGGCGGTCCCCAATGGCGAAGGGGCCGAGGCAAAGGTTCACACCGCCCTTATCCTCGACATGCAGACTCCCGGGGTCGTGGTCAACCAACGCTGCGAATTCGAAGGGTGTCGCGGTATCGAAAACGGTTTCATGACCTACACCGATGTAAAAATTCCTGCTGACTGTGTCATTGGTGAGATCGGCAGCGGCCTCAAATATGCGCTCTCAATACTCAACATCGGTCGTGCCGTGAGTGTGCCCGCCATCTGCCTCGGCATGGCCAAACAGGCGTGGCAACCCACACTCGACCGCGCCAACAGCCGCATTACCTTTGGCAAACCGTTGTCATCACGGCAGACGCAGCAGATCCGTATCGGCAAGATGGCCACCAGCCTCTTTGCCATGGAGGCGTTATGTGAATTGGCGTGGCAGATGGCTGATCAAAAAAGATACGACGTGCGCATCGAAGCGGCGCTGACCAAGATCATCTGCTCCGAACAAACCATCCAGTTCCTCAACGACGCCCAGGTGATCTTCGGTGGCATGGGTTACGAGACCGCCGATTCCAAACGGGTGCGCGGTGAACCCGCCTTTGGTCTGGAACAGCTGGTGCGCGACGCGACCATGTATCGCATCGGCGAAGGGGCCACTGACATCCTGCGCCCCTTTGTTGCCCGTGAAGGACTCAATACCCATCTCGAACAGATTAAAGACGCAATGGATGATGGCATCAAACTCAGCGCCCTGCCGCGCCTGCTAGGGTTTTATATCCCCTGGTATCTGCGCCAGTGGAAGAGACAACCGATCCCCAATGGTTCCGGATTTAACCATCCACGCCTACGCATAAAGCTGGAGTATATAGAGCACACCAGCCGCGCCCTGGCACGGCACATCTTCTACGCCATGCTCATCTGCCGCGAGTCGATGCGTGACGACCAGGGGCGGCAAAACCGTATCGACATCGTTGGCGAAGAGCTCTTCACCATCATCGCCACCGCACTGCACGCACAGAAGCTCAATCAGGAGTACGCCTGGCAGCTCGCTGATGAACAGTTTCGCATCAGCAAAAAACTGATCTGCACCACACTCAAAGGGCTACTGGTCAACGATGACCATGAACATGCAGCCATTGGTTTACGCGCCATCAAGGGTGAATACAACGCCCTCAACGACGGCATCATTCAGCGCGGGCTGGATGATTACCATTAACCCCTAATAAGGTGAAGGTGCTGCCAGCACACTATATTTAGACCCACAAATACACCACGGAAGGACGATGACCGATAGAGAGTAGAGAGGTTGAAAGAGATGAACGCATCAGAGAGACCCGATCACAGCCCCCCCCTTGGCAGCGAGACCAGAGTCGTCGCCTTCGAGATCAAACACACCCAGATCATCGACCACCACGGTGCTCCCCTCGGTCCACTTCCCGAATTTGCCAAAGACCCAGCGGAACTGATCAAACTCTATCGCGCCATGGTGCTCACACGCCTCTTCGACAACAAAGCGATTGCCCTGCAACGCACCGGCAAGATGGGCACCTACGCCTCATCCAACGGCCAGGAGGGGGTCGCCGTCGGCATGGGCAGCGCCATGCAACCATGCGACGTCTTTGCCCCCGTCTACCGGGAATATGGCACGCAGTTCATGCGCGGCGTCGCCATGCACGAGATCCTGCTCTACTGGGGTGGTGACGAACGTGGCATGAACTACGCGCAACAGCGCCAGGACTTCCCCATCTCCGTACCCATCGCCAGTCAGATTCCCCACGCCGTTGGTGCAGCGTTTGCCATGAAGCTGCGCAAGGAGCCACGTGTCAGCGTCGGTGTGCTCGGTGATGGCGCATCGTCAAAAGGGGACTTCTATGAATCACTCAACATCGCCGGTGCCTGGCAACTGCCAGTGGTGATTGTGATCGTCAACAATCAGTGGGCCATTTCGCTGCCACGTCACGAACAGAGTTTCGCCGCTACCCTGGCACAAAAGGGCATCGCGGCAGGTGTCCCCTGCGAACAGGTGGATGGCAACGACGTCATCGCCATGCGCTACATTATGGAGCGGGCACTCGAACGCGCCCGCAACGGTGGCGGCCCAACACTCATCGAGGCACTCACCTACCGCATGAGTGACCATACCACTGCCGACGACGCCAGCCGCTATCGCCCACCCGCTGAGCTGGAGGGGCAGCGCCAGTTTGATCCGATCATGCGTTTAAAGAATTACCTCACCCACAACGCTGACTGGGACGATGCAAAAGAGCAGGCGTTACAGGCCGAGTGCAGCGCCGAGATCGAGAGCGAAGTGAAACTCTACCTCGATACACCACCCATGCCGCCCGAAAGCATGTTTGACCACCTCTACGAAACCTTGCCCGCCATCTATAAAGAGCAGCGTGACGAGGTGATGCAGCTTGGTGCCACAGGGGGAGGAGAAGATCATGTCTGAAATCACCATGGTAGAGGCGATCAACCTGGCGTTGGCACGGGCGCTGGAAGAGGACCAGAATGTTGTAGTCTTTGGTGAAGATGTGGGGGCCAATGGCGGTGTCTTCCGCGTCACCGCCGGATTGCAAAAGCGGTTTGGTGGTGAGCGGGTACTGGATGCGCCACTGGCCGAAACCGCCATCGCCGGCATGGCGGTCGGCATGGCGACACAGGGGATCAGACCCATCATCGAGATTCAATTCATGGGCTTTATCTACTCCGCCGTCGACCAGATCATCAACCACGCCTCACGCATGCGTAACCGTACCCGTAGCCGCCTCACCTGCCCAATGGTACTACGCACACCTCACGGCGGTGGCATTCACGCCCCAGAACACCACTGCGAAAGTACCGAGTCGATGTTTGCCCACATGCCCGGTCTACGGGTTGTCATCCCCTCATCACCACAACGTGCGTACGGCCTGCTGCTGGCGGCAATCCGCGATCCTGACCCGGTTATTTTTCTCGAACCGTCGCGCCTCTATCGTCTGATGAAAGAGGAGGTGATCGACAACGGCGAAGCGCTACCACTCGATGTCTGCTTCCAGCTGCGTGATGGCAAAGATGTCACCCTCGTCACCTGGGGCGCGATGATTCACGAAACCATGCAGGCGGCAGATCAACTGGCCAGCGAGGGGATCAGCGCTGAAGTGATCGACGTCGCCACCCTCAAACCACTCGACATGGAGACCATCCTCACCTCCGTCGCCAAGACTGGCCGCTGCGTCATCGTGCACGAAGCGGCGCGTACCTGTGCCATCGGCTCAGAGATCGCCGCGCAACTCGCTGAACGGGGCCTGATGTCACTCTTTGCACCAGTACAACGTGTCACCGGCTACGACACCATCATGCCGCTCTTTCGGCTCGAGAAACAGTACATCCCCAGCACCGCACGAATCATGGCAGCGGTCAAAAAGACACAGGAGGTATCATGACTATTTTTAAACTCCCCGATCTGGGCGAAGGGCTGCAAGAGGCGGAGATTGTTGAATGGCTGATCAAAGAGGGCGACGAGGTCGCCCTTGATCAACCGATCCTCTCGGTCGAAACCGCCAAGGCGATTGTTGATGTGCCCAGCCCTGAAAAGGGACGTGTTAAAAAACTCTTTGTGAAGGCGGGCGATATCCCCAAGGTCGGCGCACCGCTGGTGGAGTTTGAATCTGTCACCACACCTGAAGAGAAAAAAGATACTGGCACCGTCGTCGGTCAGATGGAGATCAATAAAGGAGTCGTAAAAGAGGCGGCCGCTGTGGTCGGGAAGGCCAACAGCGCTGGTGGTGGTATCAAGGCCACCCCCGCCGTACGCGCCCTTGCCCACCGCATGAATGTTGACCTTGCCGTTGTCACCCCCACGGGGGCAGATGGCATCATCATCTCCGCCGATGTTGAACGCGCCGCCAAAACACTCTCACAAGCCGGGCCACTCGAACCGATGCGTGGTGTACGTCGCGCCATGGCCCACATCATGGCTCAGGCCCATGCCGAGGTGGCCGATGTCACCATCGTTGACGACGCCGATATCAACGACTGGGTACCAGGAACCGACGCCACACTGCGATTAATCCGTGCCATGGTCATCGCCTGCAAGGTCGAGCCATCACTCAACGCCTGGTTCGACAGCAAAGAGATGGGGCGACGCCTGCTCAAACATGTCGATATCGGTGTTGCCGTGGATACCGAAGAGGGGCTCTTTGTCCCGGTACTACGCGATGTCGCCAAACGGACCAATGCCGATCTGCGTGATGCCCTCAACAAGATCAAGGAGCACGTCAAGGCACGCACCATTCCACCGGAAGAGATGCGCGGCTATACCATCACCCTCTCCAACTTCGGTGCCCTCGGTGGCCGTTACGCCGATCCGATTGTAGTACCCCCCACTGTAGCGATACTCGGCGCAGGGCGGATGCGTGATGAGGTGGTCCCCTGCAATGGCGAAATCGTAATTCACCGCATCATGCCGCTGTCACTGACGGTTGACCATCGTGCAGTAACGGGCGGTGAGGCGGCGCGGTTTCTGATGGCTGTTATAAAAGATTTGAAAAAGGCGGATTAAGCAGCTTAACCCCGACTCCTCAATGGAGAGGAGATAAAAGAGAAGGCCCTGATATGAATACCCACTCAGCAGGAAAACGTCTTCGTGATGCACTCCTTATAGAGCGCCCCTTGCAGATGGCCGGTGCCATCAACGCCTACTGCGCCCTGCTCGCTGAACACGCCGGTTTTAACGCGCTCTATCTCTCTGGCGCCGGGATTGCCAACGCCTCTTACGGTCTACCCGATCTTGGTTTTACCACGCTCGATAATGTGGTCGAGGATATTCACCGTATCACCCATGCCACACACCTACCACTGCTGGTGGATGCCGACACTGGCTTTGATGATATCGCCACCACCAGTGAACGTTTCATCGCTGCCGGTGCCGCAGGAATGCACATCGAAGATCAAGTGACACAGAAACGCTGCGGCCACCGCCCCAATAAAAAACTGGTGAGCAGCGATGAGATGTGTGACCGCATTCACACCGCCGTCTCGGCCCGTAGCGATCCAAACTTTGTCATCATGGCACGCAGTGATGCCCTCGCTGTGGAGGGCATGGCGTCGGCACTGCAACGTATCCAACACTACGTTGATGCTGGCGCTGATATGATCTTCCCGGAGGCGCTGACCGCACTGGTACAGTACCAACAGATTCGTAACACCATTAATGTACCGATCCTCGCCAACATCACCGAGTTTGGCAAGACACCGCTGTTCACTGTCGCTGAGTTGCAGAGCGCCAGTGTCGATATTGCCCTCTATCCACTCACCGCCTTCCGCGCCATGAGCGCCGCCGCGCTTGAGGCCTACACCACCCTGCGTACCACTGGCACGCAAACAACGCTGCTCGACAAGATGCAGACACGTGAAGAGCTATACCACCACCTCGACTACTACCGTTATGAACAGCAACTGGATAAGGAGCTGGATCATGAAAAATGAGCATAAAGGTCTGGCGGGCATCGTCGCCGGTCGCACCGCCATCTCAACAGTGGAGGCAACGGGCAGCGGCCTCTTCTATCGTGGTTACTCCATCAACGATCTGGCTGAACATGCCAGCTTTGAAGCGGTGGCCTATCTGCTGATCCACGGCGCACTGCCCAATGAGATCGAACTGGGACACTACAGACAGAAGCTGCAATCACTGCGTGAGATCCCCGGCGCACTCAAACTCATGCTCGAACACATTCCATCCGCCGCCCACCCCATGGATCTGCTGCGCACTGGCTGCTCCATGCTCGGTACGCTGGAACCGGAGACAAAAGATAATCCTGCCGAAGAGATTGCCGACCGTTTGCTCGCCTGTTTTGGCTCGATGCTGCTCTACTGGTACCACTTTCACCGAAGTGGCAAACGGATTCATGTCACTAATGATGAAGAGAGTATTGCCGGTCACTTTCTCCATTTACTGCACAACAGACAACCCCATGGTGAAGAGCAGCGCGCTATTGATGTCTCGCTGATCCTCTACGCTGAACATGAGTTCAACGCCTCCACCTTTACCGCACGTGTCACCACCTCAACACGCTCCGATTTCTATTCAGCCATCTGTAGCGCCATTGGCACACTACGCGGTCCATTACACGGTGGTGCCAACGAAGCGGCGATGGAGCTGCTTAACCGTTTTAAAGATGCGGATGGGGCGGAACACGGCATAATGAAAATGCTGGAGGAGCATCAACTGGTGATGGGCTTTGGCCACCGCGTCTACAAACAGGGCGACCCGCGCTCCTCCATTATCAAAGCTTGGTCAAAAAAACTGGCGGACCATCACAACGGTTCAACACTCTTCGAGATCTCTGAACGGATCGAACAGGTGGTGATGCGTGAAAAGAATATGTATCCCAATCTTGATTTTTACAGCGCCTCTGCCTACCACTACTGCGGCATACCTACGTCACTCTTCACGCCGATCTTTGTTATCGCCCGCACCAGCGGCTGGGCGGCACACATCATCGAACAGCGCCGCGACAACCGACTGATCCGGCCCACGGCTGAATATACCGGTCCCGCACCCAGGCCATTTCCAAATAATGAAGGCATCCAGTGATGAGCAATATTAACCACAATACCCGCCCACCATTCGACACACTATTAGTAGAGATTGCCCACTACGCCCAGCACTACAACAGCGCCAGCGCCGAAGCACTCGATACCGCCCGCTACTGCCTGATGGATGCGCTTGGCTGTGCCATGCTGGCACTACATGAACCGGAGTGTCAGCGCCATCTTGGTCCCATCGTTCCCGGCGCTGTATTGACCAACGGCGTACGTGTGCCCGGCACCACCTATGAACTCGACCCGGCACAGGCGGCCCACAACATCGGCAGCATGGTGCGCTGGCTCGATTACAACGACACCTGGCTCGCCGCCGAGTGGGGCCACCCCTCCGACAACCTCGGTGCCATTCTCGCCTGTGCCGATTACATCAGCCGCCAGGGCACAACACCACTCACCATGAACGACGTACTCAACGCCATGATCAAGGCCTATGAGATTCAGGGGGTGCTGGCACTCAACCACAGCTTCAACCGTGTTGGTATCGACCATGTAATCCTGGTCAAGGTCGCCTCTACCGCTGTCGCCACCGCACTGCTTGGCGGCGACCAGCAGACCATCATCAACGCCCTCGCCAACGCCTGGCTCGATGGCGGCACACTGCGTACCTATCGCCACGCCCCCAATACCGGCTGGCGCAAGTCGTGGGCGGCAGGCGATGCCACAGCCCGCGCCGTACGTCACGCCCTGCTCGCCCTCAAGGGTGAAATGGGTTACCCCAGCGCCCTCACTGCACCACAGTGGGGGTTTCAGGATGTGGTGTTTAAGGGACAACCGCTAGCACTGGCGCAACCCTTAGATTGTTATGTGATGGAGCAGATCCTCTTCAAAGTAAGTTACCCGGTGGAGTTCCACGCCCAAACCGCCGTAGAGTGTGCCATTCAGCTGCACAACAGAATCAAGTCACGTTTTGCCGAGATTGATCACATCAAACTAGCCACACAAGAGGCAGCGATGCGCATCATTAATAAAACCGGCCCGCTGCACAACCACGCCGACCGCGACCACTCGCTGCAATACGCCGTCGCCATCGGCCTGCTCTTTGGTGATCTTGAGAGCCATCACTACAGCGATGAAGTGGCAGAGGATCCGCGCATCGACCATCTACGCAGCAAGATGGTGGTAAGCGAAAACAGCCACTACAGCCACGACTACCTCGATCCACAAAAACGCTCTATCGCCAACAACATCGCCATCCACTTCAAGGATGGCAGCGTGGAACAGGCCGCAGTTGAATACCCCATCGGTCACCGCCGTCGTCGCGACCAGGCCAAACCACTGCTGATCGAAAAATTTGAAAATAATATTAACAGCAACTTCCCCTCATCGAGGGCAGAGTCCTTACTCCAGCTGATGCGAGATCCAGCACAACTGGCCGCCATGCCTGTTGATCAATTCATGACACTGTGGGTGAAAACATGACAATCAAACGCGACTACTTTCAGCACGCCATGCCCGGTGATGTCTGTTTTGGCTGTGGTAGCGCCAACCCGGCGGGGCTACACATTCACAGCTACTGGGACGACGATGGAGAAGAGGCGATCTGCCACTGGCAGGCTGGGGAGATTCATCAGGGGTGGCAGAATGTCACCTGCGGCGGCATCATCGCCACACTCATTGACTGCCACTGCATGGCCACCGCCATGGCCACGGCAATCCGCAACGAGAACCGCTCGCTCACGTCAGAACCGCACCTGCGTTTCGCCACCGGCTCACTCAATGTTAAATATCTGCAACCCACCCCGATTGATCGGCCACTGGAACTACGTGCCCATGTGACGGAGATCAAAAACAACAAAAAATATACGCTGGAGTGTGGTTTGTACGTCGATGGTAAAAAAACCGCCGCAGCAACCGTGGTCGCATTTCTGGTCTATCGCAGCGACCAGCCAGAGGCGCAAGACTCGAAGTTCAACACCTAATACGTCGCAACTACTTACCGGGCTTCAGTGCCAGCCAGCCAATCTCCCGCGCTGTGGCTGTGCCAATCAGCGCCTGTTTCAGATTTTTTGGCATCACCGCCTCGGTTGCCGTGATAACAATTTTGCCGCCCATGATTTCTGCCTGTTTTTGTGGCAACAATGGCTCCTGCTCCGCATCACCATAACCATCGGGGTAGATTGGCATGCCACTGCTCAGATCATACTTATCACTGGCCCCCAGGGTATGTAACATCTCATGGGCGATCACCACGCTGTTACGCGCCTCCATCTTCTCTGCAGCATAGGCATGCACCACACTCACCATCCCCTTTTGCAGTCCGGTGGAGTGTTGCAGTCGCGGGGTATCTTCTGGATTATGGTAAAGAACAAATATCCGAATACTGGGCTGAGGGCCATCATATTCATCCTTAACCATGGACCAATAACGCAGTCGTAAACTCCATAGCACCGTTTTCCAAAGCTCCCCCGCTTCGGGCGGCAAGGGTGGCAACTCTTTTATAACGGGTCCAATACGCACATCAACGGGATCTTTTACCGACAGTTTATAACGCTGCACTTCATCAACCATAAACTGTTCCACATCATTAAAATCGGCTGTTGTCAGTGTCTGTATATACTCATCAGCAACAACACTGCCATCGCCATTAATGGGGTAGACCACCACCCATAATGGGCGCTCCCACGAGGTGGAGCGTACCAGTGTCAGCCAGCTATCAAGCCCCACCATTACAAGAATTACCAGAAGGATGGCAATCCGTATTTTTTTGAAGCTGATAGCAGATCCCCCCTTTTTACTGCGTAACGAATCAACGTCAGCGGTGTGCCCGGCGTTAACAGATACACGCACTGGAGATATCCCCGATAATTTTTCATAGGCGATGCCACACCCAGGACACTGCCACCGCGGGGCACTATCACCCTGTTGACGTACATATTTACACTTGGGGCACTGCACGGGGACGACCTGTCTGTTAATCTACGCTTGTGTGAGTTTACCGTATCTCAAATATTGGCCCATAACAATTCACCTTTATACAGGTTAGGAGACAGAGATGATTGATCTACCACAAATGCGCTGCGAGGCGTGCCAAGTCGGTTCACCCCAGGTCAGTGAACAAGAGGTTGCTGAATTTATGCCTCAGTTACCGGGGTGGGACATAATCGAGATCGACGGTATTAAACAGCTACAGGCTGTTTTTACATTTGCCAATTTCAAACAGGCGCTGGCCTTTACCAACAAGGTGGGAGAACTTGCAGAGCAACATAACCACCACCCCGCCATCACTACAGAATGGGGCAAGGTGACGGTCAGATGGTGGAGTCACAAAATCAAAGGATTACATACCAATGATTTTGTGATGGCGGCCAAAACGGACTTTATTGCGTAACCCAAAGGTTATTTTTTGCTCCACAACGCTTCCAGGCGCTGATCACGACCGCAACTCCAGCGGTAGTAGTTATAACGTACGGTATTACGGGTATGGTAGTCCTGATGGTACTCCTCAGCAGGATAGAAGGTGGTGGCAGCGGTAACCTCTGTCACTATCGACTCTTTAAACGGCTTGTTTTTTTCCAGGGCCGCTTTTGAGGCAAGAGCCAGACGTTTCTGTTCATCGTTCATATAGAAGATTCCGGAGCGATACTGGCTGCCCACATCACAAAACTGGGCATTGGCTGTTGTTGGATCCACATTACGCCAGAAATGGTCCAACAGCTGTGTATAGCTGACTTTAGCGGGATCATACACAACCCGTACCGCCTCGGTGTGGCCCGTTCCGCCCGCCGAGACCTGGCGATAGGTGGGGTTCTTTTTATGACCACCAATGTAACCGGAGACGGTACTGATAACCCCAGCCACTTTGTCAAAATCACTCTCAGTACACCAGAAACAACCAGCGGCAAAAATTGCCGTCTCGGTCTGTTCAGCACGTAGTGGCAACGCTGCCAATAACAAAACTACCACTACACATGCCTGTAACAACTGCTTTTTCATAACAACTCCATACAAATAATGGTCACGGTACACATTAGTGGTATGAGACTTCAAAACCTTACACCTGCAACCCAAACATGTCACTGTTAAGGGATATCGGCAACATGGGGCGAGAGATAACGGTTAACTGACCTCACAACCAGCGGCGTACCCTGCACATATAATCCTGATAGGCGTCACCGTAACGGCTGGCCAGGGCCTGCTCCTCGATGCTGATCTGAAAGCGGTCCATGTACAATACAAAGGCGGGGGACACCAACAGCGCCGTCAGCAACCCAAGATAGAGCGACCAAGCCATTAATAAAAAGAGAAAGCCGAGATACATCGGGTTACGACTAATTCTATAGATACCCGTTGTGACCAGCAGTGAAGAGCCAGTGGGATCGATTGGATTCATGGTTGTACCCAAACGGCGAAACTTGACCACCCCGGCACCACATACCACGACCCCAGCCATTGCCACCAATAGAGAAAACGGCAACGGCACGACCAAAACAACATCCGGCAGCAACTGCGCCAGCAGCCAGGCCAGCAGCATAAAAAGCAGCGTCAGAAACAGTGGTGGGATTTTAAGCGCCATCCCCATCCCTCCCTGTGCCCATACGAGAAGGTTCATACCCGTCAAACTGTGGCAGGTCACCCGTGACCATTTCCCAACACGCCTTGGAACCCACAAAGATATGGGCCGCTGGTCGCTCATCAATATCAGAGTCAATCACACCCAGCCGAATCCGCAGCTCACCGGGACGATGAATGTGACGACTGAAGAGAGGTGAACCACATTGGCGACAGAAATATTTACTCTGCCCCGGCGATGACTCATACCCCGTCAATAACGACTCCCCCGCCAACAACCGGAACTCAGCCTCTTGAACCACGCCGTTAGTGGCAAAGGCCGACCCCTGCGCCTTACGACATTGGGAGCAGTGGCAACAGACGATGTTGTTGATACCGCCGTGCAGTTCAAACCGAATACCTCCACAGAGACAACCACCTATGTACATTTTTCCCTCCTCCAGCAGTGTCCGCATCACATTGTTAGAGGGGCATTATCCCCCACAACCTAGCGATTAATCTTTAACCGGCCCATTTAACTGGGGCAGGAGTGTACACCGGAAAAAGGCGCTGCCATATTGACCCATCTATACACCATATAGGATTTGCCCGATCAGCCGCTGTTTCCATATAGTGATAATCCACTCACGAGGTAACCGATGGCCACCGATGAGATCGTAATAGTTGCCGCCCGGCGCACACCGATTGGCGCGCTGATGGGGCAGTTTGCCGGAACTGACGCGCCAACACTGGGGGCAGCTGCCATTCGTGCACTGCTGAAAGGCACCGGCCTCAAGGTAGAGGCCATCGACGAAGTCCTGATGGGGTGTGTGCTTCCTGCCGGACTGGGACAGGCCCCCGCACGACAAGCGGCACTCAAGGCCGGACTCTCCATTGCCACTGGCTGCACCACCATCAACAAGGTCTGTGGTTCAGGCATGAAGGCGGTTATGCAGGGGCATGACAGCATCGCCGCTGGATCGGCCAACATTGTCATCGCCGGTGGCATGGAGTCGATGAGCAATGCCCCATACCTGATCCCCAAGATGCGTCAGGGGCTACGTTTTGGCCATGGTCAGCTACTCGATCACATGCTCTTTGATGGCTTACAAAATGCCTATGATGGCCAGGCGATGGGTATGTTTGCCGAAGAGTGCGCCAGCCGTTTTGGTTTCAGTCGCAACGACCAGGATAACTACGCGGCTGAATCGGTAAGACGTGCCCTAAGTGCCAGCAGTGGCAATGCGTTTAACGATGAAATTGCCGCCGTCACAGTGACAGGACGCAAAGGCGAAGAGCATGTTGATCAAGACGAAACACCACTCAAATGCGACACCAGCAAGATCCCCAGACTCAAACCCGCATTTAAAGCTGAGGGGGGCACTGTCACCGCCGCCAACGCATCCTCCCTCTCAGACGGTGCTGCCGCCCTGCTGTTAATGCGTGCCAACGATGCCAGAATACGCGGGCTACAACCCTTGGCCCGCATCGTCGCCCATACCCACCAGGCCATGTCACCAGAGCTGTTCACCGATGCCCCGATCCACGCCATCAAAAAGCTTTACGCCAGGAGTGGCTGGTCGGATCGTGATGTCGATCTCTACGAAATCAATGAAGCCTTTGCCGTTGTCACCCTGGCAGCAATGCGTGAACTGAGGCTGGATCACAACAAGGTCAACGTCAATGGCGGTGCCTGTGCCCTGGGCCACCCCATCGGCGCAACCGGTGCACGTATCATCGTCACACTCTTGCATGCGTTGCAGGCACGTAATCTACAACGTGGCATTGCGGCATTGTGTATTGGCGGGGGTGAAGCAACCGCTATCGCTATCGAACGGTTGGCGTAACTATCAGATTATTTTCCTTGGAAATAGAAGATGCTCTCCGTGCGATAAATTGAATTGGCAGTTTCCAAAATAGGCAGGTGCGACATGGCCATCATCAAATCAAAAATAAAAACAGCCTCCGATGAGTTCATGGAAAACGCTGCCCACATGCAGCTCTTCATCGATGATCTGCGTGAGAATATAGAAAACGTCACCACCGGCCACCGCAACGTGGCGCGTGACAAACATCTGCAACGTGGCAAGTTGCTGGTACGCGACCGCATCAGGCTATTGTGTGATCCAAAAACACTCTTCATGGAGTTTTCCACCCTCGCCGCCTTTGGCATGTACAACAACGAAGTACCCAGCGCGGGCATCATCACCGGCATCGGCACTGTGCATGGGCAGAAGGTGATCATCATTGCCAACGACGCCACCATCAAGGGCGGCACCTACTATCCAATGACGGCAAAAAAACATCTGCGTGCGCAAGAGATTGCCGAACAGAATCGTCTGCCCTGTATCTACCTAGTTGACTCCGGCGGTGCCTTCCTGCCAATGCAGGATGAGGTCTTTCCCGACCGCGACCACTTTGGCCGCGTCTTCTACAATCAGGCGCGCATGTCGGCACAGGGCATTCCACAAATTGCGGTGGTGATGGGTTCATGCACTGCTGGGGGCGCGTATGTACCGGCGATGGCCGACGAGGCGATCATCGTCCGTGAACAGGGCACTATTTTTCTCGGTGGTCCGCCCCTGGTAAAGGCCGCTACCGGGGAGATCGTCGATGCCGAAACACTCGGCGGTGGCGATGTGCACAGCAAGATCTCCGGTGTTACCGACCATCTTGCCGATGATGACAAACACGCCTTACAGATTACCCGCGACATTGTCGCCAATCTCAATTACCAGAAGGCCGGGGTGATCACACAACAGGCCACCGTTGCACCATTGTATCCCGCAGAAGAGCTGTACGGCATTGTCCACCACGACATGCGTAAACAGTACGACGTGCGCGAAGTGATTGCACGACTGGTGGATGGCTCCGAATTTCACGAATTCAAAAAACAGTTTGGTGTCACGCTGGTCTGCGGCTTTGCCCACCTGCACGGCTACCCCGTCGGTATCATTGCCAATAACGGCGTGCTCTTCTCCGATTCCGCATTAAAGGGCACACACTTCATTCAGCTCTGCAATCAGCGCGGCATTCCATTACTGTTCTTACAGAACATCTCCGGTTTTATGGTCGGCAAAAAATTTGAACATGAAGGGATCGCCAAACATGGAGCAAAGATGGTCACCGCCGTCGCCTGCGCCGAGGTGCCAAAATTCACTGTCATCATCGGTGGTTCCTTTGGTGCGGGTAATTACGCCATGTGTGGCCGCGCCTACGGTCCACGGCAGTTGTGGATCTGGCCCAACGCCCGGATCTCCGTGATGGGTGGCGAGACCGCCGCCAATCTGCTCACCACTGTCAAGCAAGAGAGCTTGACCAGGGCGGGCAAAAAATGGGAAGGAAAAGAGGCCGAATCCTACGCCAACACCATCCGCGAACAGTTCGACCATCAGAGCCACCCTTACTACGCCACGGCACGGCTGTGGGATGATGGCATCATTGATCCGATTAACACACGCAACCTGATTGGTCTTGGCATTGCCGCCGCGCTCAATGCCCCGATCAACAAGACCAACTACGGCATATTCAGGATGTAATATGATGAGCAACCTGCTGGTAACCACTGATAAACGTGGTGTACGCACCCTCACTCTAAACCGCCCCGAGCGTCATAATGCGTTGAATGGTGCGTTAATCGGCGAACTGATTACCGCACTTGATGAGTGCAACAGCGATGCAACAGTACGTGTGATTGTGATCACCGGTGCAGGTGCATCATTCTCCAGTGGTGCCGATCTCGAATGGATGCGTGCGTCCGTTGATCATGATGAAGAGACCAACCGCAGAGATGCGGCGCAACTCGCCATGCTGATGCGTACCTTGTCTGACGTGCAGAGACCAACCATCGCCCGTATTAACGGCTCGTCATACGGTGGTGGTCTGGGTCTGATCGCCTGTTGTGACATCGCCATCACCACCCACAACGCACAGTTTGCCTTTACCGAAGTACGGCTTGGATTAGTACCCGCAGTAATATCACCTTATATATTAATGAGCATCGGCCCACGCCATACACGGCGACTTTTTTTAACCGCTGCACAGTTCAGCAGTAATGAAGCACTAAACCTGCAATTGGTACATCAGGTCGTGGCTGACGAACAACTCGACGAGACCGTCGATAAAACCATTCGCCAACTCTTAAAGGCAGGCCCTGAAGCGGTCAAGGCATGCAAACGGCTGATGCCACGGCTGAGTAGTGATGAGATTGATAACGAACTGGTGGCGTTGATTGCAGCATTGCGGGCATCACCAGAGGGGCAAGAGGGGTTAACCGCATTTTTGGAGAAACGTGACCCACACTGGATAAAGCCATGACGATGGGTACCACCATTGCCCAAAATGTTTCACAGCCACACGATAAAAGGGGCGTGACAACCTCATACAACAGCGGCTGCCTAGGTTCCGGCATTCACCGGAATGACAACGGTGGCATCTGATGAACCTTCCCAAACACGTTAAAATCGTCGAAGTTGGTCCACGCGATGGTCTGCAAAACGAACCTAACAAAATTGACAGTGCCACCAAAGTTGAATTCATTAACCGCCTCTCCGCCACCGGTCTCTCAGTCATCGAAGCGACCAGCATGGTCAATCCAGCACGCATTCCGCAGCTGGCCGATGCTGAAGTTGTCTATACCAACATCAACAAACTGCCCGGCGTCTCCTACCCCGTACTGATCCCCAACATCAAAGGCATGGAACGGGCACTGACTGTAGGTGTTAAAGAGATAGCCCTCTTCACCTCCGCCTCCGAGAGTTTCAACCAGAAGAACATCAACTGCTCCATTACTGAGTCACTACAACGCTTCGAACCGGTGATTGAACTGGCAAGACAACAGAACATCCGAATCCGTGCCTACATCTCCTGCGCGCTCGGCTGCCCTTATGATGGTGATGTAAAGCTGGAAAGGGTCGCCAGGCTCGCCAAACAACTTCACACCATGGGCTGTTACGAAATATCGTTAGGTGACACCATTGGTGTCGGCACGCCACGCAAGGCCCGCGAGATGGTACTGACAGTCGCCGAACACGTATCCATAAAACACCTTGCCGTGCACTTTCACGACACCCGTGGACAGGCGTTAGCCAATATCTTCGTCTGTCTGCAAGAGGGTGTTGGCGTTGTTGATGCCTCAGTCGCAGGCTTGGGTGGCTGCCCCTATGCCAATGGTGCCACCGGTAATGTGGCAACTGAAGATCTGCTCTATATGTTAAAAGGAATGGACATCGAGACTGGCGTTGATCTTAATCTATTGGTGGATGCAGGAAGGTTCATCTGCGAAAAACTTGGCCGGGAGAATCAAAGCAGGGTAGGAAGAGTTTTGCCCCGCCCTCCAATGTGACCACAAGACCCCTTCCTACAATGAGGGGTATTAAAAACAGGAACCCATCAAATGATCTTCAACCAATGCAGAGCCATCATCACCGGCGGTGCCTCCGGCCTTGGCCTCGCCGTGGCAAAACGCCTGCTCGACGCCGGTAGCGAAGTAGCTATACTCGACATCAAACCCGAGCAAAATCGCGCCACCGTCGCCGCACTCGGCCCACGTGCGCATTTCTTCGAAGCCGACGTCTCATCAGAGTCTCAAGTAGACAGTGCTGTCGCCGCTGCCGCCTCAACACTTGGTGAGATCACACTAGCCGTCAATTGCGCTGGCATCGCCCCCAGCCGTCGCGTACTGGCCCGCGATGGTCTGATGAGTACCGCAGAGTTTGAACACACCATCCGCATCAACCTTATCGGCACCTTTGCCATTTGCCGTGCTGTTGCCAATATCATGCAGAACAACACCCCCCAAGGGTCGGATGGAGAACGTGGTGTCATCATCAACACCGCCTCCATCGCCGCCCTGGAAGGGCAAATTGGCCAAGCCGCCTACGCCGCATCCAAAGGCGGCGTGGTGAGCATGGCGCTGCCACTGGCCCGCGAATTTTCCCGTATCGGTGTACGTGTCATGACGATTGCACCTGGCATTTTCGAAACGCCAATGTTCAATACCTTGCCCATTGAGGCCCGCGAAGCCCTCGCCGCCAATACCCCCTACCCCCACCGACTTGGACAACCCCATGAATTTGCGCAACTGGTACAGCACATTTATGAAAACCCCATGCTGAATGGCGAGGTAATCAGATTAGACGGGGCATTACGGATGCAACCAAAATAGCGATGGGGCCACACTGCATTAACCCTATATCTACCTGCAACATATTCAATTTTATTGCAACTAATTTACCACACAAAATATAAACCATTATTTAGGTTAAAAGCTCTACAGGGAGTACTGTTAAAACCGATAACATTTACACACTCCATACTAAAAATAAGGATGTACAGAAGATGAGTACACATGAAAGACGCCAGCATGAAAGAAAGCGGGTTGCCGGCGAGATACTCGGCGAGTTTCAAATCACTATCGATGGTAAAACATACCCCATACTTGATGTTAAAGATGTCTCCATCTCTGGCGTTGGTATTGCCTTCGCTCACAAGGTTGAGGCCAACACCAACATTCGCCTGAACTTTAATGCCGCCGATCTGAAGCTGGCTATCAATGGCCGAGTCGCCTGGTGCATTGAGAACAGAGATCCCCTTCATGATGTCCCTGCGACAGATGCCTTTAAGATGGGTATTGAGTTTGATGCAAAAACGGCTGATCATAACTGCCTGTTATTTATGGCTGTCAGAAAATACCTGGATGATTTTGAATAATATCAACAGTGATTAAATACTGAATCAGACAGACTCGACGCGATCCTGTCTGTCTTGGTTTTTTCAGAAGGACAGTATCAGATGGTTTGTCGTCCACACACGACGTTACAGGCCCACCACAAATAATATATTCAGCCAGTCACATCCCGAGCCATCACCCACCCTAATCAGGGTGGTGGGGCCTCACACTCGGCCTCTTCAATCGCAAATTTATAGTTCAGCTCTGAATCCGGGCGCTGCAGATAATACCCTTGAATATAGTTAATCCCTTTTTGCCACAGGAATGCCAGCGATGAAGCATCCTGAACAAACTGGGCAATCGTTTGGATTTTATTCTCTTTTGCATAGCGGGAAATACTATCTACCGCATATTGATTATCTCTATTCACTGAAAGTTCATGAATCAACTGCCCGGCAAGCTTAAGATAGTTAACACCAAGGTCAGCAGCCAATCTTTTATGGCTTTCTGTATCGTTCACACGGTCGATACAGATCATGCAGTTATTCATCTTAATTGCGCTCACCAAAGTGGTGATTCGCTGCTCATTCTTACATGCCGCATCAGCAGTGATTTCGAATACAAAACGGTGGGCTGGAAGCTTTGCATCATGAAGTTGCTCACTTAACCAACGGATCAATTTACTGTCCTGCAATGTCTGGGTTGAAAGTTTTATAAAAAATCGCGTGGTTGGATCTTCTTTCAGTTTTATTTTAATGGTTTTAATCGCATGTAAAATGACCCAGCGGTCGATATCACTCATTCGCCCTGTTTTTTCAGCCACACCAAGAAAAGCCCCTGGCGGTATCTCATTGCCCTCATCGTCCAGCATCCTTAACAAGAGCTCATAATTTGCAGATGGCTCGGCATTCAAATTGACAATTGGTTGATAGGCGCAAATGAATCGACCTGCTTCAAGTGCTTTGTTAATTTTTATGCTCCACAGGGATTCCTCTTCAGAAAGAGGCTCTGGAGCAGCCACGGCAACCGCAGATATCTTCTTTTTGGGAGCATCAGAAGTTGATGAGACTTCGGGGTCAGTCGAAAAATCATCCTCCATACCTTCGACTAAAGAAGATGTCTCCTGCACCTTTCCTGGCTTTAAGACCAATCCCAATAATTTTAAATTTTGGCTTGATACGGCATCCTTTGCCCCTGCCGTTAGCGCCTCATAGCGAAGATTGTCGTCAACGTTTTGGTTCACAACAACAACCGGGGTATGTGCCTGATGTTCATTTGTTATTGCCACAATCTGTGCCAATCCCATGGAGTCTGGCAATGTATCCGCGGCCAATACAAAGTCCCACGGCTGCTTCTGGAGCTCAGCTTCCAAAATATCCAGACTGGTGGCAAATTTACCTTTGGTGCTAAAACCGGCTTTTGTTACCGCCTGAGCAACGCTTTTCCCTACCTCTGCTGAAACAGCAACAATAAGAACTTTAATACTAATGGATGCAGTCATATGGATATGCTCCCCTGTTTCAGAGTTTTACTTAACCCTTATCATCGGTAGTTACGGCTAAAACGTGAGCTAAAGATTAATACCAGAATGACTTCAGAAGTAACCCCACACATACGATCTATAGTAGTAACCCCAGCCTGATACTAACGAGAGTGACTATGAATCTGCCCCTCTGGAGCCCATCACCCACACGTATTATTGATGCCAACCTGAGCCGATTTATTGCCCGCGTCAATAACAACCTCAACTACTCCATTCAAAACTATAGCGAACTTTATAACTGGTCTATCAACCAGCCAGAGGAGTTCTGGCCGATGGTATGGCGATTCACTCAGGTGAGATCCTCAAAACTATGGGATGAGGTGTTGAGCCATGGTAAAAATATCCCAGAGGCCCGATGGTTTGGTGGCGCAAAGCTCAACTTCGCAGAAAACCTGTTACAACGCCGTGATGATAAAGCGGCATTAATTTTTTGGGGCGAAGATCAGGTAAAACGGGCCCTAAGCTATCGTGAACTTTATCAACAGGTGGCGCAGCTGGCCGCGGCGATGCGCACCCAAGGGGTGACAACAGGCGACCGGGTGGTGGGGTTTATGCCAAACATGCCGGAGACGGTAATCGCGATGCTGGCCACAACCAGTATTGGCGCAATCTGGTCTTCATGTTCACCAGACTTTGGTGTGAATGGTGCGGTGGAACGGTTCAGCCAGATTGAACCAAAACTGCTCTTCACCGCAGACGGCTACTGGTTCAAAGGGCAAAAAATCGATTCCCTGCTCCGTGCCACACACATTACACAACAGCTACCAACGCTACAGCATGTGGTGGTGATACCTTACATAGAGTCTCAGCCTAGTATCGCAACGGTGCCACACGCAACTCACTGGCATGACTTCATCCACAATAGCGCCACTGAAATCGAGTTTACACAGCTACCGTTCGACCATCCGCTCTACATACTCTACTCTTCAGGAACGACAGGATTGCCAAAATGCATTGTTCATGGTGCAGGTGGCACATTGCTACAACATCTAAAAGAGCTGGCATTACATACGGACCTGAAAGCAGAAGACCGTATATTTTATTTCACCACCTGCGGTTGGATGATGTGGAACTGGCTGGTAAGCTCATTGGCAACAGGGGCCACTGTGCTGCTCTATGATGGCTCTCCGTTCCATCCACACAATGAAATCTTGTTTGATTATGCTGAGCAAGAGCAGGCAACAATCTTCGGGACAAGTGCCAAATATCTCTCTGCACTGGAAAAAAGCGCTGCAAAACCGAATCAAACTCATAATCTTTCATCACTGAAAACGCTTCTGAGTACTGGCTCACCACTGTTGCCCGAATCTTTTGATTTTGTCTATCGCGACATCAAACAAGAGCTACTGCTGGCCTCAATCTCAGGCGGAACAGATATCATCTCCTGCTTTGCCCTGGGCAACCCACTCTTGCCCGTATATAAAGGCGAGTTGCAGTGCCGTGGTTTAGGCATGAAAGTCGCTATCTACAATGAACAGGGGAAACACCTTCATCAGCAACAGGGGGAATTGGTATGTGAGGCGCCGGCACCCTCAATGCCCATCGGTTTCTGGGGTGATGCCGATGGTGCCCGTTACCGGGCCGCCTATTTTGAACGTTTTGCCAACACCTGGGCCCATGGCGATTATGCTGAATTGACAGAACATGATGGCCTGATCATTTATGGCCGCTCCGATACCGTATTAAATCCCGGTGGCGTCCGTATTGGTACCGCTGAGATCTATCGTCAGGTAGAGCAGCTACCCGAGATTCAGGAGAGCATCGCCGTCGCTCAACAATGGCACGACGATGTACGCATCATCCTCTTTGTCATATTAAAAAATGGCCTGACGCTGAATGATGCGCTGATCAACACAATTAAAACCACCCTTCGCAACCACACCACCCCCCGCCACGTACCCGCCAAGATCATTCAGGTCGGTGACATTCCGCGCACCCGTAGTGGCAAAATTGTTGAACTGACGGTACGTGATCTCATCCACAACCGTCCCCTCAGCAACATTGATGCACTGGCCAATCCGGAAGCACTGGAGTTTTTTCGTAATATCCCGACATTAGAACTCGACTAAGTCTGCACACTGGCCACGCCCCCCAAAGTCAGCGTAGTATGTCAAACCCTTGTCGCCCCAGGAGAGAGAAGATGAGTTTCCGCGCCTACCGTATCCACAGTGATAACAATACTACTCATGCGGGATTAGAACGACTCTCGTTAAGTGACCTGAGCGCAGGCAATGTTGTCATCAATGCCTCATGGTCAAGCGTAAACTATAAAGATGCACTGGCCGCAACAGGCCAAGGCAAAATTCTGCGCCACTCTCCATTAGTGGGCGGCATTGATGTGGCAGGGGTTGTAATTGACTCCAGCAGTGACGAATTCCTTGTGGGTGATGAAGTGTTGGTCACCGGTGCCGGGTTGAGCGAAGTCTACGACGGCGGCTATGCCGAATATGTACGTGTCCACAGTGAGTGTGTGGTCGCACTGCCCAAAGGGCTCAGCCCGTTTGAAGCAATGGTCATGGGCACCCCTGCCTTTACCGCCGCACTGGCCCTGCACCGCATGGAAGAAAATCGCCAAAACCCCAGCTACGGACCTATCGTTGTGACCGGTGCCAGCGGGGGTGTTGGCATGTTGGCCGTCGATATATTTGCCACCCGCGGCTATGAAGTAGTCGCCCTCACCGGTAAAAAAGAGCACTCCGCCCTGCTCCAGCAGCTGGGTGCCAACCGGGTTCTGTTGCGTGACGAGCTCACCATGGGCAAAGCAGCCCTGGAACAGGGCCTGTGGGGCGGTGCTGTTGACAGTGTTGGTGGCGACATTCTGGCCTGGCTCGCCCGTACTACCAAAGAGCGCGGTAATATCGCCTCAATCGGCCTGGTAGCCGGGGCCGAGTTACAAACGTCCGTCTTACCCTTTATCTTACGCAGCATCAATCTGCTCGGTATCAGCTCTGCCAACTGCCCCGCTACCTTGCGGCGTAAGATCTGGAAGCGGCTGGGCAATGAACTCAAACCACAACACCTTGATAAAATCGTACACAGCGTCATCTCACTTGACGAGCTGCCCCAGGCGTTTGAAACAATGCTGGCTGGCAAAAGCATTGGCAGAACAGTGGTGAAAATCGGATGATTAAACGCTTTATTAGACCTGCGGCCCTCTGCACCCTGCTGTTAACCATCTCGCTACCCGGCCAGGCCGCCACCACAGGTGGCTATCTTGCCGTACATCACGAACAACGTGATGGTAGTCGCGCATCTGGCATCTCATTCACGGCTTACAATAAAGGTTTTGGACTGGGGGTCAGCGCAAACAAAATCACCTCCTCCAAACCGCTGGAGATTGATAACAGAGATACCCTCTACCCAGTCTATGCCTTCGCCAAGTTATCGCTGCCAGCGACGCTCTCCCCGTACGTGGAGATCGGCATCGATCTTGGTGACTACCTGATGTATGAGATCGGCAAAGACTCTGAGGCTACTACCAACGCCAACATAGAACAGAGTTCCGACCCCATCGATATTTACGGAGCCGTGGGCATCAAAACCTCTATGCGCCGCGCGCCCATCGACTTCTCACTCTATTTAAAAAGCTACGCCATTGTTTTTAACAACTCAAACATCAACCAATATGGCGAACAACTCAGAGAGGGATCGGTCATCACCATGGGCGGTGCCAATATTATTGTAAATTTCTAGCGCCGGTAATGTCGGGCAGACACGAAAGTGCGGACGAAAAAAAGGCCCGCATATTCTGCGGGCCTTGGTACTAAATGGCGTCCCCACGGGGGTTCGAACCCCGGTTACCGCCGTGAAAGGGCGATGTCCTAGGCCTCTAGACGATGGGGACACACAAACTTTAAAAACCTTGTGTATCACTTACTTCGGCAAATTGGCCTAAAAATACAGCACCGAAGAGTTTTATTTTAAATAAGGCCCACACTTTCACGGTAGGCCTTGGTACTAAATGGCGTCCCCACGGGGGTTCGAACCCCGGTTACCGCCGTGAAAGGGCGATGTCCTAGGCCTCTAGACGATGGGGACACACAAACCTTAAAAACTAAAATTTGGTGGAGCTAGGCGGGATCGAACCGCCGACCTCTTGCATGCCATGCAAGCGCTCTCCCAGCTGAGCTATAGCCCCGTATCTAAACGAGATGCGCATTTTAAGCGTGACTCACCACCTCGTCAAGCAACAATTACAACCCCTCCCATAATTCTCACGCTACCCCTTTATCAACGGCCCTTTTGTTCGATCTTGGCCCAAGTATCACGTAGCGTCACGGTACGGTTAAAGACAACCTTACCATTACCGTGATCAAGATCGGCACAAAAGTAGGCCTGACGTTCAAACTGGTAACTATCTCCCGGCTGGGCATCAGTCAGACTTGGCTCAACCACACAGTGTGTCAATGTGTGCAGGGAGTCAGGACTCAGGTAATCAGTGAACGCCTTATCCTCTTTATTGGCCATCGCATCAGGCGCAGCCACCGCAAAAAGCCGGTCATAGAGGCGCACTTCGGCCACCACGCCATGACGCGCCGAGACCCAATGGATCACACCACGCGGTTTGATACCTTCAGGGTTGCTGCCGATGGAGTCGGGAATATAACTACAGTGGATTTCGACAATGTTATCGTAATCATCCTTAACCACCTCGTCACATTGAATAATATAGGCATTACGCAACCGTACACAGTCACCCTTCACCAGCCGCTTATATTTTTTGTTGGCCTCTTCGAGAAAATCTTCTTGCTCGATATAGATCTCGTTACAAAAAGGTACCAGACGTGTGCCCATGGATTCATCCTGGGGATGGTTGGGTAACGTTAACTGCTCCACCTGATCGGCGGGATAGTTAGTGATCACCACCTTGAGCGGGTCAAGCACGGCCATGCGGCGTGGTGCGATGATATTCAGATCTTCCCGTACACAGTTCTCCAGCAGCTCCATCTCTACGATGCCTTCGCTCTTGGTAATGCCGATACGCTGGCAGAAAAGTTTCATTGCTGCCGGTGTGTAACCGCGACGGCGGATACCCGCCAGGGTTGGCATGCGTGGATCATCCCAACCATTCACAAACCCTTCGCTCACCAGCTGGGTGAGTTTGCGTTTACTCATCACGGTGTATTCAAGATTGAGGCGTGAGAACTCGATCTGCTGTGGATGACAACCGACAGATATATTATCGAGCACCCAATCATAGAAAGGCCGATGATCCTCAAACTCCAAAGTACAAAGTGAGTGGGTAATCCCCTCCAGCGCATCGCTGATCGGGTGGGTGTAGTCGTACATCGGATAGATACACCACTCGGCACCGGTCTGATGGTGAATAACGCCATGACGGATACGGTAGAGCACCGGATCGCGCATATTGATGTTAGGGGATGTCATGTCGATCTTGGCGCGTAGCACCTTGGTGCCATCTTCAAACTCGCCGCTTTTCATCTTCTCGAACAGATCGAGATTCTCTGCAACAGAACGACTACGGTAAGGACTATCCTTGCCCGGCTCCTTCAAGGTGCCGCGATACTCACGGGTCTGCTCGGCATTGAGTTCGCAGACGTAGGCCTTACCGTTTTTAATCAGCTCCAGCGCAAACTCATACAGATTCTGGAAATAGTTGGAGGCGTAGTAGAGCCTCTCATCCCAGCTGTAACCGAGCCACTTCACATCACGCTGGATCGCCTCGACAAACTCCATGTTCTCCTTGCCAGGATTGGTATCGTCGAAACGCAGATTGCAGGTGCCGTTGTAATCTTCGGCGATACCAAAGTTCAAGACAATCGATTTGGCATGGCCAATGTGCAGATAGCCGTTAGGCTCGGGCGGAAAGCGCGTTGCTACATTGGTACGTTTACCACTACGCAGATCTTCGTCGATGATCTGGCGAATGAAATTGGTTGGGGGGTTGGTTGTTTCGCTCATCCTGAAATTTCCTATATATGTAGCCCGGAGAGCCTGCCCCGCGAAGCGCTTTGGGCATGCAACAGATACAATCCTGGGAGAGAACCCCGGATTTCGCTACGCTACATCCGGGCTACCTTAATTTTTATATTGAAGCGTTGATAAACTCAATCGCCTTATCAAAACGGCGCAGGGCCGTCTCTTTACCCACCAACTGGATCACCAGATCCAAATCGGGGGATGGCGCGCCACCAGTAATGGCCAGCCGTGCCGGCATGCCAACCTTACCAAAGCCAACACCCAACTGATCCACCACCTGCTGCAACGCCGCATGGATCGCCTCGCGACTCCATTCGATCATAACGGCCAGCGCCTCACGCAATTTAGCCAGCGCCACTACCGCCTCGGCATTAAAGGCCTTTTTAGCCGCCTTCTCGTCATACGTTTCTGGGTCGCGGTAGTAAAACTCACACACCTTAGCCAGATCAACCAGGGTCTTGGCCTTTTCACGCTGCGCCTTAATCACCTCGATGATGTCAGGGCCGCTGGCAGGATCGATCCCCAGTGAGCCGAGGTGATAACTCAAATGATGAAACACATGCGCAGGATCGCTATTCATAATGTACTGATGGTTAAGCCAGAGCAGCTTGTCACGATTAAAGATCGAGGCGGCGCGGTTACACCCCTCCAGCGAAAATAGTTCGATCATCTCATCGAGGGAAAAAATCTCCTGATCACCATGTGACCACCCCTGCCGTACCAGATAGTTAAGCAGCGCCTCGGGCAGGAACCCCTCCTCGCGGTACTGCATCACACTCACCGCACCGTGACGTTTGGAGAGCCGCTGGCCGTCGCCGCCGAGAATCATCGGCAGGTGGGCATACTTGGGCGGCTCAATCCCCATCGCCTTAAGCATATTGATCTGACGCGGGGTATTGTTGATGTGGTCATCACCACGGATGACATAGTCAATGCCCATATCGGCATCGTCCACCACCACGCAGAAGTTATAGGTGGGGGTACCGTCAGAACGGGCTATGATCAGGTCATCCAGCTCCTGATTGCTGATGACGATCTCTCCCTTTACAAGATCACCGATCACCACATCACCGTCGACAGGGTTCTTGAAGCGCACCACCGGCTCCACACCGGGGCGCGGTTCAGTACGCTGGCGGCAGCGACCGTCGTAACGTGGCTTCTCTTTGTTGTTCATCTGCTGTTCACGCATCGCATCCAGCTCTTCACGCGAGCAGTAGCAGTGGTAGGCGTGGCCCTGATCAAACAGCTGCCCGATCACCTCTTTGTAGCGATCAAAACGTTGGGTCTGGTAAAACGGCCCTTCGTCATACTCCAACCCCAGCCAGGTCATGCCCTCCAGGATCGCATTGACCGACTCGGCTGAGGAGCGCTCCAGGTCGGTATCCTCGATGCGCAGCACAAAACGGCCGCCATGTTTGCGCGCATAAAGCCAGGAAAAGAGCGCTGTGCGGGCGCCACCAATGTGCAGATAGCCCGTTGGGCTGGGGGCAAAGCGGGTACGTACCGTCATCTCAATCCTTTAAATCATGGCTGAACTTCATAGTTGGAGAGGCCAAGGGGGCTATTCTAGCAAACCCACCGCATTAGGGATGTTTTATGCAGCGAGGATTCGATTGTAACCACCACAAACCTATAAACACTATATAAAGAGGGCGCGCCCAGACAGGGGGCAAAGATAGACGATATTGGAATAGAAACTACTGCGGAAAAAACCAGGCGACTCGAGTCCAGATTAAGCCGCCACGTCAATTGGTTGACCTACACCATCAAGTGGCTCATGGATACTTCTCCCACTTCAACCACTTTAGAGAAGACCACCAACGATGGTCGATTTCACAATTATTATTATTTTTAGTGTGCCATCCATGGCGTCCTCCCCAGGACTAATACCGGCATTCTTAGTCTGAAATCACTTCAGACGTTTCCCTCCCCAGAGATATGCCGGCCCCCCCTCCAGATACTTCAATGCGATACAGAATCACATTACAAAACAGCAGTTTGTTTCTGGCTGAGGCCAAATACTACAAGCATTATACCTTTGCAAAACATTGACGCAAGTATTGATATTCTCCAAACTCAAAAACATCAGAAACAATCCGTCCCTATAACTTCCACGGCAAATCTCACCCCCCTTCATGGCTAACAGGCGACAAATAGGACCAGCTATACCATTTTTTTAACAAGGGAAAATAGAGGCCCAGCTCAATGGGACGCTCATCTTCAAGCGCCATCATCTGCGCGTAACGTTCCAGCTGTGGGCGATAACGCAACGCCTCATCGGCAATAAAACTGTCCACATCATCGTCCTCATGGCTGGCGGTTTTGTAATCAACAATCCAGCGCCGCCCCGCCGCATCAATAAAGGTACGGTCGATAACAGCATGCACCACCTGACCATTTAACACTCCGCTGACCGCATACTCACAACGACTCCCCTGATGGGTATTATCAAGTAACCAACGACCACGCTCATCATTCAGGGTCTGTAACAGGCTCTGCTCAACACGCTGTACTGCGGCAGTGAGCTCATCAGCAACAACACCAAGATGAGTAAGTGCGATTTGATAGTAGTGCCGCAGTGATACGATACGTTCACCGCTCCACTGCCCCACCCCCTCCTCGCCGATGCGTTGCAGCAACTCATGCACCACGGTACCGATGTGGCGTGCACTCTCACCGGCCCAGAGGTACTCAGGATTGAGTGACTCGCCCGGCACGGTAGCCTCCACATTGACAACCGCCACCGCTGCGCCTGGCGCGGGTAGCTGCCAATCCGAGACCAGTCGCCGCAATAGAGGCGCAGCCGTTGGCAATACCAGCTCCGCCGGTTGCGGCGAAGACTCTGCAGACTGCAACTCACTAAAATGCGGCTCCACCACCGGCCATAACAGCCGCAGCAGCGAACTCTTCTGCGGTTCGCGTAATTCATCTTCATTGATCGTGGTATGGCCCAGCAGATGCAGCCGGCGTTTGGCACGGGTGGCGGCAACATAGAGCACCCGCCCGGTTTCGTAATCCCCCTTCTGGGCGGCGATCTTCTGTATATAACGGTAGATGGCGTCGTGCTCTTCGCCGGTAGCGCGCACTGGCGCCAGCAGCAGTTCACTGCCGCCATCGGACCAGCGCTCCTGCCATACCAGCATCGGGCTATCACCGGGTGGTGCCTTGCGGCCAAGGCCGGGCAGGATCACCGTGTCGAACTCCAACCCCTTCGACTTGTGGATGGTCATCACCTGAATCCGTTCATCGGCATCAACATCTGGCAGGGCGTAGAGTTGCGCCAGCGACTCATCGAGTTGTTTCAGCTCATCCAGGCCACTGGCGCTATCAAGCCTATCCAGCAGATTAAAAAAGACTTCGGCATCTTCAAGATCGGTGGTGTTTTCAACACAGGCAGGACCGCCCAGCTGCACCCAGACCGATTCAATCCAACGCCGTAAACGGTGACGGCCGCGCGATTGCAGCGCCTGCGCCAACACTGTTTGCAGCTGTTGCAAACGTTGCTGACCAACCGCCGAGAGCAACGCCACGTCCTGTATCAGATCCCAAACCACAGAGCGACGCGGCCCGTTGGTAAGTGCAGCAAGATCGGTCAGCGACAGCCCACACCACGGCGCCCGCAATAGCGCCAACCAGGCAATACGATCAGCGGGATGCAACAGCGCTCGTGTCAGTGCATAGAGATCCTGCACCACCGGACGATGGCCAAGTGCTTCGATCTCGATGGCGCGATAGCGCAGCCCGGCCCGTTTCATGGCGGCAACGATCGCCACCAGATGGCTGCGCGCCCGCACCAGCACGGCGACGGTTCCATGGGGGTTCTGCTGCAACGCCTGTTGCGCCAGCTGCACAATTTTTAACGCCTCGCCCTCGCTATCGTGGCTCAGCGCCGGATGAATCGTCACTGCATCGCCATCATGGCCATGAAACGCAACCGAGTCGCTGTAACTGACCGCGCCGACAGTGACATCCTCCTGCTGTGGAAACAGCTGCGCAAAACTCTGGTTGACCCACTCAACGATGCCCGCCTGGGAGCGGAAGTTGACACTCAACGTCAGTGGCGTCAGCACTATCTCACCAATGCCTTCATGGCGGGCACGTAGATACAATCCTACTTCTGCTTCACGAAAACGGTAGATCGACTGCATCGGATCGCCGACGAGAAACAGCGTGCGACCATCACCACGCTGCCAACCGGCCGTCAGGCGCTGCAACAACCGATACTGGCCAAACGAGGTATCCTGAAACTCATCCACCAGCAGATGCTGGATGCGGTAGTCGAGCGATAGCGCCAGATCGGTAGGATTATCCTCATCTCCCAGCGCTTGCAGTGCCGACTGCTGTATCTCACTGAAATCGACCTGACCACGGCTGCCAAAAACAACTCGCAGATGGGCCGCCGCCACCAGCAACAGCTCACACATCGCCTCGACAATCTGCCACTGATCGTCGCTGTAATTTGGACCGGGCAGGCTACGAATATCGTTGAGCGCCTGTTGCAGATCGGGTACCTCACTCAACAATCCCGTCAGCTCCACCAGCGCGGTTTTTTTACGGGTAAAAAGCTGCGCCTCGCTTTTATCTTTGGTGCTTGAGGCCGCGGGAAAACCCTGTTTGGCAGTGATGCCTTTAATGTTGCTGCGCCAGTCGCCATCCTGTTTCAACAACAGTTCGATAACACCTTGCCACTGCGCCACATCCTCATCGGGCAGATCACTCAACTCACGGCAGCAGGCCATGGTGTGATCATTGTTGACGTGGTTGGCGGCAAAATTCATCACCTCACACAGCTCGGAGATCTGCGCGACGGGAAATAGCTGCTGCGCCCGTTGCAATGTGGAATCGATCACCCCTTGCAGTGCCTGCTCCAATAGCTCACGCCGCTCATCTTCACTGAGCAGGCTCACCAGATGGCGCAGCCACTGATCACGTTTGGCCAACATCTGCACCAGCATCGATTCAGCGACTGAAAGATTGTTATCAAGATGGGCCAGCAAATGCTCTATTGAAGAGGACCACGCCTCGCCCCGCTCAAGATCGGCCAGGGTCTGCTGCGCCGCTTCGCGGTAGAGACTCTCGGGATCATCGGCAATCCCCGGCTGTGCGCCAAAACGCGCCATCACCGGCAGCTGACGTGTGAGTGAGGCGCAGAGTGAATCGATGGTCTGCATACGCAGCCGCGCCGGATTGCTGAGTAGCTGCCAGTTCAACTCGGCATCACGCGCCAGCGCGATACAGGCTAGGTCACGGGTCTGCTTAAGATAAGGATCAGCATCCGCAGGCAACGGTTTGGTCGCCAGCCGCAACGCACTTAACAGACGGTCGCGCATCTCGGCCGCCGCCTTGCGGGTGAAGGTGATGGCGATGATCTCTTCCGGTGAGTTGACCCGCGCCAGCAGCACCAGAAAACGCTGGGTGATGAGACCGGTCTTACCCGAACCGGCGGGGGCCTGTACGATGAAAGAGCCGTTCGGTTCTAGTGCCTGCAACCGCTGCGCGGCATCAACAACCCTACTCATCTTCACTCTCCACTTCAGCCAATCCCAGTCCGTTGAGTTCGTTAATGCGGCAGAGTGGCCCAAGGTCACAGTAGGTGCAGGTTTTGGCCCCCTCCTTTGGCTCAACCACGGCGCGCCCCTGGCGAAACTCTTGCGCCAGATTAGTCAACGCATCGCGCCAGATTCCCTGCTGTACACCCCAATCAATTTTGCTCTGACTGATACCCTTGGCCACATTTTCATCCTTACTCACCCCTTGAAAGGCACACCGCTCCGGGCGCAGCGCGGCAAAGGTGATCGCCTCTGCGGCGTGACCCTGCGCCAGTGCATAGAGTGGCAGTTGCGGTTCGTTGAGACGTTCACCAAACCAGTCGTTGACACTGGTCTTGCCGGTTTTGTAGTCGATGATCATCTCGCCACCCGACGCCAATCTATCGATGCGGTCGGCCTTCATCTTCACCTCAATACCGCCGATGGCAAACAGCTGCTCCGCCTCCAGTGCCGCCACCGCAAAGGCGGGCCGGCCACGTTCAACCTCCAGCCAGGCGCAGGTGAGTTTGGTAAGACGATTACATTCGAGTTGGGCGAAACGTTCGGTAAATATCTGCGGATATTTTTGCGCCTCCGCCGCGATGATGGTGACAACAATCCCGGTGACACACTGCTGTAGCGCCTCGACGTCAAGCTGATTCAAACTGAGCAGATCGTTGGTCTGTTTCCAGAACGCCTCCAAAACTTTATGCACCAGACTGCCCCGTTCGGCGGCACCAAGCCCCGACTCCGGCTCTTCCAGCGAATCGGCAAAGAGGCGATGGCGGGCAAAGGCGCGGAACGGACAGGCGGCCTGGTCCTTGAAGATGCTGGTACCGCCTGTGACGGGCAGATCATCGGCCAGCACCGGTCCCTGCCAGTCGCTGTAACTCTCCAATGCCCTCGCTGCAAACATCTGGTTGCGATAACGTGGCGGTGGTTGCGTCAACCAATCGGGCGGCGACAGCGGTTCAAGCTCAGCAATCAATGGGCTGGGGCGCAGCTCACTATCCCCTTCATGCAACGGATAGCTGATGATCACCTGCGGCGCTGCGGCAAAGAGACGACGACTCACCTGTGTGGCGAAATTCAGTTCCCGCTCAGCCGAGGCGTGTGGCATCTGCAAGCTACGTTGCAGAGTGATGGGCAGGAAGGGATTCGGTTGTGGTGCTGGCGGCCAGACACCGTCGTGCAACCCCATCACCCAGCAGTGCGAAAACTCCAGACCCACCGCCTCCAGCACCCCCATCACCTGGATCGGTCGTGACTGGCTCTGTGGTTGAAAGAGTGTGCTGCCCGCCAGTTGCCGTAGCTGTTTCAGCGCATCGGCGTAGTTCAGCTCCGGCAACACCTCGGTGAGCCCGGCAAAACGTATCAGCAATTTGCGCCACGCCTGTACTGTTTGATATTCGTGGCTATCGAGGCTGCGTTCACCGGGCCAACCGGCGGCCTGCAACAGCTGTTCAAAACTGCGCGCCCAGGCAGCAGGACTTTGACGACGCGGCAGGGCGCTGTAGCTATCGGCAAAACGTTTGAGTGATTGGGCCAACAGTGGGCAGTGGTGACGCCCCGCTTGATAGATCAGATTTTTCAACGTCAGTGAGTTTTCACCGTGACGGCGCAGCGTGGCATCGAGTTGTGCACGCAGCAGAAACTCCTGTTCGCCACCGGCAATAAAAGGTGAGAGCAGCAGTCGACCCCACTGATGTAACGGTGCCGGGGCACGCACCAGCGAAAACAGATTGAGTGCTGTGTGAACTACCGGCAGTGTCGCCAGGCCGTAACCAAGTGAGATGTCGTAGGGTTTGGGGTGCGGCTGACTCAGGTCGAGCACCGCGCCGGGCAGCAGCGCCTCGTCAAATATGCGTTCAATGTTATGGCGCTGCGCCGCCAGCTCTGGCACCACCACGCCGATGGGGCCGGGCTCGCCCCTATCAAGCAGATCACGCAACCAGGCGGCGATGGCGCGGATCTCACTGCTGCTATCGGCACAGGCCAGCGTGCGTGGCTGGGCGCTTTTGTGCGGCAGATCGAGCTGCGCCACAGCTGCACCAGCCTGCTGTTGCGCCGCCATCAACGCCTGGTGTTGCGGTGTCAGGTCATCAAATCCTATCCAGAGAAATTCAGCGGCGACACTGAGCTTGCCGTCAACAAGCGCGGCAGTGATCTGATTGGGCAGTGCCGCCTCATCAAGCCAGCGCTCGTTGCGGCAGCGTTTCTGAAATGCCTCGGCCCAGGCGTAAAAGGCGACCGTATCAGCGCCCTCCTCATGGGCCAACACGGCCGGTTGCAGCTGCCACTGCCGCAACAGCCGCCACGCCTGCATGGCAGCACGCGCCGTGGCCTGACTGTTGAGCAGGAGATCGCCCCAGCGCGAGTCCTCGATCACCCGTTCCCACAGCGCCAGCGCCGCCTCTTCCGCAAGCAGCGTTGGCTGATCGCTATCGACAAAGGCCAGCGCCTGCCACTGCCGCTGCACCCAGGCGCTCCACGGCACGATCTCCGGTGTCGGCCAGTGAGTGCTGCCCTGCGCCAGCTGCCACTGTTCATATTCGCTCAGCAGATGGCGCGCGAGGCGGCTGTTGACGGTGAGCACAGTGGCGCCGCTAGCAATGCGTTCTAGTAGATCTGACAATCCCTTATCCCAGCGTTAGTGACAAAGCGATATTCTATACTCTGCCAAGCCCGGCAGCCTGAATTCCGCTGACCATATTGCTCACAAGGTCTGGAGCAAAAGCCCCCAGGCTACACAAGATGCAGTAATAGCTCGTATTTGATCAGCAACGCGTAGGCCATCAAGGTGCCATAGAGAATGTAACTGACCTTGATAGAGTTAAAGACATGGAAATTTTTCAGCCCCAGCAGTACAAACAGCGCCAGACAGGTGAGGCCGATCTTGAGAGAGAGGAAGAAATAGACACACTGCTCCATGGTCCAGCGCATCAGCGGATTGAGTTCGTAAGCAGAACCTGAATTGATGAGATTGAGGGTAAAAACGGCATCGGCGCAGCAGAGGGTGACGATGGCCAGACTCAGCAGCAGGATGCGGGGGCCGAAGCGGTCGACATAGGCGCCGATCCCGTCTGCGGTACGTCGGCCCAAGGCGCGCCGCCCATAGAGTGAACGCATCACGGTGATCAACGAGTATTTTCGGCGCTCACTGTCTGAACGACGTTCCGCACCATTAAAGCATGGCTCACCATAACCATCCTGCAACATCATGCCTGACCCCAACCACTTTTGTTGTTTTTATATGTTGCGAGGGCTCCGCCTCACCTCATACATCTGGGTCATCCATAACCAATACAGCCGCGACTATTCAACACCACAGATAAAGCCACACTTTTTTTATTTAAGGAACCTCTGAATAACCCCGTTCGCCCTGAGCCTGTCGAAGGGCTGGCAACGTTCAGAGATTCCCTAACAAACAAACGCGATGATTAGCAGGAAAGAGTGTTACCCGCCTTGCTCCCAGACTTAACCGATGTCTCACGACGACGCACATAAGTCATGCCCAACAATCCCGCCCCCATCAATAACAGTGTGGTGGGTTCCGGCACCTGTCCAGCGCCAGTCGGCTTGGTGCTACCTGTCAGGCCGCTGATTTTGACAAAATCATTATCCCTCGTCCAACCAGGAGAACTGCCAACAATAGGGTTGTACGCCCCCACAAGCCAGTAAGATGAAAATATCGGGCTGGCACCAGTATTAAAGGCTGCACTGCCCGTTATGCTGGCGCTGTTCGACGAAACATTGGAAACATTGGAGAGATGACTTATCAAGCTCCAGCCACCACCCACCGCCGTTAATTGACTGTAGGTCTTGCCCGCCAAACTCGGCGCACCACCACCGGTATAGGCCAATACCGTCATGTCAGAGTCAGTCTGCGACCATCCTATCGACAATCCCGCCAGGGCAATATCTGACGCAAACGAAAACAGAATCATCTCCACAGGTCCGGAATTATCAGTCGAGTGCTGGGGAGAGGAGGTAGGTTCACCACTGCTAGAGACACCCAAACCGTTCCACAATTTGACAGTTTGCGCGGCCAGCTGATCATCGTCCAGCCCCGGCGCTCCTGCTACCACAGTATTGGACCAGCCGGTCACCACCACATTGGGGCCACCCGCCGCCGAAAAACTCGACCCGGTCACGGTCTGCCCTGAGCCACCCGCAAAGCTGTAATTGATAGCGGCGACCGCCGAAGTTGAAAACAACGTTGCTGCAATCGATGCAACCAACAATCCACTTACCTGCCACTTATAATTACGCATATTCAATCCTTACCTCACTGCCAGATAGCGCGTTATTGAGAAACAAAACCCTACTTTACCTGCTGTTTAGCAATATTTGAGCCACCATTAAAACCGCCTTATTAATCAGGCAATAAGATTGGGCTCGCGACTCCTCGTTGCACCATTCTCACCGCCATCTGCAAAGAAATCCGACACTACCTTTATTTAACCAGGCGTCGCTGCAGCGCCCGCGCCTCAACAATGTCATCAAATTCCAGCTTTGAATCCAGGACAGCTCTCAGCTCCGTCTTGGCCTCAGCAGTACGACCCAACTCGGCCAGGGTGGCGGCAATGTGATAGCGAATTTCCGGGTTATTCGAGGCGCGTGAGAAGGCATCACGCAGATAGGAGAGCCCCTTCTCCGCCTGACCGCTCTTTACCAGCACCCAACCCAGGGTATCGCTGACCCCGGCATCGTTGGGCGAGAGGCCATAGGCCTTCTGCGCCAGATCCAGGGCACGGTTGAGCTTGCCCATTTTGAGGTAGGTGAAGGCGAGGTTACTTAACAGGGGGCCATTATCCGGACTGTTTTTTGCCACCTCTTCATATACAGCGGCAGCCTGCTGATACTGCCCTTGACGGAGATAGGCCTCGGCCAGTGCCTGCTTGGCATTAAGATCCTGAGGATGTCTGGATGACCAGTCGCGCATCACCGCAACCGCCTTCGACCACTCACCTGCAGCGGCATATGCCTGATAGAGTTTGATGGCCAGGGTGGCCGTCGGCTGACGTCTCTGGGCTATCTCGTAAGAGGCGATGGCACGCTGCTGGTCACCACGCTTGAGGTAGATATCACCAAACAAACGCTCGCCCTCCGCAAACCCGCTGATATTTTTCTGCGCAGCACGTAACTTCACCTCCGCCTCGTCGACCTTGTTCAGACCAATAAGTGTCTCGATCAGAGCCACATTGGCTGGGGCAAAACCAGGCGCCGCCTGAACAGCCTTTTGCAACGACCACTCGGCCTCTTTATATGACTTGATGAGGTACTGTTTTTCGGCGATGCGGTAGAGCCACTGATGATCAAATCCAGCCAGCGTCGTCATCTGCCGCAAGAGCCCGGCAGCACCACGAGGATCGTTTACGGTGATGTGGCCATTGGCTACCAGATCCAGCACGTCAAGATCTTCCGGCGCGATCAGCTTCGCCTCAAGCGCCACATCCAAGGCTTTTTTCGGATCGCCGGAGCGTTGATATAGGCCAACCAGATAGCGCCGTAGCGGCAGGGCGTTACGATCCTGGGAGCGCCCCTTCTCCGCCCAGCGGATCGCCCCATCACGATCACCCGCCACCTCCGCCACCTTGGCCTGCTCAAACATCAGCAGCGCCACAGGTGCCCCTTCAATTAACATGGCCGCCTGCAATCGCTGCTGTGCCTTGTCATGGCGGCCTGTCAGGCTATCCAAGCGACTCAGGTTGATCTGTACCGGCATGAACTTGGGCACCTGTGCCTCAATTTTTGTAAAGGTGGTACGTGCCACATCGTATTGCCCAGCTATGACCTGAGCTGTACCCAGCAAATTGTTGAAAGTGACGTTGTCCGGTTCCTGTGCCAATATTGTTTTCAGCGCTTTAATGGCAGCCTCGCTCTTACCCTGCTTGATATACATCACCGCCAGGGCGGCACCGACGTCACTCCGATTGCTGTTTTTTTCAAAAATGACGGCCAGCTCTGTGCTCCCCTGGGCCTGTTTGCCGGCGCCAAAATTACTCAATGCCAAATGGAAACGGGGATCAAGATCATCCCCCCCCAGCGCCACGGCCTCTTCAAGCAGCGCCACCGCCTTGTCATGCCGCCCTTTGTGCATGTAGGCCGTACCCAACAATGTCAGCAGCTTGTAATCACGCACGCCCGAATCAACCAACGGTTGCAATTGGGTCACGGCATCGTCATATTTTTTTAGCGCTAATAACACCGCACCCAACAGCTTCTTGGCGGCGATATTTTTTGCATCCAGTTTTAGCAACCGCTCCAGATGGCTCTGCGCCTGCTGGTAATTACCAATACCGGAATAGGTCAACCCGGCCAGCAACATCAGTTGACGACTTTGCAGCAACATCGCCGTGGACAGACCATCAATGATCACGGCGGCCTTTTTCAGGGCCGCCTGGGCCTTGGCTGGCTCGTTAAGGTAGCCATACACCAGACTTTGCATGTAGATGACACGGGGTTCGAAGGGATATTTTGTGGTCAGATAGCCAAGATCCGTCGCCGCCTTGGTGTACTCCTTCAGATCGATGTAGACACCCGCACGTGCCAACCGCGCCTCCAGATGAGTGGGCTCTTTTGCGACAACAACACCATAGGCGGCAACCGCCGCCTTCAGATCACCGCGTGCATGGATCATCGCCGCCTTGACACTAAGCGCATCAACATCAGTCGGCGCCAAAGCCAGCGCCTTTTTGACCGCCCCCTCAGCATCAGCCAGGTTACCCGTCCGCAACTGCATCAACGCCAGGCCGCTCAGCGGCACCGGACTCAGAGGTGCCCGCTCAGACGCGTGTTTGAAGGCCTTTTCGGCCTCCTTCAGCTGCTGCATCTCAAGGTAGGCGTGGCCGTGGTAGGCCAACAACTCCCCCTGCACTGAAGCGGGATAGGCATCCAGGTAGAGATCGTTGAGCAGCGCCTGATACTTGTACTGTTTCAGGTAGGACTTGGCCAACGGCACTGCCGTCAGGCTCTTGTCCGCCCCCAGCCGTTCGGCCTCGTGCAGCTCCTTCTCCGCTGCCGCGGCATCACCACTCTCCATATACGCCTGTCCAAGCAGGATGCGCGCCGCCAGCAGAGCGCCATCATTCTTCAGCGCATTTTTCAGCTGAATGATCGCCTCTGGATACTTGCCACCATTGAAGAGGACCGCCGCCTGCTCGTAGTAGGCCGTCGCCTGCTGACGGCCCGCGTCAGCCCCACCTGAGGCTGCCACGCAAAACAGCCCCAGCAACACCACGTATCGCATTTTTGTAAAAATTGATTCTGAGTCCATCACCACTCCTGAAAAACAGACCATCTTTATGTACCTGCAATACCTTAACGGCACCCAGATGAAATTATAATAATGAGCAGGCAACCACGCCGATATCTCGTCCCCGCTCAGACAAATCGCCTGTTAATAGCAGACACGGTTACACCGGACAATTTTTTATACTGGCAGTTGTGTCCAACATATAATTAAACAACTCATAAACTTCTCTGGCCATAACCATCCACCCGCCGCAAAAACAGCGCTCTCAGCACTGGTTGCTGCAGTACCACCTCATCAATCACAGGTAATTCGGGCAGTATCTGGACAATTTGTGCGGCAAACAGCCCATTACCATAGTGATGACTGCCATCCCCATTTTGGATCGGGGTTGTGCCAAAACCACAACTAGGCGAACGGCTCTTAAATACAAAACCAGATAGACCTAACCCGGCCACCGCCACCTGCTGGCCATATGCTGTCAACGGCAAAGTCACGTCAAGCCGTTCATCTGCCACCCCTACCGCTCGGATCTCTGCACCTTGTGTTATCAGATGCACCGGGGGACGTGGCACCCCCATCCCTACCGCCACCTCTGGGCATATTGGCACTAACTCATACCCCTCCGACAGGCAATCAAGCAGCGCCTGGTTACGCTTGTGGCCACCGTCATACCGGACCTGCTCCCCGAGCAAACAGGCAGAGACCCCTATTTTTAGCAACACTCTATCTCTCAAACCCAACCCCATTCCTTCACAAAAACAGTCTGGCATTCATAACACTCGGATGACATACTTCATATCAAACCCACAATATAGAAGCCAAACAGCCTCGTGCCATACTCACTTTTCAGCCGCCATGCCGGCCAACAGTCCCACTGCTCATTTCACGCCCCCATTTTGAAAGCGGTTGTAATGTCGATGGCATTATTGCTTCTGCCATCACAGCAGGCGAGCGCCGCCACTGATGAGGCCAGCACAAGCCAGCAACGCACCCTGTTTCAGACTGCAAATGATGCATTAAAAAATGGCCGCATAGAGCAATACAACAAATTATCACCGCAGCTACAGGAGTACCCGCTCTACCCCTATCTGGAGTACTGGCAGATGACCCAGGACTTCAGTAAAAACGACAGCGCAACCATCACCCGCTTTATCAAAAAATACAGTGACACGCCACTGGCCAACCGCCTCAACAACAGATGGCTGGACCACCTCGCCAGCCAGGGGATGTGGTCACACTTCATCGCCTTTTATACCCCCAGCGACAATATCGGGCTGCAATGCAACTACCGCTATGCACTCTATAAAACTGGTGACAAAGAGTCTGCGTTTAAGGAGCTGGATAGACTCTGGCTCACCGCCAGACCTTTGCCTAGTGACTGTGAACCACTCATCACAGCATGGCGCAGCGCTGGTTTTGTGGATCAGGCACTGACATGGAGTCGGCTTGTGCTGCTCATGCAGAGCGGGGAGACGTACGAAGCACGTGCCCTGGAACCATACCTCAGCAAAGAGCAGCAAAACTGGGCAGCACTCTGGCACGACACACACCTGCGTCCGGAAACAATTCTCACCAACCCACAGCTCAAAGATAATAGCCCTATCAACAGGACTATTATCGCCTACAGTATGCAGCGCTTAACGCGGCTCAACCCAAAAATGGCAGCGGACACCTGGCGCACACTGACAACCACTTACACCTTCGATAAAAACGATTCTGATCGTGTTGAAACCGATATCGCATTGACACTAGCCCGAGCAAAGGCCCCTGACGCAATGCAGTGGCTCAACAACCTCAAGAGCAGCGATAACGCTGCAGTGCGTGAATGGCGCGTTCTCACCGCCATTAACTCGGGCGACTGGAAAAGTGCCCTCTCCTGGATCAATCAACTCACCACCACAGAGCAGGAGAACGAACGCTGGCAATATTGGCGTGGCCGTGCCTACGAAGCCACTGGCAATACCGAACAGGCGCGCCAGGCATTTATTGCCGCCGCCAAAAACCGCGACTATTACGGATTCATGGCCGCTGACAGAATCGGCGTGGGCTACGAGTTTGAACACCGGGCACTTCAGTTTTCAGAAGATGAGTTGGCAGCCGCACGTAAACTCCCCGCCATTCAACGTACACGAGAGTTTTATGCCATGGGTGACATCAGTAATGCTCGACGCGAATGGTACCATTTAACACAGTACAGCGATGCCAGCACACTGCTCAAGGCAGCCAAAATAGCTCACGAATGGGGTTGGCACGATCGCGCTATATCTGCCCTCATCCGCGCCAACTACATGGATGAAGTGGAGATTCGTTTTCCAGTCACCTATCGTGAGCAGGTCATGAAAAATGCCACTCTTCAGAAAATAGACCCCGCATGGGCATATGCCATCATCCGTCAGGAGAGCGCCTTCGCCAGCGATGCACTCTCACCTAAAGGGGCCATGGGATTAATGCAGATTATGCCCGACACCGGCAAAATGATCGCCAAAGAGCTCTCCGTACGCCTAAATAACAGCAATCAACTGCTTGATACCGATACCAACATTCGCTTTGGCATCAGCTACCTGAGCAAAGTACTAAATAGATTTGATCAAAATACAGCACTCGCCAGTGCCGCGTACAATGCGGGGAGCCACCGGGTAAAAAGCTGGCTCCCCAATGAAAAGATCGCCACCGATATCTGGATTGAGAACATCCCCTACAAGGAGACCCGGAACTATGTCAAACAGGTGCTGGCCTTTGCCACCATCTACGACGATCGACTAAACCGCACAGCCACTCCATTTAAAATGCGGATGCCCCCCATTGAACTGAAACCAGCAGCAATAAAATAACCACTGACTCCCCGATATTAAGAGATAAAAAAGCCTGGTTCTCACGAACCAGGCCTCTTTTCAATCTGCCAGACAGAAACAGTTAGGTGGTGTTTAAGCAACCATCTCCTTCACTTTCTTTAACGGCAGAATTTTAACCGCTGTCCGGGCTGGTTTAGCCTTAAACATCGTCTCTTCACCTGTGAACGGATTAGTACCCTTACGAGCCTTTGTAGCAGGCTTGCGGATTGTTTTGATTTTTAACAGTCCAGGCAGGGTAAACTGGCCAACAGCACCCTTTTTAATGTGCGACTCAATGACGTTGGCCAAGGCATCTAGCACGGCACTAACATCTTTTTTTGCCACACTACTGCTCTCGGCAATAGTATTCAACAGCTCAGATTTGGTAAATGCCTTGCTAACACTCTTAGGCTTGGCTGCTGGCTTAACAGCCACCTTTTTCACTGCTGCTTTTTTCACAACAGCTTTCTTAGGTACAGCTGCCTTCTTGGTTACAGCCTTCTTTACAGTTTTTTTCATTGCTATACTCGCCCCTGTGGTTGATAAACAAGAGTTGTTTTTCAAAATGAATGTATGTGATGACAAGAGTTTACCTTGTTGCCAACAACGACAAAACAGATTTTCCCTCTCCCTTGATCTTGTACCATCCATTAAAGAAAAAATCACTACTTTTACAGCATAAAAACCTCTTTTGTACGAAAAAAATGGGTATCATCGATAAACATGATCCATTCCACACAACAAACCGGAACCATAACTACTCCAGGCTCAAATATATGAATCCCATTCTGAAAAAAAACCGACTCATTCTATTTGGATTACTCGCCCTGTTACTCACAGGCGCTGGCGTTGCCCTGTTTGTAGAAAACGAACCTGCCCCGCTGGAGTTTCAGGCACAAATGGGAGTGTCAATCATATCCCCTCCCATCACACTACCCGATACCAATCTGATAGACCAGGAGGGTTCCCCCTTTCATCTAAAAAGCCTTAAAGGGCACTGGAGCCTTCTCTTTTTTGGCTACACCCATTGCCCTGACATTTGCCCAACGACATTGACAAACATGAATCAAGTCGCAAAAACGGCCGGAAATGAAGATATAAAATACATTTTTGTCACTTTGGACCCTCAGCGCGACACCCCAGAAAAGCTCAAAGAATACGTACATTACTTTAATACAGATTTCATTGCGCTCACTGGAGACAAAAAGAATATAGACCAGCTTGCCGAAGCTGTAGGGGTCATTTATGAGTTCAGCAACAACGACAGCAACAGTTATGAGGTTAATCACTACTCTGCCATTCTCGTAGTTGACCCCCAAGGCCGTCTACGCGCCCATATTTTACCCCCACACCCTGCTAGCAAAATGGTCAACGTCATTACAAAAATTCGTGACTATTACGGAGAGTAACTCAATGTTGAAACACTACAAAAACAACCTTATCGCCATCACCAGCAGCATAATGATCATGGCAACCAGTGCCTGGGGGACAGAACAGATTGATATCGAAAACCCCTGGATACGTAGCGCCCCACCAACAGCCACTGTACTGGCAGGCTACATGACCATTCACAACCGCTCTGGCAACAACATAGTATTCACCGCAGCCAGCAGCCCATCATTTAGCACTGTACAACTACATCGCACCACACTACACAACGGAATGATGCACATGGATGCAGTGAAGGCCCTCTCTATCAACGCAGGAGGCTCCGCAACGCTTGAACCTGGCAGTTACCATCTAATGCTAAACAATCCCAAGCAGGCCATCAAAACTGGCGACTCCATCCCGTTGACGTTGCACTTCGAAAACACTACAAAATCAATCCATTTAATCGTCAAGCAAAATGACGAGGCAACAACAGACGCCCATTCTCACCAACATCATTAACAGCTACCCTGCGGACAAAAAAAAGCCGGAGTGATTTGATTAATCACCCCGGCTTTACTTTTATATGGTGGGTCGTCCGCGATTCGAACGCGGGACCAACGGATTAAAAGTCCGCTGCTCTACCGACTGAGCTAACGACCCATAAAAGAGGCGCTATTTTAGTCCAAAAACCACAATCAGACCAGCCCTAATTTCGCTTTTTTCTATATTTGGTTGGATCATTCACACCTGCCATACAAAATCCCTGCAAACGCAAACTACAAGAGTCACAACATCCACAAGCCAACCCAGCAATATCCGCATTATAACAAGAGACCGTAGAGCTATAGTCAACGCCCAGCGCAATGCCACGTTGAATAATTTCAGCCTTGGTAAGATGAATAAGCGGAGTGTGAATCTGAAAGGGGTACCCCTCCACGCTAGCTTTGGTCGCCAGATTAGCCATCTGTTCAAAGGCCGCAATAAACTCTGGGCGACAATCGGGATAACCGGAGTAGTCCACCGCATTGACACCAATAAAGATATCCTGCGCCCCTAATACCTCTGCCCAGCCCAGTGCCAGCGCTAGAAATACCGTATTGCGCGCCGGTACGTAGGTTACCGGTATACCATCAGCCTGTTCGGTAGGTACATCAATCGTCGAATCAGTAAGCGCTGAGCCACCAATATCACGCAGATCAAGTTGGATTACTTTATGCTCCAGCACACCCAACGCCTGACTAACACGCTGTGCTGCCGCCAACTCAGCGTGATGCCGCTGTCCATAATCGAAGCTCAGCGCATAACAGTCGTACCCCTCATCCCGCGCTATCGCAAGACAAGTAGCAGAGTCCAACCCTCCTGAAAGCAGCAATACCGCTTTCCGACGAGTGCCTGTATCAACGGCCGGGTTCATCATCCCACAATAATTTATGCAACTGCACCTGAAAGCGCACAGGCAGGCGATCCTCAAGCACCCAATCAGCCAACTCACGGGCACTGATCTCACCATAACTTGGCGATACCAGAACTTCACACCGGCCAGCCAGCTCGTAACGAATAATCATCTCCCGACTCCAGAGATAATCATTACGATCACAGACAACAAATTTAATCTGATCGTTGGGGGTAATCTGCTCAATATTCTCTAGCAGATTACGTGGCTGCTCACCAGAACCAGGGGTTTTAAGATCCATAACGCGTGAGACACGTATATCAACCGCACTAATATCCAGTGCGCCGCTGGTCTCAAGCGAGACTTGGTACCCCTTATCACAGAGTAACTTCAGCAGGGCAATACAATCAGGCTGAGCAAGCGGCTCACCTCCAGTCACTGTCACATAAGGCGTTTCATACTGTGCAATGCTATCAATGATCTCATCAAAAGAGACCCACTCACCACCCTGAAAGGCGTAAGTGGTATCACAATAGCTACAGCGTAATGGACACCCCGTCAGGCGAACAAAAACGGTGGGCATACCCACAGTCCGTGCCTCTCCCTGCAAGGAAAAGAAGATTTCACTGATTCGCAGACGTGGCAACGATACTTCAGAGGTTTTATCTGTCACGGTGGACCTGCATCAAAAGAGGTGGGTTAACGCCCTTCCAGACGCATTTTTTGCAAACGGCTTTCAGATAACCGGGCTGCCGTAGTGTTTGCATATCGACTAACAACATCAGTCAATACTTTACGTGCAGAGTCCCATTCAGCCAATTCATAATAGGCATACCCAAGTTTCAACATCGCATCAGCCGCCTTAGTACTATTCGGACGCAGCTCAAGCAACTTACGAAACTCCTGAACGGCCACTTTGTAACGACGGGTAGCATAATTAGCCTCTCCCAGCCAGTAAAGGGCATTGTCACTTAATTCACCCGCTGGATATTGAGTAATAAAACTTTTAAATTCGGTGATGGCCTGCTCGTACTGACCATCTTTCAAGATATTAAATGCTTTCTGATACGCATCTCGCTCACGTGCCGGATCGCCACCACCTTGGGCCGACATAACCCCATCAACACCAGGCGTGACAGCCGCACTAGTATTCATGGTTTCTGCTGGCATAACTGTGGACGGTATCGCAGCCACCGGCGACCGACTACCTGCATCTTCAAGCTTGCCCAAACGACGATCAATATCGAGATATAGATCACGTTGGCGCTGCTTCATATTATTTAATTCGTGTGTCAATGCCTCCATCTCACCTCGCAACGCCTGACTATCAGATTGCAAAGAGTTAAGACGCACTAACATATCAACCAGCGCCTGATTATCAACCAGCCGCTCGATACGGCCAAGACGCTCCTCCAACGAAGGTGTCGGAGCTACGGCTGTACCAACAGGGCCTTTAACAACCACACGACCTGCAGAACCCGTTGAACGATCAACAACGGGGGGCAGATACTCCTGCGCCGAGGCAACAAAAGGGAGTGTGGCTAGCACAACAGCAGCCACACCCCCTATCCAGCTTTGTCTGGAGAGAATCACCATTAGCTTACCTTAGTAAACCAATTCAACACGACGATTCAATGCCCAAGCGCCTTCATCATGGCCCATGGCAGCAGGACGCTCTTCACCATAGCTCACCAATTCCAACTGGCTGGGAGATACACCCATCAGCGTCATCACCTGCTGTACCGCACGTGCACGACGCTCACCCAGACTCAGGTTGTACTCACGGGTACCACGCTCATCACCATGGCCCTGCAACACAATACGTGTACTGGAATTGGCAGAAAGATACTTGGAATGATGCTCAATAACCTGACGAGCTTCTGGTTTGATATCACTCTTATCAAAATCAAAATATACAGTGCGCTTAGCCAGCGGGCTATTAGGATCAGACAGCTCATCCGTTGCCATACGTGCACCGGCATTCATGTCAGTATCATTCATTGTGGAGGTGGTCGGCGTTGATACCGGTGCAGTGGTCTGAGTACCTGCCACCGGGGCAGTTGTTGTTTTAGGTGTGCTAGAGCAACCCCATAACATCATTGACGACAGCAGCACAACCGTACCTTTTGCAAAAACGTTCATTATATATCTCCTAAAAACACATTAATTTAAAGCAACCATAAACAAAACCCAGAAAACAATTTTCCTGCTCAAACCGAATCCCCGGTTTGCACTCATCACTCGACATTATCTCTACTTAGTAAACGGTCCCCACACAGGCTCTCTGGCATCACCAGCCTCCTGCAACTGGATACGCTGCTGTACACGCCCATCCAACGATACTGCTGCTAAAACACCCCGGTTAGCATGTTCGGTTGCGTAGATGATCATACTACCATTTGGCGAAAAACTAGGCGACTCATCCAGGCGACTATTTGTCAATATCTGCACATTCCCTGTCGCCAGCTCCATCACCGCAACCCTAAATACGTTGCCATCACCATTGATAAACGTAATACGCTTACCATCGGGGGAGAACGAGGCTCGTGCGTTATAACGACCATCAAACGTTACCCGCTCAGCCTTGCCACCATCGGCAGCAATCCTGTAAATCTGCGGTCTACCACCACGATCCGATGTAAACACCAGCTTACGTCCATCAGGAGACCATGCCGGTTCCGTATCAATAGCCAAGTGCTCAGTCAGCCGTTGCAGACGTCCGCCAGCAACATGCATCACGTAAATTTCCGAGTTCCCATCTTTGGAAAGCGACATCGCCAGCCGCGTACCATCGGGGGACCATGCGGGCGCACCATTTATTCCGCTAAACGCCGCCACTTTTTCTCGCTGAGCGGTAAAAACATCCTGAACCATTATCACCGGCCGCCGGCTCTCAAAAGAGACATACGCAAGCTTGCGGCCATCCGGTGACCACGCGGGTGACATCAGTGGTTCCTTCGAACGGATGATGAGCTGCGGATTATAGCCATCAATATCGGCGACATAAAGCGCGTAATAACGCACATTATTGGCCTGCCACACGGTTGATGTCACGTACGCTATACGGGTACCAAACGCCCCTTTCTCACCTGTCAGAGCCTCATAAATAATATCGCTGATGCGATGTGCTATAGCACGTAACTCACCCTCTTTTACCTGAAAGGTATAACCGGTCTTTTGTGACTCTTTATAGACATCAAAAAGCTGGAACTGCACCGTATAGTTATCACCAACCGCACTGACCTTACCCACCACCAGATGGGGGGCACCCACCAAACGCCAGTCACGAAAATTAACCTGGGATCCATCTGTCGGGCGCGCCAATAGATCACGTGTTGCCACCGGATCAAAACGCCCACTGCGCTCAAGATCAGCAGTCACAATTTTAGCTATATCCTGCGGTGGTGCCACCCCGGCACCCTGCCAGCCAAAAGGCACAATGGCTATGGGTAAGCCGCCCTGCTGGCCTTTGGTAATTTCAATCGTCAACTCAGCCCGAGCAACACCGCTCCACAGCAAGAGTATAAAAAGAGTTAATACCCACGTACGCAACACATTCAACAGATTAATCCTTAGGGTTAAAGTCTAAAATAAATTCCCGAAACTCTCTGACCAGCTCCGGTGACGTTGGAAATGGCAGTGGCGAAGCACTATACACAGCACTCTCCACTGACTGGTCAAACAACACCTGGCCACAACTTGTCACCACATGCACATCAATCACCTGCGCCACCCCGGTGCCTGGCACTAATCGTACCCGCGCTTTACAACGAGTACCACTCGGCCAACCCGTCGGTTTACGCCACGCATTCTGCACCTTTTGCTGTATCTGATACATAATATTGTTCTTTTCACTATTGAGCTGCCCCTGCCGCGCCGCTTGGCGTTGCGCCTGCTCTGCTGCAAATTCCTCATTGCGGCGCTGCTCCTCTATCAAGCGGCGTTCTTCGGTCTCTTGGCGCTTACGTTCTTCGACGGCCTTACGCTCTTGTTCACGCTTCCGCTCTTCTGAAGCTTTACGTTCCAGCTCCTGCTGCTTTTTTTTAGCAGCCTCGGCCTCACTCGCCTGGCGCTGACGATCCTCTTCGGCCTTTCGTTGCTGATCCGCTTCAGCGGATTTACGTTTGCCTTCAGCTGCATCAGCTACTTTTTTTGCATCAGCCTCACGTTTCTGGCGCACTTCAGCCTCACGTTTATTATCAATCTCACGCTGCTGACGCTCATGTGTTCGCCGTTTTGTCTCATCTTCGGCGCGACGACGCTCATTCTCTTGTTTCTGTTTTTGCGTTTCCAGCGCCTTTTTTTGCGCTGCTTCAGCCTCACGCTGAATACGCTCTTCCTGCTTGCGCTGCTGCTGTTCCTCCGTTTTTCGTTTTTGCGTTTGTTCTACCTTGAGCTGAGCATCATCGACCATCACCGCCTTTACCACATCCACATGAGGCGGAGTAATCGGCATTGACTGATTCCAGTCAAAATTAAAAAATAACACCCCAAACATCAACCCATGCAGCAATACAGCAACAGTAAAAGCCATGGGGTTTTGGCGAATAAACTTAAACATGCTGATATTGTTTACCCACTAGCGCTTGGGCAGATTTTCCGGCGGTGCCGTCATAATCCCTACGCTCGGGGCACCTGCCTTTTGCAACAACACCATTAACTCAACGACCCGGCCGTAATCAACTGCGGTGTCTCCACGGACCATTACCTGCGTCTCTGGCTGCCGACGCAATACACTCTCAACCCGGCGACTCAACTCATCGTTGTCTACAATGGACTCATCTTTGCCACCGATATTCAGGTAGTAGTTCCCCTTCACATCCACCGATACAACCAGCGGCTCCTCTGTTTTTGTCTCCATCGGTTTGGCATTTGCCTTGGGCAGCTCCACATCAACCCCTTGGGATAGCAGTGGCGCTGTAATCATAAAAATAACCAATAACACCAACATAACATCAATGTAGGGGACAACATTGATCTCTGCCATGGGTGCACGACGTTGACGCTGCCGCTGTTGAGCCACGACTAGTGTGCCCCACCTTTATCACCATGTACCTGACGCTGCAGGATCGAGGTGAATTCATCAACAAAATTATCGTAATTACTCACCAGACGCTCGGTATCGGTGCGGAAACGATTATAGGCAACCACCGCAGGAATCGCCGCAAACAACCCCATCGCCGTTGCAATAAGTGCCTCAGCAATCCCGGGGGCCACCATCGCCAACGTCGCTTGCTGCACATTACCCAACGCATGAAACGAATTCATGATCCCCCAGACAGTACCAAACAGGCCCACATAAGGACTGGTGGAGCCGACCGTGGCCAGGAATTGCAAGTTATCCTCCATCGCATCCGCCTCACGGTTGAGTTTGACCCGCATCATACGTTGCGCGCCTTCGATCACTGCCATCGGCTCGGCATCTGCCTGCTTACGCAACCGCACAAACTCTTTAAAGCCTGCAACAAAGATACGCTCCATACCACTGCTTTCACCGTTGGAACTCACCTGCTCATAGAGCCGGTTCAGATCACCACCCGACCAAAACCGGTCTTCAAACGAGGCCGTTGTACGCCGTGCACGAGACAGGCTTTTCCATTTATTGAAGATAACGGTCCAGGAAAGAACCGATATCAATAACAGTAACAGCATTACCAGCTGCACCAGCAGGCTGGCTTCCGTTAGCAAAGTCATGATCGATAAATCAGATGACACCATCAATCTCCACTTGAATATAATCAGGAATGGCTCGGGGCCGCATAGTTGCAGCATCAACACAAGCGATTTTTACCTGTCCAGAACACAACACCACTGGCTTACCTTCAGCGTCAAGCAACACCTGCTGCTCAAACGTGAGGCTAGCACGACCCCGCTCGTGTACAGCCACAGTCACCTGCAGGGTGTCGTCAAAACGTGCTGGTTTGAGGTAGTTCAACTCAACATGACGCACAACAAAAATCAACCCATCTCGTTCTATTAACTGGTTTTGCCCAATGCCCAAGCTACGCAACCACTCACTACGTGCCCGCTCCATAAAGCGCAAGTAGTTGGCATAATAAACCACACCACCACTATCGGTATCTTCGTAATAGACTCGGACTGGCCAGCAAAAAGTGTTCATTAAATCCAATTTAGTAGTACAACCGCCTACAGAGACAGACTTCAACACAGGAAGTGCCACATTGTACCTGAAAAAACTTTTAGCCTTTACAAAGTAGTATCAGCCCCTGTCAAACTCATCCAGCGCCTCTTGATATGACTCACCAGCCTGCAACTGATCCCCTGGAGGCGCAGGTGGCGTTAAGCCAAAGTGCTGATACGCGGTGCGGGTCGCCACGCGGCCACGAGAGGTGCGCATCATAAACCCCTGCTGTATCAGATAGGGTTCCAGCACATCCTCTATAGTGCCGCGCTCCTCACCGATGGCGGCAGCCAAACTGTCCACCCCCACCGGGCCACCATCAAATTTCTGCAGGATTGCCAGTAGTAACTTGCGATCCATCATGTCAAAACCATGTACATCTACATCAAGCAGGTCGAGCGCACCCGCCGCCACTGTCGCCGTTATCCTGCCATCGGCCTTCACTTCGGCAAAATCACGCACCCGGCGCAACAGTCGATTGGTAATACGCGGTGTTCCACGCGAACGGCGTGCAATCTCAACCGCACCTTCATGATCGAGCGTTACATTAAGAATGTGCGCTGAACGTTTAACGATGGAGGTGAGATCGACGATATTATAGAACTCCAGACGCTGAACGATACCAAAACGGTCACGCAGTGGAGACGTCAATAACCCGGCGCGCGTGGTCGCCCCCACCAGGGTAAAGGGTGGCAAGTCGAGCTTGATTGAACGTGCCGCTGGCCCCTCACCAATCATAATATCGAGTTGATAATCTTCCATGGCGGGATAGAGCACCTCCTCCACCACTGGGCTGAGCCGATGAATCTCATCCACAAACAGCACATCGTGTGGCTCAAGGTTGGTCAGCAATGCCGCCAGATCACCCGGGCGCTCGAGCACCGGGCCTGACGTCTGTTTCATGCCCACCCCCATCTCGTTGGCGATAATGTGGGCCAGCGTGGTTTTACCCAAGCCTGGCGGACCAAAGATGAGTGTGTGGTCAAGCGCCTCGCTACGTTTTTTGGCCGCTGCAATAAACACAGCCATCTGCTCCCGCACGGCCGGCTGGCCAACATAATCGTCCAGTTTTTTTGGCCGGATGGCGCGGTCAATCGCCTCTTCTTCACGGGAGGCGGGCACCGCAACCCGGGTTAGACGATCAGTCTCAATCAAAGTCTCTTCTCAACATTAACCCGCTGCCGCCTTCAATGCCTGACGGATAATCTGCTCACTTGGCAGGTCGCCATCGGTAACAGGGCCTGCCCCACGCAGCACACTCTGGGCGTTGCGTGCCATCCGGCTCGCTTCGGGCGGTTTGTAACCCAGGGCCTCCAGCGCGCTGATTGCGTCGCCAAGTGAACTATTTTCGTTGCTGCCACTGCTCCGTTCCAGACTGGCCACAGTCGATATCGCTGCCAATCCCGACACATGGGCATCCATTTTGTCGCGCATCTCAACGATCAGTCGTTCTGCGGTCTTTTTACCCACACCGGGCAGCCGTACCAGTACAGCGACATCATTGTTGCGGATTGCCGCTGCAAACGCATCAACCGACATACCGGAGAGGATGGCCAACCCCATTTTTGCCCCCACACCATTGACCTTGATCAGCTCACGAAAAAAACTACGTTCAGCCTCTGTCGCAAAGCCAAAGAGCAGATGGGCATCTTCACGCACCACCATATGGATCTGCACCACAGTCTCCTTGCCAATATCAGGCAAGGCGTAAAAGGTGCTCGTGGGCACCTCAACCTCATACCCCACACCCGCCACATCCACCATCAGTAGCGGTGCCCGTTTATACACCAAGGTGCCACGTAGACGCCCAATCATTGCTGGGCCGCCCGCATTTGCAGCACTGAATCACGGGTATTGCTATGGCAGAGGGCACAGGCCAGCGCGTCCGCCGCATCCTCTTGCGGCAGCCCCGGCAGGCTAAGCAACGCTCGCATCATAAACTGTACCTGGGTTTTATCTGCGTGGCCCTTGCCCACCACCGCTAGCTTGACCTGGGTGGCGGTATATTCAAAGACATCCAGCGTCTGCATCACCCCCGCGCAAATAGCCGCCCCTCTGGCCTGGCCCAGTTTAAGCGCGGAGGAGACATTGTTGCGCACAAACACCTGCTCAACGGCCATCTCCGTAGGTGAAAACTCGGTGATGATCTCAGTCACACTTTCGAAAATCGATTTCAACTTCTGAGGCAAACTTTTACCTTCAACACGAATACAGCCACTGGTGATATAAGAAAACTTGCCATGATTGACCTCAATCACGCCAAAACCGGTAATCCTGGAGCCAGGATCGATGCCAAGAATACGAAGTGTCATCAGTTATCGAGCTGCGCCATCACTTCATCCGAGAAGTCAGCGTTACTGTACACATTCTGCACATCATCCAGCTCTTCCAGCATATCAATCAACGCCATCACTTTTTGTGCATCCTCTAACGCCAGTGACACCGTTAAACTGGGGTTCATGGTGACATCCGCATGTTCCGGCACCAGTCCGGCAGCGGCCATTGCCGCTTTCACATCAATAAAAGAGTCTGGTGTTGTAATAACATCAATGGAACCATCATCATGGCTGGAGATATCCTCAGCACCGGCCTCCAGCGCCACCTCCATAATGCGCTCCTCATCACTGCCCGGTGCATAACTGAGTATGCCCTGCTTAGTAAATAGGTATGCAACCGAGCCATCTGTCCCCAAGTTGCCACCACGTTTGGAAAAGGCGTGGCGCACGTCGCTCACGGTGCGGTTACGGTTATCACTCATACACTCAACCATTAGCGCCACACCAGCGGGGCCGTACCCTTCATAAAGAATCTCTTCATAATCCCCACCCTCCAGGCCACCAGCGCCACGCTTGACCGCCCGCTCGATGGTCTCTTTGGACATGTTATTGCCAAGGGCGTTATCTATCGCTGCACGCAAACGGGGGTTGGCATCCGGATCAGCACCACCCAGACGGGCAGCCACGGTGGTTTCACGAATCAGACGGGTAAAAATTTTGCCCCGTTTAGCATCCGCACGCCCCTTACGGTGACGAATATTGGCCCATTTACTATGTCCTGCCATACATCCCTCGTTACGATGGTTCACAAGTAGGCGAAAGTTTACCATCATGGTGGAGCAGGCGGAAATGACAATGGCACTACAAATTCATGGCTATAACAAAAACCAGACAAGGCGCTGTTTGCACCCTTACGCCCCGTCATTGATAACAGGACATGGATAGGCACAGTGGGGCAGACACATCTGCCTCACCGTGCAAAAATCAATTATCTCTTCTTTTTCGCCAGTGCTGTTTCCAGCTCAAGCTTAGCTGTTTCAAGCTCAGTGGTTATCACTGCAACCTGCTCAAGCGCCCGAGCTTCTGACTCTTTCACACTTTGCAGCTCACTCCGCAACGATGTCAACTCGCTCTCCTTGGCAGCCAAGGCATTATTGGCTGTCACCAACTCCTGCTGCAATGAAGTCACTTGTCCTTTTAGGGCATCACGCTCTTTTGAGTCACAGCCGGTTAACAGACCCAAAACCAGAACGCCAGCAATCACTGGGGCAATGATTCTTTTCATGGGAAAACTCCTTGTGGAATAGATAAAATAGACAAAAGCCACGCCTGTGCTGCAAAAAAGCGGCGTCAGGCGCGCGCATCTTATGCGACGTCTCGACCAAAATGCCAGTGAAATATTTTTGCATATCCCGCTTGATTTTTGCCTGCAAACAGGATGCAAGCCAAGCAATAAAAAGCGGCACCGACGGTGCCATTTTTTATCTGCCATCCCGATATCAGATATTCAGATCCAACATTCTCTGCAACGCCAACCGCGCCTGCTGCGCCACCTGTTCCGGCACCTTGACCTGATTCACCACCTTACCCGCAACCAGGCTCTCCAGCACCCACAACAGGTGCTGAGGATCGACCCTGAACATAGTTGAACACATACAGATGGTGGGCGACATAAAGTGCGCATGGGTACCACGGGCACGGTTCTGCTCAGCAAGCCGCTTCACCAGATTCAGCTCGGTCCCCACCAGCCAGCGGGTACCGTCTGCCGACTCATTAATCGTGCGGATGATGTACTCCGTTGAGCCGACAAAATCAGACTTCTGACACACCTCAAACGACGCTTCCGGGTGAGAGATCACTTTGCCATCGGGGTATTTAGCACGAAAGGCATCGATATGGTCAGGCTTGAACATCTGATGCACTGAACAGAACCCTTTCCAGAGGATCATCCGGGCATTTTTAATCTGCTCAACCGTCAGGCCGCCCTGCGGCTGATCAAAGTCCCACACCACCATCTGCTCCAGCGGGATATCCATTTTGAAACCGGTGTTACGCCCCAGATGCTGGTCAGGGAAAAAGAGGACTTTCTCACGCCGCTCAAACGCCCACTCCAGCACATGACGGGCGTTAGTGGAGGTACAGACAATGCCACCGTGCTCGCCACAAAACGACTTCAGATCAGCGGCAGAGTTAATATACGTGACCGGCGTCACTGACTCGTCCGGATTGATCACCGCGCTCAGCTCACGCCAGGCACGCTCAACCTTGGCAAGATTGGCCATGTCGGCCATGGCACAACCAGCAGCCAGATCAGGCAGGATGGCGATTTGATCCGGACGAGTCAGAATATCCGCCACCTCGGCCATAAAATGCACACCACAAAAGACGATGTATTCCGCTTTTGATGCCGCCGCTGCCCGCGAAAGCTTAAGGGAATCACCCGCCATGTCGGCGTGACGAAACACCTCTTCCCTCTGATAGTGGTGCCCGAGGATCAGTAACCGCTCACCCAGCTGCGCCTTCGCCGCTTCGATGCGCGTCTGACACTCGTCATCGCTTAGTTGTGAAAACTGTTGAATGGCCAGATTGCTTTGATTCATAAGCTCCCACCGTGTTAATTGCTACAAACACAATGTATATCGAAATGGGGACTGAGGGTGGATAAATCTACCCTCAGTCCGGTAAAGGCTACTCGGCTGCAGCGGGCGTTGCCGCCTGACGGGGACGTAATCCCAATTCACGCATGTGCGCCAAGCCAATATCAGACGGGGCTGACGTTAATGGGCAGGCGGCGCTCTGGGTTTTGGGGAACGCCATCACATCACGGATCGACTGAGCGCCGGTCATCAACATGATCAGGCGATCAAGGCCAAAGGCGAGACCACCGTGTGGGGGACAACCGTAACTCAAGGCATCCAGCAGAAAGCCAAACTTCTCCCGCGCCTCATCGGTACCGATTCCCAACAACGCCAATACCTGCTGCTGCATCTCAGGATTGTGGATACGGATTGAACCGCCGCCCACCTCTGTGCCGTTGAGCACCAGATCATAGGCGCGGGAGAGTGCGTTGCCAGGATCAGCAGCCACCTCCTCCAGTGTCCCCACCGGGGCGGTAAAGGGGTGGTGAATCGCAACCCAGCGATTGTCCTTTTCATCATGTTCAAACATCGGGAAGTCAACCACCCACAGCGGCTGCCAGCCGTGCTGTACCAGACCCCGGTCATGACCCAGCTTGATACGCAATGCACCCAGCGACTCATTCACAATCTTGGTTTTATCTGCACCAAAGAAGACCAGGTCACCATTCTCGGCACCGGTGCGGCTCATGATGCCGTCGATCACCTCATCCGGCAGGAACTTCAGGATCGGCGACTGCAAACCTTCACGCCCCTGAGCCTTATCGTTGACCTTAATATAGGCCAACCCTTTGGCACCGTAGATGGCGACAAACGCAGTGTAATCATCAATCTCTTTACGGCTCAGCTCACCACCCTTGGGGAGACGAATCGCGGCAATGCGCCCGTTGGAATCGTTGGCCGGACCGGAGAAGACCTTAAAGTCCACTGCCTTCATCAGGTCAGTCAGATCGATCAGCTCCAGGGGGATACGCAGGTCTGGCTTATCCGAACCAAAACGGTACTGCGCCTCAGCAAACGTCATACGCGGGAAATTTTTTGGCAGTGCCACTTCCAGGATATGGGCAAACAGATCACGAAACATCTCTTCCATCAGCCCCATGATCTGCTCTTCGTTAATGAAGGAGGCCTCGATATCGAGCTGGGTAAACTCTGGCTGACGGTCAGCCCGCAAATCTTCGTCACGGAAGCAGCGCGCCACCTGGTAGTAACGATCCATACCGCTCATCATCAACAGCTGCTTAAAGAGCTGCGGTGACTGCGGCAGCGCAAAAAACTTACCCTGATGGGTACGACTCGGCACCACGTAATCACGCGCCCCTTCCGGAGTCGCCTTGGTCAGAAAAGGGGTTTCGATCTCCAGAAAACCATGATCATCCAGGAAGTTACGCAGGTGACGGGTCACCCGTGCGCGTAGCTTAAGCCGGTTACGCATCTCCGGACGGCGCAGATCAAGATAGCGGTAACGCAGGCGGACCTCTTCGCTGGCGTCACACTCATCATCAATCTGGAAAGGTGGCGGCTCGGAACGGTTGAGGATCTCCAGCTCGTGGCCGATGATTTCGATCTTGCCAGTCACCATGTTGCTGTTTTCAGTGCCTGCCGGGCGGATACGAACCTTACCCTTGGCACGCAACACGTACTCGTTACGGACACGCTCAGCGCTCATAAATGTCTCGGCGCTGTCGGGATCGAAGACTACCTGCACAATCCCTTCACGATCGCGCAGATCAATAAAGATAACTCCACCATGGTCACGGCGGCGATGTACCCAGCCGCTAACCTCAACCTCCTGGCCTTCCAGAGCTTCTGTGACCTGGCCGCAATAATGGCTACGCATTTTCTGTTTTGTATCCTTGTGCTTTAAATTCGGTTTAGTACATTCATTCAATATTGTGATCACCACACCCTGGCAGCGACTCAGCTAGCTCGCCCATCGCCCGCCCATCATCAGGCCCGCATGGCTTACCCGGAAAACCACCCAGCACCTACAGGTACCGGGAAACTCGCCAAAAATCAGAGGCCGCGATTGTACCATGGCAGTGAATCGCGGTGAAAATTGCGCTTTGCACCGCGCCTCTGTTAGCTTGATCCCCTTTGCCGCCCCGGAGCCAGAATGCATCACCATAGCGAATCACCCCCCTCTACTGCTCCGCGCAACGACTGGAAGACCCTGCGCACCTTAATTCCCTTCCTGTGGGAGCACAAACCCCGAGTCATCGCCGCGCTGATCTGCCTGATGCTGGCCAAAGGGGCCATGGTGGCAACCCCTTGGTTTCTTAAAGAGATTGTTGATCACCTCTCCGTAAAAGATGTGCTGCTGACACTCCCCCTGGCATTTTTATTGGGTTACGGGGCGCTGCGTTTGACCAGCACACTGTTTAATGAGCTGCGCGACGCCATCTTTGCCAAGGTCACACAAAGCTCAATCCGCCGTGTCGCCATGCGGGTATTTCGCCACCTGCACGCCCTGTCACTCCGCTTTCACCTGGAGCGCCAGACCGGCGGCATGTCACGGGATATCGAACGGGGCAGTCGCGGCATCAGCTTCCTGCTTAACTTCATGCTCTTCAATATCCTGCCCACCCTTTTTGAGATCGGGCTGGTGGTCATCATCCTGTTTATCAACTACGACGCCTGGTTTGCCATCATCACCCTCATCAGTGTGGCTAGCTACATCGCCTTCTCGCTGATTGTCACCGAATGGCGCATGAACTTCCGCCGCACCATGAATGACCTCGACTCCAAGGCCAACAGCCGCGCCATCGACTCCCTGCTGAACTACGAAACGGTCAAATACTTCTGTAACGAAGAGTATGAGGCCAACCGTTACAACAGCAACATGAAAAAGTGGGAAGACGCCGCCGTTAAAAATCAGACCTCCCTCAGTCTGCTCAACGTTGGCCAAGGGGCCATCATCGCCGCCGGCATGACGGCGCTGCTGATCCTTGCCAGTGACGGCGTCACCAAGGGCACCATGACCATCGGCGATCTGGTGCTGATCAACGCCTATCTGTTCCAGCTCTTCATGCCGCTCAACTTCCTCGGTTTTGTCTACCGCGAGATCAAACACTCACTGGCCGACATGGAGAAGATGTTCAGCCTGCTTGCCAACGACGCCGACGTCACAGACAAACCCAACGCAGCCGCACTAACCGTCACCAACAGCAGCGTCCGCTTTGACCACGTCAACTTCAGCTACAACGCCAGCCGCCCCATTCTTCACGACGTCGATTTTGAGATACCCGCCGGTAAAAAAGTGGCGGTGGTGGGCCACAGCGGCGCGGGAAAATCAACGCTGTCACGGCTGTTATTCCGTTTCTATGAGGTCAATGGCGGGGCCATTTACATCGATGGGCAGGATATTCGTGACGTCACCCAAAAGAGCCTACGTGCCGCCATCGGCATCGTGCCGCAAGACACCGTGCTCTTCAATGACACCATCCACTACAACATCGCCTACGGCAATCCCGAGGCCACGGAAACGCAGATCATCCGCGCCGCCCAGACCGCCCACATCCATGATTTCATCACCTCGTTACCCGAGGGCTACCAGACCACCGTTGGTGAACGTGGTCTGAAACTCTCCGGCGGCGAAAAACAGCGCATCGCCATCGCCCGCACCGTATTAAAAGATCCAAAAATCCTGATCTTCGATGAAGCCACCTCCGCCCTCGACTCCAAATCGGAGCAGGCCATCCTGAAAGAGCTGCGGGAAGTGGCACACAACCGTACCACCCTGGTTATCGCCCACCGTCTCTCCACCATCATCGACGCCGACCAGATACTCGTCATGGAACAGGGTCGCATCGTCGAACGTGGCAGCCATCGCCAACTGCTGGAACAGGGCACGTTATACTCGCAGATGTGGACACTACAGCAGCAAGAGCGAACATTGGAGTAGTCAGACTGTACAACCACTTATGCCCCCGGCTACGCCATAATGGCCAGCCAGGCACTTAATAGTGATACAGTTATTTTCGGAGTTAGTGGCAGTAAATAGCCCAGCCCAATATAAATAGATACCAAGAGCAGCCCATGAATACTCAAGAGTTCTCATTTGACCAGTTTTTAACATGGTTCTCAAAACCCCTGCTCACTGTAGGCAACTCACAACTATCTATCGCCACTGTCGCTGGCCTGCTACTGCTCATCATCGCATTCTGGTGGGGGGCCAAAATAATAGAGAGCTCCATCCGCCGTCTCGCCGCCCGCTCCCCCCAACTCGCCAACAGTAGTGGCAGCGTCTTTGCCTGGACCCGCATCCTCCGTTACACCATCTGGATTGCCGGCTCCTTTGCCGCACTGAGCTACATGGGTATTGATCTGACCGGTCTGGCCATCCTCGGCGGTGCCATCGGCGTCGGTGTCGGCCTTGGCCTGCAGAGCATTGTGGCGAACTTTGTCTCCGGCATCATTCTGCTACTGGAAAAAACCCTGAAAGTGGGCGATTTTGTCGAACTACAATCCGGTGTGCGTGGCAACGTCCAGGAGATATCCCTGCGCTACACCCGCATCACCACCAACGACGACGTTGACATCATCGTCCCCAATAACGAATTCACCCAAAGCCGACTGGTCAACTGGACCTACAGTGGTCGCAAACAGCGCCTGCACATCCCTTTTGGGGTCGCCTATGGCACCGACAAAGACAAGGTAAAAGCCGCTGGACTGCGCGCCGCCACCCGTGTGCCCGGTGTGCTGAATGAAGCAGGCCATGAACCGGACGTATGGCTGGTTAAATTTGGTGACAGCAGCCTGGACTTTGAACTGGTGCTCTGGGCAGGACCGGAACTAGTCGCCAAACCCGGCAGCACTCACGCACTGTTCATGTGGGTACTGGAAGACGAACTGCGTGATGCCGGTATCGAAATCCCCTTCCCACAACGCGATCTTCATGTGCGCTCCGGCACCCTGGAAGTCGCCCTGAAGGGCGAGCCCCCCCTAAACAGCCCTGACCTGAAGAGACCACTCGTTAGCAATACAGAAACTCAACCACTCACCTAAAAACTCGTTCACCCGCTGCTTCTCACGCCGCTGACACATCTCAGGGTTTGGATAATCGTAACGGGGCTGGAAGCGGTGGTGATTTTGGTAAGAGAGCACCTCGGCCACACGGGCATCGTGATACACCCGCACCACCATCACCGGACTGGCCGCCAGCGTCAACGGTACCGGCAACGTCTGACTCAACCGCACAATCGTTGTGTACTTATGGGACTCCACCAGATCCACCGTCAACCCCCCAGCAGTGCCAACATACGACAATAACCGACGCTGTGGCCGCTGCAACTCCGGCAGCAACTCCGTCAAACAGTGAAAATTATATTCGTAAATCCAGCTCATCCAATCACACTATACCCATCCAGCAAACCAGTACACTCAAAACAGTTAATAATAGTATCGACGCCAATACTCACCTGGTTTACCCTTGCACACCACAAACAACCCTCCGGCCCCGCCAATGC
>JAKFXL010000016.1 GCA_021731365.1 Gammaproteobacteria bacterium | reverse complement strand
CGGGCAGGAAGTGGGGGAAGGTCTGTATACCTATCTGAAGCTGTCAGCTGTAGCGGCGGGCGTCGCACTAGGGAAGCGGGTTAGGCGCTCTTAGCGTGCTTTATTTTCCGTTTTCTGAAGCGACCCCTTATCGTGGTGAGCAGATATCCACGGGGTGGAACGCCCCTTTAATAGGGCGTATAAGCCGGTGGGTATCTGCGGTAGAGGGGTGGGGTTGGTTGTGTTTGTAATAATATTGAATATTACACGTATTATTACTTGTAATATTATTTATGATATGCTTTAATATATCAGGTGAAGCGGTTTTTGATCTCTTTTTGGAGTGACCCCCATGGCAAGTGAATCCCAGATTTCTGATGAGTTGATCTTTAAGGCGGCGGATCAACTGTTGAGTGAAAATATTTCTCCGACCAATGAGACGGTCCGGGCGGTGTTGGCGAAGTGGACCGATACCAAGGGCGGGAGTTATGCGGTGATTTCTCCGGCGCTGCGGGCCTGGAAGGCGCGCCGTAAGGCGGCGGAGCTAATTGAGCCGTTGCGGGAGGCGGCTCCGCAGGCGATTACGGATAAGACGCTCTATTGGGCGGCGGACATCTGGGCGATGGCGGTGGAGCAGGCCAATACCCGGCTGACGGTGGATCGTGAGGCGCTGGCGGCGGTCCGGGCTGAGCTGGATGGTGAGATGGTCGAGGCGCTGGCGCTGGCTGAGAAGCGTGAGGATGAGCGGGATGAGGCGCGTCGTGCGTTGGTTGAGCAGGCGGAAAAGGCGAGCCAGGTCCTGAATGAGGCACGGGATGAGGTCAAGCTGTTGTCGAGCCGGGCGGCTTCGGCAGAGTCGAAGGTCTCGGGCCTGGAGCTGCGTATTGCGGAGCTGCTGGTCGAGGTGAAGTCGGAGCGCCAGTTGCGGGCGGCGGCTGACAAGGCGGCGACTGAGGCGACGGTGGCTTTGGGGCGGTTGCAGGGTGAGACTGAGGCGTTGCGTAAGCAGGTGGCGTCACAAGAGGCGATTATTCGTTCTTTCAGCAAGTCGTGAGTAAAAACCGTTTTGAGGGGGATCATGCGTTCCAGGCTCAGTTCCAGAGATGTTGAAACCCGCGCCCTGGCCGAGGAGTGGCAGGGCTGGTTTGCCTGGCGACCGGTCCCCTGTGGCGGTTCGAGATGGGTCTGGCTCGAATGGGTCGAACGCTGTTCGGTGAATGTGCCCGGTGCTGGCCAGCCGTTGCGGTTATGGTCATTTCGCCGCATGGTCGCCCCGGCCAGAAAATAGTCTTTTCCGTGTTTTTCTTTTAAGTGCGCCAGTTACATGGGTGGCGTATTTGTCTCCCTATGCCTGTAAAGAATAGATTTATGAAAATGTGTAGAGCGTGCAAAACCGGGTGTGTCAGACCTCTCTGGGCGGCGGGCGTTATCGAAGGCAAGTGTATAAAACGGTTGGACGCAGGGCATGAGGGTTGGTGCTTTTTAAGCTTTTTCTCGTGAGGGTTATGAAGCTTTGTTTTGCGGTTGATGGGCCGATTTATAAAGCGGTGGTCGAGAGGAAAATAGTCCGGGTGCTCAATACCCGCTTTTGTGCTTTTCCCTATTCTGGGATCGATCTGCGCTGTTTTGTTTTTGCTGATCGCTCCTGTGTTGGCTGTGCCGAACAGTGGCACAGGGTTGAGAGGCCGGCGGTGTGGCCCGTTTTTCAATTTGAAAGCGGGGTTTCTGTAGCTTGGTTGGCCTAGGGGGCATTTCGCTGTTCGCGAAAGAATGTATCTAATCTCCGTCAGAGCCAACAAAAAATCAGCTGTAAAATTTTCGAAAAACCGGAACCGTAGTCCATTGCCATCATTGTGTAACAAGCTACCCTATCGCAAGCGACAGGGCCCCGAATAGATTACACACCTGACGCAAGGCCGTCGGCCGTTGTAAGTGCATGAATTGCATGCAATAAACACTAGACATGGGGTGGTCTGGATTCGGTGCGTATTAGCATGTAACTATATGAATAACATCAATAATATAGTAGACATGCCTATGGTGTCGTCGGTATCGAAAGGTAAGATGTTTTGGGGAAGGCCATCAAAAAGCCTGTGGTTCAAAAATATGGTTTTATGGGTAAAACGCATGGTGAGGGATGAGCGGGTGAGTGAACCAAATCTGAGGAGTGTGGGTATTATGCGAAGAATAGCGGCTACGCAGATTACGGAGGAGGGGGGCGATCAATGATCGAAGTTGAAAAGGACTCAGGGAACGTCTACGCCGATCCCGGTATGGCCAATGCCGATGCGGCATTAGTGAAAGCGCAGCTGGTGACAAAAATCGTTGAGATTATAAAAAGCCGCAATTGGAGCCAGCAGCAGGCCGCTGAAGTTTTGGACATGACACTGCCTGAATTATCGGAGATGCTGCGCGGCAAATTTCGGGGCATCAGTGAATCGACGATGCGCGACGCTCTGGCGCGGCTTGGCTGAAATCTGAGAATTGTCGTTGAGCCTAGTTCGGCGTGATTCTAAGAGGATGTTGGAAAACGGCCAACTCAGTTGTTTATTACTGGAGTTCATGTTCTCCGATTAAATGGTCCATGGACAACCAGTGCTGACAGGGAGTTGAGCATGAATTACCGGCCTCTGGGTTCTGTTTGCTTCTGCCTCGCTGTCTGTTACGAGATTGGAATTTGGTACTTTCTGTCCCCCCTTCAGTCCTTGAACTTTTCGGAAGAGTGCCGATCTATTAAGTTGGGTGCACCTCTTGCGCTTACTCGCTCTCCTCCCCGAGCGGGGTCCTTTAACCCGGCTTCCCCAAGCCAGGAAAGAAACTTCAACCCCGGCCTCCCTCCAAAACAAGGCCGGGGTTTTTTTTCTAAAAAACCGATGAGTCGCCAACCTAATTTATAAGTTCCAAGTTTCATGCTTGGGCATCGATAATGTGTACTGCGTGTCCATCAAACGGTTTTTTCTGGATTTTATTTGATACAAAAATCCCACTTAAACGAGGATTTACGATACATGTTTTTGGTGTATTGACAACGGTTGCCGTTAGCATATGATTCGACTAAATCTCCACGCTGGCGGACAGCGGCAGGCGTGCTGGGGGACGGCAATGTGTAATGTGCTGTCAGTACTGATTGTCACTCTTGCCACGTTGATCATCGCGATCATTTATACGACTGGCGGGCGATCTGGATAGATCAAGCCATGATGTTTTTCATGGTGCTACCGGCTAGGTAAAAGCCGCATTATCTGCTGGGGGAGAGGATGATGAAACGAGCAACAACCGCACTGACAGGAACCGGAATGAAGCGACTGATGCTGGGGGCGGTACTGGCCCTGTTGTCAGGCGCTATCCAGGCGGGTTCCGTGGCCTACACCTACGACACTCTGGGGCGACTCGCCACGACCACCTATGGCAACGGGGTGGTGATCACCTATGTATACGATGCGGCGGGCAACCGTACCAGTTACACGGTAACCGGCGCACCGATCTAAACCGCGCGGCGCGGACACGCCGTAGCAATCAAAGCAAAAGAGATAAACAGCGGCATGGCGTTTAAGCGCCAGCCGATAGGGATGTAGTGCGCGTTTAAGTGTGCAGCCACAAAGGCTGCGGGCTCGTCAGGGGAAACGGATATGGATATCAAGAAGCTCAGCCGCATGGCAGGGGTGGTGTTGGCTGTCGGTGCATCAGTGGTTTATGCCGCAGACGGTAACATCCGTTTTGGTGGTGGTCAGCCTGCGGTGCAGGCGGCCCAGGCGGCCCAACCTCAGGCGGCTGTCCAGGGTGCCTCAGTGGCTGTCCCCGAGAGTCCCCAGCCCGGCGTCAGCCGGGCCATCATGCCGCCGGTCACCCCGGCGGAATCCGAACGGGCGATCCGCTCGCGCCCTGTGCCTGCCAACCTGAACCAGGGCAGCACCGACGGCACTCTCCAGACACTCGCCGTAGCCACCCCTGTTGGCCCGGCCTCTATCCCGGAACTGGCGCGGGCGCTGAAGAACAACCCTGATCTCATCTACCAATACGTGCGCAACAACATCGAATACTATCCCGTGTGGGGTGTGCAAAAGGGTGCGGTTGGCACCTTGCTGGACAATCAAGGTACCGCCTACGATCAGGCCGCGCTGATGGTGGCACTGCTGCGTCAAGCGGGCTATACCGCCAGCTACGTCAAGGGGCGTATCAACCTGACGGCAGCCCAGGTCAACACCTGGCTGGGGGTTGATACCAGCAACGTCTGCGCGGTAATCAACCTGTTATCACAAGGTCAGATCCCCATCGCTTCGGTGACTGCGACGGCGGCGGGTAGCTGCCCTGGCTCCACGGTGGCGCTGGTGAGCATGGAGATTGACCACGTCTGGGTGAAGGCTGTCATTAGCGGCACCGCCTACTACTTCGATCCCAGTTTCAAACCCCACACCCTCAAGACCGGCGTCGACCTGACGGCGGCTACCGGCTACAACGCCGCCAGCTACCTGGCTGCGGCCAAGACCGGCACCACGGTTACCGCCGACTACGTGCAGGGGATCAACCGCACCAATATCCGCACCAACCTGACCAGCTACGCCACTAACCTCACCAACTACCTGCGCAGTAACAAGCCTGCCGGGACGCTGGAAGATGTGGTGGGTGGCATGACCATCACCCCGCACAGCGGCGGCAACCTGCGCCAGACCGTATTACCCTACCAGAACACCACGGTGGCGCTGACCGAGTGGGCCACGGACATCCCGGCCAACTACCGGCCCACCCTGCGCATGCAGTACCAGGGGATCGACACGACCTACACCTCGGACGCCCTTTATGGCAAGCGGCTGACGATTACCTACAACGCCTCTAACCAGCCGGTACTCATGCTTGACGGCGTGAGTCAGGCCATTGGCACGGCAATCACTCCCGGTACTAACGCCAACGTCACCTTCACCGTAACCCATGGCGCCTACGCTTCGACCTATGCCAACCAGAACTTCACCCAGTCCATCAAGGCGGGTGGCACCTTCCTGATCGGTAATGGCTGGGGGACCGCAGGCCGCGGGCTTGTCGAGCAGTACCGCACGCAGCTGGATAATGCCAAGGCGGCCGGCAATGCCGACACCAGCGAAGCGGTGCTGGGTTCGACCCTGGCCGTGCTCTCCGCCACCTGGATCGCCCAGGTCAACCAGGCTGACTATATTAATGATCGTTTGGCCAAGACCAACACCCTGTTCCATCACCAGATCGGCATCGCCGGTTACAACACCGCCCCTTACGTCGACCTGCCGGGCAACATGCTGAGCGTGGTCAGTCAGAGCGCTGACACCGCCAAAGAGTCAGCCGCCTTCTTCAGCGCTGCCATGCACTCGAGTATTTTCGAGTCCACGGCAGTGCAGCAGATCGCCGGAGTGAGTGCGGTCTCCACGGTAAAGCTCATCGACATCGCCGCGATCAACAATGAGCGCTTCTATGACGCCAAGTTGGCGAATTACGCCACGGCGGTGCAACCTAACCTGGTCTCCTGCGCCGCCTGGTTGCCCACCTTCCAGGCGGCAGTCAACGCCGGTCGTCGCCTGATCCTGCCCGCACGCTGCAACATCACCGAGAACAGCTGGAGCGGCGCCGGCTACTTCAACATCCTGGTCAGCGGCACCAGCACCAGCATCGGTGCCATCATTGGTGGTGGCCTGGCGGGTGGTTTTGCCAGTTCCACTCAGCCGGCACCTACAACAGTAACCAACAGCCTGAACTTCTCCGTCACTCCTGATGGGTTGATCCAGACGTTTGGCAATACCTTTGGCGACCCCATCGACATGGCCAATGGCCACTATCTCTACGCCCGCAGCGACATCACCACGGGCGTGGGCGCTTTCCCCCTGAGCCTGAACTTCGAGAAGCTCTATAGTTCAGGGCTGCGTACCCAGAGCGGCCCGCTGGGCAAGGGCTGGACACACAACCTCGCCGCCAGCACCACAATAGGTTCGGACGGTTTTCAGGGGCTGGGCGAAGACTCGGCACTGGACGCCGTCACCAGCATCGTCGAGAAGATGGTCTCCTTTGATCTGTTGAGCGATGTGGCCAAACCCCTGGACAAGATGGTCATCGCCACCCTCGGCCAGCGCTGGTTCGGCGACCAGCTCCTCAATAACACCGTCATCGTGCGCCAGGGCTTGAACGGCGAAGTGTTCGTCAAGCTGCCCGACGGCACCTACAACGCCCCGCCGGGCAACGCCGCCAAGCTCATCCTGAATGGTGACACCAGCTACAGCTACGAGACGCTGAACAAGGCTAGGCTCAACTTCAACACCGCCGGCAAGATCGCCACCTATCTGCACCCCAGCGGCGTGCAGGCCAACTTCACCTACACCGGCAACGACCTCACCCAGGTCGCCAACAGCCTGGGCCGCAGCCTGACACTCACCAATACCGCCGGACGGGTAACCCAGGTCGCCGACAGTACCCGCAACGTCAAGTACGTCTATGATGCCAGCGGCAACCTCACCACCTTCACCGACGCCACGGCCAAAAACACCACCTTCCAGTACGACCTGCCCGGGCGTATGACCAAGCTCTTCTATCCGAGTACGCCAGCGGTGGCCTTCCTCACCAACGTCTACGACACCTTGGGCCGGGTGCAGACCCAGACCAACGCCAACGGCAAGCTCTACACCTATTACTTTGCGGGTTGGCGCTCCGAGGAAGTAGGGCCAGGCAACATCAGCCGGGTCTCCTACCAAAACGCCTTGGGCAAGGTCACCAGGAGCGTCAACCCGCTGGGCCGCACCACGACCACCACCTATGATGGCCAGTCTCGGCCGGTGAGCATAGTGTTGCCAGAGGGTAACAGAGTCACCTACGTCTATGATGATGCCCCCTGTGCCGCCCAGAAGCGCTGCACCCACAACGTCAAGACCATCACCCAGATCCCCAAGGCCGGTTCAGGCTTGGTCAATCTGGTCACTAATACCACCTATGAATCAACCTTCAACAAAGTGGCCAGCGTCACCGACCCACGCGGCAAGCTGACCACCTTTACCTATACTGCCCAGGGCAACCCCCTCACAGTGCTCGCTCCAGCGGACGCTGTAGGTGTGCAGCCTTCCACCACCTATGGCTACATCGCCTATACACCGGCAGGTTTCCCCACCTTCTACCTGCAGAGCAGCGTTACCAGCAAGAGCAGCGCCACCGCCACCGTGGCCACCACCACCAGCTACAACACGGCCAACAAGTATGTGCCCGCGACCGCGGTAGTGGACGCCGGCACCGGCACACTCAACCTTACCACCAGTTTCACCTATGACGGTTTTGGCAACCTCACCCAGCTCAACGGCCCGCGCACCGACGTCACCGACACCGTCACCTACGCCTACGATGCCGAACGCCGCGTGACCCAGACCACCGACGCCCTAGGCAAGCTCACCCGCCAGGCCTATGACGCTGACGGTCGGGTAATACGCAGCGCCGCCCAGATCGGCACCCAGTGGCTGGTCTCCTGCAGCACCTACACCAACAGTGGCAAACTGCTCAAGGCTTGGGGTCCCGGACAGACCGCGCTGGATACCACCTGCCCAACCGCCGCCGCCCCGGTCGCCGTGGCCGACTATCTTTATGACAACCTCGATCGGCCAATACGGGTGACCGAGAACCTCACGGCAGGGGAGGGTGGCAACCGCATCAGCGAGACCGTCTACAACGCCGACGACAGCGTCCAGTCCGTCAAACGCGCCGTCGGTACAACGCTGGCGCAGACCTACGCCACTTACACCTACACCATCAACGGCCTGCCCGCCAGCGTCAAGGACGCCAAAAACAACCTGACCACCTACCAGTACGACGGCCATGACCGCACGCTCAAGACCCTTTATCCAAACCCGACCACCGCCAACAGCTCCTCCGCCACCGACTTTGAGCAGTATGGCTATGATGCCAATGGCAACGTCGTCAGCCTGCGCAAGCGCAACGGCCAGACCGTCACGCTCGCCTACGACAACCTCAACCGCCTCCTGACCCGCAGCTACCCGACCGTAGCGGACAACGTCAGCTTCAGTTACGACCTGCTCGGCCGCCGTACCGCCGCCAACTACGCCAACGGCAGCTATGGCATCAGCTACGCCTGGGACAACGCCAGCCGCCTCACCAGCACCACCGCCGGCGGCAAGGCCATGACCTACCAGTACGACCCGGCCGGCAACCGCACCCGCCAGACCTGGCCCGAAACCAGCTTCTACGTCACCACCAGCTACGACGCCCTCAACCGACCCACCGCCATCCTCGAACTGGGCGCCACCACTCTGGCCAGCTACGCCTACGACGACCTGTCACGGCGCACCACCGTCACCCGTGGCAACGCCAGCACCACCACCAGCTACGGCTACACCCTCCAGTCAGCGCTCGCCAGCCTCGGCCACAACCTCACCGGCACCGCCCAGGACGTCACCCACACCTACAGCCGCAACCAGGCCCAGGAGATCACCGGCCACAGCTGGAACAACGACCTCTACCAGTGGACCGGCTACACCAACGGCGCCCGCAGCTACACCAGCAACGGCCTCAACCAGTACACCGTAGCGGCCGGGGCCACCCTCACCCACGACGCCAACGGCAACCTCAGCGGCGACGGCGTCTGGAGCTACAGCTACGACACCGACAATCGCCTCAAGAGCGCCAGCAAGACCGGCCTCGCCGCCACCCTCGCCTATGACGCCGAAGGGCGCCTGCGCCAGACCGTCATCGGAGGTGCCACCACTAACCTGCTCTACGACGGCGTCGATCTGGCCGCCGAATACGACAGCACCGGCGCCCTGCTGCGCCGCTACGTCCACGGCCCCGGCATCGACGAACCGCTGGTCTGGTACGAAGGCAGCACCACCACCAACAAAAGCTGGCTCTACGCCGACCATCTGGGCAGCATCGTCGCCACCGCCAACGCCGCCGGCACCAGCACCGCCACCTACACCTACGGCCCCTACGGCGAGCCCAACGTCACCACCGGCAGCCGCTTCCGCTACACCGGCCAGCAGCTGCTCGGCCAGCTCAACCTCTACTACTACAAGGCACGCTTCTACTCCCCGGCCATCGGACGCTTCCTGCAGACCGATCCGATCGGCTATGCCGATGATATGAATCTGTATGGGTATGTGGGGAATGATCCGGTTAACCTGACCGATCCGACGGGGCTTTGTCCGTCTTGCGCTGGAGGGGTTGTATCAGTCCTGATGGGTGGGGCAGTTCGATACGCCACTTCTGGTGGAAGCTGGGATGCTGTGTTCGACAGTAAAGCAATAGCCACTGATGCTTTACTGGGTGCCGCTGGAGTAGGGCTTGTTAACAAGGCGAATCAGGTTGCGCGTCTGGCTCAATTCTCTCAGGCTCTTCCGCTCAGCAAAGTTGTCACGGCATCTGGAAATACTGCCAGTATCAATAGCGGGGTTTACGCCATGGCCAAAGACGGAGCTAGCTACATTGGCCAAGGAGGTGTACGGGCAAGTGGCGAGAGCTACGCCGCGCGAATTGCGGAATCTGCAACAAAACGATTCGGATCATCGGATGTAGCGAGTTCCGCCATACGTTTTGAAGTAACTGGCTCGCAAATTTCTCGAGAGGTAGCAGAGCAGCGGTTAATTAATTCGGTGGGCGGTATCAGAAACGGTTCCCTCCTCAATAAAGTAAACCCGATTGGTACAGGCCGTCAGGGGGCTTTAGAAACACCTGGCCTTGGCGATATTTCGCGGATTGCATTGCCCAACCTTCTTGGGAATACTGGTGGAGGTATTCTCGGTGGTAGCATCGGCCTGGGAGTAAACGGGAAATGATCCGGCGCGACAAAGTCTCAAGCCGTTTTCGTTACATACTACCGTTAGAATGTTAAGTGGCATCTGTTGGAAATCATCTGTCGGGCTGGTGATTTGGGGTGAAGCTGCGCGGGTTCAGCAGATGCTTAATCGATACCAATGGTTACCGATCCGAGGCATCGAGATCCTTAGATCACGGTTATACGAAGTCACCAGTTTAGATTTCTTGGTCAATTGGCCAAATATCAGCTATCTAAGGATTATTGCGACCGGAGTCTCCAGTTATGCCCCAATCACCACCTTGCGTTCCCTCAAAGAATTACGAATCGAAGGGGTGGAGAGGACCAAGGGATTGGATCTAGATTTAGCACCGCTTTCGTCCCTTTGCCGATTGGATATCGAAGGATTTATTGGGGAAGACTTTACATTTTCAGCGCCATCGCTTCGGGCGCTGGGGTTGATGGGTTACACAGGTGCTGATCTCTCGTGGCTCAATCGTTTTCCTCACATAGAGGAGCTAACCTTGATGAATGGCAGACTTAACAATGTCTCGCATCTCGAATTGGCGGAGAGTTTGACGTGGTTATGCATAACGTCACAGCGAAAACTTCACGATTTTTCGGGATTGTCTCATTGTAATAATGTTAAATTTTTATGGATCGAACTCTGCCCATATTTTGCAGACATTGCCTTACTCCAGAAACTTACGAAACTGGAAACGGTTCGTATCATTGACTGTGATAAATTGCTAAATATTCAGGTTCTCGCAGATATGCCAGCGATCTGTCATATCCATCTGCATACAAAAGGTGCCCAGCAGGATTTTAAGTTATTCCAGGCATGCGCGCATATCGAAAGTCTATATATATCCACGCAGTCGAAGGCAGAAGAACAATACTGGCAGACCAAGAATAGATCGTATAAATTGATACGGCCTGATTTACGCGCAAATTGTTAATTTGTCAAAGTCGCTATGAATAAAAAAATAAATGATGATCGCCGTGGCTGTTGATGGGCACCCCGATAAAGATCAACTTCAAGCTTCAGTAAGTAGCCCGCAATAAATGGGGTTCAATACAAATTATTCAGAGACTGCACATTACGCTTCCGCTAGCATCACCCTCCACAACCGCATCTGACTTTTGAAATTAACATCGTTGTATAGCCTTGATTAGTTGCGTAGTCTATGGATCACTTTTGTTAACTTAGTCCGTCCATCATGACACCTGCGTCAACTGAGCACCAAGTCATCGCCGCACTTTTGCAGAGTGGTTTCCTGACGCCTGAGTCTCTGGAACGGGTGCAGACTGCTGCTAAACAGAGCGGTGTATCCATGGCTTCGGTGGTCACTCGCTTGGGCCTAGTGACCGAACAGGAGATGGCATCCGTCTTTTCCAGTTTGCTGGGTATCAAGATTGTCAGGCGCCACGAATTCCCGAGCCAGGCCCCTCACATTGCCTACCTCAATCCGCAGTATTTAAAGAGCAAGAAGGTTTTACCGCTTTCGGTCGATGAGGCAACAATTGAGCTTGCCATGGCGGATCCCGCCGATGATAGCGTTGCGGCCGGCATTGAGTTTCTTTCCAGGAAGCGTGTCGTGCGTCGGGTTGCCTATGAATCAGATCTGGAGGATTTCTTCCATCAACAGGCTCTGGCGGCCAACGAGTTTGCCCACTCGCTGCTGTCTGTTGACCTCGGTTCGACCAAGGTGGTTGAAGAAGACCTCGACAGGTTAGCCGATCACGCATCCGATGCACCGGTAATTCGCCTGGTGAATCGATTGATCATGACGGCCAGCGACCGGCATGCATCAGATATACACCTTGAACCAACAGGGAACGGATTAAGTGTTCGTTACCGCGTTGATGGTCTATTGCAGGAGATGGAAATGCTGTCGGTTCGCTGGGTGGAGCCGGTCGCTTCACGGGTCAAGCTGATGGCCCGACTGGACATCGCTGAGAAGCGGCTGCCTCAAGATGGACGTATCCAGTTTCCTGTTCGGGGCCGCAACATCGACCTGCGCGTGGCCACCTTTCCAACACTGCATGGCGAGTCCATCGTTTTGCGGCTGCTGGGACAGGAGACGGTGCAATTGGAACTAGAGCGCATCGGTCTGTCGACGCAGGGATTGTCTACCCTCAAAACCGTGCTTAAACAGCCTCACGGGATCGTCCTGATCACGGGGCCGACAGGGAGCGGCAAGACCACAACCTTGTACGCGGCCTTAAATGCAATTCGCAACCCGGAACTAAAGATCGTCACTGTCGAAGATCCGATCGAATACACCTTGCCAGGCGTTTCGCAGTTACAGGTTAAACCCGATATCGGGCTGAGTTATCCGGCAGCGTTGCGCTCGATCCTGAGAAACGATCCGGATGTCATCATGATCGGTGAGATCAGGGATCGAGAGACGGCGGATATTGCCATCAGGGCTGCCTTGACGGGACACTTGGTGTTGTCAACGCTGCATACGAATACTGCGGCAGGCGCCGTGACCAGGCTGTTGGATCTTGGCATAGAGGGCTATTTGCTGGCCTCGACACTCGAACTGACGGCTGCACAAAGGCTAGTCAGGCAACTCTGCCCTCAATGCAAATTGGGCCGTCACCCGTCACCACAGGAACTTGAGCTAATGGCTGGCGCGATGAGTGAGGACGCATTGCCTGACACCATATTCGAACCGAAGGGTTGTCCGCATTGTGAGCAGCGTGGTTTTATCGGGCGGATACCATTATTCGAGGCCATTGCCATCGGTGAAGACGAAAGGGCGATGATCCGGGACTGGGGCGACGAGAATAAGCTGGAAAATGCCTTCCTGAAGTCTGGCGGCATGGATTTGTGGGGGCATGGTGTGTCCAAGGTGGTTTCAGGTGAGACCAGCCTGGCTGAGGTGTTGCGGGTGGTCGAATGTCGCAGGCACTGAAGCGTTTCTCGGTTGAGGCCATCAGTCCTACGGGAGAGAGGCAGCATATCGAAAGGGAAGCTCTTTCTGATCGGGATATTGCATTGGATCTTCTGGCGAAAGGCTATACACCTGTTTCCATTTCCTTGCAGCGGACCGACTGGTTGGGGACGTTGTCAAAGCCCATACAGTGGCGCCAAGGTCCGCGTTCCTCCGAGATGGCGATGTTTGCCGAGCAAATGTCGGAAATGCTCGCCTCGGGGTTAACAGTCGAGCAGGCTCTGGGTGTGATCGGTCGCCGGCCAGGTAAGTCAGCTCTGGGGAAAATGGCGAGTCAAGTGTTGCTGCGGGTACGTGGAGGTGGGGCGTTGTCGTCGGCGCTGGCGGAAGAAAAGGTTCCGAGCTATCTGGTTGGAATGGTCCGCGCTGCCGAACAAAGCGGCCAGATGGCAGAAGCGTTCACCGATGCAACACGCTACCTGCAAAGAGAAGTGGCATCGAGGGGCACGTTGGCTAATGCTCTCTTATATCCTGCTATTGTGCTGTTGACCGTGTTAGGCGTTTTGGCCTTCATGCTCGGTTTTGTGATTCCGCAGTTCGCACCTATCTTCGAAGGAGATGAAGATCGCCTTCCAGGGGTTACCCGATTTGTGCTGTATCTCTCGGATCTCGTTACTCACCACGGCATCTGGTTGGCAGTCGGTATCTTGCTTTTTGTAACGCTCGTTTGGTCACTGCGCCGGAGCAATTCAGGCCGTGCGGCTGCGAACAAGATACTGGTCTATCTGCCTGTGACACAGGCGATGTTCTCGCTGGATCTGTCAAAGGTATTGAGCGTGATGGGCACCTTGATTAAAAATGGTGTCGAAATATCAGGCGCTGTCACCCTATCTGCCAGTGTGGCCTCTTCCCAAGCACTTGCTCAGCGAATGGAAGACGCGGGAAGGAAACTGCGTGAGGGCGGCTCGGTCTCAGGTATATTCCGCTCGGTAGTGAAAATTCCCGAAACCACGCTCTCGATCATTGAGGTAGGTGAGCACACGGGCGAATTAGGGAGGGCAATCCAGAGGGCAGCATATCTGCTTGAGATGGAGTCCGAGCAACGGATTAAGCGCCTGGCGGCACTCGTCAATCCCATCGCCATCGCTTTCCTGGGATTGGTGGTGGGCGTGGTTGTAGCTGGCGTGATGCTTGGAATCATGAGCATCAACCAGTTGGCGGTGAGGTAAACTCGCCTTTTTTGGAACAGTTACAATTATGCATTTACATCCACGGGCTCATTGCGCAGCAAGGGCTTCAGGTTTCACACTGCTTGAACTGCTGGTGGTCATTGTGATCATGGGGCTGCTTGCCGCAGTGGTCGCACCCCAGGTCATGAATATGTTTTCCGGGGCCAAGTCGGACACTGCCGCGCTGCAGGTTGAAACCCTCATGACTTCACTGAATTACTACAAGATAGATGTTGGCACCTATCCAACAATGGAGCAGGGTCCGAATGCCTTGTGGAAGGCACCGTCTGACGTTCGTAATTGGCGCGGACCTTATGTGCGTAAGCCACAGCACCTTATTGACCCTTGGGGGAACCCCTATCGCTACCGGATACCTGGTCGTGAAACGGTAGTGGAGGTGTATTCGCTTGGTGCAGACAATCGAGAGGGGGGGGATGGCGAAAACACCGATGTCGGGACCGGGAAGGCGCGTTGAAGGTGGTTTTTCCTTGCTGGAACTGTTGATTGTGGTGGCATTGCTGGGCGCGCTCGCTTGGATCGGGGCGCAGGCCCTGCCCAACTGGAGACAGAGTCCCACTATGCTGCGTGCCGGCTTGAGTAAAGTATTGCAGGATGCACGACAGCAAAGCTTCCAGTCCGGGGCGGCTGTCTCGATTGGCTGCCGTGCCCTGGAAGAAAAGCTGGCTGATCTGTTGGACCATAAAAATGTTTCAGCGATCAAGTTTCGGTGTAACAGTGCTATCAGATCTTCATCAGGCGACGATGCCATCGTCTTCTATCCTGACGGGTCGTCTTCGGGAGGGGGCATCAGCTTCGAATTAGAGCGTCAGCAGCATATAAATGTGGACTGGTTCACCGGCCAAATGAGCTGGGAGTAAGCGAGATGGGTCTTCACCCTATGGCTCTTCGACAAAAGGCTGGCTTCTCATTGATAGAGGTGCTGGTGGCCCTCGCTATTTCGGCAATGGTTGTGAGTATAGGGCTACCAGCGGTATCTGACAGTTTGTCGCGACAATCCGATGCACGTTTGCGCATGTCAGCCGTTGGGCTGGCGCATTCGAAGCTCGAGGAGTTTATGGCATTGACAGGACGAGACGACTTGCCTCGAAGTGGAATCATAAATGGTCTGCATTGGCGGGTTTCCGTGAGCGATGGCACACCCGCTGACAAAAATGGAGGCGCTGCCTCTTTAATGATGGAGCGAATAGGGGTCGAGGTTCTACGCGATCCAGGCACTTCTCCCATGATCAGTCTTACCGCATTCCACCTGAAGCGCGTGAGATCACTATGAGCAAACCGGAGCTTGGTTTCAGCTTGATTGAGGTACTCATTTCGATTGCGGTAGGCGCGCTACTCTTAGCAAGCCTGTCGCAGATTCTCATCACTGTTCGTGAAGGATGGGAACGTTCAACCGCAGCCGATAAGGAGCTTGGCATTGAGACTCTGGCCCATATAGCGATCACACGAACACTCAAGGCGGGTATAGCGGCAGGGCCAAATCAAGCAGAGGGTGGCTTAAGGGGGACTGAAGCAGGCATGGAGATGTTTGTGATGCCGCCGCAATCTGCTTTCGCGCTGGGGCGCATGAGGGCCAAATTGGCAACAGAACGCCAATCTGATGGCTCCTTCAATCTCGTGTTGTCCATCAATCCAATCAACCCGGGATCTGACTCGACGCCCTCACCTTTGCGCGACCGTTGGATACTCCTCCAGGGGTTAGAGAGCCTGCGCTTCGAATATTTTGGCCCGCTGGACGACCAGCCCCAAAGTCACTGGGAGAAAGTAGCGGTAGCGCCGGAACTCGTCGAACTGCATGGGGTGTATACGAGCCGGGAAAAGCAGCCATTCTGGATTGCGGTCCGGCCCCGTAGCATCGTTCCGGGGGAATGTATTCTTGACTGGACCAGCCTGACATGCCGGACATCTTGAAGAATCGCCGTATGTTTTTGGCTCAAGCGAGTGACCTTGCGGTGCAAGCCCTGTCTTGGTGGTTTTCGGAACTCTCTTCAATGTTTCCCTGGTTGGGACGCCTTGATTCATTTAAGAGCCCTCCTGCTTTGTTACGCGTTGGCAAGCAACAATGTTCGTTGCTATTGCTGGATAGATCAAACAATAAATCATCCGCTGCAAATCTACCGGCCACTGTCGATCTTCCCGGCTTGGATCAATTAGAGGCCTCTGCCTCAAGGCTGAAAACGCTCTGCATAGGACGCTCGCTTCATGTTTCCATGGCGGAAGAAGACATTCTCCCACTGGAGTATGAGTTGCCCACAGCGGCGCGTAGCGAGCTGAGGCAAGCGGTGTCTTACAGGCTACTGACAGAGTCGCCCATCGATCCTTCCCATGTTTTTTTCGCCGTCAGGCCCAGAAAGGATGCTTCATCCCCGGAATATATTCGGCTTGATGTGGTGATCTCTCGCAAGGAGGCTGTGGCGGAGATGGTAACCACCTTTGGCAAATGGGATATATCGGTTAATGAGGTGGGTTATGCATTACCCGGCTCACAAGGTCTCGATTATGTGTTTCATACTTCAGAAAGGGAGAAAGCGGCACAAGCGAAAAAACGCTTGCATCTCTACTTGCTGGTAATGGCGGTGGTTGTTTTCACGGTGTATTTTCCTGTAACGATTCTGACCGCGAAATGGTTGGAACGGGATACGCGCAGTCAGATCTTTACGTTGAATACCCCAGATAAAAAGCACACCGAGCTGGAGGCACGACAATCACACGTTCAAACCGTCCGCCAGGAGTTGGCGGGGCAATTGCCGTCCTTTCGGGTGACCAGCCTTATAAACGAGGCGGCCAGCCATTTACCATCTGATGCGTGGGTGAACAGGCTGGAATATGCGAATGGAAAAGTTTCTCTGGCAGGTCAGGCAATTAATCCGTCAGCGGCTGTACGACAACTCAAGAAAGGCAACTTGCTTGCCAATGCCAAGCTTGATGTAGTCGCGAGTGCTGTTAATCCGGGTGGGCCACCACAATTTGAAATTAGCGCCGTTATTGCTGGAGCGCGAAACTAATGCATGCGCTGAGTCCACGTATCAGACAGTTGGTGGCGCTGGCCTTGCTTATTTTATCCCTATTCATCCTCGGCGGTTTGTTCCAGTCGATGTTTGTGTTGGGACGTGACGCTGTTGAACAACTTTATGACGCCCGTTTCAACCTCGTGCAAGCAAAGCAACGTGAGGCTGCCAGTCGCGGGGTATTAGCGACAGAAGTCGAGGTCGAGGAGAAATCCTTGGCGCCAGTGTTGATGTGGGTCGGTGCGGCTTCGATTGGAGAAGCCCGTTTACAGGAGATCGTCAATCAGACCTTTGTCGAGACCCAATTCAATCTCGAGCAAATGCGATCGGCTCCAGTAGCCCAGCTGGGTAGCCTCACAAGAGTTTCCCTGGATGTGACAGGCTCTGGATCGGAGGCGAGCTTCTATACATTACTTACGCAAATTGAACGTTCTGAGCCGATTATTGTGATTGAGCGCTTGGTTGTTCGTTCAGCTGATTCCACGCAGACGGGACAAGACAACCCTGCCGGACCATTGCTCTCCGTGGAAATGCGTTTATCGAGTTTCGGGACGGTCACAGCACAAGCACAACAGATGCCATCAACGCCATGAAACTCATCTCTCGCACAGTCCTGTTGGTTGTTCTCAATGCGGTGGTGCTCTTGGGTGGAGGGCTTGTGTCCTATATGACTCTGTCACACAAGATTGACGTTAGTTTTCCGCCGCCTAAGCCTGGAGAAGCGGCACGGCTAACCGTGCCTGGGGTGGCATCCATTGAAGATGACGCTATTCTATCCAAACCAATATTCAGGCGTAGCCGGCAAGCGCTTGAGTTTGACAATACAACCTCTGCTACTGACGCGAAGAATGAGATTGAAGTTCAGCCCCTTCCCGCCCCATTATCACCAACCCTGTCTGGTATTCTCAGGGATGAGGATGGTCAAAGTTGGGTATTGCTCGAAGGTAATGGAGGCGCGAGTCGGCAACTATTGGCCAAGGGCGGTAATTTCGAAGGCTGGCGGGTTATTCGCATTGGCGCGAAAGATGCGGTTCTACATCATCTGGAGTCTAAAATTGATATACAAGTTCACTTGCCTAACTCGAGCGTCGGAACATCGACTACCCCTAAATGATTTCTTACCGCCCTTGATCGCATGAAATATTTCTCTTACTTATTAATAATATTTTGCCTGTCTGCATGCAGCTCACCCGGCATACAGTTGTCTCCCCAATCTGTGGCCGGTTGGCGGTCTCATGGAGATACCAAGAACGTTGACGAGTCTACTACTGACCCAGATAAAGAGGCAGTATCTGAGCAAAAGCCGCGAGTGGAATACCTTGGATCAACTTCAATAGCGAAACGGCCAGCATCAGAACAAACCGAATATTTGCCAACTAACGGAGGGGGGGAAGCCGCTGGCGTAACAAAAATTGCTGAAGGGAAAAAATATGATCTGAATTTTCAAGATGCGGAAATAAAAGGAGTGGTCGATGCAGTGATGGGAGACATTCTCAAACTGAATTATATTGTGAAACCGGATATTCAAGGTCGCGTTACGCTTCGTACAGGAAAGCCCGTCGATCAAGATGCATTATTTGCTGCCTTGGAAACAGCACTTAGTTCGCTATCGATTGCCATTATTTCTGAAAATGGTGTGCACCAGGTGGTTTCGAAAGAGCTGGCATCAACGCTTGTAAAGGGGACTAGTGTGGTTACCCCTACCGGGGTCATTCGTCCCGGTTACGCCATCGAGATTTTTCCCCTGACTTATATTGATGCCACCGAGATGCTGAGGATTTTGGAATCATTTGTTCCGAAGGAAACCATATTGCAGGCAAATGAGCAGTATCGGCTTCTTGTTGTTACTGGCACTAATCAGGAACGCGCATCAGTTAGGCAAGCTATTGAGAACTTCGATAAAAACTGGCTTGAGGGCAAGAGTCTCGCGCTTTACCACTTGGAACAGCTCGATGCCGAACAACTGGTGGCGGAGTTAAAACAGGTTTTTCAGCCGCCAATGAATTTTATGGACGGGCGTGTGCGACTCATTCCCATCCCACGTATCAAGACAATTCTAGGGGTGGCTGATAATCGAGCAGACCTCGAAAATGCAGAAGACTGGATACGCCGGCTGGACAAAACAAAAACAACTGGAAAACGGTTGTTTGTATACAACGTCCAGCATGGTGTTGCAAAAGATCTCGTGATTGCGCTACGCCAAGTTTTAGAAGGCATCGTGGCTGAAAAAAACACCGCACCAAGAACAGGAATAGAATCACTTCCGGTTTTTCCAGCTGAAGTGATTTCATCACTGGCTCCAGCAATTCCTACTGAAGCCAGTAGTTTGGTGGCAATAGAGGAGACTAACTCTATTATCTTCTACGGAGAAGAAGAAAAATTCAGTGTGATTAAAGATGCATTGAAGATTATTGATGTATTTCCGCGCCAAGTCATGATTGAGGCTATCCTGGCTGAAGTTTCCCTTAATGACAGCCTTCGTTATGGTGTGCAATGGTTCTATGATTCCGGAAAAAACAAGGTCACTCTAAGTTCACAAGACTCGGGAGGAGCAGCTTCCCAGTTTCCAGGATTCTCTTATGCTTACTCTGGACTCGCTGATGCGCGTTTGGTGTTGAATGCTCTTGCCGAAAAAACGGATGTGCGCGTACTATCTTCGCCAAAACTGTCGGTACTCAATAATCAGAAGGCCAGTCTGCAGGTAGGGGACCAAGTGCCTGTGGTTACGCAGATATCCCAGTCGACCAGTACCACGGGAGCGCCCGTGGTAAATTCGATTCAAATGAGAGATACCGGTGTCATCCTTGAAGTGACACCTCGGATAAGTGAGAACGGAAATGTGACTCTGTTTATCACGCAAGAGGTTAGCGACGTTACCCCAACAAAGTCATCTGGCATTGATTCTCCGACGATCCAACGTCGGCGGATTCAGACAGTGGTTTCCACCAAGGATGGGAACACAGTAGCACTCGGCGGTTTAATAAGAGAAAACGGAAGTAAGGGAACTAGTGGTATTCCATTTCTAAAAGATATTCCGATCATTGGTAATATATTTCGCACCAACACTTCAGATGCGCGCAGATCTGAGCTCATCATACTGCTGGTGCCACATGTGATGAAAAACCAAGACGAAACACAGGCGGTAGTCGATGCCCTAGCCGAAGGCATGGATTCAGCCGCTAAAGCCGCAGAACGTGCACGCCCCATTACCCCCAAGCACTAACATTAAGGGCGCTATATTGCTGCATGCCCTGCTGCTGCTGATGGTGGTGGCAGGGCTCGTTGTTATAACACTCTCGACAGCCTGGAGAAATGTAGTGGAGGTTGCGGCGCTCGAAGAGAAGGCCCTCTTGGAGACTCGGGTTGAGGCCGGTGTCGAGATGATAGTGCTAGACCTTATCAAGCATGGGCGACACTCACGTTGGCTAAATCCTCCCGGAATCCCCGAAAAATTCACGATAGATGGAGAAGAGGTTGAGGCCCGTGTGACTGACGTACGCGGATTGGTTGATATCAACTCAGCAGACCCGGTACTGCTCGAACAATTAATAACGAGCCGCCTAGGGGGGGCAACCGCTAGGCAGGCCATAGAACGCTTGAGGGAAAGCCGAGCGAGTGCCACTGTTAGGTGGGGGACATATGTAGATATGTCAGTGGCGCTAGGGCTGCCCATTGAGCAGTTTGCAAGCTTGCAACCACATATAACGCTGTTTTCCATTCTGGAACAGCCTGACTCGCGTTATGCACCGGACGCGTTAAAGGGATTGTTGCGATTAGATGGGCCTGAACAAAATGACTCTGTGATCAGTGAAGAGGCTACAGTGTATGGACAGACCTACAATATCATTGCATCAACGTCCGGACCGTTGATATTTTCAGCAGATCTTGTCGCTGAACTATTACTTACAGGGAAAACTGACCAACCGTACGTCTTGCGCTCGTGGATATGGGTGCCGCATCCCCCCAAGACGCCCCGACATATTCCTTAGATTTCCCATTCGGATCCCCGGTCACACACCACCGCGCGTGGTACAAAGGGTTGCTTTGGGTGATTTCAGCTGCTCGACGTTAATGGTGCCAAGCAGAGAATCAGCATCACGGGCACAGTCGCATTTTCGGTAATGACCGCTGGCGTTGACGGCCATCCACGGATCACGTGTCTTTTGATATTCACTGGCGAAGAAATCTGCCTCCAGTCGATGGTATGCCGCCCGAAGCTGATCCGAGAAATATTCCTCGCCTGCTGCCGACAACCACACAACGTCATCCTCACTCAAACGCTGGTTAGCGTCCACAGCCCTTAAAATGTTCATCAATCGATTGAAGCAATTTTGATCGTAAGCGTCCGGCCAACCACATCAGGGCTGCCGGTCCCACATTGGCCGGGATGGGTTGTGGTTGTGGTTGATGCTGCATGGTTCGCTCTCCCTTTTCTGCTCTCATGTGGTAATTGCCATCCCATATGGGTGTCAAACAGCGTGCAAAACTTTCCAGATTAGGGGTGGAAACAGCGTCCAATAGTTTCCACCCCAGTGTGGCAGCCTGAGATGCCGCTATGAGGAGGGAAATAATGCCATGCAACTTCTGCCCAGTATTGCCTGGCCACGGTGTCAATTAGGGGGAACTATTCCCTCTTTGGGGGCAACGGCGAGGGTGGCTGGCGCTCTTGGGGATGCTCCCCGCCGCGCGGCATCCCCGCGTGGTGCAGTGCATCTTTTAACTTCTTTCGATGATGTCGTGGCGCGTGGGTTTCCATTATTAGAGATTAATGAGGCTCCTATCAATATTGGTGCTGGCGTTGTTGTGCCGTTTTTGCGCTGAGATCTCACCGCTATTGCTGCATATTTTCCGACCGGAAAATGGCCTATAAAATCCTTCGATTCCAGTAGTTTTACCGTCAACCGATGTTGACGGTAAAATTGATAGTAGAATTGATGGTAAAACTGGCGAAAGCAGAGCGATTTTCATGTTATTTCAATCACTGCTAACGGCATTAGATGCCTATGAATAGGGAGCGCCAATTCATAGGCAGACAGGCTGCGCCTCTTCCTCTGTAAGCCTTTTGGACAAAGGCTTACAGAGGAATTCACCAAGCATTACGCGGGGGAGCGCCCCGCTTCATTATGGGGATGAATCCCCCTTACTGCGTCGCTTGGCTGGACGCCCGCGCTCCTTGTAATTCCCCCCTGCCGCCGTCTTCAGCTCGGGTAGCCCCCCGAGCCTTGACGGCGGCAATGCCGACAGACCTCTTCCGCTGGGGCTCCAGAGATCTTTACAAGCGCTAGGGCGCGCTTGTACGTCATCTGGTTTATAAGAGGCGGCGCTGGGGCTTGCCTCTTATAAAGTTTGATTCCAGTCTGAACGACTTGAATCAAACCGCACCGGAGATAACCACCGTGGGCGGTGGTTATCTCCTACCTGGCTGTGGGCAGCCAGGTAGCGCCGCTGGCGGCCACCTAGGGCGGTGGCCTACGTCTGTTTTTTTAGCTGTGACGCTATAAAAAAACAGACGTGAGCGCTCGCGAGCTATTGAAACTCCATGGTCTTACGCCGCCCTTTTGAGGGGGCGCTTCAGGTCCATGGATGTATGAATAGTTGCTCTGTTTTTTGCTACAAAAAGGGACTCCCGCCAGGGCGGGCCTCGTTACTAAGTAGGCTTTCTAATGTATTGGAGTACGGATCGGTTGGAATTCAGGCAGGTGTGGCGTGGACGGCCTATTTATCGGAAGAGGTAAGCAGTCTCTCATCGATTTCAAAAGGGGTGATCCTGACGCTTTTGGCGAAGCCAGTAATCAGACTCGCTTTCCCGCGTTCTTGTAGGCCTCTTTGTCTCGACGGGGGCCTACTGCCAGGACCAGTATATGGACTCGTTTTCCATCCACTTTGTAAATAATTCGATAAGAGCCGGTGCGGATGCGTCGACACCCCGCGAGATTGCCTGTTAGAGGTTTGCCTGACTGATCTGGAGATCCGTTTATAATGCGTTCCTTGATCACCTCCAGAATGCGACGCGCCTCAGCCCGTCCGATACTATCTAGGTCATCCTGAACATCAGGGTGGTACTCCACCGACCATGCCATCTACCTTAGTCCTCGTCTTGATCTGAGTAACGGGCAACCATATCGGTATGACTAATGGCTTTGGTAGGCTCAAAGCTGGCGACACGTTCAACCGCAATGGCCTGTAACCGCAGATCCTCCAGTTCGTTTTGCATGGCTTCAAAAATCTCGACAGGGAGCACCACGGCGGAAGGAGTATTGTTTTTCATAACAACGTATCTATCCTGATTGCCGCTGGTCAAGGCATCGAAGGCCTTCTTGGCGGTACGGATAAAATCGGTGATTGAAATCGACTGGTCTTTTCTTTCAAGTAATGCGGCCATGACAAGCTCCTGACAATGGTTCAATGTTGGAGATTATACAATAGTATGTTTATTTTACATGCTATTATCTGCTTATTACCTGTATCGGTCGAGGGGGCTGTTCGCTTAAATATAGCCGTTCCGGTTGTGCCTGGTTGCAGTGGCCTATATTCCCCTCCGATGCCGAATCTACCCGTGTCGGCAGACGAAAAAAACCCGCACCTTGGAGGAAGGCCGGGGGTTTTTCTCTAAAAATCCGGTTAGTCACCAACCTAATTTATAAGTGTTCCAAGTTTCATGTTTGGGCATCAATGATGTGTATGGCGTGTTCATCAAACGGTCGTTTTCTGGACACTCTGGAATACCCTCTGTTTTGTTCTCCTAGAAGGCTCAAGTCTGTTAATATAGCCGTCAATTATTCAATGTTACGGTAATGTCCATGAATCAACGCATCGGCTATGCCCGTGTTTCGACTGATGACCAGAACCTTGATCTGCAACGTGACGCTCTGAAGCAGGCGGGATGTAACGTGATCTATGAGGAGGCTGTCAGCGGTAAGAGTGCCGCCCGGCCTGAGCTTGAGCAATGCCGTAAGGCGCTACGTGCGGGGGACACCCTCGTGGTGTGGCGACTGGATCGTCTTGGGCGCAGCCTGCACGACCTGGTGCAAATCGTGGCCGACCTTGAGCAACGCGATATTGGTTTTGAAAGCCTGTCTGAGAAGATCGAAACCGGAAGTGCAGCGGGTCGCTTGGTCTTTCATGTGTTCGCGGCCTTATCCGAGTTCGAACGGAACTTGATTCGCGAGCGCACACAGGCCGGTCTAGCTGCCGCCCGCGCACGTGGTCGGTCGGGCGGCCGTAAACCAAAACTTAGTGACCAGCAGGTTCGGGAAATTAAGGCGCTATTACGTGATCCAGATATACAAGTGGCCGACGTTGCCCGTCGTTATGGTGTGTCGCGCACTACTCTTTATAAGCACGTTGGTGTGGTTACGCCGCGTCAATGAGGCGTGAGAATGTGAACTGGCGGCCATTGTTTTGATGTATGAACTAGAGCCAAGATCCACACGGTTTTCCGTTCGATCTCGTACACCAGACGATAGGATTCATGAGGTATCAGTTCACGGGTGCCGGGAACCTGCCCTGGTTTGCCCAGATTGGGATGTTCGGCCAGCCTCGCCGCCGCATCGCTGAAAAGCTCATCCATCCGGGCGGCCGCTTGGGGATTGTCGGCCGCGATGTAGTCCCATATCTCGGCGCGATCCTGTAGCGCCTCTGGTGTCCAAATGACGCTCACTCTTGACTGATCACACTGGCACGGCGTGCGGCGAACTCGGCTTCAACCTCATTATTTGACTTACCCAGACCGGCCTGCATCGAGACCCGAGCAGCTTCAACCTTGCGGTTCAGAAACTCATCATATTCCCGCGCTTCGCGCTGACGCCGGACAAACTCACGCATTAGCTCGCGGAGTACCTGGGACGCCGGTCGATGCGCGGCCTCGGCCTCGGCCATGAACTCATCCCGTAGTTCGGGTTCCAGCTTCATCGTAAAGACGGCTGCTTTCGACATGATAGTACCTCCTGTAACTCGATACTAACGTAGTATATACGTCGTTAATATTGTACGCCACTGTTTGGGTCACCTTAGAATTTTGAAAAAAGCACGCTAACGGCGTGCGTGTCGGGTTGATGCCTGAGAGGCTAGGCCAGCCTCACATATCTACATGCAGAGGAGCATCAAAATATTGAGCGGTTGTTTGGCCGGATAAGAACTGATCTAGATTTGTAACAGCGTGCATACTGAAGTCCACAACGCGCTCAGTCCATGCGGAGTATCTTAGGGCCTAGCCCACTGCTTGATGCGACCCCGTGCGCTTGGAATGGTATCAAGGGCCACGTTGGGCTGGACGTTCGTATGTAAGACATTTCTTGGTAGACGCCATGACGTGGTGACGTCACCACGTCATGGCGTCAATCTGTATTAAAATGAGATAAGATGAGAATTATTTCATTTGGTGCCCCCTGTTCGTTCCTCTCCTCGAAAGGGGTCAACGCCCATGACTTTTCTGCGCCCTCCCCTCCCCTCTTCAAGTTCCCATGACTAACGGTTTAGAGCCTCAATCCCACAATGCCACCGTCATCATCCGTGGCAGGAACGGAATACATATCAATCAGCTCACCACGTAACCTGATAAACAACGGGGGCCAGAAGGAGTAACGAGGCATGATGAGTGCGATAGCCTCTTCACTGCTGCTTGGCACATGCGTTCCGGTGTATCTGAGCAGAACCACATCGCTTAGATCCTCTGTCACGAATTCGTCTAGCTCCTCCGAGCTCCAACAATCCTTATTTTTTACCCCCTCATCTGGATCAATGCTCTCTTCAAGCCACTTCCGATAATCGGGTTCTAACAGGCTGTGTAAACGAAAGTCTTCAAGGAAGGGCGAGTCGGAAAAATCGGCCGAGTCGTATTTGCTGAAGTCCATGGCGATGCAGAACCCCGAATAATAGGCTTGTTCAGCAGGTAGGGAGTCTGCCGCTGCCAGTGTGACGTGATGCCAATTCTGAAAGATGCCGGTTTTTTGGGCAACGCGCTCCAGTGCCTCATGATGGGGAATTCCTGTCTCTTTCTTGAGTTTCTTCGCGTTCTGTTTAAGCTGCTCAACGACAGCTGCGGGGATAAATATTTGCCTGTCACCGTTAACGTGGGTAAGGACTTGGATGTTTTTCATGATACGACCCTCATGTTATTGCAGTGTGTTCATGGCCCCTTGATGAATTACTGCGTAACACGGGAATCGTGGTTAAAAGTGTGATGCGGATAGTCTCATTCGAGTCTGCCGGAAGGGACCGCAGGCGTCTATCCCGCCTTTTGATCAGAATCACATATTAGCCCCAGCCAGGTCAATGCTAAGAGGAATTGTCTATACTATATGGCGTATTGACGTCGTGACGTCGTGACGTCGTGACGTCGTGACGTCGTTGCGGCTTGACGTCTGTTCGTTGTTATGTAAAATGACGTCAAGACGCCATGAAGCCTTGACGTGAGGACGCCATGAAGAAGATTGCTTTTCTCGCCCAAAAGGGCGGCAGCGGTAAGACTACGCTTGCAGTACATACGGCCGTAGCCGCGACTGAGGCGGGGGAACGTGTTGTAATTATCGATACCGATCCTCAAAAGAGCGCAACGGTGTGGGGGGATGCTCGATTACAGGATGCTCCTATTGTCGCAACGGCGGCCGCCTCCGAGTTGGGGCGGGTGATAGAGGCGGCCGACCAGGAGCGAATGACGCTTGCGATTGTCGATACCGCGCCACATGCCGCCCCAGATGCCACTCGAATAGTTCGTGCTGTTGATCTTGTGGCTATTCCTTGTAGACCGACTGCTTTTGACATCGCTGCAGCCAGTAGCGCTGTTGATATTGTTAAGGCGGCGGGCGTTCGCGCTGTGTTCGTCCTATCGGCCTGTCCGTTCCGTTCACCTGAAATTGCCGAGACTCGGATAGTGCTGGCTGAGTATGGTTTACCAATAGCCCCCGTCGAAATCATCGACCGTCGTGCATTCGCACGGGCCGTGGCCAGTGGTAGGGCCGTAACTGAGTTCGAAAGCGACGGCAAAGCCGCCTTAGAAATTCGCGCCCTCTGGGCGTGGCTAAAGGAGCAAATGAAATGACTAAATCAACCGGACTTGCTGCATTTACCCGTAAAGGTGCCGCGTCGGCACAGCAGCCCGATGCTCAGGAGCAAACAGCGAGTTCGCCCACAGATACTCGCCAACGCGGACGAGGAAAGGGAGATGTTGTTGCCCTGACTGTTCGCTTGCCTCGTGCCGAATGGGAGCGTGTTCACCAGCTCGCCGTCTCTGAAGGCGTGAGCATTCAGGCCTTAGCTGTTGAAGGACTTTCTAAAGTATTTTCAGAGAAAGGGCTTCCTTCTTTGAAGTCATGACGTCATTAAGTCGTGGCGTCATGACTTAATGACGCCGAAATGGGTGTGATAGGAGAGGGCGATAAATGAGTACAAGAGCAAAGTCGCTCGACGCGACACTTGCCAAGATTAATGCGAGAGTGACGCAGGCTCCCGTGTCTCCGCCACCGCAGGAAAAGAAACGGCAGCAACTTCCACTTTGGCCTGATCTTGAGAGAGCCATCCCAAATCATCTTGCCAGGTCTTCGCTTTTCGCACCGATTGCGCCTGGACGGCGCAAGCAGCATGACCGCTCGGAAATCGCCAGCCGTGAGGAAGTAAAGATTCTCTTTACGGGGAAACAGCTCGATATGGCCGACTGTGACGTCTTCATGCAAGCGCTTTACGAGGCTCATAGAGCCCCATTGGGTGAGCGTGTTGTCATCAAAAGAGGATCATTCCTCAAGGCAATAGGGCGAAGTACTGGTAAAAGTGATTATGAATGGCTACACGAAGCCTTTAGGCGGCTTTTTTTGGGGGCTATTGAGATAGAGGCCAGGAACAAGTACAAAATCGGTGGAACACCCAAGTCATCCGGTCTTCATCTCCTTGATGCTTTTGACTACGATCCAGAAGCGGATATGTACTACATCAAATTCGACCCACGAATCTTGCAGTTATTTCATAATCGAGAATATGCCCTGATAGATTGGGAAAAGCGTAAGCAGCTTCATAAGCGGGTGGATATGGCTAAGTGGTTACAGAATTACCTTGCCTCGCATGATAAAGGTATCCATCGTATTGGTCTGAAACTATTAAAGGAGTGGATGGATTACGGTAGTCCTATGAACAAATTTAAAGAGGCATTAGGCGAGGCTATGGGCGAACTGGAACGACTTGAAATTATTGCGTCCCCAAAGATAGAGCAGAGCTCACGGCAAGAAGTTCAAGCCTTCTGGATTAAGTTGTAAATGATGGAAAGCGTCGGGATAGCATTCCAGTTTGGACACTAAAAAAGACATCTATCGTCGGGATAGCATTCCAATTTAGAACGATAAATCACCCCATCCCAGCTATTGTCGGTCAATAGTTGGCATCGGGATAGCATTCCAAGCCTATCGGGATAGCATTCCTCCTTGTCGGGATAGCATTCCTCCTTGTCGGGATAGCATTCCTCCTTGTCGGGATAGCATTCTTGATAGGCATTTTATGCCACTGATGTTATTAATATTTTTAACTGTTTTTTTGCTTTAACCTTCTTTAACCTTCTTTAACCTTCTTTAACCAATAGTTTTCTGTGCATAACTCAGTCATGCAACATTTCCCCTACCATTAAAACGAAGTAATTTAGCGAATGCTAATATTTCCTGTTAATTTTAAGATTAATGGCAACATTTTTAGGTACAAAAAAGAGCGCCTACCCTCCGCTTCGCTACGCCCCACGCTATCGCGTGGCCTTTTAATGTGTCCTTCGGACGGCTTTCTAAAAACGTTCTGTCTAGTGGCTATATCGTCCCGCTTCATCTCCACAGCCTCTTTTAACGCTTTCTGCCGGGACTCTTAAAGGCGTTCTGCAGGAAGATAGATTTTTTTAGAGGCTTTCCTTGGCATTACGTTGGAGGGATTACTTTTTGCTGTGTCTCCACTGCCAAGGAGCTACAGAATCGGTATCAGCCCACACAATCCACGCCGGGCGACTTTAGCTTGCTCCTGTAGTGCGTACAGGTTGCGATCCTTTACATATCGGTCATAGACCCATACCTGACCTCTTCTGATCTGCTCTATGCTGACATCAAGTCCCCCGCAGTGGATATGGGCGATAGTGCGTCCATATCGATCTGTGGCTTCTGGTATTACTTCAATTGATTTGTTTGCGCACAGGTCACCCAGTGACTGTTTCGACTGGGTGCCAAAGGGTTGTTTCTTTTCCGGGGCGTCAATTTCGGCGAGCCAGATCTTCATTTGCTGGTTGTTGGGGGTCTAAGCCGGAACCCCAGGCAGCGCCCCTGCTACGATCCGTCCTCACTGATACATCGTTAAGCGTAACGCCTCAGCCAGCCAGTGAAGAGGGCGAAAGAGGCGGGCAGGGGGATGTTGCTAGCCTATCCGGGACTAGCGGCCCTCGCTTCGCTATCCATGGCCGCCAGCGATTTTAGCGTGGCACGCTACTTTTTTATTGACGATTTCGTCAATAATGCCGATACTACTGATGCAATCATATGAACGGAGCTGCCTTGGCAGCGTGGTTGTACCACCTAGAAATAGGTCTCCAGCGGGTCTGGAGATAGGCGAAAGCCAAGAGTCCCGGAAAGCCCGCCTTTGAGCGGGCTTTGTTTTTTCAGGGCTATTTAAGTATCAAATAGGCCGTCTGATCTTCTTCCCTGACTGTTTGTTATAGGCAATCACGTCCAATCTAATTTTTTTCTTCCTGGGTTGCAGGGAGGCATAGTCGTCTGTGCGCTCATAGGCTGACTGCACAACCAAGTTCAACCATCCTCCCTGTCTAGTAGCCTTGGTTACATCAAAATAAACCTCGTACTCGATTGTCCGTCCCTGCTCGCTCATCAGCTCGATGGTAAAGAAATTGTCGTGATGTGTATGCCAGCAAGTCCGTTCCCCCATACTCTTGATAATCGCAGGGAGCTGACGTGAGTATCCATAGCGATTAAAACAAAAAAGCCGCTTTTCTTTCAGTTCTTTGTACCATAACACCTCATTGATCTGCTCATCTGGGAATGGGTCGCGGGTGAAACAGTGCATGGAAAAGGATACCTGGAACTTATACATACGCTCAGGGCGCTTCTCACCTGCCTTAGCGGTGTAGTTCCAATAGAAAGGGTCCAGGTGCGACAGGTCATAGCTGCACCCCTTGTGTGCAAACGGCTGCCATTTCATACCATATGCCCCCGCCGCTTTCTCGCCTCAGACTCATTCTGTTCCTGCCGGATCTTCAACTCTTCCTTGGATAACGCCTTTAACTGCTCAATTAAGCCAGATAAATCGTATACGTTGGATGTTTGCCCCCCCGCACTATGAAAACGCCCTTTACGCTTGAGAAGTCCCTTATTTTCCATCTCCTTAATATGCTTTTGGACAGTGCTTTTTTCTCGGCCCACAATCTCGGCAATCGTGGTCTTGGAGGGGTAAGGCATAGCGGGCTTGTCCCACCAATGCTTTAACAGAACCAATAGGATATTGAGTTTTACTGCATCAATGCCTAATGCTTGCTGGCGCGTCAGTAAAATATTAGGAATAGCCGTCCAGCCATCGACCTCAAGAGTTTGTTTTCCCCATTTGTGTTCGAGACCCTTGAGCGTTTTCGCTTGTTCAGCCGGGTTTTCTTTTTCAGACATACTGGTTCCTTTGTTATTTTTCCTTTGCTTACTTTCAGTATATGGCCGTGTAAATAAGTCTCAACAGGTGCCCCCTAGGCAATAACGATCACGGGCTAATACATATACGTTGTTTCTTGGGTTCTGTTATGTGTAATCCAGTAAGAGTAAGTTTGCGTTGTTTTGTGTTTTCTTTGGTGGGTATTTGCGATCATGGGGCATATTTATTATTGCATCGGGGGGTATGTATTTACCGCCATGAGGGGTATGAAAAAACGCATATGGGATAGAGGCCAGCAATTTAGGGTAGTGCTCATGCTTGGTGAGCGACCGGAAGGCCACTTGCTTGTCCTTGAGCGTGTTCACGATGGTGAGCAGGTGCGACAACGAACGGCCGAGTCGATCCAGTTTCCAGACCACAAGAACATCGCCGGGGCGCACGAATTCGAGCGCCTGCGTCAGGCCCATCCGGTCGTCCTTGGCACCAGAGGCGTGATCCTCGAACAGATGACGAGCATCGACGCCGACGGCGAGCAGCGCGTCGCGCTGCAAGTCCGTGCTCTGCCGATCGGAGGACGAAGTGCTGGCGAAAGTCGCCACGCTTTTCGAGTAAACGGAGCATAAGCATGAATGAATTTCGCCGACTGGCAGCGAAGCTGGATCAGCACATGCAACAGCTTTCTGCCCAGGGCGTCAACGACGCACATGCCATCATCAATCGCATGATGGGATACGTGCCCGATCTGCACAAAATTTGGGTCGGTACATCCGACGATCAACTCATGGCACTGTCCCACGAATTCCCCGGGTTTTACCGCTACGCCCTCATCATGGAAGAGGTGTCCGAAGCCTAACGCAATAAGGCATCGCGGCCTTATGACGGCATGGCCCAGTTTTTCGAACAGCACAAGCAACGGGCGGCTCAATTGCTGGCCACGGCGGCAACACTTGAGCGCGGCTATCAGACATTTCTTGGAGGCGGGACGCTACAAGTATTTGAGCCTCAAGTCCGCGAAATGGACAAGCTGCACCAGCAATGGCTTTCCGATCTGGAAAGCTTCAAAAGCTCGCTACGTGCACAGAGCGCAGAACCCAAGGCATTGGAGTACGTGAATGAAGCGTTCGGACGCCTTGCCGAGCGCATCAAGAAGCTTGCCGGTTGAAGTTGGGATTGGAATGACGGAATTTTCTGGGGTTCCGGCTTAGACCCCCTTGTTGGCACAGAGGGCGGTGAGGGTGTCGCCGTCGGTGTCGCCGTCGGTGATTCCGACGATGGTGCACTGTTGGCCTGCCTGGACGAGGGCTGGGGCGAGGATGAGTAGCAGGGCTAACCGCTTTAGTTGAACCATGAGGCGGTCTGTCTGATTGCGCGGGTGGTGTTGCGGTTGACTCGGTGGATGACTGGCCATGCAGCTGTTCTCCCATTCCATGGTTTTGCTCTATTCCGACTACTTCAACTCTGTTCCGCCGCTCCTGGATTGCTTCCGTTCTGATGAATGGAGTGGAAGAGGGTGGGTTGCGCCGGATTGATGCCTGGTAGCCAGAGTACCTTTATGTTGGTTAATCTGAAATTGGTGTTTATCGGGGTCGCTTCAGAAAACGGAAAATAAAGCACGCTAAGCCGGTTGCAGCGGCCGTAGCGGCCTGAACTTGCCCGCGCCGATCTTGGCGCTGCTGCGCCAGAGGTAATCGCCGGTCAGGTTGATGTGCTCCCAGCCCAGCGGCGACAGGTACTGCAAAAGGGCATCATCAACGGTATGACCGTGGCCGCGCAAGGCGTTCGCGGCCCGCTCCAGATAGACCGTGTTCCACAACACGACGGCCGCCGTCACGAGATTGAGGCCGCTCGCCCGGTAGCGCTGCTGCTCGAAACTGCGGTCGCGGATTTCGCCCAGCCGGTTGAAGAACACGGCGCGGGCCAGTGCGTTGCGCGCTTCGCCCTTGTTCAGCCCGGCATGCACGCGGCGGCGCAGTTCGACGCTTTGCAGCCAGTCCAGGATGAACAGCGTGCGCTCGATGCGGCCCAACTCGCGCAGCGCCACGGCCAGGCCGTTCTGGCGCGGGTAGCTGCCGAGCTTCCTGAGCATCAGTGAGGCCGTCACCGTGCCCTGTTTGATCGACGTGGCCAGCCGCAGGATTTCGTCCCAATGGGCGCGGACGTGCTTGATGTTCAGCGTGCCGCCGATCATTGGTTTCAATGCCTCGTAGGCGGCTTCGCCCTTCGGGATGTAGAGCTTGGTGTCGCCCAGGTCGCGGATGCGTGGCGCGAAGCGGAACCCCAGTAGGTGCATCAAGGCGAAGACATGATCGGTGAAGCCAGCCGTGTCGGTGTAGTGTTCCTCGATGCGCAGGTCGGACTCGTGGTACAGCAGGCCGTCCAGCACGTAGGTCGAATCGCGTACGCCGACATTGACCACCTTGGTGTGGAATGGCGCGTATTGGTCGGAGATGTGGGTGTAGAACGTCCGTCCTGGGCTGCTGCCATATTTAGGGTTGATATGCCCGGTGGTCTCGGCCTTGCTGCCGGTGCGGAAGTTCTGGCCGTCCGAAGATGACGTGGTGCCATTGCCCCAGTGCCCGGCAAACGGATGCCGGAATTGAGTGTTGACCAGTTCGGCCAGCGCCGTCGAATAGGTTTCGTCGCGGGTATGCCAGGCTTGCAGCCAAGCGAGCTTGGCATAGGTCGTGCCGGGGCAGGACTCGGCCATTTTGGTCAGGCCAAGGTTGATCGCGTCGGCCAAGATGGTGGTCAACAGCAGATTTTTGTCCTTGGCCAGGTCGCCCGATTTCAGGTGCGTGAAGTGGCGGGTGAAGCCCGTCCACTCATCGACTTCAAGCAGCAATTCTGTGATCTTGACGTGCGGCAGGACCATGGCCGTCTGGTCGATCAACGCTTGCGCCGTGTCCGGCACCGCCGCATCGAGCGGCGTGATTTTCAGGCCCGACTCTGTGATGATGGCGTCCGGCAGATCGTTCGCCGCCGCCATACGATTGACCGTGGCGAGCTGCGCTTCCAGCAGCTCCAAGCGCTCGCTCAGGTACTGGTCGCAGTCGGTGGCCACGGCCAGCGGTAATTCGCAGGACAGCTTGAGGCTGGCGAACTTCTCGGGAGGCATCAGATAGTCCTCGAAGTCCTTGAACTGGCGCGAGCCCTGTACCCAGATGTCGCCCGAGCGCAGCGCGTTCTTCATCTCCGACAGCGCGCACAGTTCGTAGTAACGCCGGTCGATACCGGTGTCGGTCATCACCAGCTTCTGCCAGCGCGGCTTGATGAAGTCGGTCGGCGCATCCGCAGGCACCTTGCGGGCGTTGTCGGTGTTCATGCCGCGCAGCACCTCGATGGCGTCGAGCACGGCCTTGGCGGCGGGCGCGGCCCGCAGCTTGAGCACGGCGAGGAATTCCGGTGCATAGCGGCGCAAGGTGGCGTAGCTCTCGCCGATGCGGTGCAGAAAATCGAAGTCCTCAGGCTGCGCGAGCTTCTGCGCCTCCGTGACACTCTCGGCGAAGGCGTCCCAGGACATGACGGCCTCGATGGCGGCGAACGGGTCGCGGCCCGACTGTTTGGCGTCGATCAGCGCCTGGCCGATGCGCCCGAACAGCCGCACCTTGGCGTTGATCGCCTTGCCGGATGCCTGGAACTGCTGCTGATGCTTGTTCTTGGCGGCATTGAACAGCTTGCCCAGGATGCGGTCGTGCAGGTCGATGATTTCGTCGGTAACGGTGGCCATACCCTCGATGGCGAGCGCGACCAGGGTTGCATAGCGCCGTTGCGGCTCGAACTTGGCCAGGTCGGCGGGCGTCATCTGGCCGCCCTCGCGAGCGATCTTGAGCAGGCGATTCTGATGAACCAGCCGCTCGATGCCGGAAGGCAGGTCGAGTGTCTGCCACGCCTTGAGGCGTTCGATGTGTTCGAGCATGTGGCGCGAATTGGGCTTGGCCGGTGACTGGCGCAGCCAGGCAAGCCGAGTCGTCTTGCCGTTGTCGCGGCGTTTGAGCAGATCGTCGAGGCGGCGGCGATGCGCGTCCGACAGGGGTTCGGACAGGGCTTCGTAGATGCGCCGGTTGGCACGCGTGATGGCCTCGGCGCTCGCCCGCTCGACCGCGTTGAGGGCGGGCAGAATGATCGACTGCCGCCGCAGGTGCTCGATCAAGGCGCTGGCCAGCACGATACCCTTGTCGGTCTGCATGGCCAGCTCGGTCAGCAACTGGACGGCCTGCCGGTAGTGACTCATCGTGAACGGCTGGAAGCCGAACACCGTTTGCAGCTCGACCAGGTGCTCGCGCCGGGTCTGTTCCCGCTGCCCGTACTCGTCCCAGCTTTCGACGCCAACCTTGAGCTGGTCGGCGACCAGTCTCAGCAAGGGCGGAAACGGTGGTTGATCGACGCCAAGGATGACGCCTGGAAAGCGCAGGTAGCAGAGCTGCACGGCGAAGCCCAGGCGGTTGGCCGGGCCGCGCCGCTGACGGATGATGGACAGGTCGGTTTCGCTGAACGTGTAGTGACGGATCAACTCATCCTTGGTGTCCGGCAACGCCAGCAAGCTTTCGCGCTCGGGGGCGAACAGGATCGAACGGCGGGGCATGCGGTTTCCTTCTTCTTGAAAACGTAGGTTTTTGAAGCGCTTGCTGTGCCAAACCAAGGGCACGAGAAATCAAGGCGTTTTGGTTCTCGAAAATAGCTCTTGAAATGGTATTCTCAGTCCTTTACCATTTCAACGAGTTTCGATAACGAAAGGTGCCCATGCGACCCTCAATCGTGCTTGACCTCAAGCGAAGCGCCGTCCGCGATGCGGTGAGCCGCTTTCGTACAGCGAACCCGCGCATCTTCGGTTCGGTATTGCACGGCACCGATCAGGATGGCAGCGACCTTGATTTGCTGGTCGATGCACTGCCCGGTGCGACGCTGTTCGATCTGGGCGGTCTGCAAGACGAGCTCGAATCACTACTCGGTGTCCATGTTGATCTGCTGACGCCGAGCGACTTGCCGCCAAAATTCCGGGCTAAAGTGCTTACAGAGGCACAGCCGGTATGAACGAAAACCGCCTTCCCGATTACCTCGACCACATGCAACAGGCGGCAATTGATGCGTGTAGCTTCATAGAAGGCCTGAGCAAAGCTGACTTCCTGGAAGACAAGCGCAGCCAGCAAGCGGTCATCATGAGCCTCATCATTATTGGAGAGGCTGCGACGAAGGTGATGGATGGCTACGCGGGATTCACGCAGGCGCACGCGCAAGTGCCTTGGCGCAGCATGCGCGGCATGCGCAACCGCATCGCCCACGGCTATTTCGACATCAACCTTGATGTGGTGTGGGATACCGTTCAGGCGGCGCTGCCGGAACTGCTCAAGCAACTGCCCGCCGTATGCAAGGATGCCGACAAGCCATGCTGATTGGCTATGCGCGAGTCTCGACACAGGATCAGAACCTGGAATTGCAGCGTGACGCGTTGGCCAGGGCCGGATGCCAGAAGGTCTATGAGGACAAGGTGAGTGGCACCCGCGCCGACCGCCCCGGTCTGGCCAAGGCGCAGGAGATGCTTCGCGAAGGCGACACGCTGGTTGTATGGAAGCTGGATCGCTTGGGGCGCAGCGTCAAACAACTGGTCGATCTGGTGGGCGAGCTGCACAAACACGGCGTCCAGTTCAAGAGCCTGACAGACTCGATTGACACCGGCACGCCGTCAGGCCGCTTCTTCTTCCACGTCATGGCCAGCCTCGCGGAAATGGAGCGCGAACTGACCGTCGAGCGGACCCGTGCAGGCCTGGAGGTGGCTCGCCAACTCGGGCGCAAGGGCGGCCGCAAACCCAAGATGACCGACAGCAAGATCGAGTCGGCCAGGAAATTGTTGGCCAGTGGTGTGCCACCCAAGGACGTTGCGCGCGATCTCGGCGTATCGATTCCGACCCTCTATCGCTGGGTGCCCGCTTCGACCCACACCTGACTAGTTTCAACCCTATTGCAAAGACCTCTGAATGGATCACAACATACCGCTCATCACCATCTTGGCCGCCGGCTTTGGCATTGCCCTGATCCTGGGTTTCCTGGCCGAACGGATCAAGGTGCCGGCCCTGGTGGGCTACCTCGTGGCCGGCATCATCATCGGGCCGGGCACACCGGGTTTCGTGGCCGATGTGCATCTGGCCGCGCAGCTTTCCGAAATCGGCGTCATGCTCCTGATGTTCGGCGTCGGCCTGCATTTCTCGCTCAATGACCTACTGGCGGTCAAACGCATAGCGGTGCCCGGTGCCGTGGTGCAAATGACCTTGGCCACCGTGTTGGGCATGGCTGTGGCTTGGTGGTGGGAATGGAGTTGGGGTGCGGGCCTGTTGTTCGGGCTGTCGCTGTCGTGTGCGAGTACCGTGGTGTTGCTCAAGGCGCTAGAAGCCCGTGGCGTGCTCGAAAGCATGAATGGTCGCATCGCAGTCGGCTGGCTGGTCGTTGAAGACCTCGCCACCGTCCTGGTGCTCGTGCTTTTGCCCCCGCTCGCGGGCGTCCTGGGCGGATCTGCGGTGGCCGTGCCGGGCGCCGATCCGCTTTGGGTGACGATTGGAAAAACCTTGCTCCAAGTGGCTGCTTTCATCGCCATCATGCTGGTGGCGGGTCGCCGCGTGCTGCCCTGGCTGTTGTGGCAGATTTCGCGCACCGGTTCGCGTGAGCTGTTCACCCTGTCGGTGATCGCTGCAGCCATCGGCATTGCCTACGGTGCGGCCCAACTGTTCGGCGTTTCGTTCGCCCTTGGCGCGTTCTTCGCCGGCATGGTGCTGCGTGAATCAGAGTTCAGTCACCGCGCGGCAGAAGAGTCCCTGCCGCTACGCGACGCCTTCTCGGTGCTCTTTTTCGTATCCGTGGGCATGCTGTTCGAGCCGGCCATCTTGCTGGAGCAGCCGATACACGTCCTGGGTGTGGTGGCCATCATCATCTTCGGCAAGTCCATTGCGGCCCTGGCCATCGTGCTGGCCTTCCGCTATCCACTGAACACGGCGCTGATAGTTTCGGCCAGCCTGGCGCAGATCGGCGAGTTTTCGTTCATCCTGGCCGGCATGGGCCTGTCGCTGGGTTTGCTGCCGGCAGAGGGCATGAGCCTAGTATTGGCCGGCGCGCTCATCTCCATTGCGCTGAATCCGGTGCTGTTCGCCGCCATCGAGCCGGTGCGGCGTTGGATTCTTGAACGCTCGGACCTGGCCCGACGCCTTGAGCAGCGGACCGACCCGTATGCCGAACTGCCGATGACCACCGAGCGCAAGTACCTGGAGGGGCAAGTCGTGCTGGTCGGTTTTGGCCGGGTCGGCAAGCGGATTGCCAGCGCGCTGGAGGCGCGTGGCATTCCCTACGTGGTCGCGGAACAGAACCGTGAGCTGGTCGAGAACCTGCGCAAGAAAGGGATGGTGGCCGTATCAGGCAATGCCGCTGACCCGGCGGTGCTGATTCAGGCACACATTGCCGATGCCGCCATGTTGGTGGTGGCAACGCCCGATCCGCTCAACGTGCGCCAGATGGCCGACACGGCGCGCACCCTCAATCCCGGCATCGAGATCGTCTTGCGCACACACAGCGAGGACGAATCCCTGATGCTGCGCAAGGAAGGCATCGGCACGGTCTTCTTCGGTGAGGAAGAGTTGGCCAAGGGTATGACCGGGCATGTGCTGGAGCGTTTTTCTCCTCAAGCCAGCGGCCAGGCCCCAGCATCCGCACACACCTGAAGCTCGCCGATCTACCCTCATGTCGTGGTGGTCGGCGTGCGCACCAGCAGCGTGTCGCACGGTAGCCAGTCCAGTAGCTTGGCGGCCGTACTGCCCAGCAACAGGCTCATGATGCCACTGCGGCCGTGACTGCCCATCACCACCAGATCGATGTCGTGCTCGCGCACGTAACGTGTCAATGTGCTTTCGATGGCGCCGCACTCGACGACGGGACGTACCTTTACGTTCGGGGGAAGGGCCGTCGCCGCCATAAAGGCTGCGTACTCTGTTTCCTCGATGCCGACGCAGACACCGGGATGTGACGAGGCGGCGGCCAGCCCTGACATTGCCAGGGCATGGGCGTGGTACAGGACCAGTTCGCGGCCGGGAAACAGTCGAGCAGCGGTCAGCAGGGCGTGGCGGGATGGCTCGGAAAAATCGCTGGCGACGAGAATCCGCCGGTACGGCCCCCTCGCCCGACTGCGCACCACCAGCAAGGGCTGGGATAGCGAGCGCGCCAAGTTCTCGACGGTCGAGCCCAGCAAGAGGCGTCCCAGCGTTTCGTTGCTGGACATCCCAGTGACGACGAGGCCGGATTGTGTGCTGGCCGCCGCTTCCCGAATGGCGGCCGTGGCGTCCTCACTGCGCACCAGGCGCAGGGTTGTGGGTACATTCGCCGCCGCGAGGTCACGAGCAAGCTGTTGTCGTGCCACATGCAAAAGTTGCTCATCGCTCGCCCCACTGATCCAGGCCAGCGCCTGATCGGGGGATGCGGCGGGGTCAAGTACGTTCAACGCCACCAGTTCGGCCTGCCACTCCCCGGCCAATTGAGCAGCCCGATCCAGCGCCCGGTCGCATCGTGCGCTCAGGTCGGTGGCCAGCAGGAGGCGGTGCGGCGTGTTGCGGGGTTCGGGAATGGCTGTCATGTGATTCTCCTTGAATGGTTGCCCTGTCATGCAAGCACCAATCGAGCCGCTAGGCGGGTGCGGCGCATGATGAATTTTTCCAGTTCTGCCACACTGAACACCAATAGGCCGGCGGCCAGCACCTTGCCCCACTCCGTTGGTGAAAGATCGGTCGAACCGAAGACAGCCTGCATGAACGGCGTGTGGGTATAGGCGATTTGCAGCGGGATACAGGCGGCAATGGCCAACAGCACATAACGATTGCCGGTCAGTCCCTTCCGACTGAGGACGGATGACAGGATGAAGCGGCTGTTGATCAGGTAGAACATTTCCGCAGTAACCACGGCATTGACCGCCATCGTTCGCGCCGTTTCGATACGGGTGCCTGCGTCCAACTCCCAGAGGAACAGGCCCAGCGCGCCGGTCATCATGAGCACCGACACCATCAGCACCCGCCAGACGAAGAACCCCGACAGCAGCGCCTCGCCGGGCGGCCGGGGACGGCGGTTCATGATGCCTGGCTCGGCCGGCTCGAAGGCCAATGCCAAGCCCAGCGTACTGGAGGTGACCATGTTGATCCACAGCACCTGGGCGGGGGTCAGTGGCAGGGCCAGCTCGAACAGGATGGCCGCGATGACCACCAGCGCCTCGCCGCCGTTGGTCGGCAGCATGAACAGGATGAACTTCTTCAAGTTGTCGTAGACGGCGCGGCCTTCGCGCACGGCGACGGCGATGGTGGCGAAGTTGTCGTTGGCCAGCACCATGTCGCTGGCCTCCTTGGCCGCCTCGGTGCCTTTCATGCCCATGGCCACGCCGACGTCGGCGCGCTTCAAGGCCGGGGCGTCGTTTACCCCGTCGCCGGTCATCGCCACCACCTGACCATCGTCCTGAAGTGCCTGCACCAGGCGCAGCTTGTGTTCCGGCGCGGCACGGGCAAAAACGTCCACCTCCATCGCCACCCGGCGCAAGGCGGCATCGTCCATCATGGCCACTTCCGCGCCTGTGATGGCGGGCTTGCCGACGCCGATGGCCAGTTGCGCCCCGATGGCACGCGCTGTTTCGGCGTGGTCGCCGGTGATCATCTTGACCCGGATGCCGGCATGGTGGCACTCGCTGACAGCGCGCACCGCCTCTTCGCGCGGCGGGTCGATGATGCCGACCAGGGCGAGCAAGACATAGCCGGACTCCGCGTCGCTGAAGCACAGGCGTTCACCCTGTGGTGCCGCCCGTTTACAGGCCAGGGTTAGCAGGCGCAGTCCTTGGGCGGCCGTGTCGGTGGCCATGCGCCGCCAGTAATCGACATCGAGCGGTCGTTCGCCATCGTGGCCCAACTGCGTGCCGCACATGTCGAGGATGCGTTCCGGGGCCCCTTTGACGAAAAGCCACGGTTCGTCGTCGCTGTCACGGTGATAGGTGGCCATGAACCGGTGCTGGGACTCGAAAGAGATGCTGTCGAGCCGGGGCCAGGCCTCGTCGCCCAGGTGCTGGGTGAAGCCGGTCTTGCCCCCGAGCACGAGCAAGGCACCTTCGGTGGGGTCGCCGTCGACCCGCCACAGGCCATCGTCTTCACGCAATGTCGCATCGTTGCACAGCACGCCAGCCCGGATTGCCATCGCCAAGGCCGGGTAGTGCTCCGAGTCGATGATGCGCCCATCGATGCTCACGTCGCCCATCGGGGCATAGCCGACACCGCCAACATCGAACACATGCCCGGCGCTGGCCACGCGCTGCACAGTCATTTCGTTGCGGGTCAGCGTGCCGGTCTTGTCCGAACAGATCACCGTCACCGACCCCAGCGTTTCCACCGCCGGCAGACGCCGGATGATCGCGTGGCGTCGGGCCATGCGTTGCACGCCCAGCGCCAGGGTGACGGTCATGATTGCCGGCAATCCTTCGGGGATCGCCGAAGCGGCCAGAGCCACCACCAGCATGAACATTTCCGCCGGGCTGTGGTCGCGCCACAAGGTTCCGAGCACAAACGTTGCCGCCGACACGCCCAGAATGGCCAGGGCCAGGACCCGGCCGAAACGATCCACCTGACGCAGCAGGGGCGTGGTCAGGCTGCGGATGCCCGACAACATCTGATTGATCTTGCCCAGCTCGGTGGCGGTGCCGGTGGTCACGACAATACCGCTGGCCTGCCCATAGACCACCAGCGTGCCCGAGTAGGCCATGCCGTAGCGGTCGCCCAGCGGGGCATCGGTGGACACGGCCTCAGCGGATTTTTCAACGGGTAGGGACTCACCCGTGAGGGCGGCCTCTTCGATGCGCAGCTCCCGAACATCGACCAGGCGCAAGTCGGCCGGCACCCGGTCGCCCGAGGCAAGCGACACCCGGTCGCCGGGCACCAGGTCGGCGGCGTCGATCTCGCGGCGCTGTCCGTCGCGGATCACCGTGGCATGGGGCGACAACATGGCGCGGATTGCATCGAGCGCTGATTCGGCCTTGCCTTCCTGGATAAAACCGATGATGGCGTTGATCACCACGGCCATCATCAGAACACCTGTATCGATCCAATGTCCGAGCACAGCCGTGATGACAGCGGCGCCCATCATCACGTAAAGCAGGATGTTGTGGAACTGCATCAAGAGGCGCAACAGCGGCCCGCGGCGCTTCGGCGGAGCCAACCGATTCGGCCCGTATTCGGCCAGCCGGCGAGCGGCTTCGGCCTCTGTCAGGCCGCTTGCGCCGGTTTGTAGCATTTGCTCGACCTGCGCCTGGGGCAAGGTATGCCAATCAACGGGCGGTGGTTTTTCCAGACCTTCAGCGGTCGAGCGATTGGTCATTGATTCGGCCTCATCTTGTGCGGAGCAGCGGGAAAGTGTTTCATTGCAGATTAAGCGAAAATACATGAAAATTTTACCTAGCGACGGCGCTACCGTCCAATTAGCCAGGATTACAGCCCTTCATGCTCCGTGACAGGAACCCAATGGGCGAAACTGCTGAGGAGGGCACCATGAATCCACTGAATCGCATCCTGGCGGCAACCGATCTGTCCGCGCCGGCCCGCCATGCTGTTGAACGCGCGGCTCAGGTCAGCAAAGACACAGCGGTGCCGCTCGATCTGTTGCACGTTGCCAATCTCGCACCGCTGGAGCGGCTGCGGCAGCTCATGGGGGCAACACCGGCGGACATGGAGCGGCAAGTTCTGGACACCGCAAGGCAAAAGCTTCTCGACCTCGCGGCAACGCTTCAGCAACGCTTTGGTGTCGTTGTCGGCACGCGCGTCGTCGCCGGTTCGTTGCTGGCCGAGCTGGCCAAGCAAGCCGATGGCTTGGCGGCCGGCCTGTTGGTCTGTGGGGCCAAGGGGGAAAGTCTCGTGCGGCACTTCGTGCTGGGGACGACGGCGCTGCGAATATTGAGTACGACGATTTGCCCTGTCCTGGTGGTCAAGCAGTCCCCCCGCGAACCCTACCACCGGCTATTGGTGCCGGTAGATTTTTCGCCCTCGTCGCTGCGTGCTATCCGCCACGCACGCCGCATTGCCCCCCGCGCCGACATTGTGTTGCTACACGCCTTCGATGTGCCCTTCGAGGGGCAGTTGCGCTATGCCAGCGTGGACGAGGACACCATCCATCACTATCGGATTGTGGCCAAACAGGAGGCAACTCAACAACTCCATGCCCTGCGCGACGAAGCAGGACTCGACCGCTATGGCTCCAGCCTGGTCGTGCTGCACGGCGATCCGACCATGCGCATCATCGAGCAAGAACAGGAGTGGGGCTGCGATTTGATCGTCATGGGCAAGCATGGGGAAAACCTGCTGGAAGAGCTGCTGATCGGCAGCGTGACCAAGCACGTCTTGGCCGAATCTCAGTGCGACATATTGATTTCGGTGTGACCATGATCGAAGCCGGGCTGGACATCCTGACGCTGGCCGAGGTCGCCAGCTACCTGCGGGTAACGAAACGCACGTTATACCGGCTTGCCCAGGAAGGGACGTTGCCAGCGTTCAAGCTCGGCGGTACTTGGCGGTTCCGGCGCGATGAACTCAATCAGTGGATCACTGAGAACATCGGCAAACAACGGATCGGGGACCCATGAAATCCTCACCCGAGGACACAACACACGGGCCACTCTGGATCAGTCGGCATCTACTGGCGGGTAGTGCCGTGCTGTTGTTGGTGATCGTTGTCAGTTGGCTGGCGAACGCCCCGATTCGAAGTATCTTTCCGTATGCCTTCGCAGTCTGGTTGGTGACCTGGAAACATGGCATGACGGCCGGTTTCCTGTTTGCCGGATTGGCCACGCTCACCGCGCTGGTCACTGGCGCTTTCCCTAGCCGCGATGAACTCAGCGGGCAGGAAGTGGGGGAAGGTCTGTATACCTATCTGAAGCTGTCAGCTGTAGCGGCGGGCGTCGCACTAGGGAAGCGGGTTAGGCGCTCTTAGCGTGCTTTATTTTCCGTTTTCTGAAGCGACCCCCATCAGGGCAAGATGTGTTGTGGCCGAACGCCGATGGTAACATTGGAGGACGGCAAAAAAATCTGACAGGAAAAATTCGTGAACTGAATTTGACCTGACAGTCACTTCGGTAAAATCGGTAACTGTCAGATCAAGTCGCGACTACTACAGGCGGGATAAGGTTGAATGATTCCAGACAGGGTCATCAATCGCCAACCCCTCAAACCAGCGAAACAGAAGGTTGTAATCAATACGTTCCATCAACAGCCTGCTAACCGCTTATAGGCCGCTAACAAACCACTCCGTCTCCTGAAATAATTTGGCGTAAACAGTTAGCGATAGGCTGATTTTCGTGCTGGCGAGACACCTCATCAAGTGCCGAATTCAAGTAGTTGTCGTACTCCTTGCTCACCTCATCCTGAATCTGGCGACCACGCTTGGTTATAACGGCATAAACACCGCGCTTGTCATTGGGACAGACATCTCGGATCGTATAATCATTACGCTCCATTCGTTCAACCAGCCGCGTCACGGAGCTTTGATTCAAACCGAGTTGACTGGCCAACTCCTGCATACGCAGTTCCGAGTTTGGTGCCTCCGCAAGCAACTGCAGCGCCCGGTACTCGGACACACCTATTCCATGTATCCGATACAGATCCTTCGCTACCTGGTTCTCCACCGATTCAAAGATATTTCTCATCTGCTTCCACGCTGACTGGAGGTTCATAGCTGTTCTCACATAATTGGGAGTGTTATCACTACCCTAGTCTATATTAGTACTTGCACATACATATATGTGCAAGACATTAGATATTAATGCCATCAAAAATCACGGATCACGTAGAGGTCCGCGATAAATACACTAAAAATGTGACCTCACTGGCCTCCTCCGATCAGCATATCCGTTTCTGTTTGGATCAGAAATCATTCTATTTTTCATGGGATTGACTCCGTATCAACACCCACCGTAACCATTGGGCAAGGGCGCTGACACAAATAATTCATAATACATGTATGTGCAAGCATGTTGACAATAGGCAATATACTGACTAGAGTTAAGTTGCTTGCGCATACATGTAAATTACTGTCAGTCTTCTAATCGGGGAACTCTATGAAATTGCCATTACTGCTCAACTCACTTAACAACAGTGCAGCCCATTTTCCCAACAATGTGGCTATCGTCACTGACACTACCGCCTGGAACTACAAGCAGCTTTGGTCTCGAATAGCCCGATTTGAATCGGCACTTACAGCGATTGCACTGCCCGCCCATGTGGCCGTAGCGGTCACTGCCCACAAGACGGTTGATACCTTGGCACTGATGCTGGCCTTGGGCAAACAAGGCCATACACCACTCGCGGTCTCCCCCACCCTAGGCTCGATGGTCAAACCGATGATGTACAACACAGCCAGAGTATATTGCGAACTGGCAGCGGCAAATATCTCTGGCCAGCCAGTGGTTAACTTGGTGACCCCCGACAAACGGCAAGCCGATGCTATGCCTGACGCCGATCCAGCAGACTCTTGCCCACTCATGCTGACCACTTCGGGTTCGACCGGCATTCCCAAGGTGGTCAAGCTTCGCACCGAAGGGGTCAGCGCCTTCTTTGACTGGGGCGCAGAGTATTTCCAGCTGACACGGGGCAGCCGCGTCCTCAGCTATGCCCCACTAAACTTCGATCTAAGCCTGCTTGAGATATGGATGCCGTTAGCAAAAGGGGCCACGGTCATTCTGGCCGATACCGCTCGCGCCACACAGACCGGCTACCTTCAGGCACTGATACGCCATAGCCGACCAGACCTCATCCAAGCGGTTCCGATGTTCTACTCCCTACTCTGTCCAGATTCGAACAGTTACAACGGGGTCATGGACGAGGTTCGCCACGTGGTGTTCACCGGAGATACTACGCCCCAAAAGTTACGCGAACGGGTGGCAACCAGGTTTCCTCAGTCTGTTTTTCACAACGTCTATGGCTGTACTGAAACCAACAACAGCTTTGTCTATTCGGCAGATGTCCAGGCAATCGTTCGGCACGAGCGGTTGCCATTAGGACGACCGATCAATGAGGCCTCCTACCGCATCATAACCGATGACGGTGTGGAACTAGATGGTGCTGGCGAAGGTGAGTTACATACGTCGACACCATTTCTTGCCCACGGCTACACAGATACTAAACTGACAGCCAACGTGTTCTACACCGAGTATGTCAGTCATAGCCCCTATTATCGAACGGGCGACCGAGTCGCCCGTGATGAGCTTGGCCAACTGACCCTGGTTGGTCGCAACGATTTTATTGTCAAAGTCCGCGGCGTGCGTACCAACCCGCTGGACATCGAACAAGTACTGACGAAGATGCCTACCGTCAAAAACGCTGTGGTGGTTCCTGTGAATGACGAGACGTGTGGTGCCGTCTTGCATGCCGTGATTGAGCCAATGCAAGGCCAAACACCTGACGGCCTGACCATGCGTATGTTCTGCGCTCAACATCTGCCCCAGACCTCCATTCCCCGACACTTTCATCTACATAAAAACCCATTGCCCATGACCTCGACCGGTAAAACGGATCGAAACTCCATCGCCTTATTCATCCAACCACAAAGGAATGAACTTGCATGAATAATGAACAGCGCATCAAGGCTTACATCTGCGAAAAGCTGGCACCGGATATCAATCCGATAACCTTGCCAACCGATATCGATCTGCTATCCAGTGGTGTCATCGATAGCCTCTCTCTGGTACGTCTTGTTGTCTGGATTGAGGAGGAGTACGACATTCTGATGGGTGACATAGACATTGCACCGGAGGATTTCAGTACCATCGAGATGATCAACACCTTTATTAAACGCCACACAATCTCCGACGTCACCCGAACCAGAGACGTCAGCAACAGCACTGAGTTTCTCTTTCAACCCTAAACCCAAAACTCATAAAGGAAGACCACCATGTTCATACGTAAACGTAACGAAATAGAAGGTATTCATTGGGGCAACGGTACCAGTCATAGAATGTTAACCGAAAAAGACGGCATGGGCTTCACCGTCGCGCATACCGTGGTTAATGCCGGCTCAGAATCACGCCTGCAGTATCGACGTCATCTTGAGGCATGCTACTGCATCTCCGGGCGTGGCAACGTGATCTCGGCCGACGGCAGCGAGCATCACATCATCGAACCGGGTTACATCTATGTTTTAGACAAACACGATCCCCACATATTACAGGCTGATGCTGATCAGGACTTGCATCTAATCAGCGTGTTTAATCCGCCGCTGACGGGGGAGGAGCAACATCAGCTGAGTGCAGATGGTTTCTCTCAATACTGAGTCGAGCATTGCCTTGCAGCCATCGATTAAAGGAATAATTATGTATCACTATGATAAACAAATTCCCAAACAGGCCCGTGCTTCGATCGACTCCATTGCCCACGCTTTGGATACCACTCCCCTCACCGACAGTGACTTTCCACAAGAGAAGTGGCAAGCAGTGGCCAGTACTGGAATTTTCCGGCGTGCAATCAATGCAAATTCGAAGCGTGACGCTATTCGCTCGACTGTGGCCTCGCTAGAACGGCTCGGCGAAATCTGCAAAGATTCTGGACTAACATTCTCTGTCGTCACTCACCTGGCCAGCACGATTACTGCCCTCGACAAATTCGGCACTCCTGAGCTCAAATCACGATATATGGATGAATTGGTCTCTGGCAAGCTGATCGGTGCCCATGCCATCAGTGAACCCAATGCTGGGTCAGACGTCCTGAGCATGACCACCATCGCTCACGAAGAGGGTGACGACTTTGTCATCAATGGCCACAAGGCCTTCGTTACTAACGGCTCAGTGGCAGATGTGATAGTCGTCTATGCCAAGACCAATGAGGCAGCAACCGCCAACTGTGTTTCCGCCTTCCTGGTAGAAACTCGCACGCCAGGCGTGCATCTCGGCCCCACCATAGAGAAGGTTGGCTTGAGCACATCGCCACTATGCGAGCTAACGCTCAAAAACTGCCGAGTACCGAAGAAAAATATGATTGGCCGACACGGTGCTGGGTTTTTCGTTCTTAGCTACGTGATGCAGCGGGAAATTCTATACTCGTTTATCATCGGCGTCGGCGAGATGCATCAGCGCCTTACACGCTGCGTGAGTTACGCCAACACCCGACACCAATTCGGTTCGCCTATTGGTTCCTTCCAGTCGATTGCCAACAAGATCGCCGAGATGAAGATTAAATACGAGTTGAGCCGGTGGTGGCTGTATCACGTTGCCGAACTCATAATCGCCAATAAAGACGTAACCAGCGAAGTTGCCATTGCCAAGGTATTTGTCAGTGAAAATGCCTTGGCCACCGCCATTGATGCACTGCATATTCATGGAGGGTACGGTTATGTCGCCTCGAATGGTTTAGGTACCGAGGTCTGCAACGCGCTAGCAGGCCCTATCTATTCGGGGACCAACGACGTCCAACGCGGTCGAATTGCAGCCCTGCTGGGCATCAACCAGAACAAAACAAATCCAACCGCCAACAATACAAATCACAAAATCGTTCGCTCTGAAGAGCGTACCTTTCGCAAAATGAATGTCGAGCCGACCCAGAGCGAACTGTTTGATTTCATACATGACGATGTGCAGCGCTTCGTCAACACCGCCCTGGCTGGTAAAACGCTGGACGAGCGCGGGATAGCAGTGAAGCTCTACTACGCCGTGCGCGACAGTATCACTTACGAAGTGTTTGATACTGATATTAGCGAAAAGGGGTTACGTGCAAGCCAGATCGTCAAGGAGCGCCGGGGATTCTGCCTCCACAAGGCCCTACTCTATGCTGCTGCCTGCCGATCACAAGGCCTGGCCTGTCGCCTGGTCGCCAGCCGTGTGACCAATCACATTGCCACTCAGGAATTACGGCGTCTAGTCGGCGGTGACATATTCCTGCACTGGTACAACGAGGTAAATGTAGACGGCACCTGGCTACAGGTCTCACCGGTTTTCAATAAGCTACTGTGCAAACTGTACGGCATTGAGCCGCTGGAGTTTGATGGTTACAACAGCGCTATTCATCAACCATTCAACGGAGAGTTATCCATGAACTACCTCGACGATCCAATAGTATTCACCGACCCCAACTACCATGAGCTGATCGAACTAATGAACACCCATCACCCAAAGATGATCATGCCGGAAGGCCGAATCCCACAGGCCAACGCCTTCAGAGCAACACTGTAATTAGAAACTAATACGCGCCACTAGAGGTGAGCACAATGACCAAAAAAATTACCATCTACACAGATTACGTCTGTCCCTATTGCCTATTGGCAGAGCATATCATCGAAAATGTAACCCAGGGGCAAGACATCGAAATCCACTGGCGACCGTTCGAGCTACGGCCTGAGCCAGTGCCGACCCTGCGAGTTGAAGACACTTATCTGCCACGTATTTGGAAACAGTCGGTCTATCCGATGGCCGCGCGTCTGGGTGTGCCGATCAAGTTACCTTCTATCTCCCCACAACCGCGCACCGGCAAAGCCTTCGAAGTCTTCGCGATGGCGGACGAGCAAGGGCTGGGACATCCGTTTTCGATGCGCGCCATGAGGGCCTTTTTCCAGGAGGAGAAGGATCTTGGCAACCCAGAAGTTCTGGCCGACCTCGGGGCCGACGTGGGACTTGAACGCGAGGCCGTGCTGAACGCCCTGGCCAACAGCACTTACCGGGTGCGCCATCAAAAGGCGCTACGTCATGCCCACGAAGAGATGGGGATCACATCTGTTCCCACCATCATTGTGGGCGATCAACTCTTCCGTGGAGTGCCATCGTACGATGCACTGCGAAGGGCAATCGACCACGCTGTGAGCGATACCGCTCTGTAAGACTACTCATTTAAACAACACTTAAGGAGAAAGAGAAATGGAAAGCTGGCTATATCTTGGAATCGCCGTAATTTTTGAAATTGCAGTGGCAATCTCTGCCGGAAACGCGAAGGGGTTCACTCATCTTTGGTGGACCATCGCTACCCTCGTCAGTGGTGCAATCGCTACTTATTTTCTGAGTCTCGCGCTTCTCGTTTTCGACGTTGGCATTGGCTACTCAATCTGGACATCCGTTGCAGGCGTCGGGATTGTCATCTTGGGGGCGATGTTTTTCGGGGAACGACTGACCATGAAAAAGACCTACGGAATTATTCTCGTCATCGGCGGCGTCATTGGCCTACGTCTCAGTGGCGCGGCGTGAAAGGCTGCTGGAACACCCATCATATTCAGCGTGTAATCAGTATCCAACCTAACAGGAGATAGTTATGACAACAGTAGCGGAAAAACAGATCAGCAATGAACAAGCGTGGACCATGTTACTGCTCGCCGGGGCCTTTGAAATCGTTTATGCACTCAGCGTAGCGGGCAGCGAAGCCTTTACTGTGATGAGCTGGTCGATCTCTGCGGTAATTTTTTTCCTGCTCACCCTATTTGCACTGAGCGTTGCCCTGCGAACGATCGATGTCGGGATTGGGTACGCAGTCTGGGCGGGGATTGGTTCGATAGGTTCGGTGGTTTTTGGCAGCATACTGCTCGATCAATCGCTCACATCCGTTCAAACGGTCTGGTTAGCAGTCATCATCATCGGTGTCATCTGGTTGAAGCTCGCCAGCAGCGACAAACTCCAAACCGATAGCTAAAACCTTGCGCTTCAACAAACCTGTATCAACGCGAGAAAAAATGTCTGACTACAGGAGCAACACTTAATTTTTTCGCTTACACAAATCGCCCGTTTCCCGCGCTTTTGTGTAGGGCGATACAGCCAGCCAGGAGACACCCATGTCTAATACCCTTCCTGCCCACATCAACCAGATCATGGAGGAGGTAGTCGCCTACTCTATAGAACATGTTCATGATGGTGGAGTCCCCTTCACCGCCTTTGTCGTAGATGCCAGAGGTATGGTTCTGGGGCGTGGAGTCAACCGCGTTCTGGAACATCATGATCCAACTGCACATGCAGAGGTCGAAGCGATCAGAGATGCCTGCCGTACCGTCGGGACACACAGTTTGCCAGGGACAACACTCCTGGCGTCAGGCGAACCCTGCGCCATGTGCTATTTGAATGCCCTATACGCTGGCATCAACGAGGTGATCTATGCGGTCGACCGGGACGACGCCGCCAAAGCAGGCTTCGATTACCGTGGATCGTATCGAATGTTGGCGCACTTCCCCGACCAGTGGCCAATGAACGTGCACAAGTACGCTACTGGCCAAGCACTCGAACCTTTCAATCTCTGGAGAAAAAAGAGGAGTTTCCAATGAATACAATGCAAACCCCAGTTCAAATCGAAAAAAATGCCGCAGCGCTGTTCCGCCCCGATGGCTGGAACCGCTTGATCCGCATCGGTGCTGTTGTCCCCCACGCCGATGTTGGCCCGGAGTCAGAATTACAAGCAATGGTTACCGATGAAATCACCATCCACGGCAGCCGCCTCTATTTCTCCGCCATGCGTGCCGGTGGTGAGATGGATGAAAAAATCCCCCACGATCCGGTGGCTATGTTCGCCCTGCCACCCTATGTTGACGAAGCCGTGGAAAGCTTGGCAGCTTCGCCGTTGGATGCCCTGTGTTTGGCGTTCACCAGCTCGGCCTACAAACACGGCCCCGATGGGGAGCGGGCACTGATTGAACGTCTACGCCCACGGTCTCGAGACATCCCGATCGTTTCGACATGCCTGTCAGCGGAACGGGCACTGGTACAATTAAACACAAAACGGCTAGCGATCATTAATCCCCCCTGGTTCGATGCTGACCTGGATGGGCTAGGGGCGGACTATTTCGAACAAGCGGGCTTTCGCGTGGTTCACCATGCCCCGTGCGGGCTACAGAGTGGTCAAAAATACATAACACCACAAAGCCTATACAACTGGATCGAAAAAGTAGTGGCCAAATCAAATGCGGACACTGTGTTTGTCGCTGGCAACGGTCAACGTTCAGTGGGCATTATCGACGCCGTGGAAAAGACCCTCGGTATATCAATGATCACCAGCAATCAGGTCATTCTCTGGGATGCACTACGCTCGATCAATGCCAGCGTTGAGATTAAGGGTTATGGCAAATTATTCAGATAACTATTTTATTTTTCATAAAAAATTAAACACCCAGATATCCGGATCCACCCTGTTCGGATACTGGGTGGAACTCCATAGTGAATCTGACCACAACAATGGCTATCTCTTTTTTACACAGACTGCCAGTTTCACCCTCTCCGCCCCAATAACTGGCACTGCAACGGTGAATTGGGGATAATGCCGCCCTCTCTTGAGTAGTTAAGGATTCAGTGCATGTGGTTTTCAAACCTTCAGCTTTACCGTCTTACCAAGCCGTTCACCCTATCTGCTGAGGCGTTGGCGCAGCAGCTGGAGCAACATACCTTTAAGCCGTGTGGCACGCTGGATCTATCCAGTTATGGCTGGATGGCGCCGCTGGGGCGTGACGGTGCAGAGCTGGTACACGCGGCAGGCGGCTACATTATGATCTGTGCCCGCAAGGAGCAGAAGGTGGTACCGGCCACGGTGGTGCGTGAGCGGGTGCAGGAGAAGGCCGAGGCGATTGAGGCGGCACAGGGGCGGCCGGTGCGCCGCAAGGAGCGCGACACCATTAAGGAAGAGGTGATCCATACCCTGCTGCCACACGCCTTTCCCCGCTCGACCCTGACCTTTGCCTATATCGCCCCCAAAGAGAATCTGATTGTGGTAAATGCCGCCAGTGCCAAACGGGCGGAAGAGCTATTGAGCTGCCTGCGTGGCTCTATCGGCTCACTGCCGGCGGTGGCCCCGAGCCTGGCGGTGGCCCCATCGGCGGTGATGACACGCTGGTTAAACGGTGATGATGTGCCCTACGACTTCACCCTGGGTGATGAGTGTGAGCTGCGCGATACGGTTGAGGATGGCGGCATTATCCGTTGTAAACGTCAGGATTTGACGACAGAAGAGATCCAGGTCCATCTGGATGCGGGCAAACGGGCGGTCAAACTTGCCATCGACTGGCAGGAGCATCTCAGCTGTGTGATTCAGGACGATCTGACCATTAAACGACTCCGTTTTGGCGATGAGATTCTGGAACAGAGCCAAGAGGCGGACAGCGACGATGCCGCGGCGGCCTTTGATAATGACTTTGCCATCATGACCTTAGAGCTATCGCGCTTTATCCCACGGCTGCTGGAGGTATTTGGTGGTGAGAACAGCGTAGCCGATGAGTAGCCTGTTTTATCACGCCCCGACACATATAGATAACTGTTATGTGTACTGAGTTAATTTGCATCAACTGAAATGACCATACCGCCACAGAAGAAAAATGTAGCTGAAGAGTTCCACCGTATGCGTCGGCGCACCTCCAGGCAGAAATGGGCCTTGTTAGCGATGTGGATGTTGGCTGTTGCGACATGGATGTTTAGCTATCACTATTTTGGCGGGCGTTCTGGTGTTATTTACATGATTGGAATCGTCCCCATTATGGGGGCCGCGTTGTTTTATTCGGGACGAATTGAACGCTCAGTTGTCTGTCCGGCATGTGGTGAATCACTAGTCTCATCAGAGGGTTGGATGGTATTCGAGAAAAAATGCCCACATTGTGGTGTCAGTTATGAGCGCCACACATAACAAGGCGCTTGGTTTGTGCCACCTATGGGTAGGCAATGGCACCATCGGCCTACGCTCTTTATATATGGTTGGATCGGCGCGTTAACCCAATGGCCCCGTCTGGCGTTAAGTAAAATTGATTAAATTATTCAAAAAAGGGTTGACCTCTCTGTCTTTTAGAATGATAATCGTTCTCATTGGTATTTAGACTCACACATATGAAGGAGTGCTATTGTCATGAAGAAGATAGGTCTCACTACCCTGCTCTGCACCACCCTAACCTGGGCCGCACTCGCTGCTGCCCCCCTGCAAGCCGCTGAAGTGGTGGTCTATTCCGCCCGCAACGAGCAGCTGATCAAACCGCTTTTTGATGCCTACACTAAAGAGACCGGGGTTAAGATCAACTTTATCACTGATAAAGAGGGGCCATTAATGCAGCGCCTGAAGGCTGAGGGCAAAAATACCCCGGCGGATATGTTGATTACCGTGGATGCCGGCAACCTCTGGCAGGCGGCACAAGAGGGGCTGCTTAAACCGGTCAACTCTGGGGTGCTGAAGAAAAACATCCCCGCACACCTGAGCGATCCTAAAAACCAGTGGTTTGGCCTGTCGGTCCGGGCGCGTACCCTGTTTTACAATACTCAGAAGATTAAAGCGGCCGATCTCGATAGCTACGAAGATCTGGCAGACCCTAAGTGGAAGGGGCGTCTCTGCCTGCGAACCTCCAAAAAGGTCTACAACCAATCACTGGTAGCGACCCTGATTGCTGAACATGGCGTAGAAAAGGCCGAGCAGATTGTACGTGGCTGGGTTGCCAATCTGGCCACTGCCCCCTTCCCCGACGATACCAAGATGTTGGAAGCCGTGGCGGCAGGCCAGTGTGATGTGGGTATCGCCAATACTTACTACTATGGTCGTCTGATGGAGAAGAGCCCTGAGCTGCCGCTGGCGATCTTCTGGGCTAACCAGAAAAGTAACGGGGTTCATGTGAACGTCTCCGGCGCGGGCATTACCCAATATGCCAAGCATGAAAAAGAGGCGGTCAAGCTGCTGGAGTGGCTCTCATCCGACAAGGCGCAAAACCTGTTTGCTGATGTCAACATGGAGTTCCCGGCCAATCCCCAGATCAAACCCGACGCTACTGTAGCCGCCTGGGGCAGTTTCAAGAGCAACAATATGAATATCGCCAAGGCGGGTGAGTTGCAAATTGAAGCGGTGAAGCTGATGGATCGTGCTGGATATAAATAGTTGGAGTTGATAATCGATGTCGGCAGGCAATAACGCCGCCCCTGTAACCCCACCCAATACCGCCCCCTCCTCTGGAGTCGGGCGGCTTTTTGCTTTACAAAAACTCGGTCCGTGGCGGTTGGTGGCGCTGCTGATTACGCTGTTGATGTTGGCCCCGCTGCTGGTGATCTTCTCGTCCCTGTTCAACCCTGAGCCGGAGATCTGGAACCATCTGGTCGAAAATGTATTGGCGGATATCGCCATCAATACCCTCTGGTTAGTATTGGGGGTGGCGGCGGGCACACTGCTATTAGGGGTATCACTGGCGTGGTTTACTGCGGTGTGCCACTTTCCCGGGCGGCGCTTTTTTTCCTGGGCACTGCTGTTGCCGCTGGCGATGCCCGCCTATGTCACCGCCTTTGTTGCGGTTGGGCTGCTCGACTTTACCGGGCCGCTACAGAGCTGGTGGCGCGAGGCCATTGGCCCCACCCAGTTTCCCGCCATCCGTTCCCGTGGCGGGGTGATTGCGGTGATGATTCTCGCCTTCTACCCCTATGTCTATCTGATTGCCCGCAACGCCTTTCATACCCAGGGGCAACGGGCGCTGGAGGCGGCACAATCACTGGGGCTGAACCGCTGGCAGGGTTTCTGGCGGGTCTCTCTGCCCATGGCCCGCCCCTGGATTGTCGGCGGCGTGATGTTGGTGGTGATGGAGTGTCTGGCCGACTTTGGCACGGTGGCGGTATTTAACTACGACACCTTTACCAGTGGCATATATAAAGCGTGGTACAGCCTCTTCTCCCTGTCCGCCGCCTCCCAACTGGCGTCACTACTGGTGATTGTGGTCTTTATTATTCTATTAATAGAGCAGCAGGCCCGGGCCAAGATGAGCTACACCCAGATTGGCCGTGGCGCGGCGCAACAGCAACCGATCAAACTGCGCGGCTGGCGTGGCTGGGCAGTCACCATTTTTGCCACCCTGATACTGTTGATTGCCTTTATTGTGCCCGTGACCCAACTGCTATTGTGGACGGCGGAGTCCGCCCTGACCGATCTGGATAGCCGCTACTTTGGGTTCCTCTGGCACTCGCTGCTGCTTGCCACACTGGCATCATTGGCGGTCGGGACTACCGCACTGCTGCTGGCCTACGCCGGGCGTCGCCACCGCGACCTGCCCACCCGAGCGCTGATCAGGATCTCCACCCTGGGTTACGCCCTGCCCGGCCCGGTGCTGGCGGTGGGGATCTTTATTCCCATTGCCTGGCTCGACAATCTGATTATCGATACGGCACAGCAGTGGTTTCAGATTGAGATCGGCCAGGTTCTGCAAGGCACACTCATCACCATGCTGCTGGCGCTGATCATCCGGTTTCAGGCGGTGGGTTTTAGCGCCGTGGATGGCCACATGCAGCGCATCACCCTCAGTGTCGATGACGCAGCGCGCAGTCTGGGCTGCAGTGGTCTGACCCTGCTCAGACGCATTCACCTGCCCATCCTCAGCGGTGGTATCTTAACCGGCATGATGCTGGTTTTTGTGGATGTAATGAAAGAGATGCCTATCACCCTGATGACCCGCCCCTTTGGCTGGGATACCCTGGCGGTACGTATCTTTGAACTGACCTCCGAGGGTGAGTGGCAGCGCGCCGCCCTGCCCGCCATTGCCATTATCATCGCCGGACTCCTCCCGACACTACTGTTGACACGCCATGCAGAACGATAACGTACTCCTATCCCTCAATACCATCAGCCAACGTTATGGCGATAGCCTCATCGTCGATGGCCTATCACTCAGCTTGGCCCGTGGCCGTATCGGCTGCCTGCTCGGCCCCAGTGGCTGCGGCAAAACTACTGTGCTGCGCTGCATTGCCGGGTTTGAGGAGATCAGCGGCGGTGAGATTGTGATCAACGGCGAGCCGGTCAGCACCCCACAACACCACCTGCCTGCCGAGCAGCGCCGCATCGGCATGGTCTTCCAGGATTACGCCCTCTTTCCACACCTGACGGCGGAACAGAACATCGGCTTTGGTCTGCATAAACTCAGCCGCACCGAACGTAAAATACGCCAGGATGAGTTGTTGACCCTGATCGGCCTCAACGAAGCGGCCAAACTCTATCCCCACCAGCTCTCCGGCGGCCAGCAGCAGCGCATTGCCCTGGCCCGTGCGCTGGCCCCCCGGCCACAACTGCTGCTGCTGGATGAACCCTTTTCGAATCTCGATGTGGAGCTGCGCGAACGGCTCTGCCACGACGTCCGGGAGATCATCAAACGTGAAGGCACAACAGCGCTGATGGTGACCCATGATCAACATGAGGCCTTTGCCGTGGCCGATGACATCGCCATCATGCATCAGGGCCATATCCAGCAGTGGGACAGCGCCTACAATCTATACCACCGTCCCGTTAATCGCTTTGTCGCTGATTTTATTGGCAAAGGGGTATTCCTGCAGGGGGTGGTGCTGGAGGGCAGCCGGGTTGAGACCGAGCTGGGTATTCTGGAAGGGGAGCTGCACTCCCCCTGCGCCCGTGGCTGTGTGGTGGATCTGCTGCTGCGCCCCGACGATATCGTGCATGACGACGCCAGCCCCTTAACCGCCGCCGTCATCGACAAAGCGTTTCAGGGGGCTGACATCCTCTACACCCTACAACTCAAAAGCGGTGTGCAGATACTCTCGCTGGTCCCCAGCCACCACAACCACGCCATCGGCCAGGCCATCGGTATCTGTCTGGTCACCGACCACCTCATCGCCTTCAATCCAGAGCTGGGCGAGTAGCGACCATGTCGGGCATTGCGGCGATCATTGACTGGCGCGGTGCAACCTTAAGCGCCGATGTTGTTGATACCTTCACCCGCTCACTGCCAGATAACAGCACCACCCACATCCAGGGGCCGCTGGCCTTTTCACAACAGCTCAACCACAGCGCGCCGCTCTCACCCCTGGCCGCCGCCCCGCTGCTCTCCGCCTGTGGCCAATACCTGCTGATCTGTGATGCCCGTATCGATAACCGGCCAGAGCTGTTACAACAGCTCCACACCACGCCCCTCTCCGCCCAACCCACGGACGCCGAGCTCATCCTCGCCGCCTACCGCCAGTGGGGCCAGCACTGCCCGGCGCACCTGATCGGCGATTTTGCCTTTGCCCTCTGGGACAGAGAAAAGCGCACCCTGTTTGCCGCACGGGATGTGATGAATATGCGAACCCTCAGCTATACCCAGGTGGGTGACGCTATATATATAGCCACCGACGGGAGCCAACTGCTGCAACAGCGTGCCGTCACCGCACAGCTCAACCGATACGCCCTGGCCTGCTGGCTGAGTGGCTGGCCCGACCCACACCGTTCGATGTTTGAAGGTATCGAACTGCTGCCCGCCGCGCACTCACTGCTGGCCGATGCCAACAGCATTCGCATCCAGCGTTACTGGCAACTGGACCCCAGTTTCACCATCCGCCACCCCACCATTGGTGATTATGAAGCGCAGCTCACAGCCATACTCACCCGCAACGTCAGCGACCGCATGGGCTCAACCGCCACCACCATCGCCACACAGATGAGCGGCGGCATGGACTCCACCTCCGTCACCGCCCTGGCCAAACAGCTTACGGAATCAACCCCGCAACAGCTCGCCGTCATCTCCCACACCTACCAGAAAACCGCCAGTTGTGACGAAAGCGACCGCATCAAGGAGATGCAGCAGCACCTCGACCTACCGCACATCCACTACATGGCCGCAGAACAGCATCTGGCACTCGACTTCCGGGAACTCTACGCCCCCACACTCGACAACCCCGGCACCGTCTGCTCCCCACGCTATCTGGACGAGATGAAACTACTCAAAGAGATAGGTGCCGATGTTCTGCTCACCGGCAGCGGTGGTGATGAGATGACCTGGGGCCACAGCCTCACCTACTCACAGCGCCTGCGGCGTGGTGACCTGCGGGCCATTCAAGAGGCCGTCAGCGGTTGCAGAGAGATGCAGCTACCGCTGTTAAATACACTGTTACACCTGTTTGTAACACCGCTGATCCCCACCCCGATCAAACGGGGCCTACGCACCGCACTGGGCCGCCCCGCCAGCGCCACCCTCCCCTCCTGGATGGCAGAACCCGCCCGACAGATGTTGATGCAAAACAGCAACGACACCCCAGATAAAAACGCCCCGCGCTTCACCAACCCCGCCCTACAGGCCCGTTATCAGGCGTGGACAAATACATCCACCATCAATTCGGTACGCTCCTACCATCAAGCCGCCGCTGGGTTTGGCATCGAGGTACGCCACCCGTTTTTTGACCGGCGTCTGCTCGAATTCAGCTTTGCCATCCCCGATGACCTCTGGCTGCGCCACAACTACCCCAAGTGGCTACTGCGCCGCAGCATGACCGGACGGCTGCCCGACAGCGTCTGCTGGAACAAAAAGAAGATTATATTTGATGGTTTTTTTGGCCAGATCATTCGCGACCAGCACCACACCGTGCGCGCCATCCTCTCCGATACCCGGCTCCAGGAGATGGGGCTGATCAACAATCAGCAGCTGCTTGGCGTCTTTGAATCCGTGGTTAAAAATCCCGCCAGCTCACTCAACGTCAACCTGCTCTACGCCCTGATGGCCCAGATCTGGTTTCAAAAATACGCCGCTGTTTTTGGCCAGTAGCAGATGGTTTACATATGCTATACCATGGTGACGCCATTTTTTTAGCACGCCTGACAACAGGATCACAACGGGCTACCCGCCACAGAATCTCCTCCTCTCCACCCAGATGATAGAGAGTCTCGACAGCGGCAACCCGATATACAACCATCTCCCGCAGCCCCGCGCCAGCAGCCACTCCCTGCGGGAAATACCAACAAAACGTTACACAGGCACGATGCCCCATGAATGCAGTAGAGATCGAAGAAGCGATATCAGACCTAGCCCTTCAGCCCTTCGACGCGGCGGAGTTTCCGTTCGCGTTTCTGGCCGCGTTCGGCAATAAGGAGACGGCACTCAAGCGCCTGCGTACCGGTAACAACAACGCCTCCGATGTGCCCGGTGGCGTGCTCCAGCGCAACAACATCCATCTCGCCGTGTGTGAAGCTGGCGGTGTTAGCGAAACCCTCAAGGCGTTGCGCACCAGCCCCGCCACCACCAAAGCCAAGGCCAAATTCATCCTCACCACCGACGGCCAGACCCTGGAGGCCGAAGAGCTGATTGGCGGCGAAACCATCGCCTGCGCCTACCCGGATTTCCCCAACCATTTCGGCTTCTTTTTATCACTGGCCGGTATCTCCACCATCAAGGAGATCAAGGACAACCCCATCGACGTACGCGCCACCGGGCGACTGAACAAACTCTACGTCGAACTGCTGCGCGAAAACCCGGAATGGACCAAAGAAGAGCGTCGCCACGACATGAATCATTTCATGGCGCGGCTGGTGTTCTGTTTCTTTGCCGAAGATACCGACATATTCAAAGGCGAGGGCCTGTTCACTCACACCATCGAACAAATGAGCGATCGCGATGGATCCAACACCCATGAGGTGTTGTCCGAAATATTCCGCGCCATGAACATCAAGACTAACCCTGACGAACGAACCGTAGCTCAGCCCCGCTTGCCCAACTGGGCCAATGGTTTCCCCTATGTAAACGGCGGCCTCTTCTCCGGCAGTACCGATGTGCCGCGCTTCACCCGCATGGCCCGCACCTACCTGATCCATGCCGGCAACCTGAACTGGAAGCAGATCAACCCCGACATCTTCGGCAGCATGATTCAGGCCGTGGCCGACGACGAAGAGCGCGGTGCATTGGGCATGCACTACACCAGCGTGCCCAACATCCTCAAGGTATTAAACCCGCTGTTTCTGGATGAGCTGCGTGCGCAACTCGACGCGGCGGGCGACAACAAAACCAAACTGCTGAATCTACGCAAACGCATGGCGCGTATCCGTGTGTTTGATCCGGCCTGCGGCTCCGGCAACTTCCTGGTCATCGCCTACAAACAGATGCGCGAGATCGAGGCGGAGATCAACCGCCGCCGGGGCGAGCCGCATCTGGGTAGCGAGATACCGCTGACCAACTACCGGGGCATCGAACTACGTGACTTTCCGGCGGAGATTGCGCGCCTGGCGCTGATCATTGCCGAGTTCCAGTGCGACGTGCTCTATCGCGGACAGAAGGATGCGTTGGCAGAGTTCCTGCCGCTGGATGCGCAGAACTGGATTGTTTGCGGTAATGCGCTGCGGCTGGATTGGCTGAGTCTCTGCCGACCTACGGGCACAGGCGTAAAGCTGGTGGCAGATGATCTGTTTAGCACGCCGCTAGATCAGGCGGAGATTGATTTTGAGAACGAAGGTGGGGAGACATACATCTGCGGCAATCCGCCGTATTTGGGTTCCACTTGGCAGACGGATGAACAGAAAGCCGATTTGCAAGCTATCTTCGCCAACCGCACCAAGAACTGGAAGTCACTGGATTATGTGGCGGGCTGGCTCATGAAGGCTGCCGATTACGGCACCAAGACCAAAGCCTCCGCCGCTTTTGTGTCCACCAATTCGATTTGCCAAGGGCAGCAAGTGCCGATTCTTTGGCCGCTGGTATTTGGTATAAGGCACGTTATTCATTTCGCCCATACCTCGTTCAAATGGAATAATTTAGCCAGTCATAACGCTGGCGTGACCGTTGTGATTGTTGGTATTACCAGTCAAACAGGAAAGGCACACCGATTATTTTCTGTGACTGACGACGGTGCAATACTTGAGAGGCAAACGGACTTTATCAACGCTTATTTGGTGGCGGGTGCTGATGTGGTTGTGGATAAGGTAGCTCGTCCTTTAAGTGGGCAGGCTGGGATGGACTTTGGATCTAAGCCTGTAGATGGGGGATACTTATTCCTTGACTACCAAGAAAAAGAACAACTAATTCAAAACTTTCCAAAAGCAAAAATCTTTATCCGAAATTTTTCCAATTCTGAAGAATTTATCAACGGCAAGCAGCGTTTTTGCTTGTGGTTGAATGATGACGACGTAGAGCAAGCGGTCGAAATTCCTGATATTCAAAAGCGTCTTGAGAATGTGCGCCAAATGCGTTTGAGCAGCACCAAAAAGCAAACGCAAAGCGAAGCAGACTCACCGCATCGGTTTTCCGAAATACGGCATCAATCCAGCAAAACCACCATCGTCGTGCCACGCGTAAGTTCAGAAAATCGCCCCTACTTACCCGTGGGTTTGATCGAAGGTGGAACAATCATCGGCGACCGAAACTTCGCCCTCTACGATGCCCCCCTCTGGAACATGGCCCTCATCGCCTCGCGTCTGCACTGGGTCTGGATTGGTACAGTCTGTGTGCGGATGCGCACAGATTTTTCGTATTCCAACACCCTCGGCTGGAATACCTTCCCCGTGCCGCTGCTCACCGAGCAAAACAAAGCCGACCTGACCGCCTGCGCCAAAAACATCCTGCTGGCGCGCGAAGCGCATTTTCCCGCCACCATTGCTGACCTCTACGCCCCGGACAAAATGCCAGAGAACCTGCGCCGCGCCCACGAGCGCAACGACGAGGTGCTGGAGCGCATCTACATCGGTCGCCGCTTCAAGAACGACACCGAGCGGCTGGAAAAACTGTTTGAGCTTTATACCAAGATGACGGCGGCGGCCAAGACTAAACCCACCAAAAAGGCGATAAAGGGGAAGAGCGCATGAGCAGCCTGATTATTTACACCTCCGACGATGGCCAAACCCGCATCAATCTGCGGGTGGAGGCCGACAGCATCTGGCTGAGCCAGCTTGAAATCGCCGAGCTGTTCCAGACCACTAAGCAAAACGTCTCGCTCCACGCAAAAAATATCTTTTCCGAGGGGGAGTTGAACCCGGGTTCAGTTGTCAAGGATTCCTTGACAACTGCCGCCGATGGCAAGAACTACCGCACACAGCTCTACCATCTGGAGCTGATTCTGGCCATCGGCTACCGCATCCGCTCGCCACGCGGCACCCAGTTTCGCCAGTGGGCGACCCGACACCTGAAGGAGTTTCTGGTGAAGGGTTTTGTCATGGACGATGAGCGACTCAAGAACCCGGGGGCTTGGGATTATTTCGACGAACTGCTGGCGCGCATCCGCGAGATACGGGCCTCGGAGAAGCGCTTTTATCAAAAGGTCCGCGACCTTTTCGCCCTGAGCTCGGATTACCGCATCACGGAAAAAGAGACCCAGATTTTTTTCGCCGAGGTACAGAACAAGCTGCTTTTTGCTGCCGCCGGCCACACCGCCGCCGATCTGATCGTGAAGCGCGCAGACCCGGACAGCCCGAATATGTCGCTCACCCACTTTCGCGGCTCGCGCGTGCGCAAGCAGGATGTTGTCGTCGCCAAGAATTACCTCTCGGAAGATGAGATCGACACCCTCAATCGGCTGGTTGTTATTTTTCTGGAACAGGCCGAGCTAAGGGTGAAACAGCGGCACGACCTGACACTGGATTTTTGGCGCAGCCATGTGGACGGGATGTTGGCGTTCAACGGGCAGGCGGTTTTGCAGAATTCCGGCTCGATCCGCCATGATGAAATGGTGAGCATCGCCCACACACGCTACGAGACCTTCGATCACCATCGCCGCACCACTGAGGCGCTGGAAGCAGATGCGGCAGATTTGCAGGAGATCGAGCAGCTGGAAAAGCGTGTTGAGCGTCGTGCCAAGATCACGGCAGCGGCCAAGCCCACGAAGAAACCGACGAAGGGAAAAAAGCATGAGCGATAAGTCTGTCAGCCCGACCAATACCTACACCGTGCCGTCGGTATCCATCACCACGGCGCGCACCGGTGCATCCAGCAAGGCCAACGAACTGGGGATGCGCGCCATGCAGGAGCGCGCCTATGCCAAGCGTGGTGAACAGTATCTGCTGATCAAATCGCCGCCAGCATCGGGCAAGTCCCGCGCGCTGATGTTTATCGCGCTGGATAAGCTCAACAACCAAGGCGTGCAGCAGGCCATTATAGTGGTGCCGGAGCGTTCCATTGGCAGCAGTTTTGCCGATGAACCGCTGAGCCAGCAGGGCTTTTATTGGGATTGGCAGGTGGCTCCGCAGTGGAACCTGTGCAACGCCCCCGGCGTGGATGAGCCACGCGTGGCCAAGTCCAAGGTGGACGCGGTGCGCCAATTTTTGGCCAGCAGCGACCAGACGTTGGTCTGCACCCATGCCACCTTCCGCTTTGCGGTGGAGGAGCTGGGCATTGCGGCATTTGATAACCGCCTGATCGCGATTGACGAGTTCCATCACGTCTCCAGCAATCCAGGTAACGTGCTGGGCAATCAGTTGGGCGCGTTCATCACCCGCGACAAAGTACATCTGGTGGCCATGACCGGCTCCTACTTCCGTGGCGACAGCGAGGCGGTGCTGGGGCCAGCGGATGAGGCCCGGTTTGAGACGATCACCTACACCTACTACGAGCAGCTTAATGGTTATCAGTGGCTCAAGTCGCTGGATATCGGTTACTTCTTTTACACCGGCCCTTACGTGAAGGCCCTCACCAAGGTGTTGGACCCGGCACTGAAAACCATCGTCCACATTCCCAATGTGAATGCCCGCGAAAGTCTGAAAGACAAGGAGCGCGAGGTAAACGAAATCATGCACGGCCTGGGTCAGTGGAAAGGGGTCGATCCTGCCACCAGTTTCCACCAGATACAGACCCAGGATGGCCGCATACTGAAGGTGGCGGACCTGGTGGATGACAGCGACCTGACCATGCGTTCCCGTGTGCTGGCGGCGCTGAAAGATCCAGCGCAGAAAAATAACCGCGACCACGTTGATGTCATCATCGCGCTGGGCATGGCGAAGGAGGGCTTCGATTGGATCTGGTGCGAACATGCGCTGACCATTGGCTACCGCAGTAGTCTGACCGAAATCGTGCAGATCATTGGTCGCGCCACCCGCGACGCCGAGGGCAAGGAGCGCTCACGCTTCACCAATCTGATCGCCGAACCCGCTGCCGACCAGGCCGCCGTGGCCGAGGCGGTGAACGACATGCTCAAGGCAATCTCCGCCAGCCTGTTGATGGAGCAGGTGCTGGCGCCGCGCTATGAGTTCACACCTAAAAACAGTGGTCCGAAGGATGGCTTCGATTATGGTGAGGCGGGCTACAGGGAGAGTGGCCATAACATTGGGGTGAACAAGGATACCGGCCAGATTCACGTCGAGATCAACGGGCTGACAACACCGCAAAGCCCGGAGGCTACGCGCATCTGCAAAGAGGACTTGAACGAAGTCGTCACCAGTTTCTTGCAGGACAAGGTCGCGCTGGAGCGAGGTCTGTTCGACAAGGAAAATACCCTGCCCGAAGAGCTGACCCAGTCGCGCATGGGCAAGATCGTGCGCGAGCGTTACCCGGAGTTGAGCGATGTCGACCAGGAGGCGATCCGCCAACACGCGATTGCCGCCATGAACATCACCCAGCAGGCCAAGTTGGCGTTGGCTCAGGCCGATGCGAATGTTGGGGGTACGGGCGATAGCACAGTGCAAGGCAATACGGCTTTGATAGATGGCGTGCGCAAGTTTGTGAATGTGCGCGACCTGGATATTGATCTGATCGACCGCATCAATCCCTTCGATGCCGCCTATGCGGTGCTGGCGAAGGCGATGGATGAGAAGTCACTGCGCCAAGTACAGGCCAGCATTGCCGCCAAGAAGGTGAGCATCCCCGAGGACGAAGCCCGCGATCTGGCAAAACGCGCCTTGCTGTTCAAGAACGAGCGTGGCCGTCGGCCAGATATTAACTCCGCCGATGCGTGGGAAAAACGCATGGCTGAAGGTGTGGCAGCGCTGGCACGCTACCGCGCCCAGGCGAAGATAAAAGAGACGAGCGGAGGCGCGGGAAATGGCTGATATGGACGATGACGAACTGCTAGATGCTCTGGGGGTAGAAGTCGCCCCACTCAAGGTCACTAGCCGGACACCGCGCGAGGAACGCATCATCGCGGGCTTCGAGGATATCCTGCGCTTCCATCAGACCCATGGCCGCGCCCCACTGCATGGCGAAGGCCATGACATCTTTGAGCGCCTGTACGCGGTGCGACTGGACCAGCTACGCAAGTTGCCAGAAGCGCAAAGCCTGCTGGCTGAACTGGATGGCCCTGGCCTGTTGGCGGGTAGCGCAGCGGCCCCGGCAAATGTGGATGACCTGGACGAAGATGCTTTGCTGGCCGAGTTGGGCATAGGAGATGAACCTGCGGACCAGAATGACATCACCGTGCTGCGCCACGTGCGCTCCAGCGTTGAAAAGCGTGCAGCAGAGGAGATCGCCGACCGCACGCCGTGTGCGGATTTTGACAAGTTCCAACCGCTGTTTGGACAGGTGGAACGGGAGCTAAAGGCTGGTGTGCGCATAACGCGGCGCTTCGGTCGTGATGCCAGCATCGAGGTCGGAAATTTCTTTATCGTCGGCGGGCAACTTGCCTATGTTGCCGAAGTGGGTGAAACCATCAAGGCACCGAATGGTGAAAGAGATGCACGTCTGCGCGTCATCTACGCAAACGGCACGGAAAGCAACTTGCTGCGCCGCTCGCTACAACGGGCGCTCTACAAGGACGAGACCGGCCGCCGCTTGACCGATCCGGACATGGGGCCGCTGTTTGGTGATGCGCCTGAGCCTGACGATATTGGATCCGGAACCATCTATGTGTTGCGCAGCCTCTCCAGCCATCCATTCGTCTCCGAGCATCGTGAACTGATCCACAAGATCGGCGTGACCGGAGGCAGGGTGGAGACCCGCATCGCAAATGCGGAAAAGGATGCCACCTACCTGTTGGCCGATGTGGAGGTGGTCGCCACCTACACACTCCACAATCTGAACCGCATTAGGCTGGAGAACATCTTCCATCGTCTGTTCGGTGCAGCACAGCTCGACCTGACCATTGAGGATCGCTTCGGACATCCGGTGAAGCCGAGAGAGTGGTTCCTGGTGCCGCTCCAGGTGATTGACGAAGCCGTTCGGCGCATTCGGGATGGGTCGATTACCGAGGTGTTCTATAACCCTGAGACGGCTCAGTTAATAGCCCACCCTCAGGAGGATTGATCCCATAAAAATCAATGAAGGCAATCCAGCACTGAAGTATAAGTGTCTGATGCTGCTCTTTAAAAAAACCTAATCCGTAAAAAACTTCACGCTACGCCAGAGCGCCCGCTCCAGCTCCACGTAGCGCTCAGTTACATCTGCCGAATCGTTTAATACCTCTCCCTGATAGCTCAACCAGGCGTGGGCGGCAAAACCGGCCTGCTCTTTTTTCACCCCGATGTGGACTTGGCCTGATATGCCGCGCCGCGCCAGCATCATCTTCTGTGCCACGGTGCGCCGCAGACAGTTCATGGCGGCGTAGTGGTGTCTGGCAACCTGTTCTGAGGTGTGGATTAATCCATCAATATCCGCTGTTGGCTGATCAGCGCTCTGGATCGACGCGCTGCCCTCCAGCCAGTGACGCCAGCGGGCATAGGGAAGAAAACGGATAGCCAGATCGACCCAGGCCAGGGTCAGCCACGCCTCTAGCAGCAGTGGGTAGCTTTTGGCCGGCAGGCTAAACAGGCGGCCAAGTTTAAGATTCAATTTTCTCAACAACACCCTGTTGGGCCATATCCTCCAGCAGCGCCAGCAGGTCACGTTCGATATCCACCTGCGGCGCATCGTACTCCTGCACCAGGGCGGCAACGGTCTGTTCTACCGAACCGGTCTGCCTGAACAGCTCAATCATGCGGCTACCCACCTCATCAAGGGAGAAGTAGTTGCCGGTTTCCGGGGCCAGAATCACCGTCTCATTCACCACTTTTTGCAGGAAGACATCGTCCTGAATCTTATAATTTGTCATTTTTCACCTCTATTAACTGCCCATCTTTAAGCTGCATCACCCGATCTGCCAGCGCCAGGGTGGCGGGACGATGGGTGATGATTATAACGGTACGGCTCCGCAACTGCTCGTGGCACTCTTGCAGAAACAGCGCCTCACCCTCCGGATCGAACATCGAGGTTGCCTCATCAAAGATTAAAATAGCCGGTTGGATCAGCAGTGCCCGGGCCAATGCCAGCCGCTGCCGCTGCCCGCCCGATAGCCGCACGCCCTGCTCCCCCACCATCGTCTGGTACCCCAACGGCAGCGCGGCAATAAAACCGTGGGCATTAGCGGTGCGGGCCGCCGCCTCAATCTCTGCCTGGCTGGCACCCGGTTTGCCGTAGGCGATATTGTCCGCAATGCTCACATCCGATAGCAGCACATGCTGGGCCACCAGACCAAACTGTCGCCGCAAACTTGCCAGCGTCACGGTACGGATGTCGGTGCCGTCGAGCCGGATCACCCCGCTCTGTGGATCAAAAAAGCGCATTAACATCTGTATCAAAGTGCTCTTTCCGGCACCGTTCACGCCGGTCAGCGCCACGGTTTCACCGGCGCGAATCTGAAAATTGAGCCCGCTAAAGAGTGGCTCAGCACCGGGATAGTGGAAATGGATGTCGTGAAACTCGATCTCACCACGGACGGGGCCGATCCCAAGCCCAAGCCCAAATTCAAGCGCTCCACTCTGCATCGGTTCCGGGGCAACGGAAAAGATATCCAGCAGCCGCTCCGCACCACCCCTGGCCTGCTGGATATCACCGTACAGATTTGCCAAACCACTCATCGGCCGGGCAAACAGTAGTCCATATAATAGAATGGCCACCAGCTCAGCGGCGGTGAGTGTGCCTGATGTGAGATGCTGACTGCTCAGCCAGAGCACCGCCAAAATCCCCAGTGACGCCAACAGCTGCACAACCGGGGCCAGAACCGACTGCATTTGCAGCTGCTGCAATCGCAGTTTCAGCACCGCCTGGGTGGATGATGCAAACCGCTGCCGCTCCAGTGGCTCGCGCACAAACGCCTTGATCAGCGATAACAGGCTCAGACTCTGCTCAAATACGGACAGATGGTCCGCCTGCCGCTGCATCAAGGCCGACGAGACCGGACGAATCTTTCTGCTCATCAACTTCAGGGTGATATAAAAGAGCGGGGTCAGCAGCAGGATCAGCAACGCAATCTGCCAATCAATCAGTGCAATCAAGACAATCGCCCCCACCAGCGTCATCACCATGGGCACAAGACCAATCAAGGTGCCTGTCACAAAGTGGCTCAACATCGCCACATCATTACTCAACAGCGCCAACACCTGGCCACGCTTGGTTGCATGAAAGTAGCCCATGGGTAACGACTGCAGATGTTCGTATAGACGCAAACTCAGCTGCGCCAGGATCTCCGCGCCACTCCGGGTGATCAAATAGCTATTCAAAAATCGGAACAGCGCCTGACACAAAAATACCAGCAACAGCAGCAATAGAATCTGGCCACTCTCCAGCCCCCATGCACTGCTATCACCCACAACGCCCATGGCAAACTGGCCCGCAATCCACGGGATCAACAGTGCCACCGCACTCTCGCCCAGCATAAACAGCGCCGCCAATAACAGGACCGATCGATGAGGGGTAAGATAGGTTAAGAAATATTTAAACTTCATTCATGACATCTTGTGAGAAAAAATAACCCATAAAAACAGCGCTCCATGCTAAAACTTGCATGCTAAAATGACGCCCTAATCACTTTCAACACCCGCTAAACAGCAACCACGCCATCGTTACCAGCAGGTTGTATGCGGCTCAGGACAGCAAGCATGATACACAGACAGACAAACGGCCACCTCATCAAACTCATCGGCCTGCTACCCTTGTTTGTTATGCACCCCGTACTGGCAATCACCGGCAGTACCGGTTTTCAGCCACAGCTCGCCACACAACTCCAATATGAAGATAATGTCAGACGTGCCCCAGCACAGAACGAACAGAGCGACCTGCTGCTACTCATAAAACCCACGCTCCCCTTATTATGGGGCTTTGGTAAACACTCACTTGACCTGACCTACAAAGGTGCCTACGGGCAGTATCAGGATCAAAATATACTCAACTACAACGACCACCGCCTGACGACCAAACTGCTGCTTGACCACAGCATTCGCCTGAACAGTGAATATGAGATGGGCCAGATTCGCGACCACTACACCCCGGACGACAACAACGTCGCCGCCAATCTCACCACTACCACCAACCGCTGGCGGGAAAACTACGCAAAAATCACACTCTCCTATGGTAACCCCTCAAACCGGGGTCAGCTCATTACCAAACTCAACCATAAACAGCGCCGCTACACCAATAACAACCAGCAGTTTCTTGATCTGGACTCCACAACCATCACCGGCATGTTTTACTACCGTGTGGCCCCTAAAACCCGTATACCTTTTGAGCTCAGCACCACAAACATCGACTATCAAAATGCCAATCCCACCGTCGATCCAAGCAGTAATGAGCAGAGGTTCCTCACCGGCATCACCTGGGACATCAGCACCATCAGCACGGCCCTGTTCCAGATTGGTGCGCTCAACAGGAACTATGACAACAACCTATACAAAGACACCTCCATCCTCATGTTGCGGCTGGATGGTACCTGGAAGCCAAACAGTTATACAAACATCACCATTGGCGCTATTCGTGACACCCAGGAGTCACTACAAGTCAATTCCAGAGCCTACATCCAAAACCACATCCACACCGAAATAACACACATGGCAACACCACGCATGGCATTTATTGTCGGCGCACTTTACACCAGCGCAAAAACCGATGACCTCAACTCAATCAGTGAGAACCGCCTAAACTTAAGGCTTCAGACCCAATACAGCCTGCTCCCCTGGCTACGGCTCAGCGCCACCTATAATCATACCGCCAGGGATTCCGACCTCAACAGCTTTGACTTCACCTCAAACGCAATCATGTTTGGGGCACAAGCACAATTTGGCAATTAAACAAAAACCAACCTCACCGGCATCGACCAGAAAATAATATGACCTGTCATCAAAAGCCAGCCTATCTATTTATCTTTAACCATTTATATAGTAGAATCGCCAACAGAGAAAACTCGTCTGATTTTGCGGCTTTTTGTTGCTATAAGGCGACAGTCACCTGACAATAACGTGTTTATAAATAGCAAGAGCTGATACGTGTGGCCCTGCTCCGTTCATTGGCATCAAAAATTATTTGACACAACAGCTGGCTACTCTTCACCCCTTTGACAGATGGACGGATCTGATCTAACCAAAGGCTCCACTACTATTGAAATAGCTTTTTATTAGAACGCGGATTAACCAGAGATGAAAAATACCTTGCATTGTTTTCAGGCTCCTCTTAAACCGCCATTGGCAGAACCGCACCAACCTGCACATTTCGGCATGATACACATGCTGTTTGCTATCATCCTCATGATCCTCTTTATCAACAGTGCCAGCGCCGATAGCAAAAACGGCTATACTCTCTCAGCAGATGATGAGATCTCCGTCACCGTCTTTGGAGAGCCTGACCTAAGCCTGGTAAAAACACGCATCGCAACTAACGGTACCATCTCCGTTCCACTGCTTGGTCAAGTGCAGATACAAGGTCTAACAACCGCACAAACCGAAGAAAAAATAGCCCGGTTACTTGCTGACGGTTATCTGATAAAACCAGCCGTCACCGTCTCCATCACCGAATACCGGCAGTTTTATGTAAACGGTGAGGTCAAGAAACCCGGTGGTTATAACTACCGTGAGGGGTTAACCGTGGAAATCGCTATCACTCTGGCCGGCGGATTTTCTGAACGTGCATCAAAAAACAAAATCACCCTCGCCCATGAAGAAGACAAAGGCAATGCCAAACGTGTTGAACTTGCCACACCCATTCGGCCCGGTGATATCATCACGGTAGAAGAGAGCTTTTTCTAACAATGAAAAACAGAGCCAACACACCCGACTCTACACCCATGCTTAATTACATCCCCTCCGCTGAAGAGGAGAGCATTGATCTTGCCCAGTATTGGCACGTTATCAAACGGCACAAATTGGGCATCATCAACATCACTGTGGTCTGCCTGATTATTGGCGTACTGGTCGCATTAAGCAGTACTCCCATCTACAAAGCAGAAACCAAACTGGTTGCAGACCCGATGCAACCCAATCTTGATACCCGCGATCAATATGTTAACACCGCATTGGTATTCCTCTTTTATGAAACACAGTACGAAATCATCCGTTCACAACGAATCGCCCAAAAAGCGGTCGACAAATTAAATCTAGTCGAACGCCACAGGGCCGGTGAGCTGGGCAAACCTGATAGTGAGCACTCCCTTGCCTTTATCCAGACACTTAAAGAGTTTGATCTGGCAAAACAGGTTAAAGAGTGGCTGCCCCTTGATAAACAAGAGGAGTCTGCACCCGATACAAGCGACCACACACTACGTATAAAACTGGCGGGCAAGATTCAGGCAGGACTCACCGTTGAAGGTGGCAAACAGAGCGAAATAATCAACATCAGCTATGAAGACTCAAACCCAAAGCTGGCCGCCGAAATAACCAATGCCATTGCCGAATCTTACGTAGAGTACGGCCTTGAATCACGTAGCAGTGGTGCCAAAGAGACTTCCACATGGCTCAATGATCAACTTGCTGATCTTCGGACAAAACTCAAAGACTCCGAAGCTGCACTGCAGGCATTCCAGAAAAGCCATTCAATGATCGACACCACACAACAACAGCAACTGGCGGGCACCCGTCTCAACACCCTCTCCGCCGAGCTGATTCGCGCACAAACCAAACGTAGCGAAGCAGAGATCCGTTATAACCAGATCAAGATCAAATATGAAAATGGTGACTACACCACCCTTAGCCCCATGCTTAACAAACCTTCTGTTCAAACACTCGAACAGGAGATGACCAAACTCTCACGCAGCGTAAAAGATCTTTCAGAGCGTTATGGTGACCTTCACCCAAAAATGATTGCCGCCCGGGCTGATCTCAACCAGGCCAAACAGAACTTTGAGTCTGAGGTTGATAAGGTTGTCGACAGCATACGCAAAGAGTATCAAGCCGCACTCACTCAGGAAAACGAGATCATCGCCCTCATCAACAAAGAGAAAAATGACCTCGGTGGTATCAGAGGCAGCGGCTTTGAACTCGCCAGCCTGGAGCGTGAAGTTCTCAACAACCAAAAATCATATGAATCGTTTTTAATTCGCTATCAGGAAGCCAACATCAGCGAAAAATATAGCGCCTCAAACGTACAGATCATTGACGTTGCCCTGGTACCCACAATCCCATTCAAACCCAATAAACCACGCTTCATTGTCATTGCCGTAGTACTGGGGCTATTTATAGGAATCCTCTTTGCCTTCCTGCGTGAGCACCTCAACAACACCTTCAAAACGGTGGAAGACCTTGAAGATAAACTGCAACTCCCATCACTGGGTATCATCCCGCTGGTAGAAAAAAACAAAAAAACGGTCACCCCGGAACTACAAGTACTTTCAGACAACCGCTCACCCTTCTCTGAAAGTGTTAATAACATCCGTACCGGACTACTGTTCTCCAACATCAACAACCCACCAAGAACAATCCTGGTCACCTCTGCCACCGCAATGGAAGGAAAATCAACACTTGCCACCAATCTGGCTGCATCACTAAGCCATCTGGATCGTACCCTGTTGCTGGAAATAGACCTGCGTAAACCCTCCATCGCAAAATACATGGGAATCGCATCCTTCCCCGGTGTATCCGATCAGGCAATCAATAACGATACCCTATTAGAAAATGCCGTTACCCAGATTGGTGACGAAGGGAGCAAACTCTACGTCATGCCCGCAGGGAGTTTTGTCCATAATCCTATTGAATTTCTATCATCAGACGCCTTTAAACAGCTACTGGAAAAATTAAAAACCGTCTACGCCTACATCGTTCTTGATGGCCCTCCTGTACTCGCCGTCAGTGACGCCATCGTTGTAGGCCAATTGGTAGACAGCGTTATTGTTGCAGTAAAAGCCGAATCAACAAAAATCCAAATGACACAAGAGACACTTAACCGGCTGCATAAAGGCAACGTACAGGTAACAGGCACTGTTTTAACCCAGGTGGACACCAAACGTATGGAGGCCTATGGCAGCCACTATTACTATGCGAACAGCTATTACGGCACACCGGAAAGTCAAAACGACAACAAAACCACCTGATAGCTCAATACAACCATGCAACTACTGCCGCCATGATTGACATACACAGCCACATACTTCCCAATGTGGATGACGGCGTGCAGAACATTAATGACGCCATTAAGATGTTGCAGATTGCAGTTCAAGAAGGGGTAACAACACAAGTTATTACCCCTCACATACAGGCCAACCGCTTTGAAAACAACCTCAAAGAACTTACCCGGTTGTTTGAAATGTTTCGTATCACAGTCGAAGCAGAAGAGATCCCCATAAAACTACATCTCGCCGCCGAAGTACACATTGGCCCGCAAATAATACAGATGATAGAAACAGACACCCTGCCCTGGCTTGGCACATGGAATGACCAAAAGTGTTTCCTGCTAGAGCTGCCACCCAACGACATTCCATCAGGCACACTCAACCTGATTCAGTGGCTACGCACAAAACAGATAACCCCCATACTCGTACACCCCGAAAGAAACCGTGCATTCCAGAAAAACCCTGCCAAGCTACAACCCTTTTTAAACGCTGGCTGCCCCATACAGATCACCAGCTCAAGTATCCTCGGTGGCTTTGGCAAACAGGCCAAACAGCTGGCAATAGAGTTACTCACAGAAGGCAAAGTCGATTTAATGGCATCAGACTGCCACAACCTGGAGTACCGCCCACCCAACTTAGGGCAAGGCATCAACGCCGCCAGTAAAATCATCGGCGACACCCAGGCAGCCAAGCTCGCCAATGCCCCCGCATTAAAGCTGTAATAGATGCACACCAACACCTCACCCTACCGCTGGCTCTATCTACCAGCAGCGCTCATCAGCGTCATACTGATGCTCTGGTCAGCGCGATGGGGATATGCAGAAATCCTTGCCATCACACCCCGGCACAACATCAGCCAATGGGAAACCAACGCCAACACCCTGGATCAACAGTCAGCCAAAGAGTCCTGGGGCCGTTTACAAAAGGCCATCATACTCAACAGCAACAACGCAGAGTTCTACATGGACCTGGCACGGCTAGCCACACTACAGGCCAATATCCCTGAGGCCTCAATCCAGGATCAACAACAGTATCAAGCCCTGGCTACCCACAACCTAAAACAAGCATTAGAAAGACGCCCAACCTGGGGGGTTGCCTGGGCAAAATTGGCGCAAAGCTACGCAGCTGATAACAGCCACACAGCCGACTTTATTAAAGCACTGGAACTAGCCATATACTTCGAACCCTATGAAGAAGTCAGCCAACAACTGATCATTCCGCTTGGAATAGCACAGTGGAATATACTGCCCGATACAATAAAAGAAAAAACTATCAATATTATCGAACACGCACTACAACACCAACCCAAAATCATCTACGCCCTCATCACAGCGACCGTGCAAAACAACTGGAGCGAACACCTTTCACCACTCATCACTCATAAATGGCATAAAGACCTACTTAACAACGCCATGCGTAAAAAAGAAAGTGCAGTACACCCATGACTCATGACCATTCAACAGAACAACCATATAGCTCACTCTATTATTGCCTGTTGGCAATCATTGCATTACTACCTTTTCCCCATGGCGGAGAACTATTTTGGGAACATGCACCATTTATCAGCAGTATATTTTTATTACTATCCATCTGGCTATTTCAACAGTGGCACTATAACCGCACCCTTCCCCATATCATTAACACCAACAAAATCTCACTTATACTGCTATGCATATGGTTAATGTACACATATATACAAACATTACCATTACCAACAACATGGCTAGCTTTTTTAAATCCAGCCGCTGCCAAGCTAAATATTTACACCAGTATCAATGATGCCTCTCACACAAACAGCCTTAGTGTTGAAACATCTATATCAAGCATAGAACTACTTAGATACAGTAGTTATGTGGCAATGTTTTTTTTATTATTAGTGCTTTGCAATACCTATAAACGCATCAAACATCTAGCCTTCATCATATTTATAGTCGGAGTTGTCCAAGCCTTATACTCTCTACTTAATTACTATACTGCTGGTCAATTCAGTATAAACGAACCTATTCCACCCTGGGGTACCCCTTGGAATGAAGCAACTCGAGGAACATATACCCATCGCAACCATTTTGCCGCACTGATGGCCATGACGATTCCTATAGGAATCGGAATCATTATGTTGGCTAAAGAACAGAGCAATGAAAAACGTCATCTTGAAAAAATATTAAGCTTTGTTATGTCATCACGAGCACTTTATATAGTATTTTTATGCGCCATGCTCATAGCGCTACTCTTCTCAGCATCAAGGGGAGGCAATGGCGCATTTCTAGCCGCATTTATATTGACACTGAGCCTCTTCCTACTATTTCAAGGCAGAAAATATAAATCATTAAGCTTCCTTCCTGTTATGGCCACTGTTATTGCAATAGTTATCTTACTTTTCGGAATAGGCAGCTTAGCAGACAGATTTGAAAAATATGGATTCAGTGCCAATGGTCGTGATCACATGCTCACAACTGCTTACAGCCTAAGCCAGGACTATCCGTTAACAGGCAGTGGCGCAGGAACCTATCCATACATATTTCACCAATACAAAAACCCAGAGCTTGGCACATCCAGCATGTCAAAACGGGTTCATAACGACTACCTTGAATTATTCACAGACCAAGGCGTTATTGGCCTGGCTCTGCTAGGAAGCAGCATATTACTATTCATAATAACAATTATAAAAGGTATAAAAAGGAGACCTAATCCTAAAATAGCAGGTCTTCTTTTTGGTTCAATATTTGGCATCAACGCCATATTGATACACTCAGTAGTTGAATTCAATTTCCATATCCCTGCAAATGCCAGCTATTTTTTTATTCTACTAGCAATTGCACTCATCTCAAGTAATCGACAACATCAATAGTCATAACGTGAAAACTATAAACCACCAATTTAACCATCATCTGATAGAAACCATACCACTATCAAACGACTACGCGTTACTTGCACTATTTCTATCTCCAACCTTAAATGAGAACACATTATTACAAATACATAGCGCGATAGGTAAAGAGCAGATCATCTGGATCAACATATTGCAACTATCAGGCACAGAACGATGCACACCCCTACTGTACGTAAGACTGAATCAGCATGACCTGTTTTCTAATCTCCCCACCGCAATACAGAGCATTATTACAAAAGCCTATCAAAACAACCTTAAACGTAATAATACACTTAAAGATGGATTAATTAACCTTCTGGCGGAATTTGAAAAACAAAATATAAATAGCCTGCTGCTAAAAGGTGCTGCAACATTTTGTGATAATTATTATGGAGATCCCGGCGCACGAGTAATGGGGGATCTCGACATCTTAGTTCATCCTGAACACATCGAAAAATGTAAAGCCATACTCATCACACAGGGCTATACAGAAATGTTCGATCCAGGAATGGCCTTGAATGGCTTAGCTACGGACATACGTCATCATCAGATTCCCGCATATCGCCACCCGATTACCAATGTCATTATAGAAATACACTTTAATGTTTCATATGGTCAAGCAGGAAGAGTTGTTCCAACAGAACAAGCATGGAAAAATAAAATTGAAGCCACACTGGAAAATTCCAATACATCTATACTATCCGTGCAAGATAGAGTCTTATTAAATACTGCACATGCATTGCTGCCGAGGAGGGAGTTTATTCAAGGTGAAGTTTCATTGCTGCAACTAGCTGACTTCTCTACGTTGGTTTCTCAACGATTAAATGAAATCAACTGGGATGACTGGGCAAACACAGCGAAATCAAGCCATTTAGAAACACCATTCATGACATATCTACTAATGAGTCACTCACTCATGAACACAATTTGGCCATTCAAATTTTCCACACCAAAAGTGGCACAAGATAACTACCAACGAATTATAAACCTCACATATCCAAAAAATAACAACAATACATTCAGTCTAAAAAAAATATATAGAAAAAGATATTACTATCTCCGGCTGCCTGGATGGGTGTGGAATAATGTCTGTTATGCACCCGGATTTATCAATATACCAATAAGGATTTTTTCATTAATAAGGGTTATTTTCAGAGGACGTAGCTGGTCAAAAATATAAACCATTCGACAATCCCAATCACATTTATACATTACTAAACAACTTTCCCACTCCGCTCTAGATATGAAGGAAGATCTTTTAATGAGTTTAAAATAAAGTCTGCCGATGATATTGATTCATTAATGATGGGATGCCCACTTCTCACAAGAGCTTTTAAACCCACTCCAGCCTTTTTAGCAGCAATAATATCCGATTCCTTGTCACCAACTAAAATTGATTTATTTAAGTCGATGTGGTGATCTGCAGCGGCAGTAAACAGCATGCCTGGCTCCGGCTTTCTACAAGAGCAATAGCCCGATATTTCTGGCCTATGAGGGCAGTGATAAACACCTGTCAATACAACACCTTTATCATAAAATTTCTTTTTCATCCATGTTGTCACTTTTTCATAATCAGACTCCGTATAACGGCCTAACGCAATACCTGCCTGATTTGTTACAACAACTAGCAAATATTCTCTATCAAAAAAAAACCTGCAAGCCTCAACTACACCTTCAATGAACTCGAAATCTTCAATTCTATAGAGATAATTTTTTTCTATATTAATTACACCATCACGATCAAGAAAAAGTGCTTTTTTCATTACAAGTATTCTAACAATTCATTTTGTGCACGATGATATTCATCTGGTATGCCAATATCAATAAAATATTCATCACATATAATTGAGCTTATGTGAGCACTAGATACGTTCTGAGACATAAACTCTTCAAAGGAGAATCTTTCTGGCAGCGTGTACAAATCAAAAATATTTTTATCCATCACATAAACACCACCGTTAATTAAACCTTTCCCTGTAAGTTTTTTTTCTTCAAATAATTCAACTTTCCCACTTTCTCCACACTTGACTGTTCCGTAGCGAGAAACATTAGAGATTTCTTTAAGTGAGAGAGTGATATCGGCACTTGATTTGATATGAAAGTCCAACAACTCTTTTAGAGACACATTAAAAAATGTATCTCCATTAACAATAAAAACATTCTGGGAAACTACTTGAGCCAAGGCTTTACGAATCCCCCCACCTGTACCAAGAGGCTCATCTTCAATCGAATAAACTATTTCAATATCGTCATAATTGAATTTAAAATATTCTCTTATGACCTCGTTCATATAGCCAACCGATAATATTACCCGCCTGATCCCCTGTCGCTTTAAATAAACAAACAAATGTTTCAGAAAAGGCTCACCCGCAACTTTCGCCATTGGTTTCGGTACATCTGTAACAACGTCTCTAAGTCTCGTGCCAAACCCTCCTGCAAGTATTATTGCCTCCATTTCAATCAAAACCTTTACCAAACATGGCTTCTTCAACAACAGCACAGATGATATGACCAACTAAAATATGTGACTCTTGGATTCGGGGTGTTTCTCGTGACGGCACCTTAATACAATAATCACAAATACCATCCATTCCGCCCCCCCCCTCACCCGTCAACCCTACGGTAATAATGCCCATTGCTTTTGCCTGATGGATACCATTTATCACGTTAATTGAGTTTCCGGAAGTTGAAATTCCAATAAAGATATCACCTGACCTACCATTTGCCTGTATCTGCCGAGAGAATATTTTATCGTAACCATAATCATTGCCGATAGCGGTTAAAACAGAAGAATCTGTAGTCAGTGCCAATGAAGGAAGCCCTGGACGATCAAAGTAAAATCTACTAACAAACTCGCCGGCCATGTGTTGTGCATCTGACGCACTACCACCATTACCTGCAATAAGTGTTTTTCCACCTGCCTTATAAACAGCCACACATTTTTCTGCTACTGCACCTATCAATTCTCTTAATTCATTAGATTCAAGAAGTCTCTCTTTAACTTTATACGAACTTTCAATTTGATCGTAAATATACTGCTGCATCAAGATATTCTCCAGCCCTGTGTGCCATCCGTCGTAAACCGAATATTTCTAACCACTCCACCCAATGATTCAAGCGCATGCTTAACTAAATGCTTATTTTTAGGGTCAACAACAAAGACCATAAAACCACCACCACCCGCACCACTAACTTTTCCAGCTAAGGCACCGGAATTTTTAGCAGCATCATAATACTGGTCAATTTCCGCATTTGTAATTGATGATGCTATCTGCTTCTTATTACGCCAACTTCTATCCAGAACATCCGCAAAAAATGGGATATCACCTATAAGTATAGCTTCCTTCATGTCAATAGCATCTCGCTTTAATTGATGCATGAACTCAAGTGAGACGGTTTTATTATCTTTTACATTTTGTGTTTGTTCATTAATAATAGTTGCACTATCGCGAGATCGGCCTGTATAACAAATCAGCATTGACTCTTCTAACTCGCAAGCAATCCAGTTCTTGACACGTAATGGATTAACTATAACCTTATCATTTTCACTAAACTCAATAAAATTAAATCCACCAAATGTGGCTGCGTACTGATCTTGTTTCCCCCCTGCCAGCCCAACATCAATTCGTTCTATTTCATATGCTAAATGAGCAAGATCATAATCACCAAGAGGAAGATTCAACCATTCTACAAATGACTTTAAAATTGCAACAACTAATGTTGAACTCCCACCTAAACCACTCCCACTGATTGCATCTGAATATGTAGTAAGCCTGAAAGAAAGTGCCTTGTGGGTAAAGTCTTTTACAATACGATTATAAACACCTTTAAATACATCCAGATTTCCATCATATTCTAGTTTATCTGAACTCGCATATGTAGCAGACTGACCTAAGTCATTTGCCCGAAACTCAATAATATTGTCATTCGTAACCTCAAGAGTACAGTGTGCAAACATATCTATTGTGGTGTTAAGTACATATCCACCAAATTTTTCACTGTATGGACTCACATCCGTTCCACCACCTGCCAAACCTAAACGCAAAGGTGCTCTGCTACGAAAAATCATTTTCTCAAGTCCTTGTGTGGATTTGCATATAGACCAAATTTTTGTTTTAACAATAGTATTATAAAAGGCATATCATCAATCAAGTATCTCTTCCACAATCGACGTGGCTCCGACATAAGCCGATATAACCATTCCAAGCCACTACGACTCATCCACTCAGGTGCGCGTTTAACATTTCCCGCCTCAAAATCAATTGTCGCACCAATTGCCATGAACATTTTTACATTTGTTAATTCTCGTCGATATTTACTTATCCAAAGCTCTTGTTTCGGTGCTCCAACCCCTACCGCCAACACAGTCGCAGAAGAGTTATTAATCAATTCAACGATTTTCTCACACTCAATTTCATCTTTCTCAAAACCAAAGGAAGGCGAATGCGCATGCACTATAATCTCGCGCCCAATCTTTTCGTTAAGTCTACGCCTCACGGTTTCCGCAACACCATCTTTAGCCCCCAGTAAAAATATTTTTATTTGAGGATTGCTTCTATGATACTGACAAAACTCTGGAAAAAAATCAGAACCCGAAATTTTCTCAACTATCGAAGTGTTTAAAAATCGTGAAGAGTACATAAGTATTTGGCTATCACAAACCCTATACTCTGCTGATTGGCATACATTCCAAAATATTTTATCATTTTGCATTTTCATAAGCATATCAACATTTACAGGCACAAGAAATCCCTCACAAAATGCCGCAAGGAAATCATCTCGCCGTTCATTATTTAAATCAATGTTAAGTATTTTTACAAAATCCATTTTATCATTCATTGTTCACCATCATATTTTATTCGTCAGCACTTTATTCATAAAAAACCACTTATAGAATCTTTGTCTTTATTGGAAATCAGGCATTCAATCCTGCAAAAGCCCCATTCAGTCCAGCGATTATATTTTTTGGTTTTTTATACTCAAGAAAAATTGTTATTAATGACAACAATAGACATGAAATAAACGCATGATAAACCCCGAAGTACTTTTTATTATATTTTATTGCAGACCTATTTCTGTAGTAATGATAAAAATCCCCTCTCCCAGAGCTTTTTGAGCCCTCATGATAGACAATACTACTTTTAGCAACAGCCAAATCATAACCACAGTTTTTCGCTCTAGTTTGCAAATCAAGCTCTTCTGAATACATAAAATAAGATTCATCCATATATCCAACTTCACTAATCAGATCGTTACTTATAAGCATACTACACCCCATAATATAGTCTGGAGTTTCTATCTCATTTTGCACCTTATCAATAGGTAAGCCTTTTCCGAAAAGTTTGGCTTTACCAAGTAATGAGTATAATATCCCGCCACCGTAACACTCAACCATTCCAGATGCTGCATTAAGCACTACTGAGCCAACAATCAACTTTTTTTTCTGTTCAACAATAGTAATCATTGGTTGAAATGCATCTGACTTAACAAAAGCATCATTATTTATAATCCAATAATATTTAACATTAAGGTTTTTTCTACACCAGCGGATGCCAAAATTATTGCCACCAGCGTATCCATTGTTTACATCATTTTTTAATACAACAACTACCTCTTGAAGCTGACGTTCATCAACCCAGATTGATATCTTCTCGAAATCATTGCTTGGCGAATTATTATCAACAACAATAATTCTGTCAATCCCTCTGCAATACGCCAAAACACTATCAATGCACTTTATAGAATCATTCGATGCACACCAGTTAAGTATTATCGCAACATTCATAACAGCACCACACTAAGTAATATAATCCACAACAAAAAATATTTTTCAATTACTGAAAGTCAAAAATATTTTCGAATTGCATCTACATTTGCCATAGCCATCCGTCTCATTTTTTTCGCACAAGAAGCTGCTCGTTCCTGATTTAAAGCTTTATTATCAAGCGAAGACTTTAATTTTTTTTCCAGGTCTACCGAATTAAAATCAAACTCCTCTTTAAAAAACTCACTTTTCCTGATCCCGTACCTAACATAACTATCATTCATTCCGCACTCATTTAACAAATTTTCTGACTTGAAATCATAGGCAATAGCAAACATAGGCTTTTTCATTGCAATAGAAAAAACAATCGAGTGAAAGCGCATACCTACAACAAAATCTGCCTTAAATAAAATATCTTGGGTTTCTTTAAAACTGCGGCCTTCAAAAAAGGCATCGCCATCCAAATTGCTAGCCTTAACTATATCTTTGATTAGAATCGAATCAGTTGCATCATGAAAATCCAAAAATATTATTTTTTTATATCCGGATTTTTGCAGAGTTTTTACGATAATTGAAAAATCATTAACAAGTTTTTTATAACGCTTTTGAACTCTAGGCGAATCCAACTCACTTCCCGACCATGGCATTGCAGGAATAATAACTGCCAAATCAAGGTCAGTATGGCTTATAACAAAATCTTCACAAAAAACAAGATCTGCACCAGTCAGTATTTTATTACTCTGTTTAAGACCAGCAGCATTAAGCACATTTTTATGGCTACTATCATCTCTCATGACAGCCACATCCAGACACTTCACAGCTATCTTCCAGAGCAGCTTGGTTAACTGATTATTAACCGGATTAACCCCGACACCAACCATTAAAGTTTTTTTTCGTAGAATCTTAGCAATAAAGACCAAATACAATTTGTATGCCGTGGCAAAAAATGAGTCATGCTGAAACAGCCCGCCACCGCCAATCACAACCCCGTCTGTTAATAATATATAGAATGGATGTACAATAATCGAATACCATTTCGCATCAGAAACAACACTCACGCCAGGTCCAAGAAGCTCTCTAATTCCTGCCCCCCTACCCACTAATTTTATTTCATGACCTTCATTTCTTAATAAACGAAATATCGATAATAATATAGCATCATCACCAAAATTTTTATGGCCAAAATACCCTTTTAAAAAGACGTTCATAAACTTAAATCCTTCTTAAAAGTGGATGCTAGTGTTGATAACAAAACAAAAATAAATAAACACAAGAAATTCCTCTGAAAAATCGGACTTTAATATCAAAAAACAACAATATTAAAGATAACAACACACTAGCACAAAAATATATTATTCATTAACATTCCAAACAATCAATATAAAGAACAATCAGCCAAAGCGTAATCTCAGTATACGTTTTACCATTCCCATAAAACTAACTACATTATTTTTAATCCCCGCACCTAGAGCTAACCTAAATATATTTCGCCAAGGATACGAAGGAGTTCGCTGAAAGCAGAACTTCATCGCAAGTATTCGGGAAAATATTAATTTTTTACGCATAGCTTGGTAAGGCTGTATTTTCTCAATATTATTTTTATCAAATGGCTCCACATATAAGTCACCTGTAGCCACAGCTTGTTTTATAAGTTCATTGCCACATTCTGACCTAATGAGAATAAGACTTCGTCCCTTCTGCTCGTCAAAATTCGGATATCCAGACTCATCTCCATGCCAAGCATCGGCAAAAGTAATATCTGCCGACTCTCCTGTACCATCGTTACATAACTTACATCTTACTTGTAAATGTTTATTTAAAATCTTTCCCCATGAACTGTTGTATGTCATGCTGTGCTTGTCACCGCACTTGGTAACTGCTGTTGCCATTCCAGGCCACCCATCACCACGATAATCGAATGACAAGACACTCTCCCTATCAATTGAGAAATTTTTCAGAATAGCTTCTGTGCCTTTTATACTCGGGGTTCCTGCGCACATAAATGAAATTGCATATTTGACTTTTCTTTTAACAACATCTAATTCATTGGCTAATTTTCTCAGCGCTACTACATCACATGGTTTACCTACAAACGCTATGCTATTAAACTCTCTTATTGCATCCATTATCCCCATCAATGGTGCTGCTGGTGCATACCGAGAACCTGAATTTGCAATAACTTGTTCAACTCGTGTACTGATTTTATAAGTATTTTCTAACGGGTCACTTTCAGAAACCCCAGAATGCAAAACACAGTCTACTTTACCATTTGACAATAGATAACAAAGAACGGCGCTTATTCCTCCGCCAGATGATGCCAGATGTCTAATATTTTCATCTGTAGACCAACCAACATGAACAGAGTGTACAGAGCCCCACAAGTCTGAGTAATCAGCACTATGATCATCTATGCCAACATGAATCCCTGGGCATACTTTTGAAATACTCACCTCATTTTCAGTTGACAGCTCATCAATGACAAATGGCCTGAGAAACCCGTCCTCAGAAATTTTAAAATCAATTTTTTCTTTACCAACAATTTGAGCACAAGCTCCACATCCTAAACATAACTGGTCAGAAACTATGTTGTCGATAAGTCTATTTTTGGTCATTAACGTATCCCATTAAAACCTTATTCACATCACTCTTATAGGTATCAAGCTTAGAGTTTACTCTCGACAACGCACCTTCAACATCGCATTTAACTTCGTCTAAAGATCCAAACATTGTCATTATTTTTTCTATAGCTTCTGTCTTGGTAACTTTTTTCATGTCAATAACATGAGGGTATCCAATGGTTTCATATAATCCCGAAAACTTCCGACTATATGCCAACGGTACAACTGGTACTCCCGACGAAATAGCGGCAATAGTTGCATGCATTCTTGCACCAATAAAAAAATCCATATTAGAAATATAGCTTTTTGCCTCTACTGGGCTGGAAAATCTTTCAGGAAGAATTGAGTCTGGAAATTTTTCTTTTAAGGCAATGGATACCCTATAGTCATCTTCAACTGATGTAGTATTAAACTGAGATATTACATGAGGGATCAAGTGTAGCTCAACACCATCCATGCCTGAAAACGTCTCAACAATCTCATCAATCATAACTTTATAATCAACTGATAAACCAAATTGATTTCCCCTAGAATACCCTCCATTATAAAGAAGCCCAGAAACATTTATGCCTACCATTAAAGTACTACAGTTATTTTTTATTTTCTTCTCATCTCGCTCAAAGTCCAAACAAAATGCCACATCAATAGCTTCACTTGAATTAGTTACTTGTAACTCTTCCAGAACTTTTCGCGACATATGATCCCTTGCAACTACAAGAACAGATTTTAACATAATTTTTCTTGCCAGATTCCTAGCCAACTTACCGGTAAATGGACCAATAGTCTGGGGTGACATCACTAATGGAACCCCGGCCATAGTTGCAGCATACTTTCCCAATAACATTTTCAAGAGCCTAGGATAACCATATATGTCACTAAAACTATCCCCCTCTCCAATATCAAATACGACATCACAAGCAGATATCTCTTTCAATATAGAGAATGGTCTTTTAGCAAAAGACTTTGCAGAAAAATGAATAAACCTTATATTGTTATTTGTGTTACACGGAGTGTAATTAAAAGACCCTACATTACCTATTACGATATATTCAGCATCAATACCAATCTTACTCACTTCATCCTCAATAATTTTATAATTACAGATACTTAATGCACCCACACCTAGATTTGCTGAACTAAATGAATGCCATAGAAGACAGATTTTTATAGACATCAAAATACACCTTAAATAATCATTATCTGATGATAATTAGAAAACTATTACCTATCCAAAGTTGATCGGTAAGCCTAACAATGCTCTTTCATGCGTTATGAGAAAATTGAAGACTCTCAAAATGCCTTCATTTTTTCACCTGTAGAACTAATGAATACGTCATACATAATAGTAACCCTGCTATAAACCCTCTATATTCGATTAGTGCCGCGACCGGAAGTGCTATTAATAATGTAGAAAGCCATCCCAAGAAAAAACGCCATTCAGTAGCCCCCATCAATTTAATTAACAATTTTGATTGCCACCAAAGATATGCTCCATAAAACACAACCGCAAAAATCCCATATTTAAAAACGGTTCCCATGAACCCAATATCCGCAAGAAAAAACCATTCTCCATAAATAGGAACAAAACCATTCTTCCACAACAATGATAAAGAACCACTACCTAAAACATTACCATTCATAAAATTATTTATAACTATAGAATAAGCCAATGGACGAGCATCACTTTCGATATAGTCATCTGATAACAAAGAATCAAACAACACAGTGTATGTTTCAAGGATAATGGGGAAAAAATACACTGCACACATATAAACAATAAAAACAACTCCGCTCATAAGAGCAAGCCTTATAACCCCTTTCACACTTAAACTAAACAACATAACAAATACTGCAATACCAAACCCTGCCAAAAGTTGTCTGGTTTGAGAAACGACCATTAATGTAACTAAACATACAAGTAAAATAGCTAACGAGCGAAATAAAAATTTCTTTCTGGAAATTAAATACACTGAATACAAAGCACCTAACAAAATATAAAGCACGCCAATTAAATAACGATTTTGTCTAAGTGCAAAATCGCCAAATGGACTCTCATTAATGACAGGTATCATGCCAAAATAACTAAGTATTGAAAGTACACTGCAAATAACTGCACTAACCAACATAAAATTTAAAATATCTTCGACTGAATAAAGTGCCTTTCTTAAAATATAAACACAGGGAAAATATATTAAAAAACCTAAAATTCTTCTCTCTTCAATAAGTCCATATATTAATGGCTGCCCATATTGAAAATACGAAGCTATCGCGGAGTACACCCACATCACAATAATCAGGGCGTACACAAGAAAATCTAGTTTGACCAGCCGCCGGACATATGTTTTAGATATCACATAATGGCTAGACATTACTAACAAGAAAATATAAAAAACCTCTAAAAACCCCTTAATGCCAATTGGATTTGCCATAGTTGCAAACAAAATCTGCGAATTAATTAATACTAAAGTAAAAACCAATAACGAGTATTTTTTAGAGAACGACTCTGTTATTGATACGTATTTAAATATCTCTTTCATCTGGCATTCCAAAATATAACCACATAATCACATGTCTTTACTTAACAGGAGGAGTGTTTTTAATACTGTGAACATAAAAACAATAAAATTACTACATATCTAAATTTTTGCCACTTCGTACCTACTATCAAATCAACTATCTATTTCATATTAATTTTTCACCCCCTTTAGCAATAGAGATTTTCATTATATATTAGATAGCTCTAGTGAGTTTTGCTTATATGTCAGAATAATATTGGGCAAAAATATAATTTTACCCCGTAAAACACTAACATTATTTATAGAGACAGCCTTTCTAAAACACCTGGTATATCTGGGTGATATATCGCATCTGGATTTTTCTTTATCATACTGGCCAACTCTTGTTTATCCATTTCCCACCAACGAGTAGCTTCAATTTTTTCTATTAAATCTTCATTAAAACGATACCCACTAACCCGAGCGGGATTACCTACAACTATCGCATAACGAGGAACATTTTTTGTTACTACAGTGCCGGCACCTATAATTGAGCCGCGCCCAATACTCTCGACACCAGGAAGAATTATTGCATTGTGGCCAATCCAAACATCATCTTCGATTGTGCATTTTTTACGGTTAATCATTTCATTACACACTAGACCAAATTTAATGTTATAGACATAAGGATGGAGCATTAAAAAATCTTTAGCATGATTACCATTAAAACGATACGCCGTCCCGGAAAATGAGCAATATCTACCAACTTTTGTATATCGGCCAATCCTACGTGGATCAAAACATCCGTAAGAATATAGCCCAACCTCTATATTATATAAGTCGTTAAATAGTTTCCGAAGGAGCTGACTTTCGAACTCGTTAAGCCTTACAAATCTCGACATTATTAGAAACAGAATTTTTTTTAATTTAAATAATATTTTATTCACATATTTCAAATTAAAGGATCCTTGTATTATTTTTATATATGCTACGCACACCCTGAAAATAAAAGACACTTGACAAGGTGGCAGATGCTATTACCGCATATAACATGCCTACTATAGAATAAAGCCAAACAAGCAGCGGGGCGATAATGACAAATAACATAAAGCAGATAGCATTCCCCTTTAACCTAACATTCTGACGACCAGCAGCAGTAAGAACAATAGAAAGAGAAGATGATATATAGCGTATTAAAATTACAACCCCAAATAGCACAATAAATTCTTTCAAATCTTCGTATTCTTTTCCATACACAATATTGACAACCCATTCCCCCACATAATAAAACCCCATCAATCCTACAAAACCAATGAAAGACATTGCTACAAAAACTAATACTACTTTATTACTATTTTTATAATTATTATCTAATGATAAATAAGGGAGCAGTACATTATTAAATGCCTGAGCGAATGGCAATACGCCTAACATTAACTTTTGCCCCGCCTGATAGATGCCTACTAGATAAGGATTCGTCAATAAAGCAAGAATAATAATTTCGATGTAAATAAATCCCCTTTGTATAAAAATATCACCTGCATAAACACCTCCTAATTTAAGCTCACTAATAATACTATTCATCTCGAATGGCTCATGTTTAATAGAAGAAAAGCGCATATAGCACCTTATTGACAAGAACAAATACAACGCATTTATTACACAAAAAATCAATGAAAAAACAAGTATTTCGTCTATTTCACTAAAGTACACTAACATAGCTAATGCTGTGCCAATAAAATAGATTATAAAAAGATGTGCTGAATCAGAGCGGAATTTCCCAAGCGCTCGTAATGAGGATGAAAAAATATTGGCAAAAGAAAATAAAGCAGTAGATAAAAAAAGCATAAAAAATAGCAACTGGTTGCTATCTATCAAAAATAAAACAGGTAACGCAATCATGGTTTCAATAGATAAAATAATCCCTTTAAGATAAAAAATTCTTTTTCGTAGACCACCATAAAGGTTGCATTCTATAGAAAAATTTTTCAACAATCGCTGTGGATAACCATAATCTAAAATGATGGCGAGAACAGAAGCGACAGCGTAATAAATCGAAAATTCACCAAACCCCGAAGGACCAAGGGTTCTTGCTATAATCAAAAAAATAACGACATTCCCCAGGATTTGGGCCGTAATTCCAAACAAACTATAAAGAATGCCTTGCAAAAGCTTTATTTTTATCACAAAAATTCCATACACTAAGAAACCCTAAAAACCTGTGCTTTTCATTAAGATAGTTAATTCGCTATTTTCAAAACTTAATATGGCGAAATTTAGTATTCATTATATAAAATATTTCATATTTAAAACTTTTTGTATGACTTTTACCTATAACACCACGCCACCCTGTTTCATTATTAAAATATAACGCTGTGCCGTTTTACAGACACAAATTTCGAGTAAAAGACTCTATTGTATATATCATTAATTTTCAGCCTTAATACAGCCTCCAAAAACTCGCCTCATAGGTAAACACACATCAAGTACTGTTAAAGATGGCTATTAGAATTTTACTTTAACCAGTAATGTACATAATTAGGAAAAATAAAACCTACTCCACCAGTTACCAATAAATTTTGAGACCGATAGTTCATTATCCGTTCCATGTCGTCAGAACCTTCCTCAAGCCATTGTTCCAATTGGCTTGAGATATGTTCAACTCATTTAAGATGTGTGTGCAATCAAGCATAGAGTTTTGTGGCCGCTTTGCGACGGTGGGATACTCTGCTGTGGTGATGGGATGAATGATGGGCTTTTTATCTAACATACCTAATTCAAACGCTTGATCACATATGGTTTCTGCAAAGGCGTGCCAAGTAGTTACGGGTGAACCGGTATAGTGATACAGCCCCCATGGAATGGGGTTGTTTTGATTCATGCGATCTACAACGGTTAAAAGAACTTCGGCAATATCTCCTGCCCAAGTAGGAGCGCCGGTTTGGTCCGCTACTATTTTTAACTCATCACGCTCTTTGGCTAACCGGAGTATGGTTCGGACAAAGTTATTGCCTGTGGCTGAGAAGACCCAGGAGACTCTTAACGTGAGCTGTTTTTGCAGTGTTGTTGCAACGGCTATTTCGCCTGCATATTTGCTTTGGCCGTATACACCTTGTGGGTTGGGTGTATCTGTTTCATTGTATGGCGTGAGTTTATGCCCATCAAATACATAATCGGTGGAGACATGCAGTAGTGGAATATCGGCATTGGCACAGGCTTTGGCCAAGTTTAAGGGACCGTCTCTATTCACCGCGTAGGCTGTTACCACATCTGTTTCAGCACGATCTACTGCTGTATACGCGGCCGCATTGATAATGACGCTGGGTTTTAAACGGGTGACTAGTTCATTGACACTTGTTGTATCGCTGATATCCAGCTGACTACGATCCACCGCAGTGGTATTGTAACCTCGTAACTGCGATCGTATACGAAGCTCTGTACCCAACTGACCTGCGGCACCTACTATCAATACATCCATAAAAACCTATCTATAATTCTGTCAGTGGGCACCGTTGTAATCGGTGGTTATCGATAAGGAGCAGCGCATGTTATTGCCATTTTTAACAGCCGTGAGCATTATAAACCCCCTGCCCGGATGAGGGTAGCGTTCTGCCACGACTCAAGTGTGGGGTAACTATTCAAAACTCAGGGAGATAGGTTAATAGGCACTTTTACCCGAAAAGCCTGTAAAAATAGTACGAAATACTATTTTTATATCCCACCACAAAGACCAGTTACGTATGTAGTGAAGATCGTACTCAACCCGTTTTTCCATCTTATCCAGTGTGTCTGTTTCACCGCGCCAGCCGTTCACTTGTGCCCAGCCTGTAATTCCAGGTTTTACTTTGTGCCGTAGCATGTAGCCTGAAATGAGTTTGCGATACTCTTCGTTATGGGCGACTGCATGTGGGCGCGGCCCTACGATTGACATTTCACCTGTTAGTACATTGATGAATTGCGGCAGTTCATCTAACGAGGTACGACGCAGGAATGCGCCAAAAGGTGTGATACGCACATCACATTTTTTGGCCTGCACAATGTTATCGCCATCGTCGCACACTGTCATCGAACGAAATTTCCAGACTTTTATCGGTCGTCCATCCATTCCATAGCGGCGCTGTTTAAACAGGACCGGACCAGAGGAGCTTAGTTTTACACCGGCTGCAATGAAGAGCATAGGGATAGCTATAAGAGTGAGTATGAGCGATGAGAGCACAACGTCTTCAATGCGCTTTAGCCATCCATCAAGCCCCATGAAGGGAGATTCGTAAATACTAACGGTAGGCACTGGCCCTAGGTTGATCCAGCGTGAGTGCAGGAGGTCATACATTAAAAAGTCGGGGACTAAATGTACCGAAGCGGTAGTATCTGATAACTCTGATATCAACTTGACGATGTGCTCTTCGCCCTTCATGGAGATGGCGATATATATGAGGTAATATTTGCCCTCTTTGGCACGTCGGATTAACTCATCAAAATCACCCAAAATTGGCGCGGCCAGGTTTTTAGCAACCCGCCCATCATCACCTTTGCGGTTGTCAAAATAACCTTTTAAATCTAATCCATAAGAGGGCGTCTCTTTAATTACCTGGCCAATACGTTGGCCAACGGCACCAGCGCCAACAATCGCCACAGAACGGGTGTTGTACCCTTTTGATCTATAGTGGGAGAGCAAGCTACGTACCGTTAAGCGCCACAAAATGAGCAGTGTTGGTGCGGCAACGAACCAAAATCCAACCACAACACGTGAGTAATCAGCAGAGGACTTTAAAAAATAGGCTAACGCGGAGAGTATTGATACGGTGATACCCCACGCCACCAGCACAGGCCATATCTGTTGTGATAGTGAACTACCTCGTTGCGAACGGTAAAGGCCTGACTCACTGCCAACAAAGGCAAAACAGATAACCACCAGTAACGCTGCAAGCATGTACTGATTTTCCACAGCAATTCCACGAGCAAAAAGTGCCACTAATAAAACCAGGAAGATGATGATGCCATCTGACATTTTAAAAACAAATGCCAGTTTGGACCGATGGGGAAGGATCATGCCATTTGAGGAGTTATGCATTTTAATACTTCCTTGCTGCTCTATATGATGGTTGTTACGGGATAAACGCCAGCGTTAACTTGGTGTTAACTGTAAAAACCACAACCCATCATCCTTAATGGAGTCTTCACTAAACAATGACTCAACGTATATGTGTACATGATGCATAATCATAAAAATCCACACTTATCTAGCTCCATTACAGAAAGCAACATTCGCAATAAACTTCTTGGAGGAATTGGTTAATTCGCCATTCTTAACCTAGTAGAGTGTAGACACTAAATCTAATGTTTTGAACGCCGCACGCTCAAATTTTTAACTGATGCCAGATGACAAAACACATTGACCAATGCCGTCCTAAATTGTTTTCACATCTGCTTCAATGCTTTTACAAATATTAACCAGATGCTCTTTGCCACTGGGGTAAGTAATCCGTTTTATCTCTACAGACTCAAGCATTGATGCAAGCCTGTCTAATCTATCTTTTTCAACATTCAGTGACCTGTATGCATCTGCCAACATACTATTCTGTAACAACACTATCATCGACTCTGATGCTGAAAGCTGTTCTATCCTTATCTCCGAATCGTTGCTATCCGTCCTATCCAACAGATAAAGCCTCTTTAACCGGCCACTTTTACTTGAGAAACGAAGTTCGCTTTGGGTGCCGGATTCCACTATTCGCTTTTCAAAGCGATGATGAACACGTTGTAAAGTTTCAATATCTTTCACAAAATGCTGGGCTACCTCTGGCCACATTCTCACTTGAGGCCAACCGGGAAAGACCTTTAGCCCCTCCGTAGTTTTATGTATGGCCATCATGTCATCGCTCATCATGCCCATGCCACGCACTGCAAGTGCTGCAGTTAATGTTGTTTTGCCTGTTTGACTTGGGGCTATTATCCCAATGACTCCACGCTCGGTTTCAATTGCATTGGCATGAATACACAGTATCCCGCGCATTTCCAGCCACAAACTCAGTCCGACTGTCTGAAGGTAATGCTCAAAGCTGGTACCCTCATCTCGCCATGCAACATTGATCTCATTGCCCTGGTATTGAAACGACCCTGTGCCTTGACACTCAATGTGCAATAATTTTCCTGTTGGATCATCAAACAGCTCAACAACACTGCTATATCGCTCACCTTGCGTTGAGAGACGCCAAATCGATTTCTGCTGTGTCGGGACAAAACACTCAGAGAAACTGAGCTTTATAGATACTATATATTCGCCATCACAATCTAACCGATCGGTATCAGCTGACTGATAGAGCCGCACACCATGAAGGGGGGTCGTGAAAATCCAGCTGGGTGACACAATCTTAGACATTCATATGTCTTTATCACAACACCCAGCTGTAAACTGTTAACCCAAGAACGGGTTACGCTTTGTCTGACCGCCTTGTTCATCAGGCACGCTGCCTGCAAATCCTTGGGTCAACTCTGCCAGACTACCTACTTTTTTGAATTCTGGTTTACGGTAAGATTTTTTTGATACCAATTCATCACCGTTATAAACCACATCATTAGTCGCCATTATCATTATATTAAACCTCACTTTTAATAGTTGGCAGCTGTCTTTTAGTGCGTGTACCGGCTAGGCCAAGGAGGCCTGCAGCAAATAACAATATTGTAGCGGGTTCTGGAATCGCATCGGTATCAGCCATAAACTGGAAGGTGTTGCCTGAAGCAAGCCCTGTCACACCCCAATCAAGGGTCAACGAACCATACAGGTCCGGTGCGCTATACACATTACTATACGCAAATGAACCCGGTGCATTTGTCAGACCAGGTGTAAATTCACGTCCTGGACCAGAACCTGGGGTCTCTTCAGCGCCAAACATATTATCAAAGACAATATCTGCCATCAGAGCATCGATAGCGATTTTCATAAGAGAATTGCCTGACGTATTATTCAGTGTCCAAACCCCTAACAACTGACTTCCAGGTCCAAATTGCCCAAATGTTTCACCCTGCTGGGTCAACGACCACCCGGCACCAAACGCGCCACCCGCATACCCTTCTTGATAAGCTGGGGTTCCATCTGTGCTGGTAGTAACCCAAGTAGCAGTTTCAGATCCGCCGCCTGCAAAATATGCCGTTACATTGATGCCCGCCATATCAGCACCAGTAATATTGGACTTGATGACTGTAGAGTAAGCGGGGTTTACCCATGCAACCAAGGACAGCACCAACAGTAGTTTTTTCATATTTCACCCTTATTTCATTGTTACTAAACATAGGCAATTGCCATTCGGTACCATATAAAGCATTCTCTATGCCACAATAAAAACCACGCATAAAAACATGAAGTTAAAAACGAAAAGCATATTCTATAGTTGAAATCTTTATGCATCTGTAAAAAAAATCGACACGCAGAGCTGGCTTTCAAAGCACTCTAGGCAGCCTTCTGAACTCGATCACCTTAAAAGCCGCAAGCTAGAGAGTGGGCTCGGTAGTCAGTGTATTGCCCGCACATCACAGCCAGCATACTCACCCCATGTAAAAAAACACAACAGCGAATACCAATGAACAGAAATACGATTACCGCAAAGAATGTTTGGAGTATATGATCGACAGAAGAATTGCTTATGATGGAGGCTGAGGCCGGAATCGAACCGGCATTCACGGCTTTGCAGGCCGCTGCATAGCCATTCTGCCACCCAGCCAGCGATACATGAAACACTACGACTTTGCTGTTTACGCTAACACTACGCGCCACAAACAAACTGATGACTTTACGACTGTGTTGCTACCCCGAAAACATACCACCGAGGCATACTAAATTTGGAGCGGGAAACGAGATTCGAACTCGCGACCCCAACCTTGGCAAGGTTGTGCTCTACCACTGAGCTATTCCCGCGCACCCTGTTAAGTGGCCGTCATTATATAGCCTTTTTAAGTCACGTCAACACCCACTTATATGTTTTTTTACACTTCTTCTTTACGCAATACTGGCCAAGCCGCTTTCAGATAAATGACCATGGACCAAAGGGTTAGAATAACAGCGGCGTAGAGGAAGATCATACCGAGCATGTGTATTGAAACACCTAGCAGCGGCGCGTCATAGAGCAGTATAAAAAGCGCTACCATCTGTGCGGTGGTCTTCCATTTACCCACATTTGAAACGGCTACCTGCGCGCTTTCACCAATCTCGGCCATCCATTCACGGAGTGCTGATATCGCAATCTCCCGACCGATAATCACGACTGTTGCAATGGTCATCCAGGGGGTGGGATTGGCCTGAACCAATAGTATCAGCGCTGCCCCTACAATCAACTTATCTGCCACAGGATCAAGAAACGCACCAAAGCGGGACATTTGATTCAATTTGCGTGCAAGGTAACCATCAAGCCAGTCTGTGATGGCTGCTATACCAAAGATGATGGTGACAACCTCATTCACCCAGCTATAGGGCAGAAAAAAGATCACTACAAAGATGGGGATAAGGAGGATACGTAAGTAGGTCAGGAGTGTTGGAATGCTGGTCATATCGCTTTAATTCTCTAAATGCAGGGCGTCGTAAATTTTTTGGGCCAAGTCACGGCTCACCCCTTTAACCTTGAGCAGATCATCCACCCCTGCCCGGGCGACTTCTTGCCAACCACCAAACTGTTTCAATAGGTCGCGCCGCCGTTTGGGACCAACGCCTGGAATACCTTCCAGTGCTGACGTGTTGCGCGCCTTGGCACGTCGTTGCCGATGGCCGGTGATGGCAAAACGGTGCGCTTCGTCACGAATCTGCTGAATCAGATGCAGGGCTGGTGAATCGGCTGGCAGTATAGTCGGCTGCCCCTGCCCGCACAAGAAAAGCGTCTCCAGCCCCGCTTTACGATCCGGCCCTTTGGCGATCCCCACCAGCAGCACATCGTTAACTTGCAGCTCTTCCAGTACTTTTTGCGCCTCTGACAGCTGTCCTTTGCCGCCATCTATAAAGAGTATGTCAGGCAGTTTTCCTTCCCCCTCCTTTAAACGGGTATATCGACGGGTGAGCGCCTGATGCATGGCGGCATAATCGTCACCCGGGGTTATGCCCTCTATATTGAAGCGGCGGTAGTCACTCTTCAACGGCCCCTCTTCATTAAACACCACACAGGATGCTACGGTGGCTTCTCCCATCGTATGGCTGATATCAAAACATTCGAGCCGCTGGGGTGTGCTATCCAGTTTCAGGGCATCCTGTAACGCTTCATAACGCCTGTTCATGCCGCTCTTGCTGGCCAGATGGCGTCGCAACGCATCCTCTACATTGATCACCGCCATCTGCACCCAGCGTGCGCGATCACTGCGCAGGTTGTGGCTGATGCTAACCTTGCGCCCCGCCTGTTCACCCAATACATCTTCAAGCAGTTGCTGATCTTCAAGCGGCTGATTGACCAGTACCTCTGTCGGTACTTGTTTGCCAATGTAGTATTGGGGCAGAAAAGCAGCGAGTATCTCCGCCTCACTGGTGTCCTGGGTATGGCCGGGGAAAAATGTTTTGCTGCCCAGCTGGCGGCCACCGCGAATAAAGACCACTTGGACACAACCAACACCTTTGTCATAGGCGCTCACGATCACATCCAGATCACCGCCGGAGCCACTCACATACTGCCGCTCCTGAACACGACGCAGACTGGCAATCTGGTCACGGTACTGCGCGGCGCGTTCAAATTCGAGTTTAGTACTGGCCTCCTCCATCTTGGTTACCAGCGTATCGATAACCTGACTATCTTTTCCTTCAAGAAAGAGTGTTGCCAGCCGCACGTCATCGGCATACTCCGCCGGTGTGATGTAATCAACACAGGGGGCGGTACAGCGTTTGATCTGGTACTGCAGGCAAGGCCGGGAGCGGTTGCTGTAAAAAACATCTTCACACTGCCGGACACGAAAAACCTTCTGTAACAGATTCAAGGTATCACGCACGGCACCGGCGCTGGGGTATGGGCCAAAGTAGCGGCCACGGGCACGTTTTGCACCACGATGGTAGGCCAGTCGCGGAAACGGGTCTGATGAGAGAAATATATAGGGGTAGCTTTTATCATCGCGCAACAGGACGTTGTAACGGGGGCGCAGCTCTTTGATCAGGTTGTTTTCAAGAATCAGCGCCTCATTCTCGGTATGTGTCACCGTGACGTCTATGTTGGCAATCTGACTCACCAAGGCCCGGGTTTTAGGGGTGGTGATGTTACGACTAAAATAACTGCCCACCCGTTTGGCCAGATTGCGCGCCTTGCCAACGTAGATCACCTCCCCGCTCGCATTTAACATGCGATAGACACCGGGGCGTGTACTCAACGTTTTGAGGTATGCCTTGGCATCAAAAACCATCTCCGGCTGTTGATCAGTGGCCACCCGCTAACACGCCTCTGGACTCGTGCCCATCAGTACTTTGGTGCGGGCAAAAACATTAGCAAACATCTCAGGGGTTAACCGTTTTGTCTGGGTGTTATAACGACTGCAATGGTAGGAGTCGAGCAGCCACAACCCCTTGGGTAGTGGGTGCTCTGCGGCGTGACCAAACGTATAGGCCGCTGGTTTCAAACCAAACGCCCTCACGATGGCACCATGGGCAATCGCCCCTAGTGCCAGCACCACCGTACCGGGTTTTAGCTGTTGCAGCTCTTGCTGGAGAAAACCATTACAGGTTTTAACTTCATCTGTGGTGGGTTTGTTTTGTGGCGGCAGACATTTTACCGCGTTGGTGATACGACATTTTTTCAATACCAGGCCATCATCCGCAGAGAGTGACTCCGGCTTGTTGCTAAAACCAAAATCAAACAGTGTCTGATAGAGCAGGATACCGGCATGGTCACCGGTAAATGGCCGCCCGGTGGCGTTGGCACCGTGCATACCCGGCGCTAATCCTACAATCAGTAGCTTGATATTTTTTGCGCCAAAGGCAGCGACCGGACGGGCGTGATAATCGGGATACTGCTCCCCCACTTCATCAAGAAAGTGTGCGAGGCGTGGGCAACGGCGACAATGAAGATCAAACATAACGGCTGAACCAATACAATAAGGGTGCAGAAATTTTAACATCAACGACAGCTGTTGGGCCTGTTTTCAAACCACAGGGAGCGGACTGGCTGGGGGATACCTTCACTCCCCCTCCCACAAGATCAACAATATCTGGACCGTTGTCGTGCTGTTATGGTGTCAGGCTGGCGTGTGCCGCCGGTGGCTGGTCTGCCGCACAGCGAAAACCAACATCGGCATAACTACCCTCCTGAGGAAATGCCCCACGATAGGCAGCACGTTCGAACAGGTGAAGTGTGTAGTGACCATTACCCCCCCAACCCGCACCTTTGACCACCTTGAGCTTTTCGCCAAAGTCATCACTCGTATAATCACTGCCGGGATAGGCTTGGTACCAATCTGCCACCCACTCCGACACGTTACCGGTCAGGTCGTAAACACCATACTCAGACTTATCCGATGGATAGGCGTCTACTGGGGCAATGCCATCATCCCACTGCTCATCCTCGCTATCACTCATGCCCGCCTGCCAGACGTCACCCCAGGGGAACTCACGTCCATTAGGGCCACGGGCACTCTTCTCCCACTCCGCCTCTGATGGCAGATGTTTACCGGCCCAGCGACAATAGTGGTCCGCATCGCTCCACGCCACATAGTTCACCGGCAGGCGATCCATGTAGGCAAGGCGCTCATTGATGGCAACTACCAGCGGTGCTTTGTCCATGCCACGGGTATCAAGATCGAGATGAAAGGCCTTGGTTGCCAGCTTACGCAGTACCTCCACGGGCAGATGGTCCATGTCTGCCTGGCGCAGACTGAGCAGATAACCATTCTCCACCCACTGTATAGGCGGTGTTGCGCCTGTCGCCTTCACGTATTCGGCATACTGTTGGTAGGTAACCTCGTAGGCGTCGATATAAAAATCCGGCAGCTCTACGGTATGTAACGGATGTTCATCGAGATAGAGCGGTTTAACGTTGCCGTACTCCAGCCCCATCTTCTCCACGTCCCCTTTATCACTGCCCATGATGAACTTACCAGCAGGCACCAATACCATGTCACCAATGGCGGCATGGACAATACTGGCATTTAACAACAGGCTGGCAACAATAAAAGCGACTGCTTTGACTGGACGCACCATCTCTACTCCCCCAAAAAATATCGTTGATATGAACGGTTGGGGAGATAACACTTATTCAAACACCATCAACACTATTGTTTTATGGATCTGTGATGATGTTCAAACTACCCCGCCAACTGGGCCAACAATACTCCTTGTGCTGAGAATTTACACCCATTGGGTTCGCTGAGACGGCGGTAGCTACCATCATTCTGCAGCTCCCACGCCTGGCAGCTCTCCTGCAGATAGCTATTTAGATCTTTGATGACGCGGTTGCGAATCGACTTCAGCTCCAATGGGAAGCAGACCTCAACCCGACTGAACATATTCCGCTCCATCCAGTCGGCACTTGCACCATAAACCTCAGGATCGCCGCCGTTTTCAAAATAGAAGATGCGCGCATGTTCCAGAAAGCGACCAATCACGGAGAGCACCCGAATATTCTCCGAGACACCCACGATCCCTGGGCGCAGGCGACACATGCCCCGCACAATCAGGTCAACCTTTACCCCGGCCATGGAGGCACGGTAGAGCGCCTGGATCAACGAAGGGTCAGTCAATGAGTTCATCTTCAAAATAATACGCGCCGATTTTTTATCCGCCCTAGCATTGGCAATTTCACGCTCAATCTTCTCCAGCATCGCCTTGTGCAGGGTAAAGGGTGAGTGGAGAATTTTATTCAACTTTGGGATTTTTCCTAGGCTGGTCAGCTGGTTAAATACCAGATGTACGTCGGCACCAATCACCTTGTCGGCGGTAAACAGGCCGTAATCGGTATAGATACGCGACGTACGGGGATGGTAATTACCTGTCCCCAGGTGGGTGTAATAGTTGATCTTTTTGCCGTCACGCCGCACCACCAAAATCATCTTGGCATGGGTCTTATACCCCACCACACCATAGACCACGTGTACCCCCGCCTCCTGCAGACGGGTTGCCAGCACCACGTTGGCCTCCTCATCAAACCGTGCCATCAGCTCGATGACCACCGTCACCTCTTTACCCGACTGTGCCGCTTTGACCAGCGCCCCCACCACTGCCGAGTCTGGTCCGGTGCGATAGAGTGTCTGCCGAATCGCCAATACCTTTGGGTCTTCAGATGCCTGACGCACAAAGTCGATCACCGGCAGAAACGATTCAAAGGGGTGGTGCAACAGGATGTCCTGTTTATCGATCGCCTCAAAAATATCGCTTTTGCTCGCCACCTGTTTGGGTATACCAGGGGTAAACAGGGGGAATTTCAGTTCCGGCCGCGGGATCATGTCGTAAAGATCCTGAATACGACTCAGATTAACCGGACCATCCACCTGATAGACGTCGCCACTATCGATACGGAACTGCCCCTTCAGATACTCCACCAGCTCCACCGGGCAGTTATGGGCCACCTCCAGACGCACCACATCACCAAAGTGACGGGTAGCCAGCTCACCCTGTATCGCCAGCTTCAAGTCGACAATCTCCTCCTCATCCACAAACAGCTCACTGTTGCGGGTAACGCGGAACTGGTAAAAGCCGTTGACATCCATGCCATAAAAAATACTGTCCGCATGGGCATGAATGATGGAGGAGAGAAAGACAAAATCACTCGGGCCGCTGCCCGTCTCCTCCGCTGGCAGCTGAATCAGGCGGGGCAACGAACGGGGTGCCTGCAATACGGCCAGGCGGCTGTTACGACCAAAGGCATCCTTACCCGTCAGGGAGATAATAAAGTTAAGGCCCTTGTTAACGATTCGCGGAAAGGGGTGCGCCGGATCAAGCCCCATGGGGCTTAACATCGGCTGAATCTCCGACTTAAAGTAGTTTCTTAACCATGTCGCCTGAGCGTCACTCCACTCACTACGGCGGATAAAACGGATCTTCTCCTGCTCACATTGTGGCAGCAGCACCTCACCCAAGACCCGATACTGCTCCGCCACCAGCGCCTGCGCCCGCAAGCCCGCTTCACGCAACGTCTCATTGGCAGACATATTGTCCGGGCCGGTCTGGGTGGAGCCAAGTTCGATCTTCTGTTTCAGGCCCGAAACCCGCACCTCAAAAAACTCATCCAGATTGGAGCTGGAGATGGCCAGATAACGGAGCCGCTCCAGCAAGGGCACCGTCTCATCCTCGGCCTGCGCCAGGACACGACGGTTAAACTCGATCAGGCTAAGTTCACGATTAATATAGTAATCAGACTGTTTCAGGTCAGGTTCACTCATAAGCGGGGAATTGTTCTCATCCATACACCTTAATATAAGGTGTGTTAGTGGCAGATTTATAAAACGTTGTTATTTACAATGTTGTGTCGGTCTTAAATGCCAATGGTTAAAGGTTAAAGGTTAAAACGCGTCAATAGCCTCACTCAACCGCTGCACAGCAATCACTTCAATATCTTCGCTCATCTTTTTGGGGAGATTCGCCTTCGGCACAATAGCCCGTTTAAAACCATGTTTAGCCGCCTCTTTAAGGCGATCCATGCCCCCCTGCACCGGGCGAATCTCACCGGCCAGACCCACCTCACCAAAAATCACCGTGTCCTTGGGCAATACCCGGTTACGCAGACTGGAGAGCACGGCCAGCAGCAGCGGCAGATCAGCGGCAGTCTCGGAGACACGCACCCCACCCACTACATTAATAAAGACATCCTGATCATAGGTAGCGATGCCGCCGTGGCGCTGCAATACTGCCAGCAACATCGCCAGACGGTTCTGGTCCAGCCCCACCGCCACACGCCGCGGATTGCCCATGTGGCTCTCCGCCACCAGCGCCTGCACCTCCACCAGCAGTGGCCGACTCCCCTCACGGGTCACCATAATGGCACTGCCGGGCACCTCCTGATCATGGCGCGAAAGAAAGATCGCAGATGGGTTATTCACCTCACGCAACCCCTTCTCCGTCATGGCAAATACACCCAACTCGTTCACCGCGCCAAAACGGTTTTTGATGGCCCGCACCACCCGGAACTGGCTGCTGGGATCCCCCTCAAAATAGAGCACCGTATCCACCATATGCTCCAGCACTCGCGGTCCCGCCAGCGTCCCCTCTTTGGTCACGTGCCCTACCAGAAACAGCGCTGTACCACTCTGTTTGGCATAACGGACCAGCTGTGCCGCACTCTCACGCACCTGGGCCACAGAGCCGGGGGCCGACTGCAACTGTTCGGTGTAGATAGTCTGAATGGAGTCGACTACCATCGCCTGCGGCTGCTCATGCTGGGCATGGGCAATAATCGCCTCAACGTTGGTCTCGGCCAGCAGCCGCACCTCATCCGCCGCCAGACTCAGGCGATGGGCGTGCATACTGACCTGCTCCAGCGACTCCTCCCCTGTCACATATAGGGTTTTGATCTGCTCGCTGAGTTGAGCCACCGTCTGTAACAGCAGCGTCGACTTGCCGACCCCCGGATCACCGCCGATCAAAATGACAGAGCCAGGCACCAGGCCTCCACCCAATACCCGGTCAAGCTCACGCTGTCCCGTAGGAGTACGTGCCACATCCCCCGGCTGCACCGCCGACAGTTTCTGCACCGCTGCCCGCTCCGTGGCACCGGCGTAACCGGCAAAGCGGGGATTTGCCTTAGTCACCGCGGCGATTGCCGCTACTTCAACCAGGGAGTTCCAGGCGTTACAGTCAGGACACTGCCCGCCCCACTTCGGCTGCTGAGCGCCACATTCGGTACAGCTATAGAGTATTTTTGGTTTGGCCATCGATATTTACTTAAATAAAACTGTAAGGGGATCGTTAATAACACGACAATAACCACATAGCCACTCTACCATGGTAAATAGAATGCGTCGAAAACCTACCTATATCATTTACTTCCTGCTCCTGGCCGGGCTGCCGGCAACACTCCAGGCAGAGGAGATAAAGATCGGCCAGTTCAGCGCCGGTGAGCTGACCGGCTGGCAAGAGAAGGCCTTTGCCGGCCATACCCAGTACCAGATTATCACCCTGCCCCAAGGCAAGGCACTGCAGGCCAAGAGCAACGGCACGGCGTCAGGGTTATTCAAAGAGGTCACCATCGATCTCACCAAAACCCCATGGCTCAACTGGTCATGGCGCATCGACAATACCCTGAGCGGCAATAACGAACGCAACAAAAAAGGAGATGACTATCCAGCCCGAGTCTACGTGGTTGTCTCTGGCGGCCTCTTTTTCTGGAAAACGTTAGCACTCAACTACGTCTGGTCCAACCAGCAGACCATCAACTCCCGCTGGGACAACCCCTTCACCAGCAACGCAAAAATGGTCGCAGTGCGCTCAGGCACAACTGAGACCGGGGAATGGGTCACCCAGAAACAGAACGTGCTGGAGGATTTGCAGAAGGCCTTTGGCAAAGAGATCACCACAATCCACGCCATAGCCGTGATGACCGACAGCGACAATACTGGCATACCCACCACCGCACTATACGGTGATATTTTTTTCAGCGACCGCTAAACAGCTCAATAGTCTGCTGTTTTTAATATATATGGATGAAAATAAGGTGAGATAAAAAGAGGATATTGACTGGTCGGAGCGGGGAGATTCGAACTCCCGACCCCCACAACCCCATTGTGGTGCGCTACCAAGCTGCGCTACGCTCCGAAAATTTTACGCTTTAATGCAGACTTAACACAGTCGATGAAAATTGTTTGGGGTTAATCATCGAAGGTCGGCATGATACTGAATTTAAAACCATTACACCAGCGGGAATGCTACTTTTTTAACAATACCAGCAGTGTCTCAAGCTCATGCAACATCTCTTGTACCATAGTCTGATGGTGGCTGATATCGCTCTTTGTCTCTGGCCCTGACAGCTGTTGTCTGGCACCACCAATCGTGAACCCCTGCTCGTACAACAATCCACGTATCTGACGAATCATGATGACGTCATGGCGCTGATAATAACGCCTGTTGCCACGCCGTTTTAACGGCTTGAGCTGCGGAAACTCCTGTTCCCAATAACGAAGCACATGGGGTTTAACCCCACACAGATCCCCTACTTCACCGATGGTAAAGTAACGTTTTGCCGGGATCTGTGGCAGTTCACTATTGTTTGCGGCTTCCAGCATACGCCTCCACCCTCGCCTTCAGCTTCTGCCCAGGATGAAACGTCACCACACGCCGTGCGGTAATCGGAATCTCTTCACCCGTTTTAGGATTACGTCCTGGTCTTTCGTTTTTATCGCGCAGATTAAAGTTACCAAAACCGGATAGCTTTACCTGACGGCCATTTTCCAGGGCCCCGCGAATCTCTTCAAAAAACATCTCGACGAGCTCCTTGGCTTCACGTTTGTTGAGTCCAAGTTCCTCAAACAGCCTTTCGGCCATCTCTGCTTTTGTTAACGCCATGGGTTAATCACTCTCTTAGCGTTGCATTAAAATCTTGTTTTAGTTGTTTTAGTACATTAGAAATGAGGCCATCCACTTCCTGATCCGTTAGAGTGCGTGAACTGTCTTGAAAGGTCAAGCCCAATGCTAGGCTTTTACTACCAGATTCAATGCCTTCGCCACTATAAACATCAAACAGATTCAGTTTCAGCAGATACGGTTTTGACGCCGCAACAATACTCTGCTGCACTTGGCTGGCTGGCACGCTACTCGCTACCACCACCGCCAGATCCCGCCTGACCGATGGATATTTGGACATTTCAACAAATGCTGGCTTGGCCGCCACATCCAGTACATGAGCATCCACCTCGAACAGATAAACCGGGCCGGTTAATCCAAGCTCTTTTTCAAGGGCAGGATGTAATTTCCCCACCCACCCTAACGGCTTGTCATCACAACTCTTGATAGCGGCGGACTGCCCTGGATGGAGTGCCGGGTGTGCGGCTGCTACAAACGTATGGCCTGCACCACTGCCAACCAGCCCTAACAGCGCCTCCACATCGGCCTTGATGTCATAAAAATCAACTTTACGGGCGGGCATCCCCCACTGCTCCGCAACCAGCTCTCCGGAGATCAGGCCTGAAATAATCTTCTCTTCAACAATGGCTCCGCCCTGGCGTGAAAATTTAACACCAAACTCAAACAGCCTGATGCGCGCCTGCTGGCGCTTCTGATTGTGTGAAAATGCCTGTAACAGCCCCGGCCAGAGAGAGGTACGCATCACCGACATATCCGCTGAGATCGGATTGGCCAGAGAGATCGATTTAATATCAGGATTCACCCGCGCTTGCAGCTGCTCATCAACAAAGCTGTAGGTGATGGCCTCCTGATAGCCGCGATCAACCAGCAGCGTGCGGCCACGAGATTGGCTCACCTGTAGTTCTGTCGGGAGACGAACTTCCATGGATATCGCTGGCATCTCTGTTGGCAGGCGGTCATAGCCGTAAATACGACCAAGCTCCTCAATCAAATCAGCCTCAATTGTGAGATCAAAGCGGAAACTGGGTGGGGTTACCCACCACTGCTCAGGCTGCTTCTGAATCTCCATACCTAATGACAGCAATATCTTTTCAATCTGTACTGGCGATAACTCAAGCCCTAAAATACGCTCAACCCGCGCCAAACGCAGGGCAATCGGTGTCCGTTTTGGTAGGTGCTCATCAATGCTCACCTCGGTCAATGCACCCGCCTCTCCTCCCACAATCTCCAGCAACAGCTCGGTGGCACGTCGCATCGCCTTAACCGGCAGCTCATAATCAACCCCGCGCTCAAAGCGGTGTGAGGAGTCAGTATGCAGGCCATATTGGCGGGCACACCCCATCAACCCAGAGGGTGTAAAAAAGGCGCTCTCCAAAAATATCTCGGTTGTGTTCTCTGTTACCGCTGACTCATCGCCGCCCATCACACCCGCCATCGCCAACGGTTTGCGATGGTCAGCAATGATCAATGTCTCCGGGGTCAACTCAACACTCTGGCCATCCAACAGCTTCAGTGACTCACCTGCCAGCGCATGCCGTACATTGATACCCCCTTCGAGTTTGCTCAGATCAAAGGCGTGCATCGGCTGCCCCAGCTCCAGCATCACATAGTTGGTCACATCCACAATGGGGCTAATGCTACGGACATCACAACGGCGAAGACGCTCCTGCATCCAGTTTGGCGTCTCTGCTGTGGGATTTACCCCTTTGATGATGCGACCCACATAACGTGGACACGCCTCAGGGGCCGATACCACCACCGCAAACTGATCCTGGTGACTTGCCACGTCCGCTTTAATCTCAACGGCCTGCAATGGCAGCTGATTAATCACCGCAACCTCACGGGCAATGCCCTGGATACTGAGACAGTCGCCACGGTTGGGGGTCAAACCTATCTCAATGGTCACATCATCAAGCTGCAGGTAATCACGAATACTCATACCAGGGGTGGCATCAGCAGGCAGTATCATCAACCCATCGGCGCTCTCTGCCAGGCCAATCTCTACTGCGGAGCAGAGCATGCCAAATGACTCCACACCGCGCAGCTTTGAACGTTTAATCGCCAACCCACCAGGAAGCACCGCACCGATCATGGCCACCGGCACCTTCAGCCCTTGGGCGACGTTGCTGGCACCACAGACGATGGCCAACAGCTCAGACCCTACATTGACCTGACAGAGGCGTAGGCGATCGGCATCAGGGTGCGGCTCAACTGATATCACCTCACCAATCACCACGTTGGAAAACGGCACCGCCACCGGCTCAATCGCATCCACTTCCAAGCCACACATGGTCAGCTGATGTGACAACTGCTCGGTATTAACGGAAGGGTTTACCCACTCACGTAGCCACTGTTCGCTAAATTTCATCGTCCAAAGCCTTATATTGAATCACACCCCACGCGACGGCGGCGGCTGTATAGTTGTTTAGTTGAATTGGCGGAGAAAACGCAGATCATTCTCAAAAAAGAGACGCAGATCGTTCACGCCATAACGCAACATGGTCAGGCGCTCAACCCCCATACCAAACGCAAAGCCGGTATATTTTTCATTATCAATACCCACATTGGCCAACACATTCGGGTGAATCATCCCGCAACCCAACACCTCAAGCCAACCGGTATGGCTACAGACACGACAACCGGCCCCCTTACACATCACACACTCAATATCCACTTCGGCAGAGGGTTCAGTAAAAGGAAAATAGGAGGGACGAAAACGGGTTTTAAGTTCAGCCTCAAAAAAGTAGCTGAGGAAATCTTTAATCAATCCCTTCAGATGGGCAAACGTCACATGCTCGTCCACCATAAAACCTTCCACCTGATGAAACATCGGGGTATGGGTCACATCAGAGTCACAGCGATAGACACGCCCAGGGGCAATAATTCTCAACGGCGGCTCTCTGTTTTCCATCACCCGCACCTGTACTGGCGAGGTGTGAGTTCTCAGCAGTGTGCCCGGCTCCACATAAAAGGTATCGTGCATCGCCCGCGCCGGATGGTTATCGGGAATATTCAAGGCAGAAAAGTTGTGATAGTCAGACTCAATTTCCGGCCCTTCAGCAATATCAAAACCGATATGTGAAAAGTAGGACTCAATCCGCTGCAGGGTACGGCTCACCGGATGTATGCCCCCCACCTCCTGACCACGCCCTGGCAGCGTCACATCGATCGTCTCCGCACTCAACTTGGCATTCAGATGGGCCAAGTCCAGCGTTTCGCGCCGACGGGTGATCATCTCCTGCAGCGCCTGCTTTGCCTCATTCACCGCCTGCCCAACCTTGGGACGCTCCTCTGCAGGGAGGGTGCCCAACTCTTTTAAATAGTGGGTTAAGATACCTTTTTTACCCAGATAATCTACCCTCACCTGGTCCAGGGCACTGAGATCTTCCGCACCGTTAACAGCTGCCGCAGCCTCTGCAACTAAAACTGATAAATCTTGCACGCGTTCATCCTCTGATGATTATTTTTAGCGGCGCTTAATACAAAAAGGGGAAGGCTTTGCCTTCCCCTTTCAGATACATCCAACTCACATCACCATATTTACGGTGTAATGAGAGAGATTACAGGCTCGCTTTTGCTTTATCCGCCAAAGCGCCAAAGGCAACCTTGTCGTACACTGCCAGATCGGCCAACACCTTACGGTCAATCTCAACCGCTGCCTTCTTCAGACCATTAATCATACGGCTGTATGACAGGCCACACTCACGGGCTGCAGCGTTAATACGCGCAATCCAGAGCGCACGGAACTGACGCTTGCGTTGACGACGGTCACGATAGGCATATTGACCCGCTTTGGTCACAGCCTGCACAGCAACACGGTAGACATTTCTACGCATGCCACGGTAGCCCTTAGCCAGCTTCATCACCTTTTTGTGACGTGCTCTGGCGGTAACACCACGTTTAACTCTTGGCATTTTTCTTTACTCCAAATCCAATTAGCAATAAGGCAACAATCTGCGTACTGATGGTTTGTCAGCGGCAGAGACCATGGCAGGGTTGCGCAACTGACGCTTACGCTTGGTGCTCTTTTTGGTCAAAATATGTCTACGAAATCCTGAACCACGTTTAAAATGGCCAGAACCCGTCGCCTTAAAGCGTTTGGCAGCGCCTCTATGAGTTTTCATCTTCGGCATCTTCTATTTCTCCGAACTACTTTGTTAATCAGCAGCAGTAGGTAGGTCTATATGACCTTTTTCTTTGGTGATAACACCATAACCATCTGCCGGCCTTCCATCTTGGGAAACTGCTCAACCTGGCCAATCTCAATGAGATCAACCTCAACACGTTTAAGCAACTTCATACCAAGTTCTTGATGGGCCATCTCACGTCCGCGAAAACGGAGTGTGATCTTGGCCTTGTCTCCTTCAGTCAGGAAACGCACCAGATTACGTAACTTGATCTGATAGTCTCCCTCCTCGGTGCCAGGGCGAAACTTCACCTCTTTCACCTGAATCTGTTTCTGCTTTTTCTTGGCTATCTGGCGCTTTTTGTTCTCTTCGAACACATATTTTCCATAATCCATAACACGGCAAACTGGCGGCACCGCCGTGGGGGAAACTTCAACCAAGTCATGCTCAGATTCGCTGGAAAATTGCAGCGCCTGTTCAATCGTCATGACCCCCATCATATTGCCCTCAGCATCAATGACACGTACCTCGCGAGAGGTTATCTCATCATTAATCCGGACCTTTTTTTCAGCAGCGATACTTTATTCCTCCAAAACGGCGCGACCATAGCGCGCGGACTCAGTGGTTAACAGGGTCAAAAGGGTATCCACATCCATAACCCCCAGATCCTCACCACTACGCGTGCGAACAGCCACTGTTCGATTTTCCACCTCCCGGTCACCCAGAACCAGGAGATATGGTACCTTCAAAAGCGTATGTTCGCGGATTTTAAAGCCTATTTTCTCATTTCTCAAGTCCGTCTTGGCCCTGAAACCACGATCTGAGAGTGTTTTTGCAATCTCTTCAGCAAATTCTGCCTGACGGTCGGTGATACTCATCACCACCGCTTGGGTAGGAGCCAACCAAAGTGGCATCGCACCTGCGTAGTTCTCAATGAGAATCCCGATGAATCGCTCCAACGAACCCAAAATGGCACGATGCAGCATAACAGGCACTTGACGGGTGCTATCTTCGTCGATAAAGCTGGCGCTCAAGCGCCCCGGCGTTGAGAAATCGACCTGTATAGTACCGCACTGCCAGACCCGACCGATACAGTCCTTAAGCGAAAACTCTATCTTTGGCCCATAAAAGGCACCCTCGCCCGGCTGTAAATCCCAAGCCAAGCCTTTATTATTCAGCGCCATCTCGAGGGCTTGTTCAGCTTTATCCCAGACTTCATCTGAACCTACCCGGCTTTCCGGACGGGTGGAGAGTTTGATAATGACCTCATTAAACCCAAAGTCCGCATACACCTCATAGAGCAGATCGATAAACGTAGAGACCTCGGCCTGTACCTGCTCTTCGGTACAGAAGATGTGGGCATCATCCTGCACAAAGTTCCGTACACGCATCAAACCATGCAATGTACCGGAGGGTTCATTACGATGGCAGGAGCCAAACTCCGCCATACGTAGCGGCAGATCCCTGTAGCTCCTCAACCCCTGGTTGAATATCTGCACATGACACGGGCAGTTCATCGGTTTAACGGCGTAGTCCCTATTCTCTGACGATGTAGTGAACATCATATGCTGGAATTTCTCCCAGTGACCTGAACGCTCCCACAAACTACGATCCACCACCTGTGGTGTTCGCACCTCCTGGTAATCGTGCTGGCGCAGCTTTTTACGGATGTACTGTTCAACTTCCTGCCAGATTTTCCAGCCATTGTCATGCCAGAAGACCATGCCCGGGGCCTCTTCCTGGGTATGAAACAGGTCAAGTTGCTTGGCGATTTTACGATGATCGCGCTTTTCAGCCTCTTCCAGACGGTGCAGATACTCCTTCAGATCTTTTTTATTGCACCAGGCGGTGCCATAAACGCGCTGCAACATCTCGTTTTTGGAGTCGCCGCGCCAGTAGGCCCCCGCCAGCTTCATCAGTTTGAATGCCTTTAGCTTGCCTGTGGAAGGCACATGCGGGCCGCGACAGAGGTCCGTGAAGTCACCCTGTTTGTAGAGTGATAACGCCTCGCCCTGAGGAATATCTTCGATAATCTTGGCCTTGTACTCTTCGCCAATACTGCGGAAGAATGCAACCGCGTCATCACGAACCATCACCGAGCGCTCGACTGGAATATCCTGTTTCACCAGCTCTTCCATGCGTGCTTCAATGGCCGCCATGTCTTCAGGGGTAAACCCTGCCTTATAGGCAAAGTCGTAGTAAAAACCGTTATCGATTACCGGGCCAATGGTCACCTGAGCCGAAGGAAACAGCTGTTTAACCGCCTGGGCTAGCAGATGTGCTGCGGAGTGGCGCACCACCTCTAGCCCCTCTTCGTCCCGCTCTGTCACAATGGCAAGGGCAACGTCGGACTCGATAAGATAGGAGGCGTCTACCAACACACCATCCACTTTGCCCGCCAGTGTCGCTTTGGCCAGTCCCGTACCAATGTCCGCCGCCACATCATAAACAGTGAGCGCCTGGTCAAAGGTACGTTTGCTTCCATCCGGCAGAGTAACAACTGGCATCTATATATATCCCATTGCAAATATGACTGCGGTCCCAAAACAAAAATACCGCGTATAAACGCGGTATTTTCCCAAATTTATGGTAGGCGCGATTGGACTCGAACCAACGACCCCCACCATGTCAAGGTGGTGCTCTAACCAGCTGAGCTACGCGCCTACTAAGAAGGCGATATTATACGGTGTAAAATATTACTGTCAACACTCCGATAAATTGCGTTATGTCGCTAATGTAATTACAAAAAATGACGTAAACTTAATTCCGTGACATCCGATACCTGAGTCGTTAAACCAGGCCCATACACACCAATTCGAGGGGTTGTTATGAGAAACGGAGATCTACCTCAAGCGTTATTCATCACTCAGCTCATTGTTATGAGCTGCTTCTCACCCAAAGGGGTAGCCCCCCTTCATCACATCGACATACGCTAATGCCCATCCACAACAACAGTGTCTCTGTCTGGCCGGGCACCCCTTACCCGCTGGGGGCGACATGGGACGGTGAAGGTGTCAACTTTGCACTCTTCTCAGAACATGCAGAAAAAGTTGAGCTATGTCTGTTTGATCCCAATGGTCGACGCATCATCCATACCATTGAGATGCGCTGGCAGACGGACCAGGCGTGGCACTGCTACCTACCCGATGCACGCCCCGGCCTGCTTTATGGTTACCGTGTGTATGGCCCGTATGATCCCGCCAACGGTCACCGTTTCAACCCCAACAAGCTGCTGCTCGACCCCTATGCCAAAGATGTGTTTGGTCAATTGCGCTGGAACGATTCGCTCTTTGGCTACCGGCTAAAACAACCGGATCTCGACCTCATCATAGATAAGGGTGACAGCGCCGCCGCCATGGTCAAGGCCCGTGTGATAGACCCGGCATTCACTTGGGGCGACGACAAACCGCTCCGGACCCCCTGGCATGACACCGTGATTTACGAGCTGCATGTCAAAGGGTTTACCATGCTGCATCCGGACATTCCCGCCAACCTGCGCGGCACCTACGCCGGGCTGGCCTCGGCCCCCGCCATTGAACATCTGAAACGGCTGGGGGTGACGGCCGTTGAGTTGATGCCCGTGCACACCTTTATTGATGATCGCCATCTGCTGGAGCGTGGTTTACGAAACTACTGGGGCTACAACTCCATCGGCTTTTTTGCCCCCGACTCACGTTACTCCTCCAGCGACAGCATTAAAGAGTTCAAAACGATGGTCAAGCGCCTCCACTCGGAGGGGATTGAGGTGATTCTCGACGTGGTCTACAACCACACTGGTGAAGGCAGCCACCTCGGCCCAACACTCTGTTTTCGTGGCATAGATAACAGCGCTTACTACCGCGTCACCCCCGAAGACAATCGTTATTACATGGATTACACCGGCTGTGGCAATACCCTTAACATGCGCCATCCACGGGTACTGCAGCTGATTATGGATAGCTTGCGCTACTGGGTGGAGGAGATGCATGTTGACGGCTTCCGCTTCGACCTTGCCTCCGCCTTGGCACGGGAACTACATGCGGTAGACAGACTCGGGGCCTTTTTCGACATCATCCACCAAGACCCCGTGCTCTCCCAGGTCAAACTCATCGCCGAGCCGTGGGATCTGGGGGAAGGTGGTTATCAGGTAGGCAACTTTCCACTCGGCTGGACCGAGTGGAATGGCAAATACCGCGACACCATGCGCGCCTACTGGAAAGGGGATGGCAGCGTTATGGGCGAGATGGCGTACCGGCTCACCGGCTCCAGCGACCTCTATGAACATGGTGGCCGCCGCCCCTACGCCAGCATTAACTTCATCACCTGTCACGACGGCTTTACATTGCGTGATCTGGTCAGTTACAACCAAAAATATAACAGCGCCAACAATGAAGAGAACCGCGACGGCGAAAACCACAACCTGAGCTGGAACTGTGGCGAAGAAGGCATCACCAACAATCAACATATCAATGCACTGCGTAACCGCCAGCAACGTAACTTATTTGCCACCCTGCTGCTCTCCCAGGGGGTGCCGATGATCTGCTCCGGCGATGAGATGGGCAAAACACAGCTCGGCAATAACAACGCCTACTGCCAGGACAACGAACTCACCTGGATAGACTGGACACTGAACAGAGAGAATCAACACCTGCTGGAGTTTGTCAGCGAACTGATAAAACTTCGCAAACAACACCCCATCTTCCGTCGCCGCTACTTTTTTCAGGGCCGGGATATCGTTGGTGCGGGGGTTAAAGACCTCACCTGGCTCAGCCCTAAAGGGTGTGAAATGACCGTGGCGGAGTGGAACCTATCCTTTGCCCGCTGCCTGGGGCTATTCCTGGCGGGCGACGCCATTGATGAATATGACAGTCGTGGCAAAAAAATCAGTGACGACAACTTCATCCTGCTGTTCAACGCCCATCATGAAAAAATAGATTTCACCCTCCCACTCCATCCGGCACTCGCACGCTGGGAGGTGCTGATCAATACCAGCCACACCGATACCAACATCCCCCACGGACGGCTCTACCACGCCAACGAAAAATTTGCGCTCCAGCAGCGCTCAGTGGTGGTTTTAAAACAGCTGATTAGCCCACGGGCCAACTGATACAGGAGTTGCTAGACAATCATCGGTTAAAAACCGGTGGAGCTAACTTTCATATCGACATATTTCTTGTGGCAATTTTATAGAATTCACGCTATCACGACTCTTGCCCGCGCTGGGGAATAAATAGCCCGGCTTTAGTAGATACTCTGCTGTGTTTGCATTTTTTTGAAAAAACAGCCAAGAAAACATCATAAAATTGAAAAAGTCATGAATAGGCGTTTGGTGTTAACCACTGAATAGCCGATAATCAGAGAAGGCCCGGTGACGTCTGTCGGCCCTTTAAGTACGAAACAAGTACGAAACCCGAAGGAGGCTCAATCATGCCACAAGCTCATTCTGCAAAACAGGAGGCGTTAGACGCCATCCAACGATTGCCCGACACGGCTGATACGGAAGAGATCATGTACCGGCTTTATGTATTGGAGAATATCCGCCGTGGTCAACAAGATGCCGCCGACGGCAAAACAGAATCCGCCGATGAGGTGCTTAAGGAAATTCAAACATGGTGAAGTGGACGGCCCACGCCAAAGCCCAGCTTCGCCATATTCATGCTTACATCGCCCAGGACTCCCCGCTCTATGCCCGGCGCGTCAGTGAATAACTGGTGCGCAAAACCCTCGGCCTGAATGAACTGCCCCGCAAAGGGTTCAAAGTGCCGGAACTCAATGAAGACGCCGTGCGCGAACTGGGCCTCTACTCCTACCGGATCATTTACGAAATCAAAGCCGACAACCTCGTCGAGGTGCTGGCCGTGATTCATAAGCGGCGGCATTTGGAGGTGGATGAGATTCCGAGAGAACAATAACGCAAAAGCCCCGGCCAACTGCCCGGGGCTTTTGACTCAATTAGTTCAAACGATAATACCGAAACAATTTTCGTAGTTTAGCTTGTGAGTATTCACCTCTTGGTGAAAACTGACTTTCAATTATATTTTTATTTTTTTCCAAGACGCTCGGCACTTCAGTTGTTTGGCTTTTTTCCGCAAGGTTGATAATCGTCTTCAATATCTCACACGCTGTGGACTCATCTTCCTCACACATCAAAAAATCGATAGTTTCATTTATCGCAGCGAATGCTTCAGACGCACTCATTTTACCAATAAACTCACTTCTAGATTTTTCAAAAAACCATTCGTCTTCAATTGGGTCTGAATTCCAGCATTCAATCGCCTGAATCAGAGCATCACGATAAAGCATCATCAATCCTTAAACTTGAAGTCTATAACTTCCTTAGTATTGATATTTTCAACATAGTGAGTTTCAACACCATTTACGTTCTGGGTTCGTTTCACCCACCCATCTTCATGAAAAAGATTATTTTTGGTATCAGACATTTTGGGCATTTTTGGAGGAGTAACTCCAGAAGGGTTTGACTTAACCTCCTCCATAACAAGTTGCTCTTTTAGATTTCTAGCCTCTGTTCAACCAGTACTAGTTTCTGCTCTCTTTGTAACAACTAGTCAAAGATGATTTCGTCTAAAATACTCTGCACCTTAGTCGGGTCCGCCGCATTGCCAAAATAATATTCGTTACCACCTTCTGCTTTTAGCTCTTCCGGAGTGGACTTCCAATATAAAACGTAGTAATGGTCATCCAGCACATCTTCCAATGCCCCGGCGGCGTCATATGTAGAAACTCGAATATACGGCCCATACTTTTCACTAATGAGTACAGTGATTTTTTTTCCTGTTTTCGAGTCAATCATTCACAAATCCTCATCAGTTGATACTATTAAACCAGTTAAGCTCTTCTTGTGTTGGCGCTCGCTTTGTACCTTGCTTGTTCAACGCATCTTCGTACTTGATTGGCCTTGTACCACCCGGCACATATGGGTTTAGCTCTGTTTCCTTAACACGTGTCCCTGTCATATCAAATTCAGTACCGTTCTTGTACGTAATCTTTACGCCAGGCTCGCCCGCTTCTCCACCTAAGCGCGTTGTGTTTTTTGTTGTCCGCGTCGTAATCGTGCCAATTTCTTTCGCTGCATTGTTTGCAACATTTAATTTCCCCTATACAAAGTCAACACATCCTTAAGAGCGTCAGCCAGCATGTTATCCTCATCAGGAGACATTACCCCATCTTCTGCATCTTCGATTATCAACCAAGCCACATCAATAACTCGCTTTACCCTCCCATCAAGGTTTGCATTATTTTTTCCTGCATCACACTTCAAGAGAAATGCTGCATCATTGACGCTCATCTCACCATTTTCGACCAAGCAAGCCGTAATAAAAATATGCTTATCGATATCAAGTAAACGCTGGCTAGCAGCCTGCTTGGCAACTTCAATTAAGAACTTCATATCGGAGGTTTCCCACAATTTGAGAAGTAACCCCTCAAATTCAGAAGTAAATTCAAACTGTTGCTCGTAGATTGATGACACTATGCTCATTACTTCGTCTAACGAGCCCTTGATAAAGTAAAGGTGCAACAGATGCCAAATAAATGAGACTTGGTCATTAGCACTGAAAGAAGATTTATTCATTAGAATTTCCTCCCCCCCGGAACTCGATCTGCCGGGAACTTAGGTGGGATATTCTCATAGGGGGCATTTATTGTTTCAGTGCCCGTCCACTCGTCAGGAAATTGCCTAACACCTCCTTCTTTCCCAACATGGTTTTGATGCTGATGAACAGTTTTACCATCCGTCGTAACCTTATGTGTTCTTGATATAACGTTTCCAGACGCATCTCTTTCGATTATTTGCTGGGATGCACCTCCATCACCACCTTTTGATTTTCGTGTTAAAACCTCATTGGTTGTTTTGTTTGCAACATTAACCTCCAAACTCGTTTCTGCGTCCCTCTCGGCCTGCTTCACTCCCTTTCGCGCAAAGGTCTTACCTAGCCACTGCGATGCCCTCGGTCCCACCACACGGGCTATCTGAATAATGGGGCCACTCCATTCCGCAAGCAGTACAACAATCACGGGAAGTGCCTGTGGTGCCCGGGATGCATCACCTAAACCATAAGGCACCCCTGATGAGTTATAACCAAGAAGGCTATACCCCTGCCCAAAGACGATCTCTCCGCTTGGATGATATTCAAGGTCTGCCGTGTATTGTGTATCGCCACTGCCTCCGTAGTTGGCTCCAAAGCTGAGCGAGTAACCGGGGTCTTGCCGTTGTTCTTTTGGGGTATTGTTTAAATCATCAACACCAGATGCAACTAATGCCACCCCAACACTCCCACATTGAGCAGCAGCCGGACCACAAAGCCCAGAAAAAGCAATCACTGTCGCGCCAACAGCCGCTTTAATAGCACCACGAATAGACTTCCAACGGAGTTTATAACCACTCGGGTCGGTAAACGAGAGTGGGGAATTTAATACATAGCTGTAACGGTTGTAAGACTGGCTATTCTCTGGAAACTGAATATAGGGATCCGCCTCAATAAATCGCCCTACATGGGGATCATATACCCGCCCATTCATATGGATGAGTCCGACGGCATCCAGCATCTCGTGGCTGGTAAAGCCATATTGAGTCGTCTGGGCAACAACCGGGGCATCAACACCATTAGATAGTCGACGTTTACCAAAGGCGTCGTAACTTAACCTTTCTACTAAATTGCCCGACTCATCTGTTACCGCCTCAATGGAGCCCAAATGATCTTTATGCAGGTAACGTGTGGTTGCAGAGGTACTGTTTGAAGCTACGGCGTAGATGGCCACCGGGCCATCACCGCCGTAAATGTAGTGTTTGTATTCGACCACACCCGTCGCGGTGTGGTTAACCTTTTCAAAATGGGTTCCGGTATCTAGCCGTGGGCTTAAGTAGGTTGTAATTTCATCATTAGTAATCTGCAACATACGCTGATGGTCAGCATCGTAAACAAAAGTGATGCTGTTACTACCCTGCACAATATTCCAGGGCAGATTGTAGCTGCTATGGTCAGTTGTACGACCGTTACCATAGACCATGTTGCCATTGGCATCGTAACTGTAGGTGGCAATCGTGGCGCCAGCACTGTTTTTGAGCGCTGTGACTGCATGTACGTGAGCGGCGTCTCCGTAAACATATTCAGCTGCCGCATCTGATTTTGACTTTATGTTGCCCAGAACATCATAGCTGTAGCTTTTACTGGCAGGGCCACCGGTACCGGTGGTGGTACGAAGACGGTTAAAGGCGTCGTAGGTATAACTTTCGCGATAGCTTGTATTCAGCTCTGGCAGGCCAACGGTACGGCTCCTGACATTACCAATTGCATCATAACCATAAGCAAGGTTTTGAACGCTGGATACTCCACTCCCTGTGCGCTGCGTTTTAATATTCAGCAAATAACCATGTTGCTGATCATAACCTTGGATAGTAGTAAGGCCGTTGCCCAATCGCGATTCTATAAGGCGACCTGCCGCATCTTTTTGTGTTGCCTGCCAGTAAATTTGATTAGTACTGGCATTTTTTGACTGGCTTAAATAGCCAGTAGAGGTGTAAACGTTATTAACCTGAAGACGGACACCAGGCCTGGTTTCAGGATAACGGGTGGTTTCAATACGGCCATAGGCATCATAACCGGTCTCTTGTACAAACGTCGCGCCGGCAACAGTCGTGGCAATATTGATGGAACGCCCCAAATGGTCATAGCCATGACGACGTGAGTACCCCCCTGGTCCACTAACATGGGCTATCTCTCCTTTCCCCATATAGGCGGTGTCGTAGACCCATTCACTCACACCTTCAGCTTCAGTGCGTTTAATCAGTCGGCCAAGACCATCGTACTCCATCCGGGTCGTGGCAACGGCGGAGGCATTCACCACTGGATTTGTCATGGTGTTACGACCGCTCTTTGCATCCCACTGACTTATAACCTGACCAACAGCGTTGTACTCATACTCCCAGTGCCCCATGTCAGGATCATCCATGGCGACCTTGCGACCACGCACATCGTAATAGGTGCGAATGACATTACCTTTGGGGTCGCTGATGTAACGCAAGTTACCAAAGTAATCATAGTCATAACGGGTTTCAACTGGGGTAGTGGTGGAAGGTGATGCTGGTGCTACTGCATCAGGGGCAACCTCCTTCATTCTAATCAGCTGCCCAAGCGCATTGATCTCTCGCTCTTTGGTGAATAGACGACCATTAGTCGCTGTGGTTTTGAAAGCAGTATAGCTATAGGTGGTTGTATTTTGCGCCACATCAGCTGTAGCTGGTATGGTTTCAGTCAGCATACGCCCGAGACCATCATAAGTATGGTTTATCCAATAAACAACGTCGCCCGGGTAGTATGGCTGTGAAATTTTATCAATGTGCCCACGAGCGTTGTATCTGGTCTCATTGGTGGCTAAACGACCATCGAACCCTTCCGTTGTTCGACGCAGTTCACGACCAAACATATCGAAATAACCAACTGTCGTGGGGGTGGCAGTGGATCGAGTCGTGACATAGTAGGCTTCATTACTCATACAAGTGGCTGAGTTACATGAAGCATAACCAGTCGTAGTAGAGGTACCATCAGGATATAGTTCACCTGTGAGGCGGCCATACTCATCATAATAGTAAGTGGTAGTGAGGTTGTTTGAGTCTGTAAAACTGCTTATCGCTCCAAAACGGGCATCATAGACTCGACTCTCTATATGCCCGAGTACATTAGTGACTCGCACAGGAAATAAACCGTCAGGACTATACGTTGTGATAATAGTTCGAGGCGAAGATAAACCATAACCACTGACAGAGTCGCTGATACGGTTTCCGTAGCGATCATAACCATAGGTGGTAACCTGAGACAATGATGTGTTGTCCGGCTCAATAGTTTCCCTTTTTAATAGACCATCAGCATAATACTCAAAACTGCTCTTACGAATGTTGCTGCCTCGAGTGTATCCATCATTCCATGCACGGGGAATCACACTGGTAGAGGTGGCCGTTTTTATTTGAGAGACTGTACGCCAAGCTGTTAGTGAAGGGTCTGTATCTAATTCATGCGCATATACATTGGTGATTGTTTTAGTATAGCTGCCATATCCATCACCCCTGGTAGTTACACTCAATTCAGTAACGCTGCCATAACGATTTTGGATGATATTAGTGCTATTAGTTGTTGTCGAGGCCCCGTCTAAGTCCCACTTGGACTCACCTACAAAATAGGCATACGGGGCATTATAACGAAGCACACCATCGGCTCCCACGCTCGTAGTAACACCGTTATTTCCAGTATTACTCGGCGCTGTGTACATCAATGTTTTCTGGGCAATAGTGACATTATTTACCTTGGTTTCAACATACACAGGCAATCCGGCATAGGGGAATGTTTGACTGTATGAGATCGAGGTTGAACTGTTGGTGACTACATCAGTATGCACAACATTGGAAAAACCAAGAGAACCACGACCATTGAGCTGTGTCTTCAGACCTTCGTAACGGTGGGTCACTGTATTAAGACCACCCACACCATTGCTTACGGAGTGGTTAGCAACGACATGGATAGCACCCTGAACGTCTACTGTGTCTCCTGGAACACTATCGTTTCGTTTGGTATAAACAGAGCTATCGGTCAGTGGCTTATATTGAATTGCGGTGACAATATTTTGGCCTGTGGTTATGGTGGTGAGGAGGTCTGGAAATGGGCCATTCTGTAACGACACCTCCCAAGCGCCACTGCTGCCGGTATAACGTGCCATATCAATCTTACCGTCACCATTAAAATCTCCCAAGACATTATTAGCCGCCCCTCCTCCATGGGCTTGCATCGCACTGCAACTAAAACCCGCGCCGATGAAAAGACAGACATTCCATACACCGTTAGAGCCGGTGTAACTCGCCATATCGGTCTTGCCATCACCATTAAAATCTCCCAGAACATTATTGGCCACCCCTCCTCCATGGGCTTGCATATAACTGCAACTAAAACCCTTGCCTGTGGAGAGGCAGACGTGCCAGTTTCCGTTGGAGCCGGTGTAACCCGCCATATCGGTCTTGCCATCCCCATTAAAATCTCCCAAGGCATTATTAGTCGCCCCTCCTCCATGGGCCGACGTCGTATTACAACTAAAACCCACGCCTGTGGAAAGACAGACGTTCCACACACCATTAGAACTGGTGTAACCCGCCATATCGGTCTTGCCATCACCATTAAAGTCTCCCAAGGCATTATTAGCTGCCCCGCCGACATGAGCTTGCATCGTACTGCAACTAAAACCCGCGCCACTGGAAAGACAGACATTCCACATACCATTAGAGCCGGTGTAGCTCGCCATATCGGTCTTGCCATCACCATTAAAATCTCCCAGGGCATTATTAGCCGCCCCGCCTAGATGGGCCTGCATATAACTGCAACTAAACCCGCCTCCTGTGGAAAGGCAGACGTGCCAGTTGCCATTGGAGCCGGTGTAACCTGCCATATCGGTTTTGCCATCTCCATTAAAATCACCTAAAGCGTTATTCGAAGCCCCACCTCCGTGACCAGACCAGTTACTGCCGGTAAAACTAAGAGGGCTATTTTGCCAATCAAATGTCGTCGCTGGCAGGCAACTAACGGCTGAACACTCTTGTAAATATTTCACTCTGGAACGACTGGTAGCAGGGGCGATTTCGTAATACAACCTATAGTTGCGAACCAGGGTATCGATACCTGCTTCAGCGATATATGTCTTGATGTTGGTGAGACGCTTGGTATTACTGGTTAAAGACCCCGATGTATAACTAGAGCTGGTATCTGTTCGTGCTTCAAAAACGAATCTTACTGAGCGGTTTCCAGCATAATTAATACGATCGATGTGAAACTCTCCTATTGCGCTGTTCTCGTAATAGGAAAAGTCGATGTTATTCCCCTTAACATCAGAAATGCGGTTGATAGCCCACAACATCGCGTCACTACGGCCTTGAGCTTCGATATGGGAGTTTACAGTGGCACCATATTGCATGACCTTGCCATCCTTGCCCCACACCGTAAAATAAGCTGGATCATCTGCTCTACCGCCATAGGCAATCACACGCAAATAGCTCTCTATTTCTGTACGGTATTCAATGCCACCATTGGCTGAGCCGATCTTCACCAATCGCTGACCATCAAGACAAAAACGATCATTAACAGTGAAATCTATACTGCCTGTGGAACCATCTTGTGCAATAGTGCGAGGGCAACGGTAAATAGCTGAGAGTCCACCGAGACTCCACCCCATCCCCACGTTTCCATTGCCTCCCTGACTGTTGTAATTCAGGGAAACATTAGGAACAAGTCCATTGATACCTGGCGGAACAACAACTGGAATTTGATAAGTTGCTGCGCCACTTTGACTCACATCAAAGCTGCCTGCTGTACTGCCCGCAATAGTCGAATAAATAGGATTAGAGGCGGCCGGAGAGATGTTAGAAGTAGTACTAGGGTTGTCCCAGGTTTGATAGGCCCTATCGATGAGAGTTGCACCACTGCTGGTGTAGATCAATGCATTGCGACCATTCGTGATCTTCGACTCTACTATGATGTCAGCTCGACCATCACCATCATAATCACCTACCCACAAATTACTGACATCAGAGCTCCAATTGAGGTTCAGATGACCATTTTTCCACTGTTGTGCAATAGAGGTGTATTTTCCATTGACATCTGCAAGAAAGAGATAGGTAGCTCCGCCAGAGTTCAGCGCCTGAACCAGAAGATCCTGTTTGCCATCACCATTAAAATCAGCAAACACAGGGGTTCCAGCAGGATTAAAAGGAGTGGGGACAGGGACAAGCAGATCATCAAAGCTAATTAGGGTTAATGTGCTAATTGACACACCTGGTGGCAACACTACAGCCTGTGCCCATTGGCCGCTTGACAACATCACACAGACACATACAAAGCAACGCGCAATAGTGTGAAAAAAACCTGTCATTTTTACTCCCCACACCATCATGCAACTAACCCACAAAAACATCAGTGCGTTGCTTCGTTGTTTATAACAACATCGACTGTTTTTTTATCTGGCCGTTTTTATACGTTATAAAAATTACGGGTGTCAAATACTCTACCAACAAAAAGCGGCCATAAAGGCCGCTTTTTACAACTTAACTAGTGGCGTGATTAACCAACCATGTTATCCAGTATCGCTTTTTTCACTGCCAGCATAGTCGCATCCACCGTCATAAGCGGAGAGGTGCTCTGCTTGATAGCAGTGTCGGGATCTTTCAGTCCATGCCCTGTCAGGGTGCAGACGATCTTGCTCCCTTCTGGAATTTTACCGTTATTGACGTCACGCATTGCACCGGCCAGTGCGGCAGCGGAAGCGGGTTCGCAGAAAATCCCCTCTTTTTCAGCCAACAGTTTCTGGGCAGCGAGGATATCTTCATCGCTGCACTCATCAAACCAGCCGTTGGACTCCTTCTGGAGTTTCCAGGCCAGGTCCCAGCTCTGGGGATGGCCGATACGGATGGCGGTGGCAACAGTTTCAGGATCATCCACCATGTGGCCACGGATGAACGGTGCGGAACCCGCTGCCTGATACCCCACCATACGTGGCAGGTTGTTGACGATGCCGTGGTCATGATACTCCTTGTAACCCATCCAGTGGGCGGAGATGTTGCCCGCATTGCCAACCGGCAGGCAGTGGAAGTCCGGCGCTGAGCCTAACTCCTCAACAATCTCAAACGCCGCAGTCTTCTGGCCTTGTAGGCGGTATGGGTTGATAGAGTTAACGATGGTCACCGGGGCCTCTTTGGCCACATCTTTCACCAGCTGCATACCAACATCAAAGTTGCCCTTGATCTGGATAACCACCGCGCCGTGCATCATCGCCTGCGACAGTTTGCCCAGGGCGATCTTCCCTTCAGGGATCAATACAAAAGCGGTAATACCTGCACGTGCAGCATAGGCCGCGGCCGCGGCAGAGGTATTGCCAGTAGAGGCGCAAATAATCGCCTTGCTGCCCTCTTCTACCGCCTTGGTCACGGCCATACACATGCCACGGTCTTTAAATGAACCGGTAGGGTTCAGACCTTCGTATTTGACGTAGATCTCAACCTTTTTACTCATCATCTTAGGGATGTTGTTCAGGCGGATTAACGGGGTATTACCCTCACCGAGGCTGATGATGCGGGTATCATCGCTAATCGGCAGACGGTCACGGTATTTTTCGATCAGTCCGGTGTAACGGGGACGGAAGGGCATGTTGGACTCCTTAAGTACACTATATATATTCGGATAATTCGGTTTTACACCCCGCCCACCCATGGGCAGGGTGATGGATAGTTTTTACTTTCCGTCTAATGTCTCAAGACGAATACGCACCACTTTGCCGGTGATGCTTGTCAACGCCTCAATACAACCGATGGCATCATTCATCTGCTTCTCACAAATACGGTGGGTCAGGATGATCACTGGCACGGTGGCAACACCCTCCGCCTGCTCCTTCTGCAGGATCGCTTCGATACTGATACCGGCCTCGGAGAGAATGCGCGTCACATCGGCAAGTACGCCGGGTTTATCCTGTGCCTCCAGACGCAGATAGTAGGCGGTTTCAACGTCATCCATCGACAGTATTGGCAGATCAGAGAGCGCATCAGGCTGGAAGGCAAGATGGGGCACACGGTTTTCAGGGTCTGCCGTCAAGGTACGTACCACATCTACCAGATCAGCAACAACCGCTGAGGCGGTTGCCTCGGCACCCGCGCCAGCACCGTAGTAGAGTGTTGCCCCAACGGCATCACCTTTGACAAGAACAGCGTTCATCACACCATCCACATTGGCAATCAGACGACGTTCGGGGATCAGCGTCGGATGTACCCGCAGCTCCACCCCTTTGTCCGTACGGCGTGAAATCCCCAGGCTTTTGATACGGTAACCCAGCTCTTCGGCGTAACTGACATCAGCAGCGGTGATATGGCTGATGCCTTCGGTATAACACTTCTCAAATTGCAGCGGAATGCCAAACGCAATGGAGGAGAGAATGGTTAACTTATGGCCGGCATCGATCCCTTCGACATCAAAGGTTGGGTCCGCCTCGGCGTACCCCAGCGCCTGTGCCTCGGCCAGCACATCGGCAAAATCACGCCCCTTGTCGCGCATCTCAGTCAGGATGAAGTTGCCGGTACCGTTAATGATGCCCGCCAGCCACTCAATCTTGTTACCCGCCAACCCTTCACGAATCGCCTTGATGATAGGGATACCACCGGCAACCGCCGCCTCAAACGCCACCATCACCCCTTTGGCATGGGCGGCCGCAAAAATTTCATTACCGTATTTGGCAATCAGCGCCTTATTAGCCGTGATCACATGTTTGCCATTATCAATGGCTCGCATCACCAGTGTATGGGCGTCACTGGTACCACCGATCAGCTCAATCACCACCTCAACATCGGGGTGATCCACCACGGCCTGGGTGTCACTGGTCAGGGTAATATTGCTGGTATCAAAGGCGCGGGGCTTTTTAATATCTCTGGCGGTGGCAATCACCACCTCAATGCCACGCCCTGCACGGCGCTGTATCTCATCTGCATTGCGCTGTAAAACAGTGACCGTGCCACCACCAACAGTGCCAAGCCCTAACAATCCCACTTTTACCGGTTTCAAACGTTATCTCCTAACCTTGCTTGCTCTTCTGAACTATTCTGTTTGGCATCTTTTCGGAACATATCGCGGATGCCACGCACTGCCTGACGGGTGCGATGTTCGTTTTCAATCAACCCAAAACGGACATGGTCATCACCATACTGACCAAACCCAATGCCCGGTGCAACCGCCACCTTGGCCTCTTTGAGCAGCTTTTTGCAAAAATCCAGCGACCCCATATGGCGATACTGTTCCGGAATCTGAATCCAGACAAACATCGTAGCCTTGGGCGGCTCAACATGCCAACCAATGGCGTTCAAGCCGCTGCACAACACATCACGACGGGCCTGATACATGTCACAGATCTCTTTAACACACTCTTGTGGCCCCTCCAGCGCGGTAATCGCCGCAATCTGGATGGGGGCAAAAGTACCATAATCAAAGTACGACTTGAGTCGCGCCAGCGCCGCCACCAGCGTCGGGTTGCCACACATAAAACCTACCCGCCAACCGGGCATATTGTAACTTTTGGAGAGTGTGAAAAACTCCACCGCCACCTCTTTGGCCCCCGGCACCTGCAGAATAGAGGGGGCAACATAACCATCAAAGACGATATCCGCATAGGCCAGGTCATGCACAACCCAGATCTGATGCTCTTTGGCGATGGCAACGACCTTTTCAAAAAACGCCAGATCAACACACTGGGTGGTTGGGTTGCCGGGGAAGTTCAGGATCAACATCTTGGGTTTGGGCCAGGAGTCCTTGATCGCCTTCTCCAACTCATCAAAAAAACAGCCACCCGGCACCATCGGCACGTGGCGGATATCGGCACCGGCAATTACAAATCCGTACGGATGGATTGGGTAAGAGGGGTTGGGAACCAGCACCGCATCCCCCGGCCCTACCGTCGCCAGGGCCAGATGGGCCAGCCCCTCTTTGGAGCCGATGGTAACAATCGCCTCGGTCTCAGGATCCAGCTCCACCGCAAACCGGCGTTTGTACCAGGTGGTGATGGCGCGCCGCAGACGCGGAATCCCCTTGGAGACCGAGTAACGATGTGTATCCTCTCGCTGCGCCGCCTCCACCAGCTTTTCAACAATATGTTTTGGGGTCGGTTGATCAGGATTGCCCATGCCAAAGTCGATGATATCCTCACCACGGGCACGGGCCTTGGCCTTCAGATCATTGACGATATTGAATACATAAGGCGGTAAGCGCTTAATTCTAGGAAAGTCGTCAATCAAGATATGCGTTCCAGATAGTCACAAAAGGGGGTAATTCAGAGGGCGTAACCTTACCGGTGCCCCCTGAGGCTGTCAATTATCCTACAGATTAGCCCTTGAACACAGCCCCTCTCTCGGCAACAATGTCGCCATGGCCATCAATAAAGATAAATCAGATGCAAGTTAACCATGAATTCGACATCCACCTTCACCGCATCAAAAGTGTTGATGAGGGGGAGATCGTCATCACCCTCCCCTTTGAAGTGGGCACGCTGGAAGAGGATAGCGGAGAGACACTGCCCAAAAGTGTGCAGACGGAAAAGCTGAGCAGCAGCGCCATTATCATGCCCCGCCTGCTGGTAAAGGATTGGCCGCCACAAACCGTAGCAACACTGACCAGGGGTGATATCCAGCAACTAGCCGCCCTTAAACCTGAGCTTGTCCTCATCGGCACTGGTAAACGTCTGCAATGGCCGGAGCGCGCCCTGCTGGTACCGCTGATGGAGGCCGGCATCGGTTACGAGATCATGGATACAGCTGCTGCCTGCCGTACCTACAACATTCTGTCCTACGAGGGACGGGTAGTGGCGGTGGCTCTGATGATGATCTGAATGTTAGCGCATCCTTGGCATATCAACTCAACGTTGTAACAAGTGCAATCATCACAAACTGTTTGATAGCCATTACGATCATGCCATTGCCCAAAAACAGACGGCGCACTCACTCCCATCACCATATAAATGAGACATGGAGCAGCAACAGTGGTAGCACGAGCCACTATTACCCAATATCATGGCTGAGGACTTTCAACAATTAACAGATGCAACAAAAACAAGGGCTACATTGATGAGCAAAGCGACCAAACAATCTCTCTGGACTAGCTTCCTCCTGCTGCTACTCTTCCCGATGATATCTCATGCCCATGTGCACATGAACAAAATGCAACCCGCCAAGAACGAGGTTTTAGCATCTGCCCCCTCAATAGTGCAGCTCTGGTTTTCAGGCGCAGTCTCTGCGGAGTGGAGCAAGATTGAAGTCACCGATACCAAAGGTGAGCGTGTTGATCACGGCACCGTCAGCAACATTGATGACGACCCAAAGTCACTCCAGATCAATCTGAAGCCAATCGGCCCCGGCAGTTACGAAATAAAGTGGAGCACGGTCGCTAACGATGGTCACCGCATCAAAGGCAGCAGCCCTTTCAGCGTCAAATAGATTATAGCGTGGAGATCTCTCTCACAGAGGCGGCTCTTTACACCTTGGACCGGTTGTCACTGGCAATTTTGATAGGCTGTGGTGCAACAGGCGCATGGTTAGTGGCAGACGACCATCAACGTCGGATGGTTACCCCCACCCTGTTGCGACTCTCTGGCATTGCACTGCTGTTGCTGTTTATCACCACCCCTACAATCCTGCTGCTGCGTAGCGCGGCGCTGGCCGATGTTGGCATCAGCGAGGTGACGCCATATCTTACAAAGGTGATCAGCGGCAGCGCCTTTGGCACCCTTTGGCTTGTGCGTGCATCTGTATTAATAGTGATGATCCTAGTGTGGTTAATATCGCGGCGGTCTGGATCACGCGCTGATATTCTATTTATTATGGGCGGAGCGATCACCGCCTTCTGCATCAGTGCCGCCAGCCATGCCGGTGACGAAGGCCCCTTCACGCTCGACAATGTCATCAACACCCTTCACATCATTGCCGGCTGCCTCTGGGGTGGTGCCATTATCGCCTTTGTCTGGATGCGTATTACCATGCGCCGCTACGCCACACCCGCCATTGCCGAAAGCGCGGTGCGCCTCTCCACCCTTGCCACGGTGGCACTAATGACAGTCATCATCACCGGCATCATCAACGGCTGGAACCGGTTTGAGATGCTCTCAGAACTCTGGACCAGCGACTACGGCATTACCTTGATCATCAAACTCAGCTTCGTCGCCACAATGATGGCTATCGGCGCACTCAACCGTTTTTACGTCGTACCCGCAATAGTCCGGATGCAGGGTGGCGCATCCCAGCGGCTATTGCGGCTGCTCTACATCGATACCCTACTGTTCCTGTTGGTAATCAGCTGCGCTGCCGCGTTAGGGATGCAGAGTCCCAGCCATTGATAAGCGCGGTGCCTAGGGCAGATCACCCGTCCACAAACCCTCACCAGATCGCACTAACCCAAGTACGGATATACCTTGTACTTGCCTTCAACTTCACTCTTTCATCTTTTACAAACGTCTAAATTCGCCGCCACCCTTGCAATAAGTAACTACAAGTCCTATTATGACCGTTAGTCACACAAGTTAATGAGGCGTACATCATGGGTGTCCAGGAACGAAAAGCGCGAGACTTCAGCCGTCGTGAAGCCGAAATTCTCGCGGCGGCGCTGAGTCTGTTCAGTCGTGACGACTGGGAATTGGTGACCGTTGATGAGATTGCCAGAAAGGCTGAAGTCGGCAAAGGCACGATCTATAAGCACTTTGCCAGCAAAGATGAGATCTATGCCCGCCTTGCGTTGGATTTTAATCGCAAACTGCTGTTGGAGATCCAGCATGTAGATGCATCACTGCCCGTGATAGCGCGTTTCCGGGAGATGACCCGCCTATCATGGGAGGCCCATCTTGCGAGTAAAGAGCTCCACCGCGTGGTGCTCTACTGTGGCCGGGCAGAGTTTCGCCAGAATTTTCCGTCGACGATTGCTGAAGAGTTCACAGCCATTGAGGTGGCGACCAACAGTGCGGTCACCGCTGCACTTTTACAAGGTGTTGAGGAAGGACTGTTTCCCCGTAAGCCATTGGAGATGTTGATGTTTGGCGCGCAATCAGCCTTCTGGGGCGCAATCCAGCTGATGTGGAGCGGCTATCTGGGTGAACCTGACAAGACGCACTATTGCGATGAGATCACCAATTTCATCTTGGCGGGTCTGGTCTATCAGGATCGTAGATTGTGAGCGCTGCTGCTCCAGCCTACCCCCTTTTTTTGTCCATATGTGACCAGAAGTCACAAAAAAACCTACGGTTATAGAGGATGACTAATATGCCTATTGATCAGATAACAGACGCCCCCTCCTCCACCCGCAGCCCGGTGGTGCGCCGTCGCGGCTTTCGCTTTGCTCTGGCCGGTTCGCTCGCTGTGCTGGGGGTTGGTGCGGCGTTATACCTCTTTGATTTTGGTGATAACGGCGTTGCGGCCACTGCCCCTCAGGGGGAGGTCAAACAGACGGCTGCACTTGAGCTGTTGCCACGCGATTTTGCTGAGGCAACAGTACAGTCACTGCAACGCACCATTGCGCTGACCGGCACGATCTACCCGTTGAACCAGACCGAGATCAAGTCGCAACTGGTTGGCCAGGTGGTTGAGGTATTGGTGCGCGAGGGTGATCAGGTGAGCCGTGGGCAGATATTGGCAAAACTCGATGGCGCGGACCTTAACGCCAAATTGAACGATAAGCTGGGCGCGCTCGCCGCTGGCAAGGCGCAACTGACCCTTGCTGAAAAAAACGTTGAAAACAACGTCTCCCTTTTAGAACGCAAGTTCATTTCGCAATCGGCCTTTGACAACGTGCAGAGCAGTTACCAGGTCAGCCGGGCAACACTGGTTTCGCTGCAGGCCCAGGTCGAGCAGGCGCGCAAGGCGCTTACCGATGCCGTCATCCGTGCGCCGCTGGAGGGTGTGGTATCAGAGCGGCTGGCCCAGCCGGGGTTGGTGGTGGCCATCAATACCCCGCTGTTTACTGTGCAGGATCTCTCACTGATGAACATGGAGGCGCTGGTGCCTACCGCTGATATTCCACAGGTAAAGGTGGGGCAGCAAGCTGAATTGCAGGTGGAGGGGTTTAGCCAAAAGCTCTTCATCGGCAAGGTGGACAGAATCAACCCTTCGGCGGCCAAGGGGTCGCGTTCGATTGTGGTGCATCTGCGGATTGCCAGCCCCGACAGACGACTCAGGGGTGGCATGTTTGCCCAAGGTAACCTGGCTATATCGGCGGCACTCTCAGCCATTGTGGTACCGGAAACGGCGCTGCGCTGGCAAGGTGAGCAGGCCTCAGTGATGGCCATTGAGGATGGCAGACTGGTTGAGCGGCCCGTGGTGCCGGGTATACGCAACGAAAGCAGTGGTGATATTGAGATCACATCGGGCCTCGCGGCGGGTAGCCGGGTGGTGATCGGTGAGATGGCCAATCTCTACTCCGGGCAATCCGTCCATATTGCAGTATCAGACACGGAGCGGACGTTATGAGCAACCTGTTCAGTGAACGGGCAGCCATGAAGATGTTGTTCTCAGCGACACTCATCACCACCGCCTCTCTTCACGGCATCGCAACTGCGGGTGATGATACTCCGGTCAGCCAGGGGTTCTTCGACGGAGAGTGGAGAACTTCGCTTGGCATCGGTGCCGCCTCTCTCCCTCGATACGAAGGGTCCGACCAGCAGCGCTGGCGCGCCCTCCCCCTTATCGATATCAGGTATGGGCGATTTTTTCTCGGCATTGGTGGTCTTGGTGTTGATCTCTCTACGGTTGAAAACCTTCAATTCGGACCGCGCCTCTCCTATCGCACAGGGCGGGACGCGGGCGACTCAGCCCATCTGCAAGGTCTTGGCACTATCAGCAGCGGTGCGGAAGCGGGTCTGTTCTTACGCCGCAAGATAGGCGCAGCGTTTATCCACGGCAACATCAATACCCCCCTCGGCAATGCCGCCAAGGGTGTCACCGCACAGCTGGGGGGGGGTTACCAGATGCGTGTCGGGGCAGCCAACCACCTTGTTGTTGACACCTCTATCCACTGGGCCGACGGCAACTACAACGCCACCTATTTTGGGGTGACAACGCAGCAGGCGCTCGCCTCTGGCTTAAACAGCTACGACGCCGGTGCTGGCATTAAGCGTTACGGCGTTGGCATCCATTGGACACATAGTTTCACGGGGGGCTGGTTCTCCAACATCGGTATGCGAGTGAGCCGACTGGCGGGTGGTGTCGCCGACAGTCCCATTGTTGAAGCCAAAACCCAGCTTATAAGCACGGCGGCTCTCGGCTACCGTTTCTAAACAGATAGAGAATTTTCCGGAGAGTCGCCCATGTGGATCACCCGTGTCAGTATTAACAATCCAGTCTTCGCCACCATGATGATGGCGGCGATACTGGTGGTTGGACTCTTTTCTTATCAGCGGCTCAATGTCGATCAATTTCCCGATGTCAGTTTTCCTATCGTGGTGGTACAGACCAGCTATCCGGGGGCATCGCCCGAGACGGTGGAGTCGGATATCACCCGTAAAATCGAGGAGGCCTTGAATACCGTTAGTGGCATTAAAACCGTCAGTTCGCGCTCCAATGAAGGCAGCTCACAGGTGCTTGCCGAATTTGATCTAACCACTGACCCGGCGGTGGCGGTGCAGGATGTGCGCGACAAGGTGGCGCTGGTACGGCCCGGTTTTCGCCGTGAGATCAAGGAGCCAACGATCATCCGTTTTAATCCCGACGATGCGCCGATCATTTCGCTGGCGCTCAACTCCGATGCGCGTGACCTGCGGGAACTGACAACGCTTGCGGATCAGGTGATCCGCAAGCGTCTTGAGACCGTTCGTGGTGTTGGTCAGGCAACGCTGGTGGGCAGTGTGATGCGTGAGGTGAATATCTACCTCAAGCCTGAACAGATGCAGGCGTTCAGTATTGGGGTGGATAAAATTATCGAGACCCTGAACAAGGAGAATCAGGAGCTGCCCGCCGGCAGCATCTCCACCGGCAGGGACGAGACCCTGGTGATAGTGCGTGGGCGCATTGTAGAGCCGCGCCAGTTTGGCAGTTTGATTGTGGCTCAGCGCGGCGGTGCGCCCGTACGCCTTGACCAGCTTGCGACCATCGAGGACGGTCAGCAGGAGGTGACAACCGCTGCGCTGGTGGATGGTAAACCCGCTTTAAGTATCGACATCGTCAAGGTCCAGGGGGCCAATACCATCGAGGTTGCCCGTGGTGTGCGCGAGGTGGTCGCCGAGCTGGGTGACATACTGCCGCCGGATGTCACACTCAGCGTGGTGCGTGACAGCTCCACCGGCATCAGCAACTCCGTCACCGATGTAAAGACTACGCTGATCGAAGGGGCAGTGCTCACCATTGCCATCGTTTTTATTTTTCTCAACTCCTGGCGCAGCACGGTGATCACCGGCCTGACGTTACCGATTGCGCTGATCGGTACGTTTTTGGCCATGTATGCGTTGGGCTATACACTCAACACCATGACACTGATGGCGCTCTCACTCTGTGTCGGGCTGCTGATTGACGACGCTATTGTGGTGCGAGAGAACATTGTGCGCCATCTGGCGATGGGAAAAAGTCATCGCCAGGCCGCGCTGGATGGGACCAAGGAGATCGGACTGGCGGTACTGGCCACCACCTTTACCATCGTTGCAGTATTTCTGCCGGTGGCGTTTATGGGCGGCATTATCGGGCGCTTCTTCTTCCAGTTTGGCATGACCGTCTCGGCGGCTGTGCTGATCTCACTGTTTGTCAGCTTCACACTTGACCCGATGCTCTCCAGTGTCTGGCCCGATCCGGAGATGCACGGCACCAAGCGCAAGGGGCTGTTTGGCCGCTTCCTTGCCCTGCATGACAAGGTGATGGATAGGATCCATGATGGTTATGCCGCCGTGCTGCGCTGGGCGATGGCGCATCGCAAGTCGGTGATGGCGCTGGCCGCCTCGATTTTTCTCGGTAGCTTTGCACTGGTGCCGTTGATCGGCACCGAGTTTGTACCGGAGGCGGATCTCGGCGAGGCACAGGTCAGCATCAAGACGCCGGTCGGGTCGTCACTGGAATATACCCGCGCCAAGGCGCAACAGGTCCAGGCGGCGCTGGCAGAGTTTTCGGAGGTCGACTACAGCTATGCCACGGTCAATAGTGGCGGTGCGACAGGTAAGAATTCGGTCGCTATTTATATTCGTCTGATAAACCACAAGGCGCGTAGCCGCAGCCAGCAACAGTTGCAGCAGCCGATCCGTGAACGGCTGAACCGTATCGCGGGCATCGAGGTGAGTGTTGGCGCTCCCGGCGGCATGAGTGGCGGCAAACCGATACAGGTGAGTATCCAGGGGGCTGACATCGAAGAGCTGGGCAAACTCTCCCAGACAGTGATGCAGGCGATGCGTAAAATCCCCGGCCTGGTTGATATCGATTCCAGTCTGGAAGCGGCAAAGCCGACACTGGCGATCGATATCAACCGCGATCTCGCCAGTGAGATGGGGGTGGGGATCGAACAGCTCGGCAACGCCCTGCGTCCACTGATTGCCGGGGAGACGGCCGGAGTCTGGAAGGCGCCGGATGGCGAGAGTTACGACATCATGGTGCGACTGCCAATCAGTGACCGCGCCCGTCTCTCTGACCTCGACAAGCTCTACCTGACCAGCACCCTTGTCGACAGTAATGGTAACCCGCGCATGGTGCCGTTACGTCAGATTGCTGAGTTCGTGCCGACACTGGGCGCCTCCCAGATCAACCGCAAGAATCTGAGCCGCGAAGTGCTAATTGGCGCCAATGCCTCCGGCCGTCCAGCGGGTGATCTTGGCACAGAGCTCAATGTGGCATTGAAGGCGATCGAACTGCCACCGGGTTATCGTTTTGTGATGGGCGGTTCAACCAAAGATATGCAGGAGACCCTGGGTTATGCCGTTTCCGCGCTGGCCCTGGCGGTGATCTTTATCTATTTGATACTGGCCTCGCAGTTCGGCAGCTTTTTGCAACCGATCGCCATCATGGCCTCACTGCCGTTGTCACTGATTGGTGTGTTTCTCGCGTTGCTGATCGCGGGTAGCACACTCAATATCTTTTCGATCATTGGCTTCATCATGCTGATGGGGTTGGTGACCAAAAACGCCATCCTGCTGGTCGATTTTATTAATCAGAGTCTCAAGGCGGGCAAGAGCCGGTATGAGGCAATCCTCGAATCCGGCAGCGTCCGTCTGCGCCCGATACTGATGACTACGGTGGCGATGATCTTTGGCATGTTGCCGCTGGCCCTGGGGTTGGGCGAAGGGGGCGAACAGCGCTCACCGATGGCCCACGCCGTGATTGGCGGTCTGATCACCTCGACGTTGCTGACCCTGCTGGTGGTGCCGGTGATCTACTCCTATCTGGATGATCTCTCCCAGTGGGGCAAGCGTAAGTGGCACGGCGGGAGCGCTGACAACAGCTCATCCATGGCCCCCCATTCGAACAGAGGAGAAGTGTAATGAAGCCGATGAATAGAGTTCGAAATCTGGTGATAAGTGTGGCGCTGGGTGTGGCAAGCACCACCGCCGGGGCAACAGACCTGCTGCAATCCTATGAGCTGGCACGTGGCAACGACATGCTCTACGCCACCGCACTATCGCGTCGGGCCGCAGCTCAGGAGAAGTTGCCACAGGCACAGGCCCTGTTACGCCCCTCGGTGGAATTTTCCGCCAATGTGGCACGCAACCATTCTGACACCCAATATCGCGGTACTAGTCCATTTCCGGGTGGATCCAGCCAGTTCAACTCAAACAGTTACGGTATCAGCCTGCGACAGCCGCTCTACCGCAAGCAGGAGTGGCTGCAACTGGATCAGGCAGAGCTGCAACGGGTGCAAGCCGATGCTCAGCTGGCCGATGATGAACAGAGATTGATCCTGCGAGTAACACAGGCCTACTTTGACGTCCTGGCAGCGCAGGACGATCTCACCTTTGTGCAGGCGCAAAAAACCGCCATCGCCGAACAGCTGGCCCAGGCCAAGGGGCAATTCGAGGTGGGCACCTTAACGGTTACCGATGCCAATGAGGCCCAGGCCCGCTTTGATCTGGCCAACGCCCAGGAGATCGCGGCCCATAGTGGCCTACGGATAAAAAAACGGGCGCTGCGAAAAATTCTCGGCACCGAGTCAACACCATTGGTGCCCCTGGCAGATGGCTGGCAGATGACACCACCACAGCCAGATGACATTGAGCGGTGGGAGGCACGTGCCAGCGAGTCCAACCCAGCCGTATTGATTCAAACAGCCGCCCTGGAAATCGCATCCCAAGAGATCAAACGCCAACGGGCGGGCCACCATCCAACCATCGATCTGGTCGCAAACTATCAGGAGGATGCAGCCAGTGGCAGCGCCAGTGTCGGCACAGGCAGTGATAGCACCACGGCCATGATCGGGGTGCAGTTACGGTTGCCACTCTATGCCGGTGGTGGCACCAGCTCTCGGGTGCGTGAAGCGCGGTACAACATCGATACCGCAAAAGAGCAACTTGAAAATGCCCGTCGCACCACCGCGCTTGATGCTAACCAGGCGTTTCTGGGCGTGACCGATGGGCTCACCCAGGTGCTTGCGTTAGAGCAGGCAGTGATCTCCAGTGAAGGTTCCCTGGCATCGAGCCGTCTGGGGTGGGAGGTGGGTGTGCGCACCTCAATCGATGTATTAAATGCACAGCAGCAGCTTTATGGCGCACACCGTGACCTTGCCAAGGCGCGCTACGCCACTATTCTGAATTTATTGCAGCTGCACGCCACAACCGGCCAGCTGGACCAGACTGTATTGGCAGAGATCAACCGCTGGCTCCACTGAGTTAAAAAAATTCTGTATGCCATTTCATACGTTAACCACAAATGCAATTTGAAAGCGCTAATGGGTGCCTGGAGATAAAACAATGCAAAACTCATTCAGGCGTAACAGCTACCGTTGGCGCTACGTGCGTGTGGTTGTGCTGATCTGTGCAGGTGCATGGTTGCTGATCGGTTACGGGCCTGATGCCATGGCCGCTGACAAGACGCCAGCCTGTGTTTTAATTACCAATGATAGCGCTCGACTCGCTTGTTACGATCACGTCGATGCAAGCAGTGAGCAAGAGAAAATATTATCCGCTGTGCAGCAGGCCGCCCCGACGACACCCTCCCTCACCAGCATCTGGGAACTCGATGCTGAACACAAACGTGGTACCTTCCGGCTGCTGCCATACCGCGCTACCTACTTTCTGCCACTGCGTTATAGCAACAGTCGCAATGTGACCCCTGGCAGCCCCACCGAGAATCACTCTGTCTCTACACCGCTGCCACTCAGTGCCACCGAGGCCAAGATCCAGTTCAGTGCCAGGTTCAAGGTCTGGGAGACGCTGTTCAAGAATAACGGGGATCTGTGGTTTGGCTACACCCAGCAATCTAATTGGCAACTCTACAACGGCAATGATTATGTCTCGGCTGCATTTCGTGAAACAAATTATGAACCGGAGGTGATCCTCACGCTGAGAACTGACCACAACCTGTTGGGGTGGCACTGGCGCATGCTCAATCTTGGATTTGTGCATCAGTCCAACGGTCGGGAACTGCCGCTGTCGCGCAGTTGGAACCGGATATACGGAGAGTTCGGGTTTGAACGAAACGGGTTTGTGCTGAGTGTGCGGCCATGGCTCAGGCTACCCGAGAAGAGTGAGAAGGATGATAACCCTGACATGCGTCGCTACATGGGTTCATCTGATACACGCCTGACCTACATCCACGGCGGCAGTGTTTATTCAATGCTGGGGCGGTACAGTTTCAGTGGCCAACGCGGTGCGCTACAACTCGACTGGGCCTTCCCCATCTCAGGCGCGCTCAAAGGCTATCTCCAGATTTTTAACGGCTATGGCGAGAGCCTGATCGATTATAACCATTCACAAACTGTACTGGGGGTCGGCGTATTGCTTGTTCCCTGGCAGTGAGAAGTAGCGTCGTATCAATCGCACACACTGCTTTCATAGCGAATTTATAACCAAAGAGAATTTACATGTCCGGGGCTACTAAAAAAACAGGTGAAGTTATTATTGCACCAATCACGGCACGGCCGTATTCGGTGGAGGCGTAATGTAATGACTGACGTAACCATTAAAGACCGGTTATGCACCACTGATACAGTTAGCTCGTCAGGCACTGGCGCACGGCAGATGATCATTCATGTCCGTAGTTGTGGCGCCTTGTTAACGCTCCTCATAACCATGTGTGTGTTGAGTGGCTGCGCCTCCATCAATGGCCCAACTGATCCGCATGACCCGCTCGAACGCTACAACCGGGCCATGTACCGATTCAACGACACTATCGACAAAGCGATATTAAAACCAGTTGCGAAGGGCTATGTCGCGGTGGTGCCGCAACCCGTGAACAAGGGCATTAGCAATTTTTTCAGCAATCTGGATGATGTGCTTGTACTGATTAACAATGCCTTGCAACTCAAGCTGGCCGAGACCGCCTCTGATACCTTGCGTCTCTTTGTGAATACAACCATCGGAGTGTTGGGGTTCATCGATGTTGCCACGCCCATGGGTTTGCAAAAACATAATGAGGACTTTGGCCAAACTCTTGGGCGCTGGGGTGTCGGTAGCGGGCCTTATCTGGTGCTGCCGTTTTTCGGCTCCAGTTCTCCGCGTGACGGCATGGGTCTCTATGTGGACTACAGCCAGTTCAATCTGACCACCACCCGGGTGGACGAAAACGCTAGCCGCAATGCTCTGTTGATCACCGATACCATCGACAGCCGTGCCAGTCTGCTCCCGGCAAGCCGCATCCTGGAGACCGCAGCACTGGACCCCTATACCTTCACCCGCGAGGCCTACCTGCAACGGCGTCGACATCTGGTCTATGACGGCAACCCACCACTTGAGGAGTTTGAAGAGTATGAAACTGATCCCACTACAAACGACTAATGTATCTATACAAGGCGCGATTAGTCTCTATGCCAAACGTGCTACAGCTTGAAACGAAGCAATAAATCTTTGGGAGCCGGCTTTAATTTCTGATTACATCGACTACAAACACTTTCAACCTGCTGTGGGCCGGGGTATTTTGCTCCTGCTTAAACAGTAATTAACGCAAAGGAAATATCATCATGTTCAAGAAAATAGATGCGCCCGACCATATTTTTGCCGTGCAATACAGCGACAAGATATCCGCTGAAGATGTATTACAGTCAAAGCAGTGGCTCGATAAAAAACTTGCAAAACACAAGTCCCTGGGTGCGCTGGTTGATTTCACGGGACTCAGCGACATGACCGCTGATGCCTTTGCTTCGGGTGTAAAGACCGATATCGACTTTCTCCGCCACATCGGCCAGTTTCACCGCCTCGCCTTTGTGTCTGACAAGGAATGGCCGAGTGTCGTGTTGGGCACGATCAGCCCGCTTGTCGCCCGCGTTGAGATGAAACTGTTCAAGCCCGCGCAACGTGAAGAGGCTCTGACTTGGGTCGCGCAGCCTCCGGCAACGCACGTAACGGAGATGCCCGCGTTTCGCTTCCTCAAAACATCAAAGGCCGATGTCCTGGCTTTCGAGATCAACGGCGTCATCACGGCCGAGGAGATGCCCAGCGTTATGCAGGAATTCGAAACCTTTCTTGATACACACGAGAAAATTAGACTACTTAATCGCATGACGCACTTCGGTGGCTTCGATCCTTCAGTGCTGCTGCAAAGCGGACTGGTCTCGATGAAGCTTGCTGCGATCAAGAAAGTTGAACGCTACGCTATAGTCGGTGCGCCCGTCTGGATGGGCAAGATCATCAAGACGCTGAATCCGATTTTCTCGGGTCTGGATATGCGGACCTTTACGGCTGATCAGGAAGACGAGGCTTGGGCTTGGCTTGACGCAAAGTTGGTCGGCTAAACAACGTCTCACATGATGCTGACCAGGATGCAACTCGACACTGCCAAAACAGTGCCGTCCGCTCAGATCGAGCGAGCGGGCGCTAGTTCGCCCATGGTGCAGCCTGTTTATCCCCATGAGTTGTACCATTACGCATGACATTACCGCCAACAATCTTGCGGTCAGGACGGAATATCTTGGCCCGATCAGCGGCGAGGTGTCGAAGGATTTCGATCGCTACTGGGTCTTGCACTCTTTGTCGGCAATCTGCTGCGGTTCTGTCGATCAATATCAGTGTTTAAATAGGTGCATGGTTGTGCTTAAAACAGGAAACCCAAATGGGGTAACAAATGGATCTTTACAAGTGACCACACTTTGTTATGCCTGTGCCATCGTATGGAGGAGTTATGACGAATAGCCGGATTGTGAAACGAGCTGTTTTTAGCGGGATCACTTTGGTATCAGTGTTGTTGCTGACGGCGTGTGCAACAACTCAAATGACCGCATCGTGGACAGACCCTGCTTATGATCGCGGTCCGCTCAAAAAAGTGGCAATCTTTGCAGTACATGAAAACACCACGGTACGACGCCTGGCGGAGGATCAGGTGGTGGCGCAGATCCCTGCTGGCACCGAGGCGGTGGCAAGTTACACGTTATTCGAAACACTGGAAAAAAGGACTCGGAAACAGATTAGAGCCCGGCTCGTCGACGAAGGTTTTGATGGTGCGTTGGTGATGCGTCTGATCGATGTCAGCAAGCAGGAGACCTACGTGCCACCACAGACCTTCATTACCCCTGGCAATCCCTCCTATGGCGGAGTGCCGTACTACAACAGTTTCGATAACTATTATGGTTATGCGTATGGCCAGGTTTACACAACGCCGGGCTTTGTAAGCGAGAGCACCATCGCCAAGATGGAAACGATCCTTTATACCCTGCCTGATAACAAGCTGGTCTGGTCGGGGATAAGTGAGCGCGTGAATCCCGAATCGGCGCAATCGGTCGCACACGAGTTGGCAGTGTTGATATCCAAAGAGCTTGTCGGTCACGGTATTATCGGGCGTGGGCGAACGAATCATTGAGTTTCTCTTTGGCGTCTCACTGATTTTTTCTGTGAGATTTTATTGCCCTCCTCCAAGGTTGTCATTGGAGTTCAATCACATAGAGTCACAATAGTCTGGATGCAGGGTCGCAATTATTAACAACTGCGGCTGCACCAGACTAAATCTTTTCTCCAGCGGCTGTCGCCTTCACATGCTCAACGATCAATATTCGGCTGCTGCCTCAGTACCGCCGCGTTATTACGCCACGCAAACAGAACGCCAAAGATCGCCAGCATCCACACCACCACCGCACCAGAAGGGAGATCAAATACCGCTGAGAGTGCCAACCCAACGGCATAACCCAGCAGACCCACACTGTAGCCAATAATCAATTGGCGACGCCTGGTATGAAAACGGCTGGCCAGCGCCGGGATGATCAGACTGGCAAAGACCAGATAGATGCCGACCAGCTGCACCGACGCTGTCACCACCAGCGCAAACAGTGCGTAGAAACCGATCACCCCAAGCCTGTCGCGCAGACCAAACCAGAGCGCCAGCACCACTGCTGTCAGCAGCGCAACGGGCAGCAACTGACTGTAGCTGACCCACAATATCTGCCCGACCAACAGCTCTTTGAGTTGTTCGCCACCGTGTGGATTATTGGCCAGCAGCAACATGCCGGCACAGGCGGCCAATACAAACAGCACACCGATCAGCGCCTCCTGAATCTCGGGCCACCGTTTTTCGGTGAAGGTCAGCAGCAACGCCCCCAACAGTGCCGCTGTCACGGCGGCAATCTGCACCGCGTAACCATGAGACTCTAACCCCATGGCATCTGCCACGATCACACCCAGCCCGGCAATCTGGGCGATGGCAAGATCAATAAAAACAATGCCACGCGCCAGCACCTGCTGTCCCAGCGGTACATGGCTGGCCAACACCAACAGACCCGCGCAGAACGCGGGGCCGAGGATGGAAACATCTAACCCATCAAGGTTCATTTCAGCGCTGCCAACAGACGTTGCACCGTGTCATCAAACAGACCAAACAGATCCTTGGCCTGATCTGAACCACCGACCGTGCCTGGCAACATCACGGCCGGAATCTTGGCCCGTTCGCTCAGCCACTCGGAGGGACGTTCACTGTTATAAGGCGCACGCAGAATCATCCTGGCAGGTTGGCGCTGCAACAGCTCCTGCACTCCGGCAAGATGGGCGCTGGTGGGTTGCACGCCCGGTTTCGGTTCGAGTTGCGCCACCGTCTTCAGTCCCAGCCAGTTATCGAGATAGACAAAGTAGCTGTGGTGCGCGACAACCACGACACCACGCAGTGGTGTCGCCTGCTTCTCCCAGCGTGCAATCGCCACCTCCCAACGTGTTGCAAAATCGCGGTAGCGTGTCTGATAAAACTCGGCATTGGCCGGATCAACCTCGGCCAGACGTTGTGCCAGCGCCGCTGCAATACGGGCAATGTTGCGTGGGTCAGTCTGGATGTGTGGATTGCCCGACGCGTGAATATCACCGGCGGCACGATTGAGCAGCGTCGCAACACCTAACCGCTGCACATAACTGGCGGCCTCGAAATAACCGGACCTGCCGGGCTGGATGGCAGCGTTACCCGCTTGCCGCAACACCACCGGCAACCATGCCGCTTCAAGCTCCGCCCCGCTACAGACCATCAGATTGGCACGCCGCGCCTGCGCCAGCAGGCTGGGTCTGGCCTGGACCTGATGTGGGTCCTGCATCGCATTGGTGGCGACGTAGATCGAGAGCCGATCACCGCCCAGCTCCTGCGCCAGCGCACCCCACTCCGGTTCGCAGGCGAAGAGATTGAGCGCCGCTGCATTGGCAGAGATTAGCGCTGTCACAAACATAGCGAGAACAACTAGAAATATTTTCATGATGGCTGCTCCTGATAATCAGAATTGATGGCCGCCATGAGCGCCCAGGCTCACGTGGTATTGGAGAAAGGCCTGGTTGTCGGTGAGATCCTGGCGCGACTTGTCCTGCGTAAACTGCAGGCGGATGCGGCTAAACTCACTCGGACGGTAATCCACCATCACACTCTGCTTCGACGGGTTGAAACCTGGCGCTGCCATATTGGCGCTGTTGGCACCATATTCCAACGTGCCAACATTAAGACGTTCACCGCGCAGCCCCACACGCCAGCTGGGCATAAACTGATAGATGCCCTGGAGGTACCAGCCGGACTGTTTGGCGTCATAGGCTGCGGTATTGTCGCTGCCACCCACATCGTAGGTCAGCTCACCACTCTCATTGCGATGCAGATACTCCCCCTGCAATTTGAAGTTGCTGTAGGCGGCGTTACCGCTGGGGGCGTACTTCCAGACAAAATCAGCAACCCAGAGACGGCTGTCACCGCTGAAGCTGTTGGTCACCTCGGCATCGACCAGATCAACATCAGATACCTCACGCCCCTGCGCCACACTGCTCAACATGGAGAGGCCGGCACGCCAGCTATTACTAATCCCCACGTCACCGCCAAAATGGGCGAAAAAGGCCGCAGCACCGCTGCCATTTTTGTCACGCTCGCTGGCAGGAAACCCCGAGCCGCGCATTGCCTCCACACCAATCTCAACAAAAGTTTCAGTAGGGGCCAGCCACTTCAGCTGCACACCATCATCACCATACTGCCCGCCCAACAGTGTCTGATAGGCCAGCGGCGCATCGACAAAATCCCAGGCATGTGGATGTTGCACGTTAAGATAACCGATGCCGGAGAAGAGCCTTCCCGCCTTGACGCTGAGGCCATGCGAAAGCGCGATAGTCTGAATGTACCCCTCCTCCAGCTCCATCTCGCCCTCCGGCGTTAATACCAGCGCGAGATTACCAAAGAGATAAGGGTCGATATTGGATGAAATAACCAGCTCGCTTTCCCCCAGACTGAAACCACGGCTGCCCGGTCCGGTCTCGCTATCTTCCGGCAAGGCAAAACCGCCGATGCGATAACCCTCCGGTGATTGGGAGAGGTTGGTATATAACCCGGAAAGGATTAGCGCGATGGCGGGATTGAAGGCGTTTGCCGATGATGCGGGCACCTTCACTGACAACTCATTCTCAAAACGTTCTAGCCGCTGTTCAAACATCTGCAACCGTTGGTCGTCACTCCCCACAGCGACCTCCGCTGCCACCACCGCACCAGAAAACAGCGCCAAAGCCGCTACACTCAACTTGTAATGAAACATAAATACTCCCTACGCAAGAATAGATTTAACCGAGCCATGTCGGCCCATCACCATGGCAATGGCCACGGCGACCTGTATAAAGATGAAATCGGAGTTAAAACGAGACGTTAACGGGAGGCGCGCGGGCACTATAAAAAACGCTGGCAATGGAGGCCTGTAACCACGTAACAGGCTGGAATAGAGTGACCTCATCAGCACGCAGCAGTGCAAGTGAGAAGGTTCCGACGGCCACACTGGTCAGTGGTGTCCCATGGAGGCAGACAGAGCAGCTGGCCCCCTCTTTATGGGCAGAAAAATCATACTCATGGGCAAGCAAGGTCGTCTGCGCCAAGAGCAGCGCCAGCGCCAAGACCAGACTAGAGAGGCGTTGCATCATTCACACCGTAAACAGAACAGATCACCGTAAACATCCCGCCAGATTTTGCGCCAAACCACGCATCAGCTTGAAATAGAGATCCGGCCCCGGTTGTAGGCCGCTGCCAATACCATCCAGTACACCGCTTTTTACCCCTGTGCCAGCCGTCACCAGCTGTACAGCGGCGGCAGAGTATTGCGGTTCACTAAAGATACAGCGCACCTGCTGCTGTTTTACCATGGCACTGATTTCGCTCAACCGTTTAGCACCCGGTTTATGCTCCGCATCAACACTAATCGCACCGGCGGCACGCAGTTTGAAACGATCTTCAAAGTAGTGATACCCGTCATGAAATACCAGATAGGGAACAGTACGTACCGGCGTTAAGGTGGCATCAATATCTCGGGTGAGTTCATCGAGCTGCTGTAATAGTACTGTGCTGTTACGGCGATACTGCACCGTGTGGCCGGGATCAATCTCACTCAGCCTTGCTGCCACCGCTATCACAATAACCTTGGCATTCGTGGTATCCAGCCAGAGATGGCCATCCATCTCCCCTGCCCCGTGATCATGCAGTGAGTGCTCATGGGCCTGCCAGAACCCACCACTGCGACTGGGTAGCAGCGCCATACCCGGCAGTGCCACCAGCTTGATCACCCGTTGATCGCTATTGATAGAGCGCAAGGTACGAGGCATAAAGCTCTCCACACTCTCACCATTCCAGACAATCAGGTCAGCACGTTGCAACGCCTTGATCTGGGATGGTTTGAGCATGTAACTGTGGGGCGATGCTGCGCCATTGATCAGCAGCTCCGGCGTTGCGACCCCCGCCATCACAGCGGCGACCAGTGAATGTATCGGGGCGATGCTCACCACCACTCGCGGACCTTCGGCAGCCTGCAGTGGCAACGCTGTTATCAGCGTTAACACCCCTATAATAGAGAGACGAAAAAACATCATCGGTTATCAAAAGCCTTGAGTGGTTGTTATGTTATAGTATAACAACTTTCACTCCTCACATAGCCACGTCATGCCTGACATCACTGATCAACGCTTTACCCCACACGATCATCGCCGCTGCATTAAGGCCGCCGTTGCAGAAGCGACACGCATCTGTAACGAGCGAAATGGCCGTCTGACCGAGCAGCGCAAACGGGTATTGGAGTTGGTATGGGGCAGCCATCAGCCCATCGGCGCATATACCATTCTCGAACAGCTGCGTAGCGAAGGGTTTAATGGTGCCCCCCCCACGGTCTATCGCGCCCTGGAGTTTCTGCTCGACCATGGTTTAATCCATCGCATCGAAAGCCTTAACGCCTACACCGGTTGCTCCCACCCCGGTGATGAACATACGGGGCAGTTTCTAATCTGCTCCCGCTGTCATGAGGTGACTGAACTGGATGATCCCGCCGTTAGTCGTGCCATCACCCACAGTAGCGCCAGCATCGGTTTTGCCGCGACCCACCAGGTGATTGAGATTCGTGGCCTCTGCTCCCACTGTCAGGCACTACCCCATGACCAATAACCACGAACCGCTGCTGGAGTGTTCCGGTGTCAGCCTCTCGCTACAAGGCCGGGTAATCCTGGACAATGTGGACCTCACCATCCGTCGCGGCGAAATCACCACCTTGATCGGCCCCAACGGCGCGGGTAAATCCACCCTGGTACGGGTGGCACTGGGGTTGATGAAACCGGACCGTGGCAGCGTCAACATCGCCGCCGGCACCTGTATCGGTTATATGCCACAGCGGCTCACCATCGACCCGGTGCTGCCACTCACAGTGCAGCGCTTTTTAACCCTGGCCAGCCATCACCCCAAAAGCAGACTGCTTGAGACCCTGAACGAGACCGGTGCCGCACATCTACTCGACTCGCCGATGCAGACACTCTCCGGTGGCGAAACACAACGGGTGCTGCTGGCCCGGGCCATGCTGCGAAACCCCACACTATTAATATTGGATGAACCGGTACAAGGGGTGGATATCACCGGTCAGGAGGAGCTGTACCGCCTGATTGGAAACATTCGCCAACGCCACCACTGCGGCATTTTAATGATCTCTCACGATCTGCATCTGGTGATGAGCGCCACGGATCAAGTGCTCTGCCTCAACCGCCACGTCTGCTGCTCCGGCCACCCCGACAGCGTTCGCAACGACCCCAGCTACGTGGCGCTGTTTGGTCAATCCGGGGCTAAAACACCCGTATTAATGCCGTACAACCACCACCATGACCACAGCCACGACGTACACGGTGATGTTGTGGCGGGCAAAGATCAACACAAAGGGTGTAACCATGGATGATTTTCTGCTGCGCGCCCTGCTTGCGGGACTTGGCGTCGCGCTGATCGCCGGACCACTCGGCAGCTTTGTGGTCTGGCGGCGCATGGCCTACTTTGGCGATACCCTGGCCCACGCTGCACTGCTGGGGGTGGCGCTCGGTTTTCTGCTGGAGTTCAACGCCAACATTGGTGTCATTGTGGTCTGCGTAATTCTCGCGCTGTTGCTGGTGGCGCTACAGCAGCAGCGCCGCCTTGCCAGCGATACCCTACTGGGTATTCTCTCCCATACCACCCTCTCCCTCGGACTGATCGCTATTGCCTCCATGGAGACCCTGCGTATCGACCTGATGAGCTATCTGTTTGGCGATATCCTGACCGTCAATACCACTGATCTCTACTGGATATGGGGCTGTGCCATCGTTGCACTGGCAGTACTCATTAAAATCTGGCGACCACTGCTGGCCATCACCGTACATGAAGAGCTGGCGCAGGTTGAAGGGGTGCCCGTCACCCGAATCAGGTTGATGTTGATGCTGCTGATGGCACTGGTGATTGCCGTGGCCATGAAGGTGGTGGGCATATTGTTAATCACCTCACTGCTGATCATCCCCGCCGCCACCGCCCGCACCTTCGCCCGTAATCCGGAACAGATGGCGCTGTTTGCCGCACTCATCGGCAGCATCTCGGTAAGTGGCGGCCTTGGTGCCTCACTTAAGTGGGATCTACCGGCAGGGCCTGCCATCGTTGTCAGTGCCGCCATCCTCTTTTTTATTAGCCATCTCTGGTGGAGTCGCCGTGCTCAGGCCGGCGGCGCCATATAAAATTGATGCCCACTCAATCCCATACCGTAAGGCAACCATGAATCCCTGGGAACTGCTCGACAGCTGCAGCGTATCCGGGGAGGGAGGCGAGCTGCGCCTCTACCGTCGCGATCAGGAGTACTCCATTCGCACCGGAAATCAGGAGTTGATGAACAGCCGCGTCCACGGCTCCGAAGAGGCGTTGGCCGAACTGGCTTGCAAACGGATCAACACCCGTCCACAGCCGCGCATCCTGATCGGCGGACTCGGCATGGGGTATACACTCGCCGCCGCACTTAACAATCTGGGCGCAACCGCCGAAGTGGTCATCGCAGAGCTGGTACCTGCGGTCATAAAGTGGAACCAGACACTGTTGGGACCATTGGCGGGCACGCCATTAACCGATAAACGGGTGACGCTGTTTGAAGGTGATGTTGGCAAGCTCATCCGCAGCCAACAGAACAGTTATGATGCCATCCTGCTCGATGTCGACAACGGCCCCGAAGGGCTAACCCGCAAAGAGAACAATAGCCTCTACAGCCCCGCAGGGCTCAGCGCCGCCGCCACTGCACTCCGGCCCGGCGGCATTTTTGCCGTCTGGTCCATCACACCCGACTCGGCCTTTACCAAAAAATTGCAACGTGCAGGATTGAATGTGGAAGAGGTTCGGGCACGGGCACGAGGTAACCGTGGTGCACGCCATATGATCTGGCTTGGCAGCAAACGTTAACCGCTTGTGGCTATTACGATTAAAAGACCCTGCTTTTTTTACACTACCCACCTCGGCAGACAACAACCTCAATAGTCATCACACACCGTTGCCAAAAAGTCCTGCAACGTACGCCCCACGGTTGACTCATAACACTCCGTTAACAGCACCACCGCCTCCATACGATCCAGCCTGAAGTGGCGAAACTCATCCCTCAGTTCACACCAGGCAACCAAGGTCCACACTCTCCCCCAATAGAACAACCCCAATGGATGCACGATGCGATTGGAGCGCTGCCCATCGGCACGTACATAATCAAAGCTGGCCTTTTGCTGCAACCGTGCCGCATCACGCAGCAGCGGCATATGCATCCCTGCCTGTGTATTCATTGAAAAGTCGGGGACCATAATCTGCTGACGACCCAGCTCTGGCTTCAAACGTTCAGGCACAACCGCTTCGATCTTTTTCAATACCTGGGTGGCCGCTGCCGCCATCTGTTGATCTGTCCACGCCTGTACCATACGCACACCCAGCAACAGCGCCTCCAGCTCCTGCGCCGTAAACATCAGCGGTGGCAGCTGAAACCCTTTCATCAATTTGTAGCCAATACCCGCCTCACCCACAATAGGCACACCGTTCAGGCAGAGGTCCTGGATATCACGATAGATGGTGCGCTCAGAGACTTGCAGCAGCTCTGCAAGTGTACGGGCAGTAGTTACACGCTCATGGTGCAACTGCTGAACAAGTTGAAAAAGGCGGTCAGCACGGCGCATTTAATTAATAGTTAAACGCCAGAGACTTACATAAAAAACGCATTAAGGGGTCCGCCGTAACAAAACTATCCGCCACTGTTGCCAGCAGTTTTTTACCGGTGACATCACTCTCTTTTAATGGCGCAATGGCGATAAAATCTTTACGTTTCAGATCTTCGATAAGAAGATGATCCTTTGCATAACCTCGTGGTGCGTTCACAAGCGCATCACCTTCGAGCTTGAATCTTTTTTTAAACGCCGGATCCTCTTTAACCCGTACCCAGCCCTTCTCATCATCAATAATCCCATCACGAATCTTGCCCAACGCCGATGCATCGGGGTGCCAGATACCTGCACCAACAAAACAGCCGCCTGTCTCAATATGTAGATAAAACCCCGGGGCATGAACATCCTTGCCCAATTGGTGCCGGAACTGAATGCCAATATTGGTTTTATAGGGCCGTTTGTCTTTACCAAAGCGCACATCACGATGCACGCGCATCAAAGAACCCCCCACCTTCTTTGACACCGCCAGAAAATGGGGGGATATGGCGGGCAACTCATCCGCCATATCTTCAATCAACATCAATGCCGGTGTGCGGATCACCGCTTCATAACGCAACTTATTCTCCATAAACCAGTCGCGACTGTTATTCGCCGCCAGTTCACGCAAAAAATCAAATGTCGCCGCTGAGAAGTAGTGTCTCGCCATACCCGTTACTCCATATCAAAATAGGTGATCAAAGAGACCGCCGCCCCTTGTGGATCAGTAATCACAGAGAAGCGCCCAACATTGGGGATATCCTGCGGCGGCACACAAATCTTACCACCCAACTTCACCACCCTCAAAACCATGGCATCAACATCATCCACAGTGATGTAACTGCCCCATGCCGGTGGCATACCATTGGCCTTCGCCTCGGCGGGAATCTCCATAATACCTGCCCTATCAATGCCACCGGCCTTGGCCATCGTATAACTCATGCCCTCGGGCATACAGTCTGATGCTGCATCCTCCAATACCCAACCCAGCAGTTCACCATAAAAAGCCTTTGCCCCCTGCACATCAGAGGTTAATAGCTCATTCCAACTAAATGCACCCTGCGTCTTCATCGCTTCTGTTTTCATCATCTCCTCCTTGGAGAGTTGGTGGTAAGGAGCCGACAGTATAGGCAGCCGCTCCTGACAGCGTAGTGTCAGGAGCGGCGTAATAGTAAAAAAATATTTTACATTATAACAACGTCTATTTACTCACTGTTCTAGTGGAAAACCCGCCTCCCTCCACCCCTGCTTTCCATCGGTATATTCGTAGACACTAACATATCCCATCTGCCTCAACACAGCCGCAGCCTGTTGTGAGTTTTTACACAGCGCATTTGCACAATACACAACAACCCTCATACGTTTATCCGGAACCAATAAAGCCGCTTGATCAGCAATCTCATCCAGCGGAATATTGATGGCCCCCGGTATATGCTCAGTATTGTAATAGTGCGCCGGTAACGCCTCTATCACCACAGGAACATCCTCAGAATTGATCATGCTAAATAAATCACTACTCGATATCGCTTCACTCATATTTCCCTCTCACACTGTTTTTTAGTTGCATATGCAACGATATGAATGTAGCAGCATGTAATTGCATTTGCAACCAATTGCACTTACACTGCCATCAATGGAAAAAAACAGACCAAAAAAAGCCGAAATAGCGTGGGTATTGTTACTACGTTCTCAACAGGTATTGATCGATATTGTTGAAACAAAACTAAAAAATGCCGGATTCCCGCCACTCTCCTGGTACGACCTACTGCTTGAGTTGGATAGAGAACCGGGCCGTGGCCTCAGACAATATGAGATTGGTGAGCGTGTTCTGCTAAACAAACACAACCTCTCGCGCCTCATAGACCGGTTAGAGAAACAGGCGCTTGTCCAGCGGGTAGCATGTGATACGGATGGACGAGGCAACGTTATTAAAATAACGGAAAAAGGGGTGCAGATGCGAAAAGCGATGTGGCCCATCTATGAACAGGCGATTCAAGAGGTGATTGCAAATCCCCTGACCATCAAACAGATCGATTCCCTCACCGAGATAATGGACACACTATTAAACCGGCATATCGATGTTTAAGCACCATTAATGACCAATATATTCAAACTGCTTTTACCCACACTCTTCCCATCCTGGCGCTTTTTCGACGTTATTGCCCCCTCACCCCGCATTCAATACGCACTTTTAAACGCTGCGGGTGAGATTACCGAAGAGTGGCAGGAGTTTCGCCCCCGTCCAGCCCACCTCCCCTTCAAGCAGATGCTGCAACGCATGGTGTGGAATCCTGACTGGAACGAATCCCTGTTTTTAACCAGCTGCGCTGAACGACTGCTGGAAAAGCCGACCACCCATAGTGAGGATGAGATATTAAACCGAATAATGGCCGATCTACGAAAAACCACCGCCCATAACCACTTGAATACAGCAACACAGCTACAGTTTCGTCTACAACTTATCCAGCGCAATGGGCAGACCATTGAGCAAGAGATCGTCTTCTACTCCCGTATTCAGCCCATACATAAAGATGAAAAAAGATGGAGTTAGACAACGCCATTCGCCTCACGGAGATAGCCCTGGGTCTTGCCTTTACCCAACAAAGTATCGAACACCTTAAATCAACCACCCATGAAAAAACACTGTTCATCCCCCGGCTGATACTATCCCTATTGTTAGTCGCCGGTTTTCAAACGCCGTGGATCACACTGCTGTTACTGGCCATCAGTCTGGCCATGTTAATCCGCTTTCAAGGCCCCTACCACGGCGGTGCCGACCGCATGAGTCTGCTCATCGTCAGCTGTTTATCTCTGGCGCACTTTGCCCCAACACACTACTGGAGAGAAGTCGCATTTGGCTACCTGGCCCTGCAACTACTGCTCTCATACTTTATTTCGGGATGGGTAAAAATTGTCAATCCAGAGTGGCGCAGTGGCCGCGCCCTATCGGATGTCTTTCAATTTTCCGCCTACCCTGTCAGTGACGCTTTGCGGCAGCTCGCCCATTCACCACGACTGCTTTTTACAATGTCATGGGCAGTTATCCTTTTTGAGCTATTATTTCCATTGTCATTGCTCTCATCCACAACACTTATTATTGCCCTGTTCATAGCCGCAGCCTTCCACTTTGCAAATGCCTGCCTATTTGGCCTAAACCGTTTTTTCTGGATATGGATTGCCGCCTACCCGTCAATACTCTGGTTTCAACAACGGGTTATGGCTACGTTTTAAAAACATCTGGTCGCCGCTACTGCGTTAACAGGCGTGGGCACGATAAAGCAGTATTCCCCCGACACAACTGCAAACTACCTGTAGTGGCATGGCAACAACCCCTGAGACTTTAGCTATCGGCAGTAAATGGTATATTACTTCCCCAGCAGTGAACCGACAGGTTTTAAATCATCCACATGGTCACATACAGCCTTGATGGCCATAAGGATGGGAATACCTAACAGTAGACCCCAAACGCCCCACAACCAGCCCCAAAACAACACACCTGCAAAAATTATCACCGCGTTCATCTGGCTTGCTCGGCTCGTCAGCCAGGGGGTCAGCAAAAAGCCTTCGAGACTGGTAATAACCAGTGCCGTGCCAGAGACAAACAGCCCCATGCCTATGGTTCCAAACTGGAAAAAAGCGACCAATGCAACGGTAACGGTAAAAATTACCGCGCCGAGATAAGGAATGGTATTTAATATCGCGGCGGCGATACCCCAGATGGCGGCATGTTCTAAGCCGATCCAGAGAAATGCCAACCATGTGGCCACGCCTACAAGGGCGCTGGTGAAAAGCTGTACCAGTAGATAACGTTGAATCTGACCTGTTATCTCATCCAAAACATGAAGGGTGATTTTTTTCTTGCTAAAGGTAGGGCCACTGATTTTAACAAGTTTGCGCCGAAAGCTATCGCCGGAAACAATTAGAAAATAGGCGAGAAATAGTACGATAGTGACCTGACCAGCGAACCCGATTGCCCCCATCGTTCCAGATAAAAGATAGTCTTGGATAATGAATTTGGGTTTTTCGATCTGTACCCGTGTTACCCCCTGCGGGGTGATGGACGTCGCGGTAGGCATATCACTTGCTGCTTTTTCCAGCTCGGCGGTCGCTTTTTGCACTTTTTCTATCGCGCTTTCAGATGTGCCGCGCTCCTCATCTAACATGTAACGAAACTTCTGTGCAGCCTGGGGCAGGCTCTCTATTGTCGCGGCGGCATCATCACTGAGTGAATAAGCCAGTGAGCCTGTACCACCCACTATGCCAATTAACAATACTGCAGCACCGATGGCGCGGGGAATTTTCCATTTTTGCATCAAGTTGACAGGCGGTGACAGTGCATAACTGATCATCAAACCAAACATCAACGGGATGAAAAATGCACGCGCCCAATGCAGCGCAAAGATGACGGCAATCACTGTGAGCAGGATAAGTGTAACGCTATGTGCCTCCACCGGAATGCGGGGCATAGACGGTTGAGCAGTGCCAGTCACAGTCGTTCGCTGCTGCAATAGGTGTTTAGAATTCGTGGGGATCGGTGATGAGGTGGGGGTGGTTTTCATGGCGCATTGCCTCTGGCAGGGTAGTGAAATGTAAACACGCTGATGCTGGAGTTAAGCCTTCACCAAGCCTATCATGTAGCTATGCTGGATAGTATCTCATTAGGGGGGTCCTGGTTCTGAAATTCAGGTTGCAGGTAAGTGACTTGTTGTTTTATTACCTGCCTGCCACCGTCAACAAGGTCCGACGACCGTGTCGTTAGGGTGAATCGCTCTATGGGATAAGTGCTTTATAGCGTAGTTCCAACCGTAATGTGTGTACATTATTGTCTCTCCTGACATCAGGTCAATCTCATCAACTGGAGTTATCTCGATGTGGTCATTTGAGCACTGGCGTCAGCAGCGCATTTTGAAACGCAGTGCCATCGACGACGCACTCTGGAATACACTCTGGAGCCAGTTACCGTTGCTACATGGGCTGACAGCAGCAGAGGGTGAGCGGCTGCGCGCTCTGGCACTGCTGTTTCTGCACGACAAGGTGATCGAACCCGTGCAAGGGCTAGTACTGGATGAGGCGGCGCGTTTGCGTATTGCGGTGTTGGCCTGTCTGCCGATCTTGAATCTTGGTTTCGAGTGGTATGACGGCTGGGTCGAGGTGGTGGTCTATGCCGACGAATTTATCAACGGCCGTGATGAGGTCGATGAAGCCGGACTGGTCCATCATCATCACAATGTGTTAAGTGGTGAGGCGTGGAGTCATGGGCCGGTGATCTTCTCCTGGGCCAGCGTATTGGCGGCCGGACAGGGAGATGGCCACAATGTGGTAATCCATGAGATGGCCCATAAGTTGGATATGCTCAATGGTGTCGCCAATGGTTTTCCGCCGCTGCATGTCGAGATGAAACAGCAGGCATGGAGTGATGCCTTTGCCGCGGCCTATGGCGATTTCAGCCGTCGTATTGCCAATGATGAACACAGTGAGATCAACAGTTACGCAGCCACCAATCCGGCCGAGTTTTTTGCAGTCTGTAGTGAATATTTTTTTGATGCGCCCTGGCAACTACTGCACCACTACCCCGACGTCTATCATCAACTGAGTCTCTTCTATCGCCAGGCGCCAGTAAGACGGTAACAAGCAGCCCGGAAACAACGCAGCGGATCCCGGGAAACAGCCCCGGAATCACACTGCATTAACACCACACAATTACAAACCACCCACACCGCCCAATCGTTACACTACAGCGCAACGACCTCTTCTAACCGCCGAATATTATTCACCCGTAAAGAGTCGCTCAGCGCATCCAGCGCAGCCCCCGGTTCGTAATCAAACTGAATGGTCACGTAATCACCTGCACTCACCGCCATCGGTTCGGCAAGCGGAACAATCAGGTACTGGTTATACCAATCAACCGTACGTTGCTCAGCCATCAATATTGCCAGGATGTTTTTTGTCACCATACGAATAGCATTTAAGTGGCCGTCCTTGGCAATTTTGATCGTCCCATCAAAGCTGCATCGCTGTGGTAACTCGGCATCATAAGTAAAACTCTGGAATAGCGTCGGGTCACTCAACTCACGGCTTTTTTCATGAATCGCAGTAGGTTCCTGAAACAGAATCGTCTGGGCGTAATAACCCTCAAAATTAAAATCCTGCTCAATCGGCTGCACCGCCTGAATACACGCCTCCGGCACAAAGATTGGCAACGGGCCGCCAAACCTTTCCAGATAACGCTGTTTAAACTGATCAATCATCGCAACCTGTTTTTCACGCAGCAACCCCACATGCAACATTTCACAAATCACCACATCAACAGGCTCGGGCGGAAGATAACGGCTCGCATCCGCCTGAACAATCTCCACCCTATCGCCATTTTTATTCTGCCGCATAATACGACACGCAGCCGCCACCAACTCGGGGTTGCGCTCCACACACCAAACATGCCCCGCCTGTTGTGCCGCAAAAAAAGACAACACCCCAGTACCACCACCCAGCTCTAGCACCCGTGCACCCGGCCGCACCACCGCTTGCAACGCACGCTTAAAGCCCTGCATACGTGCAGTATCGTTAAGCATGTTGTAGTGGTACTGCAACGGGATAAACTGGCCCAACTCCAGGTGGTCATATCTATTCTTCATACACACTCCTCGATCAGATTGATTGCAAACAGCCATCAGAAGTGGAGTTATTCGACTCAACACCCTGCACCAGCCACTGTTTTTATAACCCAAACTACTAAAGCCTATATAGCAAGGTGCGGGCCAATCAAAATAACAGGATAGATCCAGGGTATAACCAACCTGGTGCGGCAGCGCGTTGCCGCAACAATTAGAGAACAATGACAAGTGCGGAGAAAAATTGCCTATTCAAGAATCGGTTTCAGAGGTAAGTACGTAACAATATAACCAGACCAAACATCCATCAAACCTACTGTACAGACTACTTTAACCAATCACCAAATTCAGGCGGCAAAGGCGTAATCACACCCGTAGTTGGCCAGTTATGCTGACTTGCCATAGCGGCAATGCTTTCAATCCGGTTGGCCGTTTGTGGATGACTACTAAAAAACTCTGGCGGCTGGCCACCATGTTCATGCAGCTGTTCCAATACATTAAACAACACATCAGCCCCCGCCACATGGCCATAGAGCCGTGCCAGGGCCTGCAACGCAGTTTCATCAGACTGCTGTTCTTGTTCACGGCTGAATTTAAGCGCCGTCAATAGCCCCGCTCCACCCAGCACATCACTCATTATAGAAGCACCGGCCGCACTACTAACCACGGCAATAGCCGTTCCCGTAATCACACCACGTCCCAGCGACTTGATTGGGTGGCGATACTTAACATGGGCAATTTCATGGGCCATCACCATCGCCAGGGCATTTTCATTAGGAACGTTCTGCAACAAACCACGAAAGAAAAACAGATGGCCACCCAGTGTGGCAAAGGCATTCACCGTCTCATCATTGATGTAATGAACCGTAATAGTCATCCCTTCCGGCAACCCCTCCGCCACCGCCACACGCTCCGCTAACGACTGCAGGTAGCCTGTCATCGCGGTCTCATCTGGCGTCACATGCTTATCTTTGAGCTGACTGACAAACATATTTGCCATCTTCTGTTCCGCACTAAACGGAATAAAAGGTGCCAGCAGATGGGCAGCCAAACCAAGTGAGACAACAATCACCACAATAAACAACACAACAGCCGCCAGCAGCAAGCCAAACTCTTTGAGTGGATGCTCATTACTGGTATTGATGCCTTCCGGCGGCTGGACCTGTTTGTATTCCAGGCTCACTCTCCTATTACAGTGGGGATTACAACGGGTGCAACAACGGGAATAATCGCTGTGCCATAAGCCAATACTTCAACCGAACCGATCTTGTTCTTGCGCCCTTTATGGATACTGGCGGTCTCCAACTTAATATTAAAGACCATCTTGGCGCCCAAGCCATCGGCCTGCTCCTTCATACGCAACACCGCCTCGCGGCGGGCACGGTCAAGCAGCGTCTCATAACTCCTCATCCGCCCACCCACCAAACCACGCAAGCCAGCAGCAATACGTTTAAAGTAATCAATTGAGATCACCACGCTGCCCGTCACCAGCTGAGTGCGTTGAGGAACAAGCGATGGCGGTGGCAGACGTAGCGCAATCGCAGGGATACGATTCAGATCACTCTCACGTGCAATAATGGATTTGTAGTGGCGCTGCTCGGCCACCCGACCAAAACCATACCCCAGCCCCAACAGCACAAGAAAAACAATCAGATCAAACATACGGGTCTAATCCAGAATCACAGCAGTGCCGTAGGCATACAGCTCTGCTGCACCTTGGGTGACCGACGACGTAGAAAAGCGAATATTCAGCACCGCATTTGCCCCCGCTGCCTCCGCCTGCTGCACCATACGCGAGACCGCCTCCTCACGTGACTCCTGCAACAATTCGGTGTACCCCTTCAGCTCACCACCAAAAATATTTTTAAGGCTCGCCATAATGTCGCGCCCCACATGTTTGGCCCGCACAGAGTTGCCTTGCACCAGCCCCAGGTGTTCTTTCACCATCCGGCCCGGCACGATTTCAAGGTTGGTTAATAGCATGTTGTTTCCTTTGATATTTTCAAAACCATTGTTTAAAAAGTAGCTTAAAAGCAACGCTGGAGATTAAAGAGAGGCAACTCGCGGATTGCGCTACGCTTCATCTGGGCTACCTTGCTGTATTAACTCGCGTGGGCACGATAAAGCCGTGCCCTACACGGCTTGTCTGATAAAAGTCAAAATCGCCAACTCCGCCTTCAGTTCGTGGGGCTCGCCATACACACATGATTCATCTCCAGTCAGCGTGCGCACAGCGCACCCTACCCGGCTACGGGGACGGCGAGGTTAACGTCTCGCATCGAAGCCAAATCCAATTGTCTGACCAATCGTGCAAGCCGACCGGGTGTATTCATTCTCTATACCCAGTAAACGCAACAGAAGACGGGCAACAAGTAAGGTCAGTTCATATTCCATTTGCTTATGCTCCGTAGGATAAGCAAATCCCACTGGCAGGCCTCCGTACATGGCCTCATGAACCAGAGCATTCCGCCGCTCCGATAGGGCACAGGTTTTTTCCTGGTCAACGAGGGTAATTCTCGCCCATTCAGGCATCGGCACTCCCGTCTGCGCACATAGAACAGATGCTCGTGCAGCATGTGGTGGGCGTTTTTTGGGGAAGCCCTTCCAAGTTTTCGTGGCAAGCTTGTAACACGCATCCAGCGCCGTATATTGCGCATTGAATCGCTCGAAGTTGTGTTGATAAAGCTGGGCGAAAAGGTGCCAGTGCAACGCACCGAATGCCAGTTTTCGGGTGTCCGCATCAGCATGTTTCAGCCAGAAGTCACTCGCCCTATCCAGAGCCTGTGTGATTTCCCTCTGGCCGGCGTTGAAATCGCACAGCATTTTGCCAATTGGCGCCTTGTAGAAATGCTGCCATCCTTCGCGTTGCAGCCGTCGCCCCTTGAGCATGCCGAACAGGGCGATCATAAAATTGGCACATTCATCCGTCCAGTCTTGACTCTTGAACGAAAGCAGGTGCGTGGCCGGCAGGCTGAATATTTCCGTCGGAACCAGTGGCGCATTCTTTGTCTCTTTGGAGTCAAATTTGACTGTCTCAAGTGGTGGATAAAACCAGTCACCATAAGCACATTCATGGGTCTGCACCTGCTTGACGATATTGGTGATGTTGTCGAGAGGCCTGATCGTTGCGACACTCCAGTCGATAACTGCCGGTTCCTGAAGATAACCAAATCGAACTTCAATCATCTGTTTTCCTGCCTATCCAACGCACTCAGCAAGCTGCCCGGAAGCAGCGTAGCGAATTCCGGGGGCTGCTCCCGGATTGCACTACGTTTCATCCGGGCTACACACCTGAATTGTTGTTTTGATTTCCATGACATGACCCCACGCATGCAGTGAGTTGCCACTATGGCGAATTATCGTGTGGCGGTCAATGGCGCTGGCTGTGGCATAAAAACGCGGCCATGGGCTATGTTAAAAATGGATGGGTCAACGAAACAATCTTCACCTCAAAAAATTCCCATACAAAAACATAAAACCGCCATACAGGCGGTTTTATGTTTGCATCACAGCTGTAACTAATCAGCTCTCAGGACGCATATGCGGAAACAGCAACACATCACGGATCGAAGCTGCATCGGTAAAGAGCATCACCAGTCGATCGATGCCAATGCCCTCACCTGCTGTTGGTGGCAAGCCATGTTCCAGGGCACGCACATAATCGGCGTCGTAGTGCATCGCTTCATCGTCACCGGCATCTTTCTCTTCTACCTGTTTGCGGAAACGTTCGGCCTGATCTTCGGCGTCGTTCAACTCGGTAAAGCCGTTGGCAAGTTCGCGGCCGCCGATGAAAAATTCAAAACGATCGGTGACCAGCGGGTTGTCGTCGTTACGACGCGCCAACGGTGAGACCTCTGTTGGATAGGCGGTGATGAAGGTTGGGTTTTTAAGCTGATGTTCGACTGTCTCATCAAAGATCTCGATCTGCACCTTGCCCAAGCCCCAACTCTCTTTGATGTGGATGCCGAGTTTTTTGGCGGTAGCGCGGGCGCTCTCCAGTGTATCGATATCCGCAGCGGTTAGATCACTGTTGTAATGCAGAATCGACTCACACACGGTCATGCGGGTGAAGGGTTTGCCGAAGTCATACTCGTCGCCCTGATAGCTGACCATGGTATTGCCCAAGATTGTCTCCGCCATACCGCGCAGCAGCGCTTCGGTGGTGTCCATCAGGTCGTTGTAGTCGGCATAGGCCTCGTAAAATTCGAGCATGGTGAACTCGGGGTTGTGACGGGTTGAAACCCCTTCGTTACGGAAGTTGCGATTGATCTCGTAGACCTTTTCAAAACCACCGACCACCAGACGTTTGAGATAGAGTTCTGGCGCGATACGCAGAAACATATCCAGATCGAGGGCGTTGTGATGGGTCTCAAAGGGGCGGGCCGAGGCGCCTCCGGGGATGGAGTGCATCATCGGCGTTTCAACTTCAAGGAAGCCACGTTTATTCAGAAACTCGCGGATGTAGTTGATGATGCGCACGCGGGTAAGAAACGTGTCGCGTGAGACTTCATTCATGATCAGATCGAGATAGCGTTGACGGTAGCGCGTCTCTTGATCCGACAGACCATGAAACTTGCCCGGCAGTGGCCGCAGGGATTTGGTCAGCAGTCGCAGTTGATCAACCTTAATCGAAAGTTCGCCGGTTTTGGTTATGAACAGCACACCTTCAGCGCCGAGGATATCGCCGACATCCCAATCCTTGAAGTCAGCGTAAAGCTCTTCACCGATGGCGTCGCGTTGCAGGAACAGCTGGATAGAACCGGACTGGTCGAGAATCTTTACAAAGCTGGCCTTGCCCATGATGCGTTTGGCCATCATGCGCCCCGCCACCTTTACTCGAACGGGCAGGGCCTCAAGCTCTTCATTGGTTTTACCCTCATATTTGGCCAGCACCTCGCCCGCCATCGCATCACGGCGAAAGTCGCTGGGGAAGGCGATGCCCTTTTCGCGGATCGCGGCCAGTTTGGCACGACGTTCGGCGATCAGTCTGTTTTCATCTATCGCTTCGATCTGCTGTTCGTTGTTCTGCTGTTCTGTCATTTGTTTTAATCTTCGTTGTGTTTGATTAAAGCCCGCTCTTCAAGCTGGCTTCGATAAATTGATCCAGGTCACCATCCAGCACCGCCTGGGTATTGCCAGTCTCGACGCCGGTACGCAGATCTTTGATGCGCGACTGATCAAGTACGTAAGAACGAATCTGACTGCCCCAACCGATGTCGGACTTGGTCGCCTCCAGCGCCTGTTGGTCACTGCGGCGCTTTTGCATCTCCAGTTCATAGAGTTTGGCCTTGAGCTGTTTCATGGCAGTGTCTTTATTTTTATGCTGTGAACGGTCGCTCTGACACTGCACCACGGCATTGGTAGGTATGTGGGTGATGCGCACCGCCGACTCAGTACGGTTGACGTGCTGACCACCGGCACCGCTGGCGCGGTAGACGTCGATACGCAGATCGGCGGGGTTAATCTCGATGTTGATGTCGTCATCCACTTCAGGCGAGACAAACACTGAGGCGAAGGAGGTGTGGCGGCGATTGCCGGAATCAAACGGTGACTTGCGCACCAGGCGGTGCACACCGGTCTCGGTACGCAACCAACCGTAGGCGTACTCACCTTCAAAACGGATGGTGGCACTTTTGATGCCCGCCACTTCACCGTCGGAGACTTCAATCAACTCGGTTTTAAAACCGCTGCGCTCACCCCAGCGCAAGTACATACGCATCAACATACTGGCCCAATCCTGCGCCTCGGTGCCACCGGAACCGGCCTGCACGTCGAGAAAGGCGTTATTGGGGTCCATCTCGCCGGAGAACATACGACGGAATTCGAGAGTGGCGAGACGTCTCTCCAGCTCGTCCAGATCATTGACCACGGAAGCGACGGTCTCCTCGTCCCCCTCCTCGCCCGCCATCTCCAACAACTCGGTGGCGTCGGTGAGTGTGGCTTCCAGATCGGTGATGGTCTTGACCACCAGCTCCAGCTGCACTCGCTCCTTGCCCAGTGCCTGGGCGCGTTCCGGATTGTCCCAGATCTTGGGTTGCTCCAGCTCACGCTCAACTTCGGTCAGACGCTCCTGTTTGATCTCAAAGTCAAAGATACCCCCTAAGAGCGGCGGTGCGCTCTGCCATCTCTTTGATTCTGCGGACGATGAGATTGATTTCTAACATGTTGGGCCTTCTTGCCTAAAAACCGCGCATTTTACTACAGCCCGAGAATTCAAGGAACCTGTGATAAAGAGATGACTCGACCAAACTGACCCTTGCCGACCATTCGTGCCTATTATCCACCGAGCTTGGCTGCACCTGTTGCTAACGCCTTTGCCCCCATCACATCTGCCTCCTGCTCGAGCCCTTTATCATCATTGACGGGCACACTCTCTTTCATCTGAGTGGTTGGTTTAACCCGCCCTTGTGCCTGTTGCACCACGTGCCAGGCCTCATGAGGCAGATGTTTCTCTTGTCCAGAGGCGACGTGAATATCACTGCCCTGGGCATAGGCCAGCGCGTTAAGCTGCGCCGGTTTGGCTGAATTGTAGTGAACCTGAACGTGGTCCATCGACATGCCAGAGAGTGATTCAATGCCGGACTTAAGTTGATTGGGCAGACCAGTGTTATTGGCTTTTGTCACAGTATTCTCTTCGAGCTGGACGCTCTGCCCTGTTGCAAACTTACCCTGCAACAGCTCCTCCTCTTCAATGCGCTGGACTGTTTCAAACTTCCCTTGCAACAACTCGTCCTCTTCCATCCGCTGCACGGTGCCGAACAGAGTGCCCATTTTTTTGAGCTGTGCCGCCGCATAAGGGCTGTTCTCTAGCGTTTCTATCTGTTTGCGTTGGGCAATCATCGCTGGACTACTGTTTATTCTGGCAGCCAGCTGGTGTTGCATCTCACCACCTGTAATGGCCTGTTGTACCGTGGAGCGGTTAAGCCCTTGTCGCTGTTGAAGCTCGGCCTTTTTCATCCATATCCCCTTTAAACATCAAACAAAATGCAGTTCCACTCTAACACGAGGCCCACAAACCTAGGCCTAAATATAGATTCCGAGCATACTGATGGCCAGGGCTCTGTTCAACCCGCAGCAGTCAGCCTCAGTTAAAGCAACGGTACCAGCTTGGCAAACATTGCACGAATCCCGTCCATTCCCTCTTTAAGGCACCGTTCAATATCCGCCATGGTGATCAGGTTTTCACTGCGCCCCGCCGCCCAGTTAACACTCACCGCACAGGTGGCATAGGCCATGCCCAGTTCGCGTGCCAGCACCGCTTCCGGCATGCCGGTCATGCCTACCATTGTGCAACCATCCCGCTCGTAGCGGTTGATTTCGGCAGCACTCTCCAGACGCGGCCCCTGGGTGGCACCATAGGTACCACTATCACAATACTCAACCCCTGCCTGCTGACACGCCTGGATCAAAATCTGGCGCAACGACTCATCATAAGGGAAGGTGAAGTCGACATGTACCACCTCTTCCAACCCCTCTTCAAAGAAGGTGTTTTTGCGTGACCAGGTGTAGTCGATGATCTGATCGGGAATCGCCAGTTTTTTGGGTGGGAAATCACTGGCAATCCCGCCCACCGCGGCAATGGCAATAATGCGCTCCACCCCCACATGTTTAAGTGCCCAGAGATTGGCGCGGTAGTTGATTTTGTGGGGTGGGATGGTGTGACCGTAGCCGTGGCGGGCAATAAATACAATCTCTTTGCCACACAGCACACCGTGGGTCAGCGCCCCTGAGGGTTCACCATAGGGGGTTTGCACCACTTCACGTCTGATGATCTCCAGATCGGCGAGGCTGGTTAAACCTGTGCCACCAATGATTGCTACATTGCCCATCACTATTTCCTTTTTAAACAACTGTTGTTAGCAACAATCCGGTGACGGCAGCGACTGCAATCACCTCAATGACATTGCGTTTGAAACGAAACAGGGCCACTGCCGCCGCCACGGCTATGGCCGCAGCCCCCCAATCAAACCCGGCCCCAAAGCCCTGTGGCCACATCACATGGTAACCAAAAAAGAGTGCCAGATTAAAAATAGCCCCCACCACAGCGGCGGTAATAGCGGTGAGTGGTGCAGTAAATTTAAGGTTGCCATGGGTTGATTCAACCAGCGGCCCGCCCACAAGGATAAAAATAAACGAGGGCAAAAAGGTAAACCAGGTCACCACAGCCGCCGCTATCGCCCCGGCCATAAACAGCGCGTCCGGACCCAACAGCCCATTGGTATAACCACCAATAAACCCCACAAACGCAACCACCATGATCAGTGGTCCCGGTGTTGTCTCGCCCAACGCCAGCCCATCGATCATCTGTGGTGCCGTCAACCAGCCATAGTGATCAACGGCCCCCTGGTAGACATAAGGCAATACCGCGTAGGCGCCACCAAAGGTAAGCAGTGCTGCTTTGGTGAAGAACCACCCCATCTGGGTCAGGGTATCTTGCCAACCATTGAGCATAAACAGCAGCCCCATGGGCATTGACCACAACAGCATACCCACCGCCACCACAGATATCAGCCGCGAGCGGGAGAAACGGGCATGTTCCGGCGTGGGTGTCTCATCATCAATCAGCGCCGGACCAACGGAGCTGGCCGCTTTGCCGTGGCCACCCCCCGTCTTAAATTTTTCCGGCGCAAAACGGCCACCGAGATACCCCACTAACGCAGCCACCGCAATAATCAGCGGGAACGGTATGTGCAACGCAAATAGCGCCACAAAAGCGGCCACCGCCACCGCCCATAACAGACCACTTTTTAAGGCTCGCGAACCAATACGATGTGCCGCCTGCACAACAATGGCCGTTACGGCGGGTTTGATGCCATAAAACAGCCCCGCCACCAGCGGCGAATCCCCAAAGGCAATATAGATCCACGACAGCGCAATCAATATAAAGAGTGAAGGGAGCACAAACAGCGTACCGGCCACAATGCCACCCCGTGTACGGTGCATCAACCAGCCTATGTAAATGGCAAGCTGTTGTGCCTCTGGGCCTGGCAACACCATGCAGAAATTGAGTGCATGGAGAAACCGCTTCTCGCTGATCCAGTGCCGCCGCTCCACCAGCTCAGCATGCATAATGGCGATCTGCCCTGCCGGACCGCCAAAACTGATAAAGCCAAGTTTGAGCCAAAAACGGAAGGCCTCCCAAAAGCCAACCACTGGCGGAGCGACAGGAGCCTCTTGCGGACTCTGCGTCATGATTCAATTCCTTATCTGCGCTACTGCGCCTGGATCATCCTGTAATCAGGCAATCTAACCGGGTATTCAACATCAACGCTGTGGACTCATGCCCCCTTAACCGCATAAATGCCCGCCGCGTTACGCAAGTACCCCTTGTAGTCCATGCCAAAACCAAACAGGTAACGATCCTCAACCTCAACACCGACAAAGTCAGCCTTGATGTCGATGGCCCTATCCCTGATCTTCTCGACCAGTACGGCACTGTAGACCGCCTTGGCACCGGCACTTTTGCAGTCGTGAACAATTGCCTCCAGGGTCAACCCCTCATCAAGGATGTCGTCAACCAACAGCACAACACGATCCTTAAGCGGTTTTGATGGTTTGACAATCCACTCGAGCTCACCGCCCTCGGTCTTGTGGCCGTAACGGGTGGCGTGGATGTAGTCGAGATTAAGCGGAAAATCGAGACGCGGTAGCAACATGCCCGCCGGCACAAGACCGCCCGTCATGACACACAGCACCAGCGGGTTCTGCTCACCCAGCTGCTGTTTGATCTTAATCGCCATAGCGTCGAGCGCCGTTTCAATCTGCTGTTGTGAACAGAGCAGATCGGCCTCTTCCATTACTTTTTGTGATTCTTTAAGATAATCAGCCATCGTTATGATTTCTTTAATTATTAATAGGTAAATGTAACCGTGGAATCATCCATTGCCTCGCTGATGATGTAGGCACCACCAACGGTCTCCTCCACTTCCGGAATGATCTCTTCGCCCCAGTATTCAACACCCGCAGCACAGACCTTAAAACGGACGCCCGCCTGTACCGCTTCCTTAATCAAGTCATGTACGGTGGTACTGCGACCGGCAGCCAGCGGCAGCTCTGCGGCGGCACCTTTTTTCAGCAATCCCGCACTGCGTCCGCTAAAGACCATCTCAACGTCAAACTCCATGGCGGCGGCAACAATCGCCTGGGAGATGGGAGGTACAACCTCCATCACCACCAGGGGATTGCTATTCATCATGACTATAAGCAGCTTGTCGGCCATCTGTATGCTCCGAATTTTTTAGTGGTCGTGGCCCGCTACCGCAGTCCGATTAGGGGTCTCAGGTAGGCGTGGCAGGGTCTGTTCAGGGAATTCACCGGTGAGTGTATTAAGAAAGGCCACAATGTCACTCACCTGCTGTTCCGTTACCTCTCGTCTGAGTTGGGTCTTGGCCATCACCCGTACCGCCTCATCCAAAGTTTTAACGACACCGTTATGGAAATATGGCGCTGTGATGGCGATATTACGCAGTGACGGCATACGCCACATACGGGTATCGGTCGGTTCCTGCGAGAAGTAAACACGCCCAAGGTCATCCGCGAGGCTGTAGCGGGTTTCGTAATCGGTGCCGGGATAGTTGGGGAAAAGTTCATAAAAGCCTTCACCCTGTTGTAACGCCAACCCAGGAATTGGTCCCGCCAGGTTGATCCAGAAGTGACAAGAGGCACAGCGAACATCGATGAACTCCTGTATGCCACGTTTGGCGGCGGCGGAAATGGCCTTGTCATCACCGCGCAAATAACGGTCAAAGGGGCTGTTGGGTGTGGTCAACGTACGTTCGTAGCTGGAGAGTGCCATGGCAATCGTCTTAAAGTTAACCGCCTCCTTGCCAAAAATTTTTTCAAACTGCTGGCGATATCCGGGAATGGCGTTGATACGACCCACCACCGCCTCGGCATCGGGCATGCCCATAATATTAGGATCGAGAATATGTTTTTGAGCCTGCTCTTCCAGGGTATTGGCGCTGCCATCCCAGTTATAAACGGTATGAAAAGCGGCGTTCCAAATAGTCTGGGTACCGCGCTTACCTGTACGGCCATAGACACCCACGGGCTGGGCGCGACCATCCTCGCCACCTGCCGAGAGGTTGTGGCAACTATTACAGGAGTGGGTGCCGGTGATGGAGAGCCGTGCGTCAAAAAAGAGCTGTTTACCCAGGGCCAACTTCTCCTTGGTGCTTGGATTATCCTTGGGCGCTTCAGCCACCGCTGGCAGTGGCTGAAAGGTCCACGGCAGATCGGCGGCCTGCACTGCCACACTGCCCACCATGCCGACCATTAACAAAGCGACACCACTGAATACAGCTTTCAAACCCATCTCTCCTCCTTAAACATAAACCTTCCGGTCTTAACTACCGATACTCTCAACCCTGACACCATCCGGCACATGCAATGTCGACGTTGGAAACGCCACCTCTGCACCATGGCTAGCGATGATCTCGTGGACCTGCAACAGAATGCGATGTTTGATCTCGTGAAACTCTATCCAGACTGTCGTACGAGTAAAGGTATAGATAAAAAAGTCGAGCGACGACGGCCCAAAGCTGTTGAAGTTCACCATCAGGGTCTGCTGCTGATCGATATCGGCATCATTGAGCAGCATGGTTTTGATCTCGTCCGTGATCGCCGCCATCTTGTCGACGTCGTCATAACGAATGCCGATGGTCTCGTAAATCCGGCGGTTACTCATGCGCGAGGGGTTCTCCAGCGCAATGGTGGTAAAGACCGAGTTGGGCACGTAGAGCGGCCGTTTGTCGAAGGTGCGGATAGAGGTTAGGCGCCAGCCAATCTTCTCCACCGTGCCTTCGATCTCACGATCAGGTGAACGCACCCAATCACCCACTGCAAAGGGTCTGTCGAGGTAGATCGTCAAACCACCAAAAAAGTTGGCCAGCAGATCCTTGGCAGCAAAACCGACGGCAATGCCCCCCACACCACCAAAGGCGAGCACCCCGGAGATGCTGTAACCCATAGTCTGCAACGCCACCAACGAGGCTGTGATGATGATGGAGAGCCGCATCAGTTTGCCAATGGCGTCGGCGGTAGTGTGATCAACATCTCCAGACGCTGAACGATGATTGATGATGTTGCGTTGGGCGTTGTGAACAAAACGCAGCAGGAACCAGGCAATCACCACGATGACGCCCATATCACGCATCGGGGTAATGGCGCTGAAGATCGCCGCGCCAGTCTCCTGCTCAATAATACTGGCGGCAAAGGTGATGCCCACCACCCAGATCAGCACCGTGAGTGGTTTACGCAGCGACTCGATCAGGGCGTCGTCCCAGAGGTTAGAGGTCTTCTCCAGCTGGCGCTTGATGCGCATCAACACCCGCTTCTGAATGAAGTCCGCCAACAGCGTCAGGAACACCACCACAAATACCTGGATTGTCCAACCGCCCCAGCCGAGGTATTGATCAAGTCCAGTGGTTATTTGCTCTAACAAAACTCGCTATCTCCTTATTTTCAGAGGAAAGATTCTACAACAGATCGAGCGGCTTCGCCTCCAGCCACGGCCCCAATACATGCAGCGCCTGATGCCACTGTGGGTCATTGTGGAGTTGATCACGGCTGATGGGATGGCGGCCATGCATACGTGCCAGGCGCAGATGTGAGGCGGGAGAGCCTGCCCCGCGAGCCGAGCGAGTGCATTGGGCATTGTCGAACTTTTTCAGATGATCCAACGTCCGGCAGATGGCGTTAAAGTCGCTACAGACCAGCGCCATGTCGCACCCGGCGGTCAGCGCGGCGGCGGCACGCTCGCAGACATCACCGGCAACGGCGGCCCCCTCCATCAACAGGTCATCGCTAAAAATCACCCCCTGAAACTGCAACTGTTGGCGCAATATCCGCTGCAACCAGAAGTGTGAAAAACCCGCCGGTTTGTCATCCACCTGCGGGTAGATCACATGGGCCGCCATCACTCCGGCCAGGCCGTTGTGGATCAGCCGCTCGAACGGAATCAGATCTTCACTCTCGATATCCACCAATCGGCGTTCATCGCGGGCGATGCCGAGATGGGTATCGACCTCCACCGCGCCGTGGCCGGGAAAGTGTTTGGCAGTGGCGGCCATACCGGCACGTTGCATGCCCTTGATGTAACTCTGGGTCAGTTCCGCCACCGCCTGCGGATCACGATGAAAAGCGCGGTCGCCAATCACCGTGCTGACGCCATAATCGAGATCGATCACCGGCGCAAAGCTGAAATCAACACCGACGGCGCGCAGCTCCACCGCCATCAACCAACCGGCTGTTTCGCAGATACGTTTGGCGCGTTTGGGGTCCTGGTCGTAGAGCTGGCCGAAGTTGCGCACCGCAGGCAGACGGGTAAAACCGCTGCGGAAACGCTGCACCCTGCCCCCTTCGTGGTCCACCGCCACAAGTAACTTAGGTTGCCGCAGTGCATGAACTTCATCAATCAATGCTTTGACCTGCAAGGTATTTTCAAAATTACGACTAAAGAGGATCACCGCCCCCACCATCGGATGTTGCAGCATCTCGCGCTCTTCCGCAGTCAGTGTCAAACCCGACAGACCCACCATGACTGGACCTAATGACATGTCTACTCCCGTGGTCTCGTTCTTACATCCAGGCGATCACGCAGCCGATCACCCAACAGGTTCACCGCCAGCACCACCAGCATCAACGCGGCGCCCGGCACCAGCACCATGTGCGGCGCCACCAACATATATCGAGCGCCGTCGCGGATCATGCTGCCCCATGAGGATTCAGGCGGCTGCACACCCAGCCCTAAAAATGAAAGGCCCGCTTCGGAGATAACCGCACCGGCCACGGCAAAGGTCGCCTCCACAATCAGCGGCGCCATGATCAGCGGGATGATGTGACGCCAGATGATCATCAGCGGTGGTGTGCCGAGTGCCTGCGCCGCCTGCACATGTTCCCGATGTTTGATGGTCAGCACCTGGGCGCGCGCCAGCCGTGCAAAGCCGACCCACCCCACCACGCCTAGGGCGATGATGACGTTGTTGATGCCCGGCCCAAGCAGTCCCGCCAGCGCAATCGCCAGCAGGATGCCGGGGAAGGCGAGGAAGATATCGATGATGCGTACGATAACGTGATCCCACCAACCGCCCAGATAGGCACTGATGCTGCCGATGGCGGTGCCGACAATGGTCGAGATCAGCACCACCAGCACCGCCACCAGAAACGAGGTCTGCGCCCCGGCTACTAGCCGATCCCACAGCGGTCGACCGAGATCGTCGTACCCGAGCCAGGCGTCACTGCCCGGCGCCAGCAGAATCTTAGACAGTTCGATGTGGTTCGGGTCAAGTCCGAGCCAACCGCCGCCAACAGCAAACAGTGCCCAGAGCAGCATGATGGCCGCTGGCCAACCATAACGAATCACACTACGGATCATCGCCCGCCCTCCAGCCGCACGCGCGGATCGAGCCAGCCGTAGACCAGATCGGTCAACGTATTGACCAGCACATAGGCCAGACTGATCAACAAGACACACGCCTGCACTACCGGATAGTCACGACGCTGGATCGATTCAATCGTCAATGAACCGAGCCCCGGCCAGGAGAAGACCACCTCGGTGATCACCGCGCCGCCCAGCAATACCCCCAGCTGCAAACCCAACAGCGTGATCACCGGCAACAGCGCATTACGCAGCGCGTGACGCCAGATCACCAGCCGTTCACTCAACCCCTTGGCGCGGGCGGTGCGGATGTAATCCTCATTCAACGTCTCCAGCACAGTAGCGCGCACCATGCGTGACAGGATCGACGACATGGCCGTGCCGAGAGTGATGGCGGGCAGGATTAGCGAGATCAAACCGTCGCGGCCACTCACCGGAAACCACCCCAGCCACAACGAAAAGACCAGGATCAGAATCGGCCCCATCAGAAAATTGGGCACCGATATGCCCACCAGCGACAGCCCCATCGCCCCCTGATCCCAAGGTGTGTCCTTGCGCACCGCCGCCAGCACCCCCATCGGGAAGGCGATCAGCACCGCTACCAGCAGCGATGCCAACGCCAGCTCAACCGTTGCTGGCATACGCTCCAGCAACATCTCGCTGATGGGGCGTTGTGAATAGAGTGAGTTGCCCAGATCCAGATGCAGCAGGTTGTAGTAGTAGTGGCCCATCTGCGTCAGCAGTGGCTGATCCAATCCCAGTGCACGGCGCAGCGCCTCACGGTCGGCAGGCTGCGCCGACTCACCCAGCATCACCTCCACCGGATCGCCGGGCACCATATATAAGAACAGGAATACCAATGCCGAAACGCCCATCACAACGATGAGCGCGCTGGCGAGGCGTGAGAGCAGAAATTTCACAGTAGCTTACTCATGAATCAGTACCCGTGTACCGGCCGGCACACGATCAAACAGCTCGATCAGTTCACTATTACGCATGCGAATACAGCCGTGCGAACCGGGACGGCCCATCTCCACACTATCGGGTGTGCCGTGGATATAGATGTAACGGCGCATGGTATCAACGTTGCCGAGACGATTACAGCCCGGCTCCAAACCACTGAGCCAGAGGATGCGGGTGAGTATCCAATCACGTTTGGGATGTTGTTGATGCAGCGCTGGGGTGTAGATCTCGCCGGTGGGGCGACGGCCAACAAAGATGGTATTGATCTCACTGCCGCCACCGATCTTGGCACGGACCTGGTGCCAACCGCGTGGGGTGCACTGACTGTTGGCTATTTCGCCAGGACCATTTTTGGCACTCGAGACCAACACATCCATCACCACTTCGTCACCGCGCAACAGCTGCAACCGCTGCGTGGTGAGGTTGATGTCGATCAGATATTGATCAGTGGCGTGTGACATGGGTCAACCCATCGTAGTTGCCATCACGGGCGACCGTATAGCCGCTGATATTTTTACGCGCGGCAAAGATGTGGTCTTCATACCACAACGGCACGTAAGGAAGCTGTTCTAACAGCCGCGCCTGAACTTTTTTGTACTCCTCGGCCTGCTGCTCCAGCGTTGGTGCCGCTTCGGCCGCCTCAATCAGCGCGTCGGTGATGCTATCGCTGTAGCGACCACGATTGCTGCCCTCCGGCGGCACGGCGCTGCTGTGAAAGGCGTAACGGAAGATGTCGGGAGTTTTGATGCCGACCCAGCTGAGGCTGAACATCTGGAAGCGCCCCGCCTTGATATCGCCATAGAAGGTACCCCAGTCGTAACTGCGCATCTCCACATCAATGCCGATATCGGTGAGCTGCTGCTGAATGATGGTGGCCAGCCGAATACGAAACGGATCGCTAGAGGTTTTGTAAACCAAGTGCGGACGTTTGGCTTGTGTAAAGCCCGCCTCTTTTAACAACAGGCGGGCACGTGCCGGATCATAGCCATAGAGCGGCAGATCAGTACCCGCCCAGTGGTCGGGCGGTAACAGCGCACTGGCAGGGGTGGCGGCGCCACCCATCACGTAGCGAATGATGGTATCGCGGTCGAGGGCATAGGCGATGGCCTGACGCAGCTTTAAATTACCGGTCTCTGCATCTTCAAGATTAAAACCGAGATAGGTGAAGTTGGAACCACGCCCCTTGATCACCTGGATGGCCTCCTGTTTTTCCAGATAGGTGACCATCTCCGACGGGATGTCGTTCTGCAACATGTCGATCTCGCCACGCATTAGCTTAAGCACCCGCACGGTGGGGTTCTCCACTGCGATAAAACTGAAGCGCTGACGATCGACCAGACGTTTAAGGTGCAACGTGCCCTCCTCCGGCCAGCCATCAAAGGCAAACGGACCGCTACCCAGCGGCTGGCGATTGAACAGCTGTTTTGCCTTGAGCGCGGCAGCGGGCATGATGCCCATCACCAGACGACCGGGAAAGAGCAGGTCCGGTTTAGTCAGCATGAAATCAACGGTGTTGTTATCCACCACCTGAATGGTCTCGATCATGTCGAATCCGGCACGATGGGGAGAGTTGATGGCGGGGTCGAGAATAGAATCGTAGGTGGCCTTGATGTCCGCCGCTGTCAGCGGGCTGCCGTCGTGAAACGTGGCGCTATCACGCAACTTGAAACGGTAGTGGCGCGGCGAAACCTGCTGCCACTGCGCCAGCGCCGGGATGACTCGATAGCTCTCATCAAAATCGATCAGGCTCTGATAGATCAGCCGATTGATACGTGCTGAAACCGCATCGGTAGCAAAACGTGGATCAAGGGTGATGGGCGCTTTTGCGAGACCAAAACGCAACGCACCGTCCGGCGCCTTGCTGCATGCGGTGATGCCGAACACTGCCAGCAACAGTGCCAGAATGGTGAAGCGCGAAAGTTTCAGAGCGAATCCTTCCACTCTTTGTAGGGGTGCTGCGCCAGACAGACGTTGTAGTAACGTTCATCATCCGACACCTCCTTGCCCGCCCACAGCGGCAGTTCAAACGGCTCGTCCTCGGTGGAGAGTTCAATCTCCGCCACAATCAGACCGGCGTTATCCCCTTCAAAGACATCAATCTCCCAGGTGTGCTTGCCGTAGTCGACCAGATGACGGGTCTTCTCGATTACCGGGCCGACGCAGAGGTTGGCCAGCATCTCACGTGCATCCTGCAGCGGGATCTCGTATTCATACTCCTGACGTGTCACGCCCAGAGTCATGCTCTTGATGTTGAGGTTGGCGTGATTATCAGCGATACGCACCCGCACCGAGGCGTTGCCGTCCATGGCGGCAAGATAACCCTGGCGGTAGTCACCACTCTTTTTCACGGCGGCGCGCCAGCTATCGTTGGTCACCAGAAACTTACGTTCGATCTCTACAGCCATTGTTATGTGTCGCTTATCTTTTAACCGGCAAATTGAATGGGTGTAATATTAACCGATTTAAACACCGATCACTGCAAGGAGTTGCAATGAAAGCGATATTAATGACCGCCCCCGGAACACCTGACGTATTAAGACTGAGGGAGGTGGCAATACCCGAGATCACTCATCACAACGATATTCTGGTCCAGCTTAAGGCTGCGGGGGTCAACCCTATCGATACCAAGTTACGCAGCCGTGGCACCTACCATCCCGACAGCCTGCCCACCATCCTTGGCTGTGACGGTGCCGGCATTGTTGAGGCCATTGGCCGGGATGTGTCCCGCTTCAAGGTGGGTGACGAGGTCTATTTCTGTAATGGTGGTATCGGTGGCCACCCTGGCAACTATGCGGAATATGCCGTCGTTAACGAACACTTTGCAGCCGCCAAACCAGACTCAATCAGCTTTGCCGAAGCGGCCGCCGCGCCGTTGGTGCTCATCACCGCCTGGGAGAGTCTGTTTAACGCCTGTGAACTGGAAGAGGAAGATAGTGTGCTGATTCACGCCGGGGCGGGCGGCGTCGGCCATGTTGCCATTCAATTGGCCAAAGCGGCCGGCGGTTTTGTCTGTACCACCGTCAGCAATACCGACAAAGCGGCGTTTGTCTCTGATCTGGGTGCCGACAAGGTCATTCAGTATCGGGATGAGGATTTTGTTAAGGCCATACACTCATGGACCGGCGGTGAAGGGGTTGATCTTGCACTGGATAGCGTTGGTGGTGAGACACTCAACCGCACCTTCGAAGCCGTCCGCTTTTATGGCGACATCGTCACCCTGCTACAACCTGATACCAGCATCCGTTGGCATATCCCGCGCCTGCGTAACCAGCGCCTGGCCTTTGAGCTGATGCTGACACCAATGCAGCACGGCCTGTTTGAGATGCAGAAACACCACGGCAGAATACTCACTGAATGTGCCGAGCTGTTTGACGCAAAAAAATTAAAAATTCATGTTAGCCATACCCTGCCACTGGCCAACGCAGCGGAGGCCCATCGCCTGATTGAAAAGGGCGAAACAACCGGTAAAGTAGTATTAATAATGGATTAAAAAAATTATTCAAAAAGACTAAATACCACATGTAAATCAATATATTACATTTAATAATCAGATAATAAACATCCTGTTTTCATATATTTGGCAGAGTCTTCTAGACATAAAATATCGAGCTATGGTATCTAAACAGTCCAGCAGAAAAACAATTGCTGTGAAACACCATAACAACACTGTAATAACCACTAAAAAAGGGGAACAAACGGATGAATAAGTCTGCAATAGGGATGTTGATATTCGGATCAACTTTATCTGTTGGCGCATATGCTGACAGTGACATAGGGGAAGGGCATGTACACGCCGGATCCTCAACAGAATTAGATCACCACACCATGCACGACCAGCTGTCTGATAAAACCTGGGAGTTTTACGGAATGCTGTATGCCTCATTGCAAAGCAGCGATGCGGGCAATGCACTCGACCACAGTGGCCACAGCTCCCAGACCAACCTTTGGCTCTCTACCGGGGAGACAACCCTGGGATTTAAAGGGTCAGTACCACTGGATCATGGCCTGAAGGCCGTCTGGCAGATCGAGTCCACCATTAATCTCGATGAGTTTGGCGAGGCCGCAGGCCATGCCCACGGTGATCAACCCGCCGGCTACAACAGCAGCAAGCTGGCCGGTGGCCACAACAGTTTCATCGGTTTAAGTGGTGACTGGGGCATACTGCTGGCGGGTAAACATAACACGCCATTTTTTGACGCCACCATTCAATTTGATCTGTTCCACCACATACCGGGGGATGTGCGCGCCATGTTAGGACGGCTGCCCGGAGTGACGAGTGGTTCAGGTGACCACCACGGCGGAACATTCAATGTTTCCGCATCCGATACCATCATGTACAAATCGCCAAAACTGGCCAATGGCCTTTCGTTTGAAGGGGCAGTTTTTGCCCTGAACGAAACATTGGTGGATGACAATCAGGCAGACCCTTCCGCCTTTGGTGTGGGTGCCCGTTGGCAGCAGAAGACATTTGCACTGGTGGCCGCCTACGAGCAGCACAAAAATTATGACACCTTTAACCACGATAACAGCAGTGCCACACCCACTGTCGCCATCGATAAAACATCAGGACTCATCGTGGGCGGGATGATGCACTTTAACGATAACAATACGATGGTGGGGGCATTCTTTGAACAGTTGGATATGAATACAGCGTCACTTGCCATTCCCAGCAAAAGTCGCGACGGCTACTACATCAACCTGCAGCAACGTTTCATGGGCAAAAACAAGCTCAAACTGGCCTTATCTGAAGCCGACGCCTTTCAGATCAGGGATGGCGCACAGATGGTGGCTATAGCGCTGGCCAGAGAGCTGGGGGCATCGACTGAGGTATATGCCACTTATGCCAAAACCAATAACAAGCAGTTTGCCAGTTACAACAATGGTGCCGCTGGTCCATTAGGAAAAGGTGGCGATCCACAAACACTTGCCATTGGTATTGTGCATAAGTTCTAAGCCGTACAATAACCATTAACATTTTGTACTAAAAGCGGGCACAAGGCCGACCGGCACCCTATGCTGGTCGGCCTTGTCGTTTTATACCTCCCCCCTCTTTCACCCACTACCGCTCACTATATATAAGCAGCTCACGCAAGACGGCGGTGGCATAACTGCCCGCGGGCAGAAAAAAACTCATGTTTAATGATTCATCACTCATATGCCACTGCAGCTCTCGCACGGGCAGACGCAGGGCACGGCGCTCCTGCTTCATATCAACCGCCTCAAGCCCCTTGCAAAAAAGAGGAAACAGCTCCGCCAGCGGCTGTTCCAACGCCATTACCTCATCACTGCTGGGTAACGCCCCCTTGCCCCACAGAGGCCCAGTGGGATGAATGTCCTGCTGCTGCAGGCGCTCTTTAATCGTCTCGTCAATCGCCTCTGTAAAAAAAATAGAGTGGCTGCCATCAAGCACCATCATCTCACCGGGTAGACCGCTGCTCCAGTTACCCGCAGCCACACGCTGCGACAACAGATGATTAAAAACAGCAGAACGGGCCGATGAGAGGTACATGCTGCGTTTGTTGCGGTCGCGCACCTTAATACGCCCCTCAAACATGGCGCTGACACGCTCAAGGTTGTCGTGACCAAAACGCTGTTCACCAAAGTAGTTGGGCACCCCTTGGGTGGCGATCTGCTGCAGACGTGGTTCGAGGGTAGCGATATCGCCTTGCAACTCCCGTATCACCAGTGTGAAGCGGTTGCCTTGCAGTGCACCGCGCCGCAGTTTGCGGTTGTGGCGTGTAACTGTGAGCACCTCGATCTCATCGCTATTGAGTTTGCTCCAGTCCGGCTCGGGTTTGCTGGAGAGGTAGAGACTGAACCATTGGGTAGTAACGGCATGACGATCTTTCAAACCGGCATAACTGACATCCATCAGTTTGATGCTCGCGAGTTTGGCCAGCTGTTCGGCGACAAAGGCAGTATTGCTGTTGCGTTTGCGGATCAACAGGCAGGCGTGTTCACCTTCGCCACTCGGTTCAAAACCGAGTACCTCATCCACCAAAAAATCTTCAGGTGTGGTGCGAATTTTGCCAGCAACAGCGGGAGGGCCAAAAGCATAACTGAGCGTGTCGATCGTTGGCATTGGTTGGGGTCCGTTGTAGGTACAGAAGTCTAATTGGCACTCAATATTGGAGCAACCGTGCTAATCGTCAACTTCTTTAAGCAATACAACCGCATAGGTGGCAATCCCCTCTTTGCGTCCGGCAAATCCCATACCTTCGGTTGTGGTTGCCTTGATGTTGAGGCGTGTTTCGTTGATCTCCAGATCGGTGGCAAGCACGGTTATCATCTGCGGGATATGGGGTTTCATCTTGGGTGTTTGGGCAACAATGGTGATGTCGGCATTGCCGATACTGAAACCACCCGCTTTAAGCTTAACCATCACCTCACGCAGCAGGATACGGCTATCGATATCTTTGTAACTGGCACTGGTATCGGGAAAGAGTCCACCAATATCCCCCATACCGGCAGCACCCAGTAGTGCGTCGATCAGGGCATGGATCACGACGTCGCCATCGGAATGGGCAACCATACCCAGTTCATAAGGGATATGCACACCACCGAGAATCAACTTCCTATTCTCGCCAAAACGGTGGGCATCATAACCGTGTCCTATACGCATCTACTCGTGCTCCTGTCGGGCCATGTACATCTCGGCCAGGGTTAAATCTTCGGGGCGGGTGATTTTAATATTATCAGCGCGACACTCGACCATCCGTGGTGTATAGCCTGCCCGCTCGATGGCCGCGGCCTCGTCAGTCACCATGGTATTGGTGTTCAACGCCTCTGCCAGCGCCTGTTTCAGCAGTCCGTAACGAAACATCTGCGGCGTCATGGCGCGCCAGAGGTTGTCGCGGCTGACAGTGGTGATCACTGCGCCCTGTTCATCGGTACGTTTCATGGTATCGGCCACCGGCACCCCCAGCAGCCCACCCACAGCATGACCGGCCAATGTTGCAATCAATCGGTCGATGTCGTTGTGATGCAGGCAGGGACGGGCGGCGTCATGCACCAGTACCCAGTCATCATCATCGGCGCGGGCTTCAAGTTTGAGCAAGCCGTTGTAGACGGAGTGGCAGCGTTCGGCCCCACCCACCGTGGTCAGCAGCTTGTTTTGTTTGGAGAGTTTGGCGGCAACCACCGGCCAATGGCCATCGTCAGCACCCAATGCCACCACCACTGCGTTGATCTGCATATGGCGACACAAACGGCTGAGGGTATGTTCGATAACAGTACAACCATGCAGGTTAAGATACTGCTTAGGAGTGGCGACGCCCATGCGTTTGCCCACACCGGCGGCGGGCACCACGGCCCAATAGTTAGGTGAGTTGTTCATTCGACGATCTGGAAGAAGACTTCGTCTTTTTTGACCATGCCCAACTCGCTGCGGGCACGCTCTTCAATCGCCTCTACACCCTGCTTAAGGTCTTGCACCTCAGCATCAAGGGCGGCATTACGTTCATGAATCTTGGCGTTCTCCGCCTTCTGTTTTTCGATGGAGTGATGTAGCCGCGAAACCTCGGCCAGACTCCCCTCGCCTACCCATAACCGGTATTGCAGACCAGCCAATAGAATAATCAGTATGACGTTGATCCACTTCATGAGGTATGCCGCCGGCAATACGCCGACGGCCTCGGTTTCACCTTACTTCTTAATACTGGAGAAGGCACTGATGCCCGGATAGATCGCCTTGTCACCCAACTCTTCAGCGATACGAATCAGCTGGTTGTATTTGGCAACACGATCAGAACGTGACATCGAGCCAGTCTTGATCTGACCACAGTTGGTTGCCACGGCCAGGTCAGCGATGGTGGTATCTTCGGTCTCGCCAGAACGGTGAGAGGCGACAGAGGTATAACCGTTGGCCTTGGCCAGTGTCATGGCCGCCAGGGTCTCAGTCAGTGTGCCGATCTGGTTGACCTTGATCAGGATAGAGTTGGCAATACCCTTCTCGATCCCTTCAGCCAGGATTTTAGGGTTGGTGACAAACAGGTCGTCGCCTACCAACTGGATGCGCTTGCCAAGTTTCTCGGTCAGCACCTTCCAGCCGGCCCAGTCACTCTCATCCAAGCCATCTTCAATGGAGATGATCGGATATTTGTCGACCCAGCCAACAAAGAAGTCCGCAAACTCTTCAGAGGTCATGCTCTTGCCTTCAGAGGCCAGTACATACTTACCGTTTTTGTAAAACTCAGAAGCGGCGGCATCAATGGCGATCATGATCTGTTCACCGGCCTTGTAACCCGCTTGCTCAATCGCTTCCAGGATCACTTCAATCGCTGCTTCATTGGAGGGCAGATCAGGGGCAAAACCACCTTCGTCACCTACCGCTGTGTTCAGCCCTTTTTTGTGCAGAACCTTTTTCAGGGTATGAAATATCTCTGCACCCCACCGCAGTGCTTCATTGATGCTCTTGGCACCCACAGGCACAATCATGAACTCCTGCATATCAACGCTGTTATCCGCATGGGCACCGCCGTTGATGATGTTCATCATCGGTACCGGCAGGGTTCTGGCGTCACTACCACCGAGGTAACGGTAGAGTGGCAGGCCCGCTTCCGCAGCAGCGGCCTTGGCCACCGCCATGGAGACGGCCAACATAGCGTTAGCACCGAGGCGGTCCTTATTAGGGGTGCCGTCAAGGTCGATCATCGCCTGGTCGATCTTGGCCTGATCCTTTGCTTCCATGCCCAGCAATGTTTCACGAATCTCTTCGTTAACATGTTTGACGGCGTTTAATACACCCTTACCCATAAAACGGCTGCCACCATCACGCAGCTCAATCGCCTCGCGTGAACCAGTGGATGCACCAGAAGGTACAGCTGCACGGCCAATCGCCCCTGACTCCAGGATGACATCAGCCTCTACCGTTGGGTTACCGCGTGAGTCGATGACTTCACGTCCACGAATGTCCTTAATCTGTGACATTAGAATGCTCCGTTTTTTTGGTCTTAAATTTGAATGGGTCCAAGTACAACACTGGGCGCTGACATGCACCAACACCCCAATTTTTTATTGATTCTGTTCGATAAAGCCGCTCGACTTCACCGTCATATCTAACTGCTTCAATGTCTGCAACAGCGCCTCCATCTGAGCCAACGGCCAGGCATTGGGGCCATCGCTCAGCGCTTTATCGGGATCAGGGTGGGTTTCCATGAACAGGCCGGAAATCCCCGCCGCCACCGCCGCCCTTGCCAATACCGGCACAAACTCCCGCTGCCCACCGGAGCTCTGCCCCTGACCACCGGGCTGCTGCACCGAATGGGTGGCATCAAAGACCACCGGACAACCGGTCTCACGCATGATCGCCAGGCCGCGAATATCCGTAATCAGCGTATTGTAACCGAAGGAGGTGCCACGATCGCAGACCATAATCTGATCGTTACCCACTTCACGGGCCTTGGCGACTACATTGGCCATATCCCAAGGGGCCAGGAACTGCCCCTTTTTGATGTTCACCGGTTTGCCCTGACGGGCAACATTCTGAATAAAGTTAGTCTGACGACAGAGGAACGCCGGGGTTTGCAATACATCCACCACACTGGCCACCTCATCCAATGGGGTATCTTCATGGACGTCGGTCAGCACCGCCACACCCAGCTCATCTTTCACCCTCTGCAAAATACGTAACCCCTCTTCAATACCGGGGCCACGAAAGCTCTTGCTCGACGTGCGATTGGCCTTATCAAACGAAGACTTATAGATAAAAGGGATGCCAAGACGTGAAGTCATCTCTTTCAACGCCGCCGCCGTCTCCAGCGCCAGCCCCTCACTCTCAATCACACAGGGACCGGCGATGAGGAAAAAGGGGTGATCAAGTCCTGCTTCAAACCCACATAGTTTCATTATGCTTTACCCGCCTTTTTGCGTGCTGCACTGACAAAGCCGCTAAACAGCGGATGGCCGTCCCGGGGGTTGGAGGTAAACTCGGGGTGGAACTGACACGCTACAAACCAGGGGTGGTCTGGCAACTCCACAACCTCAACCAAGGATCCATCGATCGATTTGCCCGAAAAGCGCATCCCCATCTTCTCCAATGGCTCCAGATACTGATTATTAAACTCATAGCGATGGCGATGGCGCTCAGTGATGATCTCACTGCCGTATATTTCACGCACCTTGGAACCCGTCTCCAGGCGACACTGCTGGGCACCCAGGCGCATGGTCCCCCCCAGATCCGAACTCTCAGAACGGCGTTCGATCTGGCCATCCTCATTGAGCCACTCTGTAATCAGGGCGATCACCGGGGCGGGGGTATTAGGATTCAGCTCAGTACTGTGGGCACCTTTCAAACCAACCACATTCCGGGCATATTCAATCACCGCCACCTGCATGCCCAGACAGATCCCCAGATAAGGGATTTTGTTAGTACGGGCATACTCTACCGTGCGGATTTTGCCTTCAACGCCGCGCTCACCAAAACCACCGGGGACCAGTATAGCGTCCATCCCTTTAAGACGGTCTGTGCCGTGGGTCTCAATCGTCTCAGAGTCGATATAGGTAATTTTAACTTTGGTGCGAGTATGGATACCCGCATGGATCAGCGACTCTGACAGTGATTTGTAAGCCTCTGTCAGATCCATATATTTCCCGACCATGGCGACATTCACTTCGCACTCGGGGGTTTTCAGGTCCTGCACCACCTTATCCCACTCGCTCAATTCCGCTTTGGGCACATCAAGCTGCAACCGCTGGGTAACAATCTCGTCCAGCCCCTGCTCGTGCAACAGCCGTGGAATACGATAAATGGTATCCACATCAATCACTTCAATAACTGCGTTTGAGGCGACATTGGTAAAAAGTGCAATCTTGCGCTTCTCATCCTCAGGGATGGGACGGTCGGCACGGCAGAGCAAAATGTCAGGCTGAATACCAATTGAGCGCAACTCTTTTACCGAGTGCTGGGTTGGTTTTGTCTTCAACTCACCGGCGGTCGGGATATAAGGCAGCAGCGTCAGGTGCATATACAGCGCCCGCTCACGCCCCAATTCAAACCCCATCTGGCGAATCGCCTCCAGGAATGGCAATGACTCGATGTCACCCACGGTGCCGCCGATCTCTACCATCGCCACGTCAGCACCTTCGGCACCCTCCATGATCAACCGTTTGATCTCGTCGGTAATGTGCGGAATCACCTGCACGGTACCGCCCAGGTAGTCACCCCGGCGCTCCTTGCGGATCACATGTTCGTAAACACGACCCGTGGTAAAGTTATTGCGCCGTCCCATGGTGGTACGCACAAAACGCTCGTAATGGCCCAGGTCCAGATCGGTCTCTGCACCGTCGGCGGTGACAAACACCTCACCGTGCTGAAACGGACTCATGGTGCCAGGATCAACGTTGATATAGGGGTCCAACTTTAACATCGTGACCTTCAGGCCACGCGCTTCAAGAATGGCTGCAAGCGAAGCCGAGGCGATACCTTTACCAAGTGAAGATACAACCCCGCCTGTGACAAATATGAATTTAGTCATATGGATATGGAAACCTATGCCGCGGAAAAAGCTATAAAAGACGGGAGTGCAGACTACCAGAATCGGCCTCTTTTCTCAATGCGGGAAGCCGGAATTTTTAACACTCCCCCAGACAAAACTGGCCAAGATCGGCCAAAACCCTCACCACCAGCAAAATTCAGGCGCATATAGACACCAGCAACAGCAATCGCTACCATACACCCCGTCATTGGGGAGTAGCCGCCTTTCTATATTGAAGGGGCTGACGTCAACACACTTGGCCCTCACGGCCATGGCGTCAGCAGAACATTTCCTGGCAAGACCTTTGACCATACCACCCTTGCATTGGCCGGGAGGGGGTATGGTCATTGGAATTAAACCGGCCAGGAGCTCTAATGATGGACGCATTTTTTATATCAACAGGCATTGTCGCCCTGGCCGAAATTGGCGATAAAACCCAGCTACTGGCCTTTATGCTGGCCGCCAGATACCGCAAAACCACCCCTATCATCCTCGGCATTTTAGTCGCCACCCTCGCCAATCATGCGGCGGCTGGGGCATTAGGGGGGTGGCTCAGCACGTTTTTCAGTGCTGAAATATTACGCTGGGCACTGGGGGCATCCTTTATTGCCATGGCCATCTGGATATTAATCCCCGACAAACTCGATGACAAACAGAGCCAGCTCACTCACTTCGGTATATTTGGCACTACGCTCATCCTCTTTTTTCTGGCTGAAATGGGCGACAAAACCCAAATTGCCACCATCGCCCTGGCCGCTCAATACCAACACATAGTGGCCGTGGTGGCAGGCACCACCCTTGGCATGATGATAGCCAACGTGCCTGCGGTCATATTTGGTGAAAAAATAGTCCAACACATCCCGCTCAACGTAGTGCACGGCATCGCTGCGCTTATTTTTGCAGTGTTAGGCATTATCACCCTCACAGGGGCGATAACCCTGTAAAGCCAGGGGCTGTACATCGCCCGACACTCTTATCAACCGTATCCAACACATTAAAAGGCCCACTACTGGGGGCAGTAGCAGGCCTCTTAACTACAACGCGGTTTTAATGAGTACTATTTGGCGCGGCTGCGGTACTCATCAGTACGGGTGTCAATTTCGATTTTATCGCCAATTTCAACAAAGGCAGGAACCGAAAGTTCATAGCCAGAAGGCAATTTAGCCAGTTTCATCACCTTGCCAGAGGTATCCCCTTTAGCGGCGGGTTCTGTGTAGATAACTTCACGAACCAGGGTGGTTGGCAGGTTAACGGAGATCGCCTTACCGTTATAGAAGACCACTTCACACGGCATTCCATCTTCGAGGTACTTCAGCGCATCTTCGACGTTTTCAGCTTCAATCTCATACTGTTCGTAATCGCCATCCATAAAGACATACATCGGATCAGCAAAATAGGAGTAGGTAACCTCTTTGGTATCCAGGATTACCTGTTCAAACTTATCATCAGCACGGTAAACAGTCTCCATCGCCGCGCCATTGAGCAGATTTTTCATCTTCATCTTCACAACGGCAGAGTTACGACCGGACTTATTAAAATCAGCCTTCAGCACCACCATCGGATCGTTACCGACCATAATTACCTGACCTGCACGCACTTCCTGAGCAACTTTCATCATGGGAGTATCAACCTTGGCTAATAAAAAAAGAGAGGGAGATTATAAATATTTTTCACAAAAAAGCACTAAATTCGTCGCCGCACCCCAAAATCACTCAGCTCATAGATCCACTTTCTAGAGGGGCGCGTCTCAGAAAACAGAAAAAATCGTATGTTAAGGCCAAGCCATCCCATTTCGGCTATTCACTCGTGGTGAGTAGCACACTTGGTAGACCTGCCCCCGTTCGCCTACTCTCTTCGATCTCTGGCTCCGATGTGTTACCTTGTTGCATACCTTACCACTGAATACCACCATGACCTTATCCACGCGGGAACGCGCTAAAACTGCCATTGCCGAATTGAACGAGCGCGTCACGGATGCACGCTGGCGGACTCTGGAAGCACTGTTCGTGGCCGAGCGTCCGCTTTCCCATGCCGAGATCGAGGCTGGGCTCGCTGCGGGTGGCGCTATCGACCGTGTCACCCTTTATCGCGTGCTGGACTGGCTGGTGGGGCGGGGACTCGCGCACAAGATAGAAGGCCACGACCAGGCATGGCGTTTCAGCGCAGTCGGCAACGATACACATGGTCACGCCCACTTCCAGTGCACCCAATGCAACAAGATGTACTGCCTGACAGCGATTCAACCCACCCTCGTGCTCGCCCTGCCGCCCCGCTTCCACTTCGAGGAAGCCGACATATCACTGCGCGGCACCTGCGCGGATTGCCAGCCACGCTAAACGCAACTTAGTTGCATTCATCTGGCCTTCGCCTGTAGAATGCAACTTTGTTACATAAAAGTGATTCGCTGTGTCATGAAATCTGTTTTCCACCATTCCGCCACACCCATCGTTGCGCCGACACCTGTCCGTCGTCATCTGCCATGACCCTCACCTGGATTTTCCTGGCTACCCTGGCGGGCGGCATCCTCAGTGTCCTTGCCGCTGGCTTGCTGTCGTTGACGGTGCTGGCGCGCTGGGCGCCGCGTCTGGTGAGTTTCTCGGTAGGGGTACTGCTCGCCGCCGCCTTTCTGGACATCCTGCCCGAAGCCGCCAGTCAACTGCCATTGCATGACGTGGGGGCGACGGTGCTGGCCGGCATCTTTCTGTTCTTCGCCCTAGAGAAGACCGCCCTGTGGCGGCACGACCACGCGCACCAAGGCGTGGTGGACGCACCCCCTCCCACCGGCCTCATCATCGTGCTGGGCGACGGGCTGCACAACTTCGTGGATGGCGTGCTGATCGCCGCCGCCTTTCTCCAGGATCCCGCCTTGGGAATCGCCACCGCCACGGCGGTGATCGCCCACGAAATCCCGCAGGAGGTAGGTGACTTTATGGTGCTGCTCGCCGCGGGCTACAGTCGTCGCCGCGCGCTGCTGCTCAATGCCTTGTCGGGTTCGATGGCGGTGCTGGGCGGCCTGCTGGGCTATATCGTCCTGCAGGACGTGCAGGGGGCGATTCCCTATCTGCTCGCGCTGGCGGCAGCGAGCTTCATTTACATCGCTGTGGCCGACCTGGTGCCGGCATTGCAAAAATACCGCAAACCACGGGACTTCGCGGAGCAGTTCGCGCTGCTTTTTGGCGGCGTGGCGGTAGTGGCTTTTGGATATTAAACCTGAATTGACTGGAGGCAAAAATGGAACTCCCGCCACGCGGCACGTTGTTTGAAATCGAGGAAGGCGCGCGCTTCATGCCACTTTTCGAGGCGGCCGGGCTGATCCCCTGCGTCACCCAGGAGTGGCTGACGCATGAAGTGCTCATGCTGGGCTGGATGAATCGGGAGGCGCTCGCCAGGACACTGGAAACCGGACTGGCGCATTACTACTCCCGCGCCCGGCGGACACTCTGGAAAAAAGGCGAACAGTCGGGACAAGCGCAGGTCGTGAAACGCATCCTAATTGACGACGATCAAGATTGTCTGCTCATCGAAGTGGAACTGACCGGCGGCGCCTCCTGCCATGTGGGCTACCGTTCGTGTTTTTTCCGTGCGCTGGAATGGAAGCCAGGCGAAACGAGCTTTTCTCTCGACTTTCTGGAAACGAAAAAGATCTACAACCCACAAATCGCTTACGACGCACAGGGACGTGCTAGTGTCGCGGGAGGCAGGATGCCGGGAGCGACTGGAGGCACTGACCATGAATGAACTTATCCCAGTTACCGTACTCACCGGCTTTCTCGGCGCTGGTAAAACCACGCTACTCAATCGTATCCTGTCGGAAAACCACGGTCGCAAGATCGCTGTTATCGAAAATGAGTTCGGCGAAGTGGGCATCGACAACGATCTGCTGGTGGAATCCACTGAGCAGGTGGTCGTGATGAACAACGGCTGTATCTGCTGCACCGTGCGCGGCGACCTCGTCCGTATCCTTAACGAGATCGGGGAGCAGCGCGCGGCGGGCAAGCTCGACTTCGAACACGTCATTATCGAAACCACTGGGCTTGCCGATCCCGCCCCCGTGGCGCAGACCTTTTTCGTGGACGACGCCGTGCGTGAGGCCTACCGCCTGGATGCCGTGGTTACCATAGTGGATGCCAAACACGCCATGCGGCAGCTGGATGAAAACCACGAAGCTCAGGAACAGGTGGGTTTTGCCGACCGCATACTGGTCTCCAAGACCGATCTGGTTGACGAGGACGATTACAACCGGCTGCTAGAGCGGCTGCGCGGCATGAACCGTCGCGCCACGATCCAGCGCGCGCATCCCGGCCAGACCGATCTGGCCGACCTGCTGAATGTGCGCGGCTTCAACCTGGACGACATCCTGGAGATCGAGCCAGATTTCCTGGCAGACGTGAGCCACGAACACGACGACGAGGTGAAATCCTTCGTCATTCGCGAGACGCGGGCCTACGATCCCGATCGCTTGAACGCCGCCCTGGACGTGCTGGCCACGACGTTGGGCGCTGACCTGCTGCGCTACAAGGGGATACTGAATCTGGCGGGAAATCCACACAAGATCGCCTTCCAGGGTGTGCACATGATTATGGGCGGCACCGAGTTACGGCCATGGCGGGAAGACGAGACCCGCGAGAACGTCATGGTGTTCATCGGCCGCCATCTGCCCGAGGATCAAATCCGCTGGGCGTTCGCAAGCTGCGTGACGACGTAAAAGTTTTTATCCCCCCGCTTTAGTCAACCAGAAAAGGAATCGCCATGCTTAGACTCAAACCCCTCGCTGCCGCGCTGGCGGCGGGACGCTGTCGGGCACAGCCCGTCCGGAAGGAAAACCACGCATGAAACCCAATCAAGACCAACGCTTGCCCGTCACCGTGTTGTCCGGTTTTCTCGGTGCCGGCAAAACAACGCTGCTCAATCACATCCTCAACAACCGTGAGGGTAGACGGGTGGCGGTGATCGTCAACGACATGAGCGAGGTGAACATCGACGCTGAACTGGTGCGCGAAGGGGGCGCGGAACTCTCCCGCACCGAAGAAAAGATCGTCGAGATGAGCAATGGCTGCATTTGCTGCACCCTGCGCGAAGACCTGCTGCTGGAAGTCGCCAAGCTTGCGAAGGAGGGCCGCTTCGATCAGTTGGTGATCGAATCCACCGGCATCTCCGAGCCGCTGCCGGTGGCAGAGACCTTTACCTTCGAGGATGAGGACGGCATATCCCTATCCAAGGTTGCACGGCTGGACACCATGCTGACCGTGGTGGATGCCTTCAACTTTCTGCAGGACTATGGTTCCAGCGACTCCATCCGCGAACGAGGTGAGTCTCTGGGCGAGGAAGACGACCGAACGGTGGTGGATCTCCTCATCGACCAGATTGAATTCTGCGACGTCATCGTCATCAACAAGGCCGACCTGGTGAGCGAGAGCGATCTGCTGCGTCTCCTCTCCATCCTGAGCGCACTCAATCCACGCGCCAAACTGCATGTGGCTCAATTCGGCAAAGTGCCGCTGGAAGCGGTGCTTGAGACGGGCCTGTTCAATTTTGAGCAGGTTTCCCAAGCGCCGGGCTGGCTTCAGGAAATGCGTGGCGAACACATTCCGGAGACGGTGGAATACGGCATCGCGAGTTTCGTTTACCGCGCCCGGCGCCCTTTCCATCCGCAACGATTTTGGGATCTGATCCATAGCGAGTGGGATGGTGTGATCCGCTCCAAGGGCTGGTTCTGGCTCGCCAGCAGGGCTGATTTCGCCGGTTCGTGGTCGCAGGCAGGCGGAGTTTGTCGCCACGGCGCGGCGGGGCTGTGGTGGAGCGCGGTGGATGAATCCGAATGGCCGGATGATACCGGTTACCGCGCCAGCATCGCAGCCAAGCAGACCGGCGAATGGGGCGACCGGCGGCAGGAGCTGGTGTTCATCGGCATGGATATGGATGAAGCCGAGATTCGCGCCAAGCTCGACGCGTGCTGCCTGACCGATGCCGAAATGGCGCTAGGGCGCGCGGGCTGGGTGAACTTGCCCGACCCGTTCCCGGTCTGGGAACAACTGAGACCGGAAGAGATTGAGACCGAACTGGTTTGAAGCTTGACCCTCCACAGGAGCAAACCGACATGAATGCGCATATTCGATTGGTCGCCCTGCTGGCGCTTTGCATGGATTCCGCCCTGGTGTTCGCCGCCGAAGTCCATGCTCACGGCCAGGCTACGCTGAGCATCACGGTTGAGGGTGGTACGTTGATCTTGATGCTGGAATCGCCGACCGACCACTGAGGCAGCCTGCAAGCAGACCCGTGTCAAGCTCGAGCCTGCCTTGCTCGAGGCCGTAAACAAACACGGCGGCCACGCCGACCTTGTAGTGGCATAGTCTATTAGGAACGTGTCACCAGTACTCTGCGCAGCCACAGCCAGACCATCGATGACGCACTGTTGCAATACCTGTCGCCACTGGGGTGGGAGCACATAAACCTGACTGGGATTGCCTCTGGCGCAGCAGCGCCAAGCCGTTGCGACCACTACCACCGTCTTAACGTGCTTTATTTTCCGCTTTCTGAGACGCCCCCCTTAGAACCATGTACGTTAAGAGTTCAGGTTAAAATCTTCTGCCCGTTCAAAGCAATAATCCATTAGGTATTTTTTGCAATGAGAGCAGAATCATTTTAATGACATCTCTACTGCACCACGCCACGCAACAGGTGGTGTCTGCACATAACGCTGACAGAGTTTTAGATAAAAAGCACTGGGGCCATCCTCTGGGTAACGCATGGTCAGGCGCTGGAACATGATTAGTGACTCATTCCATGCCTGTGAAAAAAACAGCGCCTGTGCCAGTTCAAAGTCAGCGCATAAAACCTGCGCTGCCATTGAGTGCTGGCCGGTATAACCCAGCAACTCATAAAGGGTGACGGCCTGCTCTTTACCTACCAATATAAAACGCCCCAATTTTCGCGTGACTATTCCCGTTACGTTTTGCAGCACCTCTTCCGAGGCGATGACGTTAGTGCCGAGCTGTTTATTCAACCCCTGAATACGTGACGCAGTATTAACGATATCACCCACTGCACGATATTCGTAATGGTCCAGCGCGCCGATGTTTCCGATCATCATCTCCCCGGCATGAAGACCTATACGTGTATGCAATACCCTGTTTTGCTGTTGACTGAATTTAACCGCAGCAGCAGCAATATCAAGCGCGGCTTCACACGCCTGTTGCCGCAACTGTGGCTCCGGCTGTGGTGAGGACCAGAGCGCTAACATTGCATCACCGATAACATCGGAGACGATGCCGTGATGGGCGCGCACCGGTGCAAAGAGTACTTCGTAATAGGCGTTCATCAAATCACTTAATACGTGGGGGGCAAGCTTTTCTGCCAGATGGGTATAACGCTCTGCATCCGTTGCCAGGCAGATGCCATACATTAACTGGCCGGTGGCTGTGATGGGAGTGGCGTTGTCTGCAAAATGGTCTGCTACATTGCGTGGTACATAGTGGCTGAATGCCTGATGTATCTGTTGCTGGCTGCGATGCACATCACCATAACGACAGAGCAGTGAGACGACTAATGCAATCGGTGTTTGAATAAACAGCGGCACCACCCAGGGCAGCCATATATTGGCCACATTAAACAGGATCGAGGCTGTCATCAGGTAGAGTCCCGCGATAGTACCGCTGCCAATCACTATCAACAGGGATGACGGTAACCGCCCTACCCCTGCAATAAAAAACCCATACGCCACTATTGATAACATAAAGGCGGTTGCTGACAGGGGCTGAAGGGTTGTCCCTTCCAGGATATTGGCAAATGTAGTGGCGGCAATCTCCACGCCACTTACATCGACACCATTTGGCTGGGAGTAGACGGTGAAAAATCCATCTTTCTGTTCGGGCTGGCGATTTTCTGCAAAACCTACAAACACTACTTTGCCTTTGAACTGGGCAAGTGTCTCAGCATCCCCCCTCAATACATCGGCATACTCTATGGTAGGTATGGTGTGGGGCGGGCCATACAGATTTAAATAAGGTCTATTTCCCCCGGTATATGTAGTCAGTAGCGCTTCGACCTGCTTCTTGTTTGCATCGCCGGATAACACTGACCGAGAGATGTTCTGTTTTATTTTTCTCAAAAGGACGGGATGTGTAAGCAGTATTTCACGCGCACCGGGATTAAATCCGGTGGCGTCTTCATTCACTATCTTTTTTTCCAGTAACTGCTGCATTAACGCAGCATCATCACTCGCCAGCTGCCGCAACCACTGCCTGACGGCTGGTGCGGTATAACGCTCCAGCGCCACAACGGGCAGTGTTGCAACATCGCCGGCAGAGGTATGAAAGCTCCAGAACTGACTAACACGTATGGGGACCTTGGGTAAAACAAAAGGCGCGACACCACTGGCCGCCTCTGCAAGTGCGGGAAAAGGCGGCACCAGCTGCTCCACATAGATATCACTGCTGCTGTTGTCCCTGATTTCACGTTTAAGATAAGCAAACAACAGTACGTTTCCGGCCCGCCGGGTGGCATCCACCAGCAGCTGATCTGTTTTCGGATCCCGTGGTTCTTTAAAAAAAACATCAAATGCCACCACAGTGGCCCCTGCCTCGGCCAGCTGGTCTATAATCTGTGCATGCATCTCCCGTGGCCACTGGGCCGGATTATTGATCAATCCCAAACGATCAGCAGAGCCTTTGTCTATAGATACAAGCACAACGTCCGCCGGGGGCACACGGTGGCCACGCAGTGTATATAGGGTTTCCAGACCGATGTTTTCTTCCCAATCCAGCCCAAAAGGTAGAAAATAGCTCAACAGGCCAATGACCGCTGTGGATAGGCCTAACAGCAGTACCTTGCTAAGCGCTACTGTTCTGCTAAAACGACGGCGTTGATCAGGCATTAAGGGTATGGCTCGTTATGGGTATGCAATCCAACGGGAGTGAACATTTTGCCGAGCGGGGTCTGCTTGTGCAAGCAATGATGCCGGTATGTGATGGGATTCTAGGCTACACTGAGGCGCTGTTGAATAGATGGCTGGGGGCGCAACCATTATCCAATTCTCAGGCATGTAACCAAAGGTATAGAGTAATGCACCACAATATTTCTGATGATTTATCTGCCACATTAAAGCGCGTGCCACTGTTTGCGGCCCTGGATGGTGATGAGCTGGAGGCTGTTCGCCCCCATATTGTGACGCGCAATTATGCCAAAAACAGCGTCTTGATCACCGAGGGTGATGCCACGGACTCGCTCTATATCATTTTAAAAGGCAAAGTCAAAGTCTACCTGAGCGATGACCGCGGCCGAGAGGTTATCCTGAGCCAGCAGGTACCGGGTGAATATTTTGGTGAACTGGCGCTGATTGACGACGCCGAACGCTCTGCTTCGGTAATGACTACAGAACCCTGTACTTTTGCAATTATTACCAAACAGGCATTTAAAGATATCCTGGCAGCCAACCCCAGCATCGCCATCACCCTGATCAAGGATTTGAGCCACCGCATCCGCACGCTGACCGACAACGTTAAAAGCCTGGCGTTAATGGATGTTTACGGCCGTGTCGCCAAAACCTTGTTGAGCCTGGCCCAACAGTCGGGCGATAAGCTGTTAATTGATGAAAAGTTAACGCAACAGGATATCGCCGACCGGGTTGGATCTTCACGCGAGATGGTCTCCAAGATTCTAAAAGACCTGACCAATGGCGGTTATATTAGTGTTGATCACAAGCGTATTGTCATTAATGAACGGCTGCCTGCGCGCTATTAACACTCTCAGCACAGGCGTAGCCTCCAGCAACTCATATATAAGATGGCTGTGCCCGGTAACGTCATGACGCTGGCGATGTAACGGCGGCGCTATCGCCGCCGCAGCGACACAGTTATAATACCCCTCATGTCCAAACCACCTACACGCCGCACCCGTCGCACCTCTTCATCCACCCCATCTAAACGCCGTCTTTTGCCCGCTTTTTTACTGGCAATGGTACTGCCTGCCATGGTGGTACTGACTGTGTATGTGCTTTACCTTGACCATCTGGTACAACAAAAATTTGAGGGGAAACGCTGGGCCATTCCATCCCGGGTCTATGCACGGGCGCTGGAGCTGTACCCGCAGGCACCACTATCATCTGAGTCGCTGGAGAGTGAGTTAAAACTCATCGGTTATCAACGTTCCAGTGATGGTATCGCTCCGGGCAGTTACTATCGTACCGGCAATACCTTTGTCATTTCCAGCCGCGCTTTTACCCACTGGGATGGTGAGGAACCCGCCCGTTCGTTGCGCCTGACAATTGACCAGAATCGTGTGACATCGCTCACCAACAAACGTAATGGCAAGTCACTCACCCTGGCCCGCCTGCAGCCAATGGAGATTGGCAGCATCTATCCGGCGCAAAAAGAGGATCGTATCCTGGTGAAGCTCAGCGACCTGCCGCCCGAGCTGATCAGTGCCCTGCAAGCCGTTGAGGATCGCAATTTTCAGGAGCACTACGGCGTTGATGTCACCGGTATTGCCCGCGCCGCCTGGAGCAACATACGGGCTGGCCATGTGGTTCAAGGGGGCAGCACACTCACCCAGCAGCTGGTAAAAAATTTCTACCTTAACAATGAACGCACCCTCTGGCGCAAGGTTAACGAGGCACTGATGGCGCTGCTGCTGGAGTACCACTACAGCAAGAGTGATATTCTCGAGGCCTATGCCAACGAGATCTACCTCGGTCAGGATGGCGCGCGCGCGATTCATGGATTCGGCCTGGCAGCACAATTCTATTTCAATAAACCAGTACAGGAGCTGACACTGCCAGAATCAGCGATGCTGGTAGCAATCCTGCGCGGCCCCACCTACTACGATCCGCGCCGTTCACCAAAACGGGCATTGGAACGGCGTAACCAGATTATTGACACCCTGCTGGCGGACGGCTTGATCAAACAGGAAAAGGCATTGCCCGCCAAGCAGGCATCACTGGGCGTTATCCCCAAACCGGTGCGCGGCACGGGTCTGCACCCGGCCTTTATCGACCTGGTGAAGAGGCAGTTACAGAAAGATTATCAGGAAGAGGATCTGCGTAGCGAAGGGCTGCGTATCTTCACTACACTCGACCCAATCGCCCAGCGCACCGCTGAACAGGCGCTGGTGCGCTGGACCGAAAAACTTGAACAGTCCCGTAAATTAAAGGCCAACTTACTCCAGGGCAGCGTGGTGATCAGCCGTGTTGGCAGTGGCGAGGTAAGTGCCGTTGTGGGTGGTCGCGACGTGCGTTTTGATGGTTTTAATCGCGCCCTTGATATCCGTCGCCCGATCGGATCACTGGTTAAACCTGCACTCTACCTCACGGCGTTGATGCAACCACAAACCTATACCCTGACAACACTGCTCAACGATGAGCCGCTGCAACTCAAGCAGCCCGGCAACGACAAGGTCTGGGCACCTGAAAACTACGACCGTATCAGCCACGGCGCTGTGCCGCTGATCGATGCCTTGGCCCACTCCTATAATCTGGCGGCGGTGAATCTGGGTATGGCGCTGGGTGTTAATCAAGTGATCAGAACACTGCGTACACTTGGCATAGAAGCCACTATACCCGCCTACCCATCAGTGCTGCTTGGCGCAGTGGATCTCTCCCCACTTGAAATGGCACAGATGTACCAGACACTCGCCGATCAGGGTTTCTACACCCAGCTACGGGCGGTACGTGAAGTGCTGACCCAGGATGGCAAACCGCTGCAACACTTTGCCATGGATACCGAACAGCGCCTCTCCGTACCACACGTCTACTTAATCAACTACGCGCTCCGTGAAGCCCTGCGCAGTGGCACCGGCGCCAACGTTGCCCAACGCATACCGGCCGATATTGAGCTGGGAGGCAAAACCGGTACCACCAATGATCTACGCGACAGCTGGTTTGCGGGTTTTGGCAGTGAATACGTCGGTGTCGTCTGGATGGGCAGCGATGACAACAAGGTCACCGGTCTTACTGGTGCCAGTGGTGCACTGCAAGTCTGGGCCGACATCATGACCCGCATCAACCTCAGTCGTGGTGAACAACCACTACCTGTTGATATCGAGATGGTACGTATCGACCGCACCACCGGACTACGAGCGGACAATGGCTGCAATGATAGCGCCCGGCTACTCCCCTTCATCAACGACACCGCCCCTAATGAGGATGCCCTTTGTGCCCGTAGCGCTGTCGAAGATACGCTTAATAATTTGCTTGATAATGTGAAAGGGTGGTTTGAATAATGGCTAATCAGATAACCAAGAGCAGAGCCGGACTCTATCTACTGGTCAGCATTACAATAGGTGCCGCAGGTTGCAGCAACATCCCCATTCAAACCACTCAACCTGCTCAACCGACTCAACCGACTCAACCGCAACCGGTTCAAACCCAGCCTGCCCGACCGGCTCAGCCTACCCAACCTGCTCAACCTCAATCTCAACCTGCCCAACGCAGCGCTGTTTCAGTCCAACTATTAGCACAAGCCGAAACGCTGCAACAGAGCGGCAACCTCAGCGGTGCTATTGCCCAGGTCGAGCGTGCCGTGCGTATTGAACCACGCAATGCGTATGCCTGGCACAGGCTTGCCACACTCCAACTTGCCGCGGGTGATTTAAACAGAGCAGAACAGTTCGCCCGCCGTTCCAACCAATACGCAGCGGGCAACCGGGAACTCATTGAAGCTAATCAGAAGGTGATGAATGAGGTGAGGCGCCTGCAGTAGATGTTGCTGGTAACACCCCAGATACTGCCTATAGGGGTGCAAACAGGGTCACCTGCCGCCTGACTGGATTGTAGTTGTGTATTGAAATATGGAATAGTCCAGAAAGGGGAATGGGCGAAGTTATCGACATTATTTTTAGAGGCCTGGCCATGGTATATATCACTGGCACTGCTATTCAGGCTGAGCAGATCAAAAAAAGCTAAGCCACCACACAGGGTGGAGGTAAAACAGCCCCCACCCTACTCATTCAAAAAAACAGAGCCGCTGCCTCACACACCCTGGCTACGCAGGTACTCTTCGTAGCTACCACTGAAGTTTGTGACGCCGTAAGGTGTTAACTCTATGATCCTGGTCGCCAGTGATGAGACGAACTCGCGGTCATGGCTGACAAAAAGCAAGGTACCTGGATAGTTATCCAGCGCCAGATTGAGCGACTCTATGGACTCCATATCCAAATGGTTGGTGGGTTCATCCATTACCAGAATGTTAGGGCGTTGTAACATCAACTTGCCAAATAACAATCGCCCCTCTTCACCACCCGATACCACTTTCACTGATTTTCCTGTCTCATCCGATGAGAAGAGCAGTCGCCCCAGGATGCCACGGATCGCCATGTCATCATCACTGGGACGACGCCACTGGCTCATCCACTCAAACAGTGTCATATCCTGGGCAAACTCTGAGGCGTGATCCTGGGCAAAATAGCCGATGTTGCAGTTTTCTGACCACTTTACACTGCCGCTGGTAGGCACCATATTGTCGCCCACTACTGCTCGCAGCAACGTGGTTTTACCAATACCGTTGGGGCCGATGATGGCCACGCGCTCACCTACCTCAATCATCAGGTTAAGATTTTTGAAGAGCGGCTTGTCATCATAGCTTTTGCTTAACCCCTCCACCTCCAGCGCCAGACGGTAGAGTTTTTTATCCTGTTCAAAACGGATGTAGGGATTCACACGGCTTGAAGGTTTAACCTCATCCAGCTGGATTTTATCGATCTGCCGCGCACGTGACGTGGCCTGTTTGGCCTTGGAGGCGTTGGCAGAGAAGCGGCTGACAAAGTTCTGTAGCTCGGAGATCTGCGCCTTTTTCTTGGCGTTCTCAGAAAGCAGGCGCTCACGCACCTGGGTGGCTGCCATCATGTAATCATCATAGGTACCGGGATAGAGGCGCAGCTCGCCGTAGTCAAGATCGGCCATGTGGGTGCAGACGCTGTTCAAAAAATGGCGGTCATGGGAGATGATGATCATGGTGCTGTTGCGCTCATTTAGCACCGTTTCGAGCCAGCGGATAGTATTGATGTCGAGGTTATTCGTCGGCTCATCCAACAACATGATGTCAGGATCGGCAAACAGCGCCTGCGCCAGCAGCACGCGTAACTTCCAACCGGGTGCCACCGCGCTCATCAAACCAAGGTGCTGCTCAATAGGTATGCCAACCCCCAGCAGCAATTCGCCCGCACGTGATTCGGCGGTATAACCATCCATCTCGGCAAACTCCACCTCCAGCTCCGCTACCCGCATCCCCTCCTCTTCGCTCATGTCAGGCAGTGAATAGATACGGTCACGCTCCTGCTTTACCCGCCACAACTCGGTATGGCCCATGATCACGGTGTCGATCGGCGTGAACTCTTCAAAGGCAAACTGCTCCTGACGCAACTTACCGACCCGCTGGTTAACATCCACCGAGATGTTGCCCGCCGTTGGCACCAGATCACCACCGAGGATTTTCATAAAGGTTGACTTGCCACAACCGTTGGCACCAATCAGCCCGTAGCGGTTACCGCCACCAAACTTGACCGAGATATTTTCAAAGAGTGGCTTGGCACCAAACTGCATGGTGATATTGGCTGTTGTGATCACGGGAGTGTCCTGGAATTAAGGTCAAAAGTGGCGCGCATTATCGCACAGAATGGGCGTGAACCCCGCGCCTTTGAGGTGGGTAAATTAAAATCCTGACGCCACTTCAATCATCTGTGACCCGGCCACGCCCGGCCTTTATCTGCCCCTGGCGCTTCTTGCCCTCCAGCCGCCGGGTCTTGGAGGCACGGGTTGGCTGGGTGGCCCGGCGGGTCCGCTGCACAACGGCAGCAGCGCGAATAAAGGCCTGGAGCCGTTGCAGCGCCTCTTCGCGATTTTTCTCCTGAGAGCGGAACTGCTGCGCCTTGATGATGATCACCCCCTCCTTGGTGATGCGCTGATCACGCAGATTCAGCAACCGCTCTTTATAAAAGTCGGGCAGCGATGAGGCGTTGATATCAAAACGCAGATGGATCGCGGATGAGACCTTGTTGACGTTCTGGCCACCACTGCCCTGGGCACGGATGGCGCTGATCTCGATCTCGTTATCGGGGATGGAGACGTTGTTGGAGATCATCAGCATGCGGCTGCCTCTATATTGATATACAACCACTATTGACGTAGGGTGCGCTGTGCGCACATTGCCGTCCTCCAACAGTGTCCGTGCGCACAGCGCACCCTACGCTGGTTTGAACCACGCCAACTGCTCGTGCAGTTTTACTACCTCACCGATGATCAGCAGTGTTGGCGCGTGGATCTCATTGTCAGCCACAATTTGATTCAGTGTGGTGACAGTGCCGGTATAGACGCGCTGCTGCTGGGTGGTGCCCTGCTGCACCAACGCGGCGGGCATATCGGCACTCATGCCATGGGCAATCAGCTGTTGGCAGATGATGTCGAGCCCGGCCAATCCCATATAAACCACCACGGTCTGGCGCGGCTGCACCAGCGTCTGCCACTCCAGATCAACCGTGCCATCCTTGAGCTGGCCGGTGACAAAGATCACCGACTGGGCGTAGTCGCGATGGGTCAGCGGAATGCCGGCATAGCTGGCGCATCCCGCCGCTGCCGTCACCCCTGGCACCACCTGAAACGGAATCCCCTCCGCCGCCAGACCGGCAATCTCCTCACCGCCTCGGCCAAAGATAAATGGATCACCGCCTTTCAGACGCAACACCCGCTTACCCTGTTTGGCCAGCTCGATCAGCTGCTGATTAATATCCTCTTGCCGCACGGCATGGAAGGCGCGCTTTTTGCCGACGTAGATCTGCTCCGCCTCGCGCCGCACCAGATCGAGTATCTGTGGTGATACCAACCGATCATAGAGCACCACGTCGGCCTGCTGCATCAGACGTAACGCCCGAAAGGTGAGCAGGTCGGGATCACCGGGACCGGCACCCACCAGATAGACCTCGCCCTTCTCCAACTCACCTACGTCAGCACGATCAATAGCCTGTTGCAACGCCGCCTCCGCCTCTTGCCATTTGTTGGCATAGGCCAGTTCGGCAACACTGCCTTGCAGCTGCTCCTCCCAAAAACGGCGGCGCTGATTAAAACTGTTGAAGCGATTTTTCACCGGCCCACGAAAACGCCCCGCCAGCTCCGCCAATCGGCCATAGGCGGCCGGGATCAAGGTCTCCAGACGGGCGCGCAACAACCGCCCCAGCACCGGCGAACTTCCCCCCGTCGAGACCGCCACAATAACGGGCGAGCGGTCGATGATCGACGGCAGAATAAAGGTGCAGAGTTCGGGGTGATCCACCACATTAACAGGCAGCCCTAACTGCTTGGCATCGTTTGATATTGTGGCATTCAACGCACCATCATTGGTTGCTGCAATCACCAACGCACAACCAGCCAGCTGAGACGGTTGATAGGTTGTTTTGAGCTGGCTGATCACCCCATCATCAAGCTGCTGTTGCAATATGCTGCCCAGCTGCGGTGCCACCACCACCACGCTGGCCTGCGCTCGCAACAGCAGGCTCACCTTGCGTGCCGCAATCTCACCGCCGCCAACAACCAGCACCGGACGCTTTTTGATATCTATGAAGATCGGTAGGTAGTCCATGAAGCGGTCCTGTCAGAAGGGAGGGAGTTCATCACCCCTCTCATCGTTTGATGAGAGAGGGGGGGTTGAATTTATATGCTAACAGATAACCGTCACGCCACCCATGTAAGGCAGCAATACCTCTGGCACCGTCACCGAACCATCGGCCTGCTGATAGTTTTCCAGTATCGCTACCAGGGTACGGCCAACGGCCAGACCAGAGCCATTCACCGTATGCACCAGTTCCGGTTTACCGGTCTCTGGGTTACGCCAGCGTGCCTGCAGACGACGCGCCTGGAAATCCTCGAAGTTGCTGCATGAGGAGATCTCACGATACTTCTGCTGCCCCGGCAGCCACACCTCAAGGTCATAGGTCTTGGCGCTGGAAAAGCCAATATCGCCGCTGCAGAGCGCCATGACCCGATAAGGCAGGTTTAATTTCTGCAATACCGTTTCGGCGTGACCGGTCAGCGCCTCGAGTGCCTGATAGGACTCCTGCGCCCGCACGATCTGCACCAGCTCCACCTTTTCAAACTGATGCTGACGGATCATGCCGCGCGTATCACGGCCATAGGAACCCGCCTCGCTACGGAAGCAGGGTGTATGGCAGACAAACTTACGTGGCATGTAGGCATCATCCACGATCACATCACGGACGATGTTGGTGACCGGCACCTCGGCGGTGGGGATCAGGTAGTACTCTTGCTCGCCCTGGAGCTTAAAAAGATCCTCGGCAAACTTGGGCAGCTGGCCGGTACCACGCAGCGACTCTTTATTTACCAGATAGGGAACGTAGGTCTCGGTATAACCATGTTCACCACTGTGCAGGTCGAGCATGAACTGGATCAGCGCACGATGCATACGTGCCAGCGCACCACTCATCACAGCAAAGCGCGAGCCGGTGATCTTGGCGGCGGTATCAAAATCGAGCTGGCCGGATGCCTCACCTACATCGACATGGTCCTTCGGCTCGAAGTCGAACTGACGTGGTGCGCCCCAGCGCCGCAGCTCGACGTTCTCCTCCTCTGACTTACCCAGCGGGGTTGATTCATGGGGGATGTTGGGCACGCTCAGCAGAATGGTCTCCATCTCCTGCTGAATATCACTCAGCGTCTGCTCGGCCTCTTTGAGTTCATCACCGAGCTTGCCAACCGCCGCCATCAACGGCGCCACATCTTCGCCCTTGGCCTTGGCCTGGCCAATCGCCTTGGAGCGACTGTTGCGATCACTCTGCAACTCCTGGGTACGCATCTGCACCGCCTTGCGCTGTGTCTCCAGCGCCTCCAGCTTGGCCACATCAAGGGTAAAACCACGTGTTGCCAGCTTGGCAGCAGTCTCATGCAATTCATTTCTGATCAGGCGTGGGTCGAGCATTTTTTTACCTTTCGTTTATTCATTTAATTCAAATATTTATAACAACTATGCAACTTGATACATTATATTTTGGCAGACTCTGAACAACCCCGTTCGCCCTGAGCCTGTCGAAGGGCTGGTGACGTAACATATTGATTACTAAACACCCTCTTTCATGGCTCAACAAGCTCACCACGAAGTGCTTTGGGCGCGGAGGGGTTATTCAGAGGTTCCTTAGGGCTGTGCCAGTCACGGGCATATTATAGCTGCCGACCGACAATCACCCCCAGCCAACAGCCCCCCACACAGAGCAACAGGCTCAACACCATATTACTAACAGCCTTGAGGTGCTCACCCGCGTCGATCAACGCCAACGTCTCAATCGAAAAGGTAGAGAAGGTGGTAAAACCGCCCAGCACCCCAATCAAAATGGGCGCTCGCCACTCCGGGGCAAGTGCCATCCGCTCAATCAGTACCACCGCCAGCAGCCCCATCAGCAGGGAGCCTACAACATTAACCGCCAGTGTGCCGTAAGGAAAACCACGCCCAGCGACGGAGTAGACCCAGCCGGACATGAGGAAACGCAACACCGAACCGATGGCACCGCCTGCTGCCACCATCACCAGCTGGTTCATGATGAACTCTTCTCTTCACCTGCCCGCGCCTGCCTATCCAACTCGCGCAAGTGGCTCAGCTTATCGGTAATTTTGCTCTCCAGTCCACGCGGGACCGGGTGATAGTAGCGCCGCTCACCCATATCCTCGGGGAAATAGTTTTCACCGGCGGCATAGGCATCGGGTTCATCATGGGTATAACGGTAGGCCTTACCGTAACCGAGTTCCTTCATCAATTTGGTTGGCGCGTTACGCAGATGCACCGGCACCTCGTAGGAGCCATGTTTTTTGATCTCCGCCATAGCAGCATTGAAGGCCGCATACACAGCGTTGCTCTTGGGGGCACAGGCGAGATAGATCACCGCCTGGGCGATGGCCAACTCGCCTTCCGGACTGCCAAGGCGCTCCTGCACATCCCAAGCATTCAGCGCCACTTCAAGGGCGCGTGGATCGGCGTTACCAATCTCTTCGCTGGCCATACGCACCACCCGTCTGGCGATGTAGAGTGGATCACAACCGCCATCGATCATGCGGACAAACCAGTAGAGCGCGGCGTCGGGACTCGAACCTCGCACCGACTTGTGCAGTGCCGATATTTGATCGTAGAAGGCCTCGCCGCCCTTGTCGAAACGACGCGGTGCGCCACCGCTGAGGATTTCATTGATCAGCTCCTCGCCAATCTCATCACCGCCCTCCCCCGGCTGCGCCAAATCGGCGGCGATCTCAAGGAAGTTAAGGGCGCGGCGCGCGTCACCATCGGCCACTTCGGCCAGACGGTCACGCAACGCCTCGGCCATCAGCAACGGTTTGCCAATGCCGCGGGTATGGTCACTCAGGGCGCTGTCGATGATCTGGCGGATCTCTTCCACACTCAAACTGCGCAGCACATAGACACGCGCCCGCGACAGCAGCGCGTTATTCAATTCAAACGAGGGGTTTTCGGTGGTAGCACCAATGAAAGTAAAGGTGCCATCTTCAACATAGGGGAGAAAGGCGTCCTGCTGCGCCTTGTTGAAACGGTGCACCTCATCGACAAACAGCACGGTCGAGCGTCGTTCAACATCGCGGGCGTACTGCGCCTGTTCAACGGCGGCGCGGATCTCCTTTACCCCTCCAAGCACCGCGGAGATGCTGAGGAACTGGGCCTGGGCGCGATGGGCCAGCAGCCTTGCCAGGGTGGTCTTGCCAGTACCGGGCGGTCCCCAGAAGATCATGGAGTGGATGCGGTCGGCCTCAATCGCCTGCCGCAACGGTTTGCCCACCCCTAACAGATGGCTCTGGCCCACATACTCGGCCAGTGTTTGCGGCCGCATGCGATCGGCCAGTGGTTTCCAGGCCGGTGTACGCCCCTCATCGAGCAGATCCCGCATTACCTCTTGGCCGTCTCATCGATGACATCCACCCCTTTGGGAATGGTGAAGGCAAAGGTATCGGCAGATACGACGCTGTTGGTCTGAACATTATCAAACTGAATATCAGTCTGTTGGCCAAATCCATCTTTAATCTCCAGGCGATAGAGCTGTTTCTGTTTAAGCCCGAGCAGGATGTGTTCAAAACCACTCTCCTTTGCCTTGGGTGTCAGCTCAAACCACTGCAAACCATCGTTGCGCTGCACCATGCGGATCTTGAACTCACTCTCCAGCTTGCTCTGGGTGCTCAGCAGTGACGCGGGAGATCCAGCCAGTGCCTGATCCTGAGATTTAACGGTTACCTGTTCCAGGTCAACATCATAGAGCCAGACCTTTTTGCCGTCGGCAACAATCTCCTGCTCGTAAGGTGCCTGATAGTTCCAGCGAAACTTGCCGGGACGCTGGATCACCAAACGACCACGCATCTGCTGCTGCACATTGCGCTGCTGATCCAGAATCTCCTGGGTAAAATCAGCCTTCAGGGTTTTGTAGCTGAAGAGCGCGTTGAGCTCCGCCTCACCTTCGGCATGGACCAGTGGCATAAGCGCAAACGCCAAAACCGCAACAGTAAAACAGCTAAATAGTTTTTTCAAAGACATGCAAACACCTTATATAAAATCGATCAAGCCGCAAGGGCAACGCGCCCCAAGCCTTTACACATAGTTACTGAAACGATCATTACACCCTCTCGGCTCTGGGCAAAATGGTCTTCACATAATCTTCCGTTGCTTCAAATATTGGCTCAGCCTGATTAAACTTTCTCATCAGCGGAATAACCTTGGTTCGAACCCCCATGCCTCGTGAATCAACATAGGCATAATCACGAAGGATTTCCATAATAAGTGTGTTGCGTGGTGATCGTTGTCCTGCGATCATTTTGCTAATGGTCATAGAATTTTGAAGTTTTCCGGGACTGATAACTTCTAATCGGTTCGAATAATTGGTTACTTCTATGTCTACCGCCCTGGTCCAGTCACGATGTGCCAGGGCATTTATAACTGTTTCGCGAACTGCTTCCCAAGGATAAAAATCTATCTTCTCTCGGCGCATATGTTCATCAATATCAGCCGCCTCTTGTGTAATAAAAGGACCTATGGCTGCCGCGAATTTTTCAATCAGACCTTCATCGACCAACTGTTTCCTCCCTGTCTCGTTGACTGTCCACCGCCCAACTAGCGGCGCATCCAACACTATATCCAGCAAAGCTTGATACTCTTTTTCTGCCCCGGCAAAGGCCATTACGCGCAATCCTGCTTGCCGAAGAAATCGCCGTGGATTGATTCCGAAACAGATCAACCCGGCCACTGAGCAAACCGTATTCCCCAGCCCATCGGAAGCCATCAGACCAAGACCCAATAAACGCTCCTCCCACCCTGAGCCCAGCGTGGGAACATCAGGGTCCTTTATTATGCTCGATAGGTAGTAATTCAATCTCTCCAGGTCAAGATTAGCCAAAGATGTCCCCGCCACAGGAAGAACTTCAACATGCAGTAGTCCTCCGCTTTCAAAAAGCCGCAACTGTTGTTCTCGGGAAGCTAGTTCTGAACGATCCCCCATACGGATGTAAATCTCTTCACGACTGTTATGTTTCAACATGTAAGGTTTGGAAATGCCGGGCGCCATCGTAATGACAGCAACTTGCTGCTGATCATCAATTTTTATCTCCTCATAAAAAGGGATAATTTGGGGAAAAACTTTGTCACGAAACACATTCAGAACCCATTCCTGAGTATTTTTTTGTTGGAGCCCTGATATTGTTCCATCATCCTCAACGCCGAGGATCAACCTGCCACCCTGAAGGTTTACCAGTGCGACTATTTCTTTGGCCAACTGTTCTGGACGAATATCATCACGCTTAAACTCCACTCCGGAACTTTCACCGTTAGCGATGATTTCCAATAATTCAGCTTTTAACATGGCTGGCCTCAGTATCCGTATTTGGCTTTACGCTGATTGAAAGCAATCTTTCCGCCTTCAAGAATATTGGCGGCTTTATCCCGAATTTGTGTTACATCAATGGCACCTTGCGATTCCGCAGGCATTTTCGATTGACCTTCTTGCACCTCAAAAACGCCGATCCATTCGGCATCACCAAACACCGGTATATTTGCGTTATGCGTTGCAAAGATAAATTGGCGGGCTATTTTTGCCGACCTTAATTCCGTCACAATGCGATCCGCAATAAAAGCGTTGTCCAGATTATCTTCCGGCTGATCCATCAGCAATGGATCAAGATTCTTCAGAAGTAGCAAATGCAAAATCGCTGTGCATTGCTGACCAGTGGATAATTTATCCAGTGCCCTAAAAACTTCCGCTCCCTCATGAGCCGTATTCAACTCAATACTGATCAAGTCAGGCAATTCAATCTCTTCCAGTTGAAGAACTTGATCTGTTGTGAGGCGCGGCAGTGCATCGGCTACAGTAGGCGTAATCCCCCAACTGGCATTGCGCAACGCATCTGCGCCTTGTCGCACCATCTCGGCTAATTTAACAGGCGAAAAATCGTCTGCCTCCCGTACCCAGGAAAGTCTACTCTCGCCAACGTTTTCCAGTTTGCAGCCCAGCAGGAATTGAATCACCGGGGCACGATCAGCTTCAGGTTTAACAGTCAATTTCAGTTTTCCTGAAAGTTGCTTATTCAATTTCTTCAGTGATCGTTCAAACTGTGCGGATCGATCCGCGCGGGTCGATGACAAACCATCAAGGATGGCATTACGTTGCCTGGATAGCTCGGTTACGACATTGGCACGGTTATCAATCATCGTTTTCTTTGGTCGAATCCGCTCAATTTCTTTTAATAACCGCTGGAACTCAAGACCGATTTCCTTGCCCGTTTTTCCTTCAGAGGCTGGCAACTCCTTGAAAGTTGTTTCCAGCGCCAACTCTTCCTGTTGTATCCCTGCATCCAGTACCTGAGCAATTGATGCAAGCGTGGCTTTCGCAGTGACATATTTTTGTTGCCACTGACTTAGTAATGCTTCGGCATCCCCACGGAACGCATCCAATGCGGCACGCATCTTGCGCAGGCTTTCGGCATGAGGAAGGTGGCCAATGGCTGAGTCACTAAGGAATACTGTATCGGGCAGGCTGTCGCGCACGGCCTGGAAAGCATTATCAAGATTTAGGCATTCTTCCCCTATTGCCCTTTTCTGCATGCGTTTTTCCGTCTCTAGTAGCGGCACTATTTTAAGCTTATCTTCCAGCCCAAGCACTTCGAATTGGCCTACCTGCTCTTCTAGCTTCGGAAGCAGCGCGACCTCATCTTCAATTGAAGCTACAGCAGCTTGTGCCTCGATCAACTTCCTTCTGTTCTCCGCCAACTTGCTTAGCGATTCCTGAATACGTGCTTCACCGTCCTGTTGACCATCTTCCAGAAATCGTGTCAACAATTGCCGCTGACTGGTTTTGTCCTGGGCAATTTCGTATATCTCGCTCTGTCCGTAAATTTCAATTCTCGGCAACAAGTCAATCGGCGCAAATGTCGATAGGTTGCCGCTCTCGTCCTTCACGCTGGCACTTTCACCATAACGCCGGGCGACGGTAAAACGTTTGCCATTCATTTGAGAGGAACGGATCACCATCTCTATGCGAGCCTTGGATTTTCCCAGATTTTCTTTGATGATTTCATCGTGTTTTTTTTGTGCATCTTTACCAAGCGGCTTCAATTGCAAGGCATAGCGAATGCACTCAAGCAGCGTCGTTTTCCCTGTTCCTCGTCCACCAATCACTGCATTCAGATGTTCGGAGAAATCAATTTGAACGCCATCCAGATAGCCGCCCGTGATTTTCAGGCTTTCGATACGAGAATAGTATTTTTCGGAGATGTCACTATTCAAACGCACCCGTGATTCCGGATCTTGGAACGCCAGCTTGAAAGATTCAAAAGATGGTCTGGTCATTTTAATCAAACAGGATGCTTTCGGATTCGCTAGTGTTTCCGGTTTTTCAACATCCTTGGCATTAATGATGGCAACCGGCTGCTCGCGTTTGTATTCCGGTGTCTTGTTTTGGAGGATTAGTCGATAACTGTTACCCTCATCATTTTTTAGGTCGTCAATTACGCTGGGGATTTGCGCCGCTTTAAGCAAAGGGTTTTGCCAAACATGGCTCAGCTTTTGCCTCAACGCTCCTTTATCATCTGTACTGTGAGCCGCGTATGTGAAGCCACCCAATTCTTCTACTTTTGAAAGCAGATCATTGCCGCCAAGATTGGACGGCCAAACTCCATCCGCCGGATCAGTGAGCCCCAGTGCACCCAGATAACGATTTAGTTGATCTTTGGAGGTATTTTCTGGGAAGAGGCACACGAAATGTGCTTTTTCGGTAGAACAAATCTCAAAACCTGGAAACACCAGGATGCCATTCGCATTCATGGCAGTGCGAATAGCATCCACCCCATCGACATTGCCGTGATCCGCCAGTCCGATAACCTTGATCTCGTTTTCCTTGGCGATGCGCACCAGTTCCTGATTGTACTGCGCTTCCGTCATTCCGTGATCACCACCACGATAGGCGATGTAACCCGCTGGGTTAACTTGTAGAGCACACTTCCAAAATTTGGCTTTAGTGTATTGCTCAAGCATGAAACACATCCCGTTGTATATGTTCTCGTGAATAACGTAACTTCAACGGATTTAAAGAAGTATTCATAATCAATCCTTGGGAGGGGGTGGCGCCAACACTTCGCGGTTGCCGTTTGACTGCATCGGGCTGACCACACCAGCACGTTCCATATCTTCCACCATGCGGGCGGCGCGATTGTAGCCGATTTTAAGCCGCCGCTGAATGCCCGAGACCGAGGCGCGGCGCGATTCAGTGACGATCCTGACCGCTTGATCATAAAGCTCGTCGGCCTCATCGCTGCCATCAAAACCACCACCCATGCCATCACCATCGGTACTTGGACCATCGAGGATCTCGTCGATATATTCCGGGGTGCCGAGCTGTTTCAGGGCATCGACCACCTTATGTACCTCGTGGTCGGCCACAAAGGCACCGTGTACCCGGGTTGGCACATTGGTGCCGGAGGGTTGATAGAGCATATCACCGTGACCGAGCAGCGACTCAGCGCCGGCCTGATCAAGAATGGTGCGCGAGTCGATCTTCGATGAGACCTGGAAGGCGATACGGGTCGGGATGTTGGCCTTGATCAGACCGGTCAATACATCCACCGAGGGGCGTTGTGTTGCCAGCACCAGGTGGATGCCGGAGGCACGGGCCTTCTGCGCCAGCCGGGCGATCAGCTCCTCCACCTTTTTGCCGACGACCATCATCATGTCAGCCAGCTCATCCACAATCACCACGATGTGTGGCAACGGCCGCAGCGGCGGACGGATCTCGTCCGGTGACATCATCTCAATAAAGGGGTCACGAATCGGCTCGCCACTCTCCAGCGCCTCCTTTATTTTTTTGTTGTAGCTGCTCAGATTTCGTACCCCCACATGGGCCATCAGCCGGTAGCGGCGATCCATCTCCACCACACACCAGCGCAGGGCGTTAGCGGCGTTTTTCATATCGGTAACCACCGGCGTCAACAGATGGGGGATGCCTTCGTAAATAGATAGCTCCAGCATCTTGGGGTCGATCATGATCATGCGTACCTCTTCGGCAGTGGCCTTGTAGAGCATGCTCAGGATCATGGCGTTGATACCCACCGACTTACCGGAACCGGTGGTACCCGCCACCAGCAGATGGGGCATCTTGGCCAGATCGGCCACCAGCGGCTGGCCGGAGATATCCTTGCCCAGCGCCAGGGTCAGCGGCGAGTGTGCCTCGTCATACTGCTTCGATTGCAGGATCTCACTCAGGCGTACCGTCTCGCGATGTTCGTTGGGGATCTCCAGACCCACCGTGGTTTTGCCGGGGATGATCTCCACCACCCGCACACTGATAGCCGAGAGTGAACGGGCCAGATCTTTGGAGAGATTGCTGATCTGGCTGACCTTAACACCTACACCAGGCTGCATCTCAAACCGGGTAATGACCGGGCCGGGGTGAACCTCCACCACTTCAACCTCAATACCAAAATCCTTAAATTTAATCTCCACCAGACGTGAGAGCGCCTCCAACGCCTCCACCGAAAAACCTTTGCCGGTATGTACCGCCCGATCCAGTAGCACCAGGGGTGGTAACCCCCTCCTCTTATCTTCGTCGGTCAAAAAGAGTGGCTGCTGACGCTCCTGCTCTACACGTTTACTCACCTCAACCTTTTTGATCACCGGTTCGATGCGTGGTGGCAACCGTTTTTCCTGCTTTTTAGTATCAGCCTGCAGGGCTACCGAACGTTCATGGCGCATCTGCCGCGCCGCCAGCCACTCACGCAGCCCACCAAACCAGCTGCGTACCAGCGCCGCAAACTCCAGACTCCAGCGCCCGGTCACATCCATCAACCACAACCAGGAGAGTCCGGTAAAGAGTGTCACGCCCGTCAGGAAAAGCGCCAGCATGAATAAAGTGGCCCCCACAAAACTGAACGGCTCTTCCAGGGAGTCACTCACCACCCCGCCCAGTATTCCCCCCGGCGTCAGTGGCAACCCCAGCGGGGCCTGAAAATGGAGTGCGGCCAATCCACACCCGGCCATGACAGTCAGCACAAAGCCGCCAAACCTCAGTACAAACTCTGCGGAGGTGACCGTCTCTTCAGACTTACGATCGTGGAATATCAACCAGCCGCTGTAAGCAACCATAATAGGTATTAGATAAGAGAAGTACCCAAACAGGTGCAGCCCTACGTCCGCAAACCAGGCCCCCACCACACCGCCGCTGTTGGCAATCTCATTGACATGACCACTGTGTGACCAGCCCGGATCGGTCGGTTCATAACTGCCCAGCGAGATCATCAGGTAGAGTGCTACTGCGCCAAACAGGAATAGCGCCCCTTCACGTAAACCGCGCATCCCTTTAACCAAGCGCGCTGGACGACCCAACCCACCCGCTGCATCCTTTTTTCGTCTTGCCTGTGCCAAGTGTGTCCCGTACCTTTTTTCAGAAACAAAAAACTTACATATCAGCGCATTATACCCGCATCAGCGGTGAATGCTCACTACTGGCTTTACACCATAAAGGGCAGGACAATAGTAGGGGGGGCCGTTGCAATCACATTTACCCCGCACCCAATACCTTGTTATTGCTAAGCGTCTGAACATTAACATCCCATAATGTTCCACACGCCTATCCCTCTTTACCCAACCATTAACATCACCTATGATGGGACAACCCGTTTTTAGAGTGGGTGTCAGACACTATATATAGTGTCTGACACCCACCAGAAACACCGGATATACTGCATCATACCTTAACAAGGAATACCGGAAACCATCATGAGCACAAACAAACACTGCCGTCTGCTAATTCTGGGCTCTGGCCCTGCTGGTTACACTGCTGCCATTTATGCCGCCCGCGCCAACCTCAAACCCGTGATGATCACCGGGATGGAACAGGGTGGTCAGCTCACCACCACCACCGAGGTCGATAACTGGCCCGGCGATGTTGAAGGTCTACAAGGGCCGGACCTGATGGTGCGGATGCAGAAACATGCCGAACGCTTCGATACCGAGATCATCTTTGATCACATCAACGAGACAGATCTGAGCAAGCGCCCTTTCACCCTCAAGGGTGATGCTGGCACCTACACCTGCGACGCACTCATCATTGCCACCGGTGCCTCGGCCAAATACCTGGGGTTGGAATCTGAAGAGGCGTTTAAGGGCAAAGGTGTCTCCGGCTGCGCCACCTGCGACGGCTTTTTCTATCGTGGTCAGCCAGTGATGGTCATCGGCGGCGGTAACACGGCTGTAGAAGAGGCACTTTACCTCTCCAACATCGCCTCCCATGTGACCATTGTTCATCGTCGTGAAAAATTCAGCTCCGAGAAAATTCTAGCCGACAAGCTCATCGAAAAATCCAAGAGTGGCAATGTCACAATCGAATGGAATCAAAATCTCGATGAGGTATTGGGCGACAAGATGGGTGTCACTGGTGTGCGACTCAAATCCAACGATGGCAAGACCAAAGAGCTCAAGACCCAAGGGGTCTTTATCGCCATTGGCCACAAACCCAATACCGCCATTTTTGGCGACCAGCTGGAGATGAAAAACGGCTACCTTAAGGTCAAGGGTGGCGGTGATGGCAATGCAACTGCCACCAGCATTCCCGGCGTATTTGCGGCAGGTGACGTTGCCGATCAGATCTACCGCCAGGCGATCACCTCAGCGGGGGCCGGCTGTATGGCGGCACTCGATGCGGACCATTTTCTGGATAATGAACCTGCATAACTGATACGGTGAATGGAGGGGAGCGCATACCGCCCCCTCGATTCGTGGATAGACCATGACAATATGGTGACCGCCTTAATGATTTTAAGCAGAGACGAAAAACGGGCCTTTATGCGGATGAATATTGAGTCGGAGATCAGCTTCAGCCGTTCCGGCTCAAACCAGACCTACACCGGCCAAAGCATCGATCTCAGCGCATCCGGCATGCGCTTTACCACCCAGATGCCGATCACGGTTGGTGAAACGCTGGCGGTACTTGTCAATCCCGGGGTCTCTATTACCCCTCCTCTGGCGGTCACCCTCTCTGTGATGCGTGTTATCGAGGATGAGGATGGACAGTACGATGTGGCCGGCCTGACCCAACCAGGTTAAACATGTAGGGTAGATAGATACCAGCAACAGGGGCTTGTCTGCTGCTCTACCCACCCCTAACCCTAGTGATGTAAAGAGCCAACGATGCGCGGTCCCTTCTGGATAGATCAACGTGATACCACTTACATCTTCCCCCCCGTGGAACTGGCGCTGGATGAGCCTGACGGCCTGCTCGCCGCAGGTGGCGACTTAACACCGCGCCGTATTATCAACGCCTACCGCCAGGGGGTTTTTCCCTGGTACAGCAGCGATCAACCGATCCTCTGGTGGTCACCCAACCCCCGCTCCATATTAATCCCTGCACAACTAAAAGTTAGCCGCAGCCTGCGCAAACAGCTTCGCAAACAGCCCTTCCGCATTACCATAGATCACTGTTTTAAAGAGGTATTACAGCAGTGCGCAGCCCCCCGCAGCTATACCGATGGCACCTGGATTACAGCTGAGATGCAAGCCGCCTATTGTGAACTGCATGATCAGGGGGTTGCCCACTCGTTTGAGGCGTGGCAAGGTGAGACGCTGGTGGGGGGGCTATACGGGCTGGCGCTGGGCAAACTGTTTTTTGGCGAATCGATGTTCAGCCGTGCCACCGATGCCTCTAAAATTGCCTTTGTGTATGCTGTAAAACAGCTGGAGGCGTGGGGTTTTGCCTTGATTGACTGCCAGGTGGCCTCTGAACACCTCAAATCCTTTGGCGCAATCCAGGTACCACGTAACCGTTTTATAGAATATACATTGCAGCTAACCAGTCTCTCGCCTCATCCACTCCCCTGGCAGTTTGATGAGGGGTTTGACCCTCTCGTAAACACAGGGCATAGCGATGGCTAACCAGACGAATGAACAGACAATCCGTTGTTTTTCTTCCGCACCCTTTGCATGCAGCTATCTGCCCCAGCATGAAGCACGCAACCTGATCATTGACCCGGCAATCCCATTAACATCATCACTGTTAGGCACACTGCTGAACACTGGTTTTCGCCGCAGCGGCCAGCACCTCTATCGACCTGACTGCCAACAGTGCCAAAGCTGCATCCCGGTGCGCCTGGAGAGCCGCCGTTTTAAACCCAGCAGGAGCCAGCGCCGTAACTGGCGGCAAAACAGTGAGTTAATCCACCAAACCACTGTTGGTTTCAGTGATGAGCAATTTGAACTGTATAAAAAATACCTCGATGCACGCCATAGTGACAGCAACATGGCTAACCCGAGCGTCAAAGAGTACATCGGCTTTTTAACCGCCAGTGGCGTTGATACCCGCTTCCATGAGTTTCGTTTAAAAGGCCAGCTGATAGCCGTGGCCGTTACCGACCACACACCACTCGGACTCTCCGCTGTGTATACCTTTTATCACCCCGATTTCCAGCAACGGGCACTCGGCATCTACGCCATTCTCTGGCAGATCCACCATGCACAGCAACTTGAGTTGCCCTGGGTCTATCTTGGCTACTGGATTAAGGAGTGTGACAAAATGAGTTATAAAAATAGCTTCCAGCCCTCTCAAGGCTACTACGGAAAGCGTTGGCAACGGCTGGCCGGTTAACCTTGTTTTACGTTTAAGCAGCAGGCTTATAACCAGCTTTGAGTGGCACTGATGGTATGATTGCCCATACTATGGAATCGCTCCAATAACATGAATATATGTCTGTTTTTGGAACACACCAAAAGGGCTACGTTGTATTCATGGCATAGGCCTCAAACCGGAGCTACAAATGTATCCAATGAATTCTATATATAGGCTTTTCTGTTTGATTAGCCTCACACTGCTCACAACACTGCTCATGGCCTGCAGCAGCGGTGGTGGCTCCTCTCCCCCCGCGTCACCCTCACCGACCCCCGCTCCCACCCTATCGCTGACCTACGATACCAACCAGATTAATTTCACTTGGGCAGCAGTTGAGGGGGCCACCCACTATCAACTATTCGAAAGTCCTGACGGTGTCTCGGGTTACACCCAGATAGGCGGTGACTTGGCAGATACCAGCTACGAGCTGGCCATCTCCCTGCCCCAGCGGGTCAACGCTAAATATCTGTTAAAGGCCTGTAATAGTGAGGGTTGTAGTAGTTCGACAGATCTCTTTGTCGGCGCGGAACTCGCTGCTGCCATCGGTTACGTAAAGGCCTCCAACAGCAACACTGGTGATACCTTTGGTTACGCCATCACCTTAAGCCGTGACGGCAATACCCTTGCCATCGGCGCGGCAGGCCCCAGCCCCGGCAGCAACCCCCCTATCGATAACCTGCTGCCCGGCGCTGGCGAAGCGAGTAATGCCACCGGCATTGCCGGCAGTCAGGCAGACAACAGCGCCAATAGTGCTGGCGCGGTCTACCTGTTTAGCCGCAGCAGCGGCAGCTGGGTACAACAGCAGTACATCAAGGCGACTAATAGTGAGGCAAACGACTACTTTGGCTGGTCGATTGCCTTAAGCAGTGATGGCAATACCCTGGCCGTCGGTGCCCCCGGCGAATCCAGTAACGCCACAGGTATTGATGGTAACCAGGGTGACAACAGCGCACCTCAATCGGGGGCTGTCTACCTCTACACTCGTAATGGCAGCGTCTGGACACCACAAAGCTACATCAAGGCATCTAACAGTGAAGCCAGTGACTTTTTTGGCTGGGCGCTGGCGTTAAATGCAGATGGCACAACCCTGGCTGTAGGTGCCTATGGCGAAGATAGCAACGCCAAGGGCATTAATGGCAACCAGGCCAACAACAGCCACCAACTTGCAGGCGCGGCCTATGTTTTCAGCCGTACTGCAAATATCTGGGCGCAACAGGCCTATCTCAAGGCCTCCAATACCGACAGCGCCAGCGCTAATCCGCAATTTGGTGCCGACTACTTTGGCTGGTCTCTCGATATCAGCAACGATGGTAATACAGTCGCGGTGGGGGCCTTTGGTGAAGATAGTAGCGCCACCGGGGTAAATGGTGCCCAGAACAACAACGATGCACCCAACTCTGGCGCTGTTCACACCTTTATCCGCAGTGGTAGTAGCTGGACACCCCAGGCCTATATCAAGGCCTCCAATACCAATATCAGTGACAAATTTGGCATGGCCGTTAAGTTAAGTGGCAACGGCACTACCCTGGCCATTAGCGCCCCCAATGAAGATAGCAGCGCCACCAATATCGATGGCAATCAGGGTGATAACAGCACGGCGGAGTCTGGGGCGGTCTACATCTTCAGTTACGATAGTGCCAACTGGCAGCAGCAGAGTTACATCAAGGCCTCCAACACTGATACAGCGGACTGGTTTGGCATGGCGCTGGCGATCAGCGAAGATGGCAATACCCTGGCCGTCGGGGCACCCTATGAGGCCAGCAGCGGCAGCGGCACAACCGCAAACCCTAACGACAATAGCGCCCCCTACTCTGGTGCGATCTACCTATATACCCGCAGTGGCACCCTCTGGTCACACCAGCTCTACGCCAAAGCGCCCAATGCCGAAAGTAATGACAGCCTTGGCCGCTCGCTGGCACTGAGTGCCGACGCATCACGCATAGCAGCGGGCGCGCCCTACGAGTCCAGCAGCGCAACAGGGGTTGGTGGCAACCAGGGTGATAACAGCGCGGCACGTGCCGGTGCGGTCTACCTTTATTAAACACTGATAACATCCCCACAGCCTCTGACTTACAGTCAGAGGCTGATACTCATGCTCACAGCGGCTCTAAATAGTCGATCAAGAGCTGCACATCACAGGCACCACGAAACTCATTCACATCCAACTTATAAGCGGCGTGCAGTTGCCTCACATCGCTGGGCCAATCATGGTCATCGGTATTAAAGGCGATAGCACCAATGGTGATGTCACTTCCCTCAGGCTTAAGCGTTAACTTGAGATGGCGCTCGCCGACAATGCGGCGGTTCACAATCTCAAACATGCCATCAAACAACGGTTCTGGGAAACCCTGCCCCCACGGACCACCATGACGCAGCGTCTCCGCCAGCTCCAGGGTGAAATCGGCGGGTGTCAACTCACCGTCACTCCAGAGTCTGCCGTGCAGATCATCACTATTAAGATGACGGCGCGCCTCTGCATCAAAGGCCACCACAAACTCCTCAAAACGGGTTTTATCCAGACTCAGCCCAGCGGCCATGGCGTGGCCACCAAACTTCTGGATCAGACCGGGATGGCGGGTCGCCACCGCGTCCAGGGCATCACGGATGTGAAAACCAGAGACAGAACGGGCCGAGCCTTTGAGTGTGGCGGCATCCGCCTCGGCAAAGGCGATCACCGGGCGGTGATAACGGTCCTTGATGCGCGAGGCAAGGATGCCAATCACCCCTTGGTGCCAGTCGGGTTGGAAGATGCAAAGCCCGGTGGGCAGCGCATCGGCATCTCCAAGCTGCATGGATTCCAGATGGGCCAGGGCCTGATCCTGCATCTCCGTTTCAATAGAACGACGTTCACGATTGAGTCCGTCCAGGGTCTTGGCCAACTGCTGCGCTTGGCTTGGATCATCGGTCAGCAGACAGTGAATACCGATGGCCATATCCTCCAGCCGCCCGGCGGCATTGAGGCGTGGCCCCACCACAAACCCCAGATCAGAGGCTACTGCCCGCCCCCGCGAACGACCTGCCACCTCCAGCAGCGCCGTAATGCCGGCGCAGCACTGCCCCGCCCGAATCCGCGCCAGCCCCTGGGCCACCAGAATACGGTTGACCTGATCCAGCGGCACCACATCGGCCACCGTGCCGAGCGCCACCAGGTCGAGCAGCTGCGCCAGATTAGGCGGTGGCACAGCGCGCTGTTCAAACCAGCCCGCATCACGCAGAGCACCACGCAGCGCCATCATCACGTAGAAGATGACACCCACACCGGCCAACATCTTGCTGGGAAATTTACAACCGGGCTGATTAGGATTAACGATGGCATCGGCCAGCGGCAGCGTCGCCCCTGGCAGATGGTGATCCGTCACCAGCACCTGAATGCCGAGCTTTTTGGCCGCCGCCACACCATCGATACTGGCAATGCCGTTATCCACGGTAACGATGAGATGAGGCTTCATCTTGGCCGCCACCGCCACGATCTCCGGCGTCAGGCCGTAGCCAAACTCAAAACGGTTCGGCACCAGAAACTGCACATCACGCGCCCCCATCAACCGCAATGCCCGCAGCGCCACGGCGGTGCTAGTGGCGCCGTCACAGTCAAAGTCACCCACCACCAGGATGCGTTGCCCCTGCTGCACGGCACGGGCAAGCAGCGCCACGGCAGCGTCGATTCCCTTCATGGCGCTAATAGGGTGCAAGCGGCCGAGACCACACTCCAGCTCACCAACAGACTCCACCCGGCGACTGGCATAGAGCCGCGCCAGCACCGGCGGGAGATCAGGGAAGGTGGCAGCCCAGTTATCGGGCAGCGGACGACGGAGGATTTTATGACTCACAGGCGACTATCCTTAAAATAGACTTTCAACATCATCTCCTCTGCTTGCATACGTTTCATCATGCAGCCTGGTTGAATTTTCCGCATGATCGCTAAAGATACCGGCTGAATGGACGGCGTCGCTGCCACCAGCGCCCCAGCTGTTTGCGGTTGAGCTGAAAATGGTGACCATCACTAATCAGGCTGATTTCACTCAAGTCGCCGCTTTTCAGGGCGGCCAGCAGGGGCACAAACCAGCTCTGATTTAGTTCCTGCACAACTCCATGCCACTGTATCAGCTCTTCCGGCTGGTTATAGCGTTGGCGCATGCCGTCGAGGACTACCAGGTGGTGACCCGCTACAGTTGCCTGTTCCAGCCACTCTTCACCGGTGGCGGGCAGGCTTGACGTCTTTATCTGCGTGAGGCGGGCCAATCCGCGACTCAGCAGCTCATTACTCCAGAGCTGTTGCCACGGTGTTGTTATAGAGTTGACTGCGGGCAGCTGGCCGCCACCCCAGAACCAGAGACTATTGATCTCCGGTAACCCTTGCTGACGGCGCCGCTGATTAACACTGCTGCCATAAAAAAGCATCTGCACTTCACTAAGCAATTTATTCCAATAAAGACCCTCGACCCCTTGTGGCAGATGTGGATAGATGTTCTGCCCCACTACCATCGGCAACGGTATGGTGGTGATTTGCGGTGCACGTTCGACCCGCAGGTACCAGCGCTGGTTTACCGGCGTTTCAAGTTGCAGACCATCGTCGCGACAGAGCTGGTTGAACTCGTCACGCAGCTGCGCCATCTCTGCACCGCTGACGTTAAGCTGCTGGTTGCCAGCCATGATCACCTGATCATGGCTGGGCTGCATGTGTACCGGATCGGCACGGAGCCAGTAGTGACCGTCCGCTGTGCCGCCATCAATCAACCGCGTTACCGCCGCTACCGGCCAATCCCCCGCTGCGGCGGGGATGCCAAACAGGGTGAACAACGTCTGCTCGATACCGCTATGTTCGCCGCGTTGTTGTTGGGCGCGGGCCAACAACAGCTCCAGCGCCATCAAATCATCAAAGGGCAGCTCTTTAAGCAGTGCCGTCAACTGCGCGGGTTCAGCAGCTGCGGCAAATAGACCGGGAATGTATAGAGTGATAGAAGGTTGCGGCATTGGCAGGTGATTAAGTGAAAGGGGGATACATGATAGTGCCTCAGCCACGCAGTGGCCACCGCAAATAAAAAAAGGGCACCTACCCTGGCACCCCGAACAACTCTAAATATTTAACTACTGATTTATTGCTAGCCCGTTTTCAAAAGCCCCATCAGGTCCTGTGTGAGGTTGCCCGTTTGAGCAGCCAAGCCTTGGCCGCTGTTTGCGCCAAACAGCGCACTCAACCCTTTTGCCAGCTGCGCGGCCTGGTCCGCTGATTTGATCACCCCTTCGCCACGCAGATTGGTTTGCTGGTTAAGTACCTGGGCCGCCCGGCTTACCGTTACATCGTCGTCATCACTGCCACTGCCTGCTGTGGCTGGTTGCTCTTTCTCTTGCCCTGGCACCTGCCGCTGCATCTCTGGCGGCAACGTTTTATTGTTGCCTATCAGCGCCGGGGAGTTGTTGGTGACTGGTGTGGCCATCTGATATTGCTCCTATTGGTATGACATTTTCTTGACGAACAGAGGGGTTGATCGCCGCTTGATAACAACAGGAGCAAAGAGCGGGCCATCTCTGCTAGGCTTCAGATTCAATCAAGGGTTGAGCAGCAAAATTCGTATGTTCCGCCGCCCACAAATCCACTACATCACACGCCTGATAACGGTATGGCTAGTGACCTGCACTGCCACAGCGCTGGCCGATGTGCCTGCCGCGCAGCAACATGAGGTGCAGCATCTACTGACCTTTATTGCTAACAGCGACTGCACCCTGATACGTAATGGCAAACCACACACAGGGAAAGAGGCGCGGGTCCACATAGAGCGAAAATATGACTATTTAAGGAAGAAGATCACAACGACAGAAGGGTTTATCAAACTTGCTGCCAGCAGTAGCAGTAGCAGTATGAGTGGCAGAGATTATCGGGTGAGCTGCCCAGGGCTGCCCGAGATCAAAAGCAGGGATTGGCTGATGCGGGAGCTGTGGCGATACAACCAGCAGCCACCCGAACCCAACCTGCCGTAGTGGTCAGAGATGCAGCCCACACTCTGCTTTAGGGGTATCGACCCAGCGGCCGCTGCGATCATCGCCCGGTTTGGTGCAGTGTGTGCAGCCGATGGAGGAGTACCCCTCGGCGACTAGTGGGTGAAACGGCAGCTGATGATCGTTTATATAAGCATCGCGCTGCTCTTTGGTGACATCAATGAGTGGGTAAAATTTAATAATATCGCCGCGATACTCAAACACATCCAATGATGCACGGTGCTCGGTCTGCCAGCGCACCAGGCCGGAGACCCACACCTTGAACTCCTTCTTGATCTCCTGCAACGGCTCTACTTTATTGATGGAACAGCAGAAGTCAGGGTCAGTTTTCCAGGTCTGATCCTTCACCGTATGTTCATGTTTCCACGCCTCGGCACGGACATCCTCCACCTTCAGATGGTAAAGCTCGGTGAGTTTGGCCTTGTACTCAAGAGTTTGGGCAAAGTGGTAGCCGGTATCGATAAAATGGACCTTCTGCTGGGGTGCAACCGTTGAAAACAGATGCAACAAAAAGGCTGAATTGGCCGCAAATGAGGAGGTGAGCATCACCTCCTGCTCAGCAAAGTCGTGATAGAGCGCCCTGACACGCGCTTCCGGGGTTAAGTCACGGTAGCGGGTATTGAGTTCGTCAATGCGTGCCTCTACGCTCAACTCGGGCACTGCTTTCTCAACGGCGGCTGTCATCATGGCAGGAAATTCCATATTATTTAAATGGGTTGCACTACAAGGTTAGCGTCACAACGCATATAAAATTACACTATATGAAATGCCGAGCGTTATAAATTAAACAGATATAATATAGCCACCGGCTATTAGGCTTTTGTATCCACTACGGTTTGACAAGGTCTCTATCGCTAATAAACAGCCGCTGGTAGTAACCAAGCTGACGCCGTAAAACCTCCCGTTCAACCGGCCGGAATATCTCATCCACCACGGTAAATTGGAGACTCTCAACAACAGCATCGGGGGGCTCTGTTTGCCAGGGGATGATGGTGAGCCCCTTCGGCAACTCACTACTACCAAATATGCTTATCCCCTTTTTGATCTCCATCACCTCTTCCGCTGGCGCTGTAGTGACCACACCCACCATTATGAATAGCAGAAAGATCGGGGCCAACCGCAGTCGCACCATCACCTGTTGGGCCCTATTGTTGCTGCAGGGGTTTTAAGACGCTGCGTCAGCTCTGCGATCCACATGGAGACCTGGGCATCATCATTGGAGGTCAAAAATTGATAACGGATGTAGTGCTGTAACGCCTTTTCACCCTCAAACAGATAGAGGTCATAAAGAATGCCAAGATTCAGGTAGGCATCGGCATACTCTTCATCCGCCGCAATGGCACTCTTGTATGCGGCCAGTGCTTCGTTGAAACGTCCACGCTCGCGGTAGACCATGCCAAGACGATTTTGGGCTACGGCACTTTTAGGCTTCAGCGCCACCGCCTTTAACAACGCCTTCTCCGCCTCATCGAGACGGCTCATTCTGTGATAGAGAATACCCAGATTGACATAAGGACCGGAATAATCAGGATGGCGTTCAATAAAAATATTGAGTTCTTTAATCGCCAGCGGATAGTTACCCTCGCGGATACTGGTGAGCGCCAGATCATACTCCTGCTTCTGCAGTTCAAGCTGTCGTAACTGTTCCGCTGTTAAGGGCGGCGGCATTGCGTCACTCTGTTCGACCGGTGTTGTTGCACATCCACTCAAATACAGCCCCAGCAAGATTGCCGCCACCGCTTTACTGCAACGCTTCAACAATGCTGGCCCCTTTTTCAGATTTTGAATATCGTATTGGCAATAACTCTTTGAGCTTGCCGTAGCTCTTTTTCACCCAGGTATCATAAACACCGCTGGAAACCCGCTGGGTATTGGACTCAAGAATCGCAATGGCCTTCTCCTCAAACGGGAAGGCCTGCTCTTCAAGCATGATGTTGTACTCCTCCAGCTCATCCCGCCCCAGCTCTTTGGGTCGTTCGGACTCCATCAGGTTTTTACTAAACTGGTAGTAAATTTCGCCTATGCGATAGGTAGAGGCTGTCACCACGTCAGAGACACGGTGTGTGGCCGCCTGGTTATAGGCGCTCAGTGCATCTTCCATACGCTCTTTTTTTATCAGCAGATTTTTGGCCAACGGCTCAACCAGTTTAACGCTCTGAAATGCACTCAATTTTCCCTCTGCCATATCCAGGGCCGCCTGTGCCACAAGGTAACGGCTTCGATCAGTATGTCCAGAGCGATCCAGCTCGACGTTCATCAGCTGTGTTGTTATAAAGTTGGACCGTGCCGTCTGCCCCAGTGCCAGATAAAGCTGGCTCAGGCGATAACGTGCCTCGATCTGCTGACTATAAGGCTCTGCAAATTGCAGCAGATAAAACTCATACGCATTGGCGCTGCGGTCGAGCTGTCTGGCCTTTTCATAAAGCTCGGCTGACTGCCACGCGGCCTCCCTTTTTACATCCACTGAGTGGTCGGCACGGGCGATTTTTTCATACTCTTCCGCGGCCTGAACCCCTTTGCCAGACTCCATGTAGACCAGTGCCAGTTTAAAGGGCAGTTCCTGCTGCAGCGCATGCCCTGGATAGCTTTTCCGGAAATGTTCCAGTGTGGTGATCGCGGCATCCCACGCCTTCATCTCAATCAGCACGGAGGCCGCTTCGTATTCGGCCTGTATACGAATATCCGCCGCTGGGGCAACGGCGGATATTCTCAGGTAGTCATCCACCGCTGCGGTCATATTGCCCACCGCCTGTTTCTCTTTGGCCTGTTTGTAGATGGAGGCTGCCAGCCACTCAAACGCCATCGGCTTAACACTACCTTTATTGCGCGCCAGCGTTACCGCCTGCTGATATGAATGCTCAGCATTGCGGTACTCTTTCTGCTCGTAATAGCCGTGGGCATTCACCGTCCAAGCCGCCTCAAGCAGCTCAGGCGCTGCATTCTCACCCATGGCAATTACGCGCTGGGCCAACATCTGCGCCTTATCGAACTCTTTGGCACCGTAGGCCTCTTGCGCCAGGGTGGTCATGATCGTCGCCATGCGGCTATCGTCTGGATAACGCTCGGCATACTGCAATAGATTGGCGGTCTGTTTATCACTCCACTCTTTCTGTGTATCCGGGCCGACCGTTTTCAGTAGTTCGCGGTAGGCGAGGATGGCGGCGTAACCCGCCTCCTGAGAGTTAGTGCTGGCAGGAAACTCGTACGCAACACGTTCATACTCTTTGCTGGCCTCGGCGTAACGTTTGCCCTCGTAGAGCATATCCGCCAACAGGTAGTGGATCTTGACCTCATCTTTATCGTTGGGCAGATCCCGCAAATAGGCGCGATACCAGTTCTCTGCCAGATTGTAATCGGACTCACGTTTCTCTCTCTGCGCCACTGCATGGTAATACTGGGTAATATCCGTCAGCGCCAACCGCACCTTGGGCATCAACTGGGCGCGAACTTTGTCGTTGTAGTTTATCCACAGACTACTGCTAGGACCGTAGACCTGGATAAAGTGCTTTTTAGCACTTAATACCGCGTCGGGCTTCTCTGCCAGGGTAAAGATATCAAACAGTTTCAACTTGAAAAATGCCGCCTGCGGCTCCTTCAGATAACGGACAGAGTAGGTTGTGTAGATGTTCACCGCGTCCTGATAACGCTTTTGGCGCAGATAAAAATCGGCCAACGTCTGGTAGATCACGTGGTCGTAGTTTTTGCGGCCGCGTTTGGCAATCTGTGCCTCGATGCGATCGACACTGTTGACATAAGAGAAGACCAGCGCGACAGCGTAGAGGGTATCGTCAATCAACTCCTGATCGGTCTGCCCTACAGGTAACGCAGCAAACGGGTCGCCATCCAGCTCCAGTGGTACCAGTTTAAGATCGAGAAGGGAGAAAAACGATACCAGCGCCTCGTCAAACTGGTCCAGCTTCAACATATTCCAGCCATGTTTATGCAAGGCCAACTCATAAAAGAGGGATGTTTCACCAAGCTCCACCACACTCTGGAACGCCCTGGCTGACGCTTCGTACTCACCATCCACAAAAAACAGCTCACCGCGACGGAACTGTACCTCGGCATAAAGTGGGCTACTGGGGTACTCTTTTGCCAGCCTTGCCAAGGCTGCCATTGACTCATCCACCATTCCCAGCCGTTCATAGGCCTGGGCCAGCTGGTAGAGCACCTGATCATTACCAACAAAATCGGGGTAACTCTGGAGCAACTCCTTATATATATCAATGGAGACCTGATACTCCTTAATATCACCGGCACTTAATGGCGTGACGGTTTTGACCTCTTTGTCCAATCCGGTCTCCAGCTCCAGATCAGCCAACCGCTTCATGGCTCGGGCACGAAAACGGTTATCAATATCCTGCTCCATGGTCGAGCGGTAATATTTCATGGCGTCGTTGCGATTCACCTCAACCGGTGTATCAACATCAATCACCACCTTGGAACGCTCCATGTTCCCTAACGTCAACTCCTTTGAGCCACTACAGGCGACCAGTAACAGGGTCGCCAGGACGAGCAGGGATAAACGACGCATCATGGATGCTCCTTCTGTGTATGTTGGGCCTCATCATAAATCTGTGCCACGGCAAACAGTGCCTGACTTCGATACGCTTCAACCTGAAATTTCACACCCGCCACGGCTGCTTGTGCCAAGTACTGCAATCGCGCCTCTAACGCCTGTGCCAGATTTTTTGTCTGTTGCTGCAGGCGTTCTGTCTGATGACGTCGTGCCTGCAGCGTTTGGCGATAATGGTCAAAATTGCCAGGGGTCTGTTTCAGCACACTATTCAACCGCTGTTGCTGGCCACGACTCTCCGCCAGCACCTCATCCAGCTGTCGCAGCTGCTGTTTTGCCTGCCATAGGCGTGCCGGATACTCACTCTCCAGCTGCCAGAGCAGCCCTCCTTTCAGCACTGTAAGTTTACGCCGCTGCTTATCAATATCTACGCGCCCCTCAAGCTGCTGTAACCGTTTTTCAACCTGGGTCAGTTGTACCCAGCGCTGCTGCTCTTCCGCTGTTGTCAGGTCCATGGCATCTTCCTGCGCCTCAATCCCCTGTAACCGCTGGGTGTGGGCATCGCGTTGCTGCTGAAGTCTCTCCCCCTCGAGCTTGGCCAGCCCCTTCAAAATGGTTGGCAGGCGTGTTTCGTAGCCGGTTTGGCGCATATCTACCATCGCCTCATAGGCCTCCAGATCATCCCGCCAGCGGGATAAGTTCGTCTCCAGATGGAGCAGATCACGATAATTGCGTAACGCCTCCTGGAACTCATGGCCCGCCATCACGCGGTAGAGATAGGGCGTCAACGTCGTCTCCGGGGTCAGCTCGGTACGCCAGTGCCAGCCTGTTTCAGCCGCGCCACGTGGGTCCACTAATTCGTGTGCCAGGGCGGTAAAATTCATGCCGGCAATAATTCCTTCCAGGGTTATCAGCGCTTCGTTATAGTGCTCAATCGCTGTTTGATAGTGATCCAGCGCCTGCTGTCGTGCGCCAAGCTGATTGAAGGTATAGGGTACCGCTAAAAGCCCCTCCAATACAGCGGGGTCTGAAACATTCCGTTCAACCAAAGGCAGCCAGATCGCCAACGCCTCTTTGCCACGCCCCATGCCAGACTCTACCCACCCCAGCCCCAATAGCGCCTGGCTGGCAAACGGACTGTTAAGCCGCACCTGTTCAAACCAGCCCTTGGCTGCAACAAACTCTTTTTTTCGTAAGTGGCTGTACCCTAAAGCAATTCTGCTTTTATCGTACAGTTCAGTACGTCCTGGCTCACCGCTATCACCCTGTTGCAGCAGCGCTGCCAGCAGGGGCCGACCCATCTCGTCACGCCCTTCGCGGATATGGTGAAGTGCCAGATTGTATTGGGCAAAACCGCTGTCCAGGGAGTTGGGCCGATAACTGGCCAGCTGTGCCGCTGCTTCGGTATAGAGGCCTCGCTGGGCCAGCAGGATACTGGTTAACTGCTGACGTTCATCCTCCTGCCCGGTTGGCAGCTGGGTATCGAGCCGCTGTAACAGCTTTGTCGACTCAGTGTGGCTACCACTCTTGTAATGGATGTTTGCCAGCGCTAACCAGACACGGTTGCGCTGTATTGGAGTGAGCTGGTTTTCAAGCAGACGGCTAAAAATGGCTTCGGCATTTTTTTGCATGCCGTAGGAAAAATAGAGTCCACCCAGCAATAGCTCTGCCTCAACCCCCTGATTAGGCAGACGCCCTAGCTGTTGCGCGGCGCTTAGTTGGGTGATGGCAGAGAAGTAGTTCTGCTGATAAAAATCAAACAGCGCCCCTCCATAATAGGGGTCTTTGACTGCCGCTGGAACCGCCTGCTCCGCCTTAACAGCAGCAGTCGCCGCCATCAAACAGGGCAACAGGCAGAGCAAAGCAGCCCCTCTCACCCCTACTCCCAACTGCTAATGGTAAATTCAGGCTGCTGTTTGGCCGCGGAGTCACTGATTCTGATCTCGATAAATTGAGGCTCCAGCCCCTTTTCAAAGAGATAGCTGGCGGCACGGCGGTAGTCGCGGCCATTAGGACCCTTGCCGCTAAACAGGGCGACCAGCTCATGTTGGCCACTGCGCAGGTTTTCAATATGGAGCCGCTGCACGCCGCCCTTGGCCAACGCCTTCACTTCACGTTCGGTATAAAGGTAGTGGGTCACCGATTTACCATCGATTTTCAACTCGATCGCGTCAAGCGCAAAAAAGAGCCCACTGTTCATGGCAAGAAAAATGGTGGTCTGGGTGGTGGCCGGAAAAAGTAACTCCTCTTCCAGAATAAACAGCTCACGGTTGAGATCAAGCACCTCTTTTTTCAGATCCTCCACCTGTTCACTCAGTCCAGCTGCTGCGACGTTATTGACCTGCTCCGCCACCACTATCGACGTGGTCACAGGCAACAGCCAGAGCAAAAACACCCCTGCCAGCAACCGTTTTATTGCACCCTTCATCACATCCATTCCTACAACCTTAAGACGGGGTTAGATTTTACCATTCACAATCGGTGTAAAGGCAGAGAGGCTGTCACGCATCGCCACGCCGCCCAAACCATGTTTCGGAAAGCGGGTGGCAAAGTTGCCCTGCTCACCATGCAGTGCCATGTAGTTCAGGATGACTGTCTCCACCAGCAGATTGACATTATTGGCGGCGGGGGTGGCCGATGTTTCGACCGATGCATCAGGGCGGAACCAGCCGATCTGCTGGTGGCGCGCCTGCTGTGTCACCGTATCGCCCATCAGAACCGGGCGTCTGGCGGGATTATATACCAGGAAAAACGAGCTGGCGGTATCCGAATTATCCCCGGTCCAGACACCTTTACCACGCCCCTCTGTGGAATTGTCCAACATGCCGTTGCTAGCAACCGAGCCATCACTACAGACGTACAACATAAGTGGCACGCCGATACGCGCCGCATATTCGAGGCAGGCACCGATACAGCGCCCAGCGCGCAGATCACGCACCTCTCCCGCCGCCCGGTCACCCGTATGGTAGTCATAACCACCCAGCTCAATAGTGCCAGCCCCCGCATTACCATTGATCACCAGCTTCATCACTGAGGCGGTTTTGCGAAACTCGCCGTTGCTCATCTCATCGACACTAAAGATAGGACCGACGATGTCAGGGTCAATCTCTGGATTCAACATCGCAGGATTACCGTAACGATCCACCAGATCCGCAGCCTTCACATATCCACAATCGATCAGATCCTTAATCACCGCATCAGCGGTGACCTGGGTATTGACCTTTTTTAACTTCATGGAACTGATACGTTCGATGGACTCCAGCACTGCCACCGCATCCTCCTGGCTCAACAGTCCCACCAGTTTGCCGGTATCCACCAGCCCCGTCACGTCGCTGGGGCGATCAATCTTGGTGGGACGAACGGCAGGATTCATCATGGTTGCCGGTGCCATGGAGTTGCCGCCCGAGTCGGAGTTGCGCGAACCGATCAGCGTCAACAGCGCCCCATCGGCCCCGGCCCGGTTAATACCGTACATTGGATTGTGTGGATTGTTGCCCGTATCGTTTTCGGAGCGGGCCGGGAGCACTGCGCCATTAATTTTGGCGGCTGTTGCTGGTGAAACCTTCTCCAGTATGCCACGCAAAAACGCACTGTCTGAATGAAACGCCAACCCCAATGAGGTGTTGGCAAAGGGGAGTCCTGTCGCCAGATTAGTCAACGACGGAATCATATCCCCCGGCAATCCCAGCTTGCTGTAACCCGCCGTGGTCAGGAAATCGAGTTGCCCGCCCCGCTTGCCTACCAGCACATTGGAGCCGGCAATGTTGGCACCACCGGCCAGATCAAAACAGATAAACGGGATCTTGCCGGCCCCCTGGGTGGCGATACCACAACTGGTTTTAAGTGTCTGCAGGTCCGCCGACAGCGCCGCCCGCGCCTCACGTGGGTTGGCAAACAGCCCGAAGATTGTCGGCCCCACCACCAGACCAAGGCCGGAGGTAAGCCCGTAACCGAGAAAGTCCCGCCGTGTCACGGGCCGTTGATGGTCCGCATGTAACAGCGGTGTATCGGGTGAAAGTGGAGTCTTTTGTCTGGTCATGGTTATCTCTCAATCCCTGTCACTGCAACAGCATCACAGCGCTACCCAATGTGGCGGCACAACTGGCCTTGACCACGGTCTGGGTACGATCAGCCGCACAGCTTCCACCACATGCCGTCAGTCTGTCGATCAAACTGTTCAGCTCTGTTTTAACACTGGCCGCACTTGGTTGGGTTGCCAGATTGATACCCAGCACCCTATTTAACAGTGGGTCCAGCACCTGATCACGTTTAGCCATGGTATTAAAGGCGCTGGTCGCCCCTGCCCCGAAGTCAAAACCGGGAAAGTAACTGCCACGCAACGGCACATCACTTACCAAGGCATTGCAATACTCAATGGCCAGCTGTGATACTGCCACCTGATGGGCGGCGAGAAAGCCGTTGATGTTTTCCACCGTTGGCAGCTGCTGCATGATGGTCTGGTAGGTCTTTTTAACCTCTGCATGGGTGGGACTCACCCCGGTCACTGTCGCCATAGTGGCGTTGATCTCGGCAAAGGTACGCAGGCCAATCTCCGGTTTTGGCGCGGCATCCACAGGGGCTGCCTGTTGCAGCGGCTGCGGCTCTACCACCACATTGCGGGCACTGCCCAGCTGCTCAAAACTGAGGAAAAATTGATCTACCAGCGCCCCCTTCTCCAACGCAATCACCGTACCTAACGTTGAGAGCCGCTGGGCACGGGCATTAAACTGCTCGCTAGGCAATAACTGACTGTTGCTGACTGTTGTTTCAAGATGGCGATAGGCCTGCCCCACACTGGCCTCTTTGCCATTGATACCAATACGCATCGCCCGGATGGGGATGTCCGCCACCACACTGTCACCATTCAAATTGATAAAGGTAGGGCTGTTAAACAGATAGCTGTAACTATCAAACTGGCTCACCTCAAACAGGATGTAACTCTGTGGTACCTTCACTACATCACTCACATCAAACAGCAGGAAAAATTTCTCACCCACGCCCACATTAAAGTTACGCGATACCTGCTCCTGGGTCAGCGCACGATTATGGATGGCCACCAACCGCAACTTGCCCTGCCACTGCCGATCATTGGTCACCTCGTTGCCCAGCACCAAGGCAAAGGTATCGTCCCAGTCATTCAGATTGCCGGCTGCCTGGGCATCGATATGATTAACCAACAGGCCATTAACATAGATGCGACGTCCATTCAGTGGATCAAAGCTGACCACCACATGCTGTTCAGTGGCCTGCAGCAGCTCATCAGCATCAGGGGTAGAAAAGGCTGGCTGCCCGTTACCGTTGGTGGTGCTGCTACGGTGGAGAAAATTGTAATTGTAGAGCGTCTGCCCAAGGGTGAAGTTACGGCTATTGGTACCGGCAGAGTAGCTGATGATGCGTGCTGGCCCATCCTGCGTCACATTGGCAGGCACTACCCACGCCTCAATGGAGTACTCCCCCGTGGCACGAATAAAGTTGTGGAGTTTACGGCTGGCGCTAGTGCTGCCCTGCGCCTTACTGTTAACAAACTCCACGCCCCAGCCACCAACCCATTTGTAATCGACCTCCGCCAACCCCGAAAGCTGTAGATGCAGGGCAGGCTCAATACCGCTGGTATCGTATATATAGTTACCAAAGCCGGTCTTAAATTCGTACAACGCGATTACATTCTCATCATAACGGGTGCCACCACTGGCAATAATGCCCTGCCCCAGGGTCAGCGCCTTGCTCACCACCAGCTGTGGATCAACCTGGGTCAGCGGTACACCATCAGCAAATGCTTTGATAGCATCTTCCATCTTTTGTGAATCCTGCTGACAATCACCACTCCAGCAGTTATGAAACTCATTCCGCAGGCGAACCACCAGCCGTGAATTGGCCGGGGTATCAAGATCCAGTTTGTGGCTACTCTTCACCGCCTCATAAGCAGTGGCCGCATCCGCCGCCGCAAAATAGGGCGCTTGTGGTACCGGTGCTGAGTTGATGTGGCAACCGCTGCAGTAGGTCACTAACAACGGATGAACTGTAGTGGCAAACAGGGCGGCGTTATCAGGAAAGGCCTTGCTGTCAGCTGCACTCATCAGCGGTGGGGGTGTGAGCTGAATCTGCCGTCCAGCACTATCCCCACCCTGCCCAGCCCATTGGGTTATGTAAGCGGTCATAATTTCACCACACGCCTTGCTGCTCACCTCCCAACAGTTATGGCCACCCGCCACCTTGGTGACCAGACGGGAATCCGCTGGCGAGTTGAGATTCAATAATGTAATTGCCTGACTGTAGGCAAGGTTCACATCATCAGTACGGGCAAAGTTGGGGGACTGTTTGCCTTCACCACTGCCGTGGCAATTGCCACATTTATTGACCAGCTCTGGCCAAAGGGTGGTCTGAAAAGTACGGGTTGCCTCCGCTTGAGCCTGCGGGCCTTGATAGTTTTGAACACCTGTAGAGTTTGTCTGCGGTGTGGCACCAGGCACCGCCTGTGTCGAAACGCTATCACAACCACTGACTCCAACCAGGAACATCAACAGCAACACCGCGCTGATGAACCGATGAATACCAACCCTAATCACCCTCATCATCACTCCCCCTTACAGTAGACAGCAGTATCGGAAAATACCTGTTTGAGGTTGTAATTACTGCCCTTGAAGTTGGCGGTAATGGTATCGACTATGCCGCGATCGGCACTGTTGCCCGGTTCACGAAAGCAGACGGCTGCAAAGACCTTTTTTACCTGACAGCGGGCAAAGGCCTCGCTGTTGGCCAACTCCATCCCCAACGACTTGGCACCAGTGCCAGAGGCAGGCAACGATAACTGCTGAGTGTCCCAACCCAACCTTGCATTGGGGCCATGACGCCAATAGTTGTGCCAGCCATCATCTGCTGTGACATACCCCGGTTTGAAATTACTGGCATTGATCAGATTTTTAGCCTGCACACGGCTCCCCGTTTTAGGGTCAACCATGCCCACACCGTTGTAGACCAGTTTGCCACTGGCGGCATCGGGGTCGGTCTCAACGTTGTAATCGTAATTATAATAGGCAAACGCCTGGGTCATGGGGTCGATACCCGCATGGCAACCGACACAGGCGTTAAGATAGATCCGGCTATCACCACCCGGACTGCGCGACACATCCTGGCGCACACGATCGGGCGAGCGTGTCACATCTTTGACCTGCTCCATGTCATTACAGAGATGGTTCATAAACGTAAAGCGGAACATGGCCCGATTAGTACCGTCAATAAAAAAAGCCTTGGCCGCCGCACGACTGGTCATGACACCCGCCGTGGCGGCAACAGGCAGGCCGGTGACGGCAGATTGTGTGGTTCGGACCAGCCCACTTTTAAGATCAAGACCACGATCATCCAACGCCTCGTAGTGGGCATTACTGGTATTGGCGTACGCTGGCAACGTGAGGGTATTTTTGCCCACATAGAGAATGTCGTCATACAGAATGCGGCGGAAATCAAGCTCATCACGCACCACCCCAATCACCGTGGCGGTATAATCGTTCAGTGGTACAAAGAGTGTTTGCGCCTCATTAGTCCACGGGGTGACAAAATTTTTCAACGTCACATTGTAGAAGGAGGGGTGCTCAAGTGCCCGTTGAGCCGCCTTATTGTAATCACCTGCTGCAATAAATCCCGCCATTGCATCAAGCGTAGCGGCATCGGCAGGCACGCCGGCAATACGGTCATGAATCCGCTTGGCCTGCTCCCTCGGCCCTGCCTCAACCACTGCAACGGCGACCAGTAATGCACAAAACAGAGATGCACGAAATGACAGATTCAACACTTTTTTGCAACCCATAATATTTTAATAGCAACCATTCTAACGCCCCTCCAGCGCCGCCCATTCTATAACATGGATGGGCCACTGGGATAATTATTCATCCCCTTGAACACATCACAAAACACTTATATTCCATGATTGTGCGTGACAAAAGATTTTATATTTTTACCATCGCAAGATAGCAATACTTTATAATCATCCTCAATAAAAAAATTAAGTGTCTCTGTTCCGCGACACACCAGAGTTGAAGGCATGGGTAGAATTAAACATCAGATAACCAAATGGGTTGGCCGCACTATTACGTTGCTGATAGCCACATCCATAATCAGTGGCTGTCTATCAAAGACAGAGACCAGCGACCCTGTTGTTATTGATTTTCCCGTTGCCTATGTCAAACGCCCCATCCCCGTTAACAACCAGAATCAGCCCCGCAATCTGGATATACGGGCGCTGGATGATTTTAATGCCGGGGCAGACCTCTACCTGAAAGCGCGCTCCACCGCCGGTGCAACAGAACGCAACATCACCGCCATATTCACCCAGGGCATGGGGGACGTTAAAGATATTGAAGTCTCATATGACGGTGGAAAACTACTCTTCAGCATGCGTGCCGCCGAGATTGAAGATGCGGATGAAGATGAACAGCCAACGTGGAATATCTGGGAGTATACGATCGCTGAAAACAGCCTGCGCCGCATTATCACTTCCGATATCACCGCCGAAGCAGGCGAAGATGTAGCCCCCCACTATCTGCCCGATGGCCGCATCATATACTCATCCACACGCCAGCGCCAAAGCGGGGCCATCCTGCTTGATGAAGGCAAACCAAAGTTTACCGCAGGGCATGAAGGAGGTAACGGACCGGCCTTTTCACTCCATGTAATGAATAGTGATGGCAGCGACATTCATCAGGTATCGTTTAATCAGAGCCACGACTTTGATGCCAGCGTAATCGCCTCCGGCGAAGTTGTATTCAGCCGCTGGGACGCTATGGGGGAGAACAACGTTATCAACCTCTACAAAATGAATCCTGACGGCACCAACCTGCAACTATTATATGGTGGCCACAGCCATGACAGTGGCAACCCCGACATCGACATACAGTTTACAGCGCCACGGGAACTCCCCGATGGTCGACTCTTATCCACCCTGTTGCCCTTTCGTGGCAGCACACTGGGTGGCGATATTGTTGCGATCGATATCAACCACTACGGCGACAACAGGCGTGCACTGGATAATCTGCAATCACTCTCCACCACCACAGCACAGAACTCACTTGTTAATGGTGTAACACATAACAGCAACGCTATTTCACCTGGCGGCCTCTACCGCTCTGCCACACCGTTATGGGATGGCACTGGACGGCTATTGGTGAGCTGGAGTCCATGTCGTTTAATCAACAACGACATCATTGTTACCTGTAATGAGACACTATTGGCCCAAGCCAATACAGTAGCCGCACCACCACTTTATAGTGTGTACGTCTATGACCCCATCAAACGTACACACGCCCCACTGGTGATCCCCGCGGAGGGCACCATCATTGCTGATGCGATGATCGCCCAGCCTCGCCCACGCCCTGCAACCATTATCGATAGCCAAATCAATAACAGTCTCGACCAGCTACTGGTCAATGAAAATAGCGGCATACTTCACATCCGCAGTGTTTATGATTTTGATGGCAATGACAACGCCACACCCAATATTAAAACAGTGGCCGATCCTCTATTAACCAGTGCCGACAATCGCCCGGCCCGTTTTTTACGTATTATTAAAGGCGTAGCACTACCCGATCGCCAGGTATTACAGATCCCCAACAGCGCCTTTGGTGTGGCCGGCAGATCAATGCGTGAGATCATCGGTTACGCAACCGTTGAACCCGATGGCTCGGTGATGGTTAAACTACCAGCGAATGTGCCCCTGACCCTTGACGTCTTGGATAAAAATGGCCGCAGCATCACCCCGCGCCACCAAAACTGGCTACAGCTGCGCCCCGGCGAAACACAACAGTGCAACGGCTGCCATACACACAGCAGTGGCATACCCCATGGCCGTAACAGTCTACCGGCCACAGTCAACAGTGGTGCCACTACCAGCGGGCTGCCGTTTCTCAATACCAACACCACACTGGTTGCACAGATGGGTGAAACCATGGCACAGAGCCGTATGCGCATCAGCTGCGCCAGCAACTGTTCTGCACTCACACCCAGTGTTGATGTTCTGTTTGACGATCACTGGACCAACACCACACAACGGGCAAAAGATGGCAGCATAGCCTATCGCTATGCCGACCTCACCACAGCCATCCCCGTCAGCAGCAGCTGTATCAACCAGTGGAACTCACTCTGCCGCACTGTCATCAATTACGAAACACACATTCATCCACTCTGGAACAAGGATCGTGGCGGTGATAGCTGTACCCTCTGTCATACCAGCACCAACAGTAGCGCCATGCCTCAGGTACCTGCCGCCCAACTCGATCTAAGTGATGGCCTAAGCAGTGAAGTAGCCACCAACTTCAACAGCTACCGTGAGTTGCTGTTTGCTGATAATGAGGTGGAGCTGGATTTGGTTAACAATATTCTGCGCGACCGTTTGGTAGCGGACACCGATAACAACGGCAACCCCCGTTTTGAAACGGATGCTGATGGCAATCAGATCCTCGACAACAGCGGCCAACCTATTCCCATCATGATCCCGGTCCCGGCAAACGGCCCGGTGCTCTCTGCCAACGGCGCTAATGGCAGCCAGTTTTTCACTAAGTTTGATGCCGGCGGCAGCCATGCGGGGCGGCTCAGCGCCGCAGAGTTGCGACTGATTGCTGAATGGATTGATATCGGTGGCCAGTACTACAACAACCCCTTTGATGTCCCACAATAAGATGTATCGTCTGCTGCCATCACTGCTGATGTTGCTGGTCTGTGCAACAACCGTAGCGGCTGACGAACAGAACCGTGTCAAAATCGCCGATCCTTTTATCGAACTGCACAGCGGCCCTGGGCGTGGATTTCCTGTTTTTTACATTGAAGAACGTGATCAATGGATCAACATCATCAAACGCAAAACCGACTGGTTCAAGGTAGAGATTAACAATGGCACCCAAGGCTGGGTCCACTACGATCAGCTGCTGCTAACACTCATGCCTGATGGCCAACGGACGCAAATTCACGAACCTGACGGTGGCGATTTTCTCCGCCGCCGTACTGAGGCAGGGTTGACTGGCGGAAAATTCAGCGGCTCAGAGGTGATCACCCTATACGCCGGCTACGCCTTCACCCGCAACATCTCCACCGAACTTGCACTATCACAGGCGCTTGGCGCTGTATCCAGCAAACAACTGATTAACGTAAGACTCATTCATCAACCGATCCCTGAATGGCCACTCTCACCCTTTTTTGCCATGGGGGCAGGTAACCTTTCCAGCAAAGCCAGCGCCACACAGGCACAGGCACAAGACCGCAGCGACGGCATCATTCACGTCGGCGTCGGGCTGCGTAGCTACCTAACGCGCAACTTCATGGTACGTGCTGAATACAACCAATATGTCGTCTTCTCCAGCGACGACTACAACGAGGACCTTAGGGAATGGAAAGTCGGTCTCGCCTTTTTTTATTGATCCGCAGATCGCTACTCTGCGCGCTGCCGTTACTGTGCTGGCAAAATGTTGCCACAGCCGCAGAAACAGGTAACGGCGAGCCATTGATTCAACCCCAGATCAAACCCAAACCCGCCAAAGCGGCCAAAATTGATAGCGAAAACTTTGAAGTGGGACTCTACACTGGCCTGCTCAGCATTGAAGATTTTGGCAGCAACTCCGTTCGTGGTATCCGTTTTGCCTATCACGCCAGCGAAGATATTTTCATCGAAGCCGCCTACGGCAAAAGCACCACAGAACAGACCAGCTATGAACGGCTGCTAGGCTCCGTTGCCCTGCTCACCGCCGAGGAGCGGCAACTCACCTACTACAACCTCTCCCTGGGTTTTAATCTATTGCCGGGGGAATCCTTTGTGGGCAGCAGCTATACCATCCATACCGACCTCTATCTGATTGGTGGTATTGGCAATACAAAATTTGCTGGCGATAACCGCCGAACCCTCAACCTGGGTTTTGGCCACCGTATGATCATCAATGACTGGCTGGCACTGCACCTGGATGCCCGCAACCACATCTTTGATATCGACCTACTCGGCAAACAGAAGACTAATCACAATTTAGAGCTCCACACCGGGCTCACACTCTTTTTCTAAACGGAGAAGTACATGTTTATAAAACGCACACTGCTACTAAGCTGGTTCTTCTGCCTGACATTAGGGCTTGGCACAGATGCCCTGGCCAACAACAATACCCAGCCTGTTCCAGCGCCCGACTTCACATTGAAAAGTAACAGCGGAAAAAACATCAAACTCAGCGAGCTACGGGGACAAGTGGTCATGGTCAACTTCTGGGCATCGTGGTGCAGCCCCTGTCTGCAGGAGATGCCCATACTCAATCAGCTCTACAAAAAATACCAGCCACTCGGTTTCACACTACTGGGGATCAATGTTGAAGAAGATAGTAACGACGCCATTAAATGGCTAAAAAAAGTCAACATCGATTTCCCTATTTTATATGACACTGAAAACAGTGTTTCAGAGCTCTATAGTGTCAGCATCATGCCAACCACTATTATTGTCGATCGCAGTGGCAACGTACGTCACATCCATCATGGCTATACACCCGGCGTTGAAAAGAGCTATCAAGAACAGATTCGCGCCCTGCTCAAAGAGTGAACAGAGAGATGCTCAAAGCTACACTGCTACCCATATTGGCCATCGGCATAGTGATCATGCTTAACGGCTGTACATTAAAACCTTGGGTAAAGCCCTACGAGCGAGCCAATCTGGCCGACCCTATCATGAGCTTTGACCGTAACCCCATCTCATCAAGCTATCTCAACCACGTATACGAGGCACGTGAAGGGGCACGTGGTGCAGATGGCGGCCAAGGGGGCGGCTGTGGTTGCAATTAACAAAAGTAGAGATGCAGCGGTGCAACACAACATCAACCAGTCAGGACAGGGGCAAATCAAACTAATCTGGATGCTCGCTGGCACCCTCTTCATGGCTGCAGCACTGCCGCTCACTGCTGCCATTTTGCCAGACGAGCGCATTGACGCACTGTTTCACTACTACAATGGTGGCGGCATCACGGTACAAGGTCCCGCACTACAAGCCAGCAAACAGATTGGCAATCACACATCACTCTCTGCCAAATATTATGTTGACGCCATCAGCAGCGCCTCCATCGACGTCGTTACCTCTGCCAGTCGATATACAGAAAAACGTGAAGAGTACAGCGTCGGCACCACCTATCTGCGCGACAAAAGCACCCTGAGCCTCAATTACAGCAACAGCAAAGAGAATGACTTTGTTGCCAACAGTGCCAACTTCAATATTAGCCAGGATATGTTTGGTGATCTCACCACCCTCTACATGGGCTACTCAAAGGGATGGGATGCAATCTATAAAACAGTGAATACCAACGCTGGCTTCGACCGTGACCCCAGCTTTGAAAAAGAGGCAGACCGCCAAAAATTTCGCCTTGGTGCCAGTCAGATTATCAGTAAAAACCTGGTCACCAATCTCAACTACGAACTCATCACTGACTCAGGCTATCTCAACAACCCCTATCGCACCGTGCGTTTTAGTGATGGCTCAACGCTGAGTGAGGTCTATCCCAACACCCGCTCCAGCCATGCCATCGCTCTTAGCGCCAACTACTATCTCCCCCACCGTGCCGCACTACACGGCAGCTACCGCTTTTATGGTGATACCTGGGGCGTTAGCGCCAATACACTGGATATTGGCTACACCCACACCTACCGCGACAACTGGATTGTTGGCAGCCACTATCGCCACTACAGACAAAACCGTGCCAATTTTTACCAGGATTTTTTTGACCCCTTTGCCCCACAAAACTACATGGCCCGCGACAAAGAACTCAGCAGCTACAACAGTCAGACCATCGGACTTAACATCAGTTACAACGTGATACCACAGGGGTGGCGCATGTTTGATAAAGGCACATTAAATTTCAGCATCGATCACATGCGTTATCAGTATGATGATTTTAGCGACTTGCGTAACCCCACGCCCAGTCCTTATGGTTTCTCCGCCAATATAGTGCAGGTTTATATGTCCGTCTGGTATTAAAACAGGCGGGGAATTGGTGGGGTTTTTGTGCCAGCCATACCCCCTAATATAACCAGAAACATCTGACACACCATCCCAACAGATCCCTCTGCTGCCCTTTCACCCGGCAATCATCAGGCAAGCTTAAACTCTTCCAGCAGCGACTATTTAACCGGTAACAAAGGGCTAACAGAAAATAGAGCAAGCAAATATTTTATGTCTTCTTTGCCGCCCTTTTGGTTGTCGTTTTTTTACCGCCCACTGTTTTCACCTTGGCCGTGGTTTTTTTAGGCGCTTCTTTTTTTGGACTTTTCATGGCCTGCTTAACAGGCTCTGCCTGTACTTGTTTATCAACAGCGGTTTTTTTATTTTGAACAGATTTTTTATGTTTTTCATTGCCACTTGTATCATCCAGCCAACCAGCAACGATATGCCTTATATCATCCAACTCATGTTCAATCATGCCCCCTGCCGAAGACAGGGCCTTATGCCCTTTTCCAATCAGACCTGATGCCTTGGCCAACCGTTGATCAATCTCCTGTTCAGCCATGTGCCAATCCTCAACAGCTGACCCCCCTGAAAAGCCGCGACGTTCCGCGCGCAAGTAGGCCGCCTCCCGTATCATTTTTTCACGCTCATCCAGATCAACATGGGCACCAAGAATGGTTTTTTTTGCCGCTTTTCCCAAACCCTCTACCTTAATACGCCCTCTACTAATATCTTCTGAAAATTCATGTAAATAGGGTGTAATCGTGTCACCAAATTTCTCCAGCGCAAAGTCACCAAACTCACGTACATTACGACCAGCAGCCAACATCTGCTCTAAAGCCGTTTTTAAATATGTTGTTGAGTTCCCAGAGGCCAGTTTTTCATCTTGACTATGTTTGCTCATTGCTTTGATTCCTCTTTTTAAATAGATCATGATTAATTAAAGCAGTCACACTATAACCTTCAACGTATTTCACAGCTGATTGATGGCACCCAGATAATGGTACTGCCATCAAGGCATATGATCCAGCCATCCCATTATAGACACAGATACACGGGGATTATGGAAGAGAGCAGTTTGCGGGCTGATATGCGCCAAAGTTTTTAGACATCCTTATCACAACCCCATACAATGGACCACATCAACACAAATCAACATAGCGTAATAAAAATCAGTTATTACCCTACTATAGCCACTCAGAGACTAGTAATTATGAATAACATCTGTGACTGCCCTGTATGTGGCGGATCGAGTCCTTTGCTTGATGTCGTGGATTTCAACAAATCGTGCATGGAGGCAAACGGAGAGTTTCTGGATATATCCGGCACCCCTGTCTATTATTCACTCTGCAATAACTGCGGCTTCTGCTTTGCACCTGAGCTTTTAAGCTGGAGCATGGAGCAGTTTAAAGAACATATTTATAACGACACATATGTTCGTGTAGACCCAGACTATATCGAAACCAGACCCCGCCAAAACTCTGAAAACTTAATCAATAGTTTCGGGAATCGTGCTTATGGCATTAAACATCTGGATTATGGTGGTGGCAACGGCCATCTATCCCGACTGCTCAATGAGTCCAACTGGAAATCCACCTCTTACGACCCATTTACGAACACTGAGGCGGATATTAATACCATTGGGAAATTTGACCTCATAACAGCATTCGAGGTCTTTGAACACGTTTCTGATGTCAAACAACTCATGTCAAATCTAAAAACCCTGCTCGCTGCCAAGGGGATAATACTTTTTTCCACACTGCTGACTGACGGCAACATTCAAAAAAACAGCAGGATCAACTGGTGGTATGCCTCGCCGCGCAATGGCCATATCAGCCTCTTTTCAAGAAGTAGTCTCACACTGCTTGCAAAACAGTATGGACTGAACTTTGGAAGTTTTTCGGCCGGGTTTCATATCTTTTTCACAGAGCTGCCCGAATGGGCTGATCATATGGTAAAAAAGTAGCGCCGCTATATAAAGATGTAAAACAGAGGCTCAGCCACCGGTCGTGGCAGAGCCTGACATGCCACCCTAAAAACCCGGATTAAAAGTTCAGATCCTTCACCCGATTTCTATTGTTTATTTTTACTGCATGTACCTTACGCGTCATAAAAGTCGCCAGATACTCACCAATCGACGCATCATATATGCCGTAATTATCTTCAAGCATAACATTGCCAACATTCCATATCTTGGCATCATCACTACCGCCAACCCAGTAAACAAAGTGATTCATATCTCTATTCAGAGTAAACGAGAATATGCCTGCCATCTTTTCTGTTGGTATGGTGTCACTCAATGAAAACCCATCAAAGGGTAGATGCCAACCAATGACACGGTTAAACACACCGTCAGCATCCGTGTCAGTAAACCCCTCCTCCACTGACCCGCTAAATGCGGTACGGGCATTGGTAATAGATGTAACCTCTACATCATCACTTTGGGTGTCAATACCAAAAAGAACAATGTTTTCATCTTCACTCAGATTTTTTCCACCTGCTGGCACCATGCTCTGAGACTGCCTATTAAAAATCATATGGTTAGGGGGTGTCGAAAACTCAGTCCCCATAGGCTGGTCGAGGTTTTTTATGATAAAGAAATATGTGTATGTACCATCCCTGTTGTCTACATACATCATCTTCATATCAGCTAATGGACTGGCATATACGGGGCTGTGCAGCCCCATTATGGATAAAGCAAAAAACAGTATCAATGTCACATTTCTCATCACCGGCTCCTTGGTTGCTTTCATGAACGCCCATACATCAAAATGTATATGGCCCCTCGAAATTAGGACACGGTTATTGCTTTGTCAATGACAATGGATTTTGCTACTCCTTGTTTTTAAGCATCGCTGCTAAATCGGCAAATGGATTATGGCTGGCGCTAGCTGCTTTGGTTTTTTTATCACGTGTGCCAACATTGTCGATATAGCGGGAGTGTTCATTGTCATGACAGTAAATACAGAGCAGCTCCCAGTTACTACCATCTTCCGGATTATTATCGTGATTATGGTCACGATGGTGCACAGTCAGCTCTTGCAAGTTGGCACGGGTAAATTCACGTGTACAACGACCACAGATCCACGGATACATTTTTAGTGATTTTTCACGATACCCCTGTTCACGTTGATCACGATTACGGTGCGTTTGAGCAACAATATCATCTAGTTTTTTACTCATTTTCAACCTCTTCTATTTTGCACATCTGTTGCTGTCTTTTTATCTCATCCAACCCAATTGTTTGCAACAGATTCATATTCGCCACAGGTATTGAATCAACATCCGGATGGCTGTTTCTAGCCCGTTCAACGGCCTCCTCCAAGATCAAATGAAACATGGGATAGAGTGAACGGTTGGTATAGTTACGTACATCCTCACAATCAAGATCGGCAAACTGGTAATCCGGATGAAAACTGGCTATCTGAATCGTGCCATTCAAACCAAACTGGGTGACAAGCATATCGGCCACATCAAGAAACTTGTTGTAACTATCAAATTGGTTAAGGCAGTTAGGAACAATAAGAATAGTGGTTTCAATCTTGCTGACATCGGCGTCACGCAACAACAACAGCTCATCAATCAGGTCATTGACCAACTCGTTATCACTGTTAGCGTGCGAAACCGCATAGCGGATCAACTCATTACGAAAGGGTTTGTGGGCAAAGGGACAGAGATTGTGGCGGATAACAATATCATTTACCCACTGACGCGTTTCAGCAATGACTACTCTATCGCTAATACTATTCATCGATCAGCACCACGTCATCACCTACCTCTACCACCCCTGCTGTCAGCACCCGGCAGCAGACGCCACCACGCCATTCGCTGGCCAACGCAGCAAGCAGCCCTGGTGCAACATGCTCCATCCGTTCACAAGGGTCCGTCTCCTGGGTAATCAGCAGCCTCAGCTTGCCTATTCCAATTATCTGCCCCTGGCTCTGTGGCAATGCCAGCCCCTCTATATAAAGATTAGCGCGGCGTTTGTGCCAAGGTAACGATCCCCCAACATCTGCACACGCTGCCTGCCACCCTTCTTGAGTTAATACTGTGACCTGACGTTTACCCGGTTTACCTCGAAAGTCACCCACAGTGCCCTTCTCTGGCGTAACCTCTGCCCGCTGCAACAGGATCATTTCACCACGGGGCTTGTTGCGAATCGCAATGCCCAATAAACTCGCCATCCTATATCCCTCCCAGCTTTAAAAAAGGTGTCACGGAGATATAAAGCACCAACAAAATAAGAGCGACATAAACCAGATACCGAAATGGCTGCTCGCTCACCATCTCAAACAGCGTACGAGGGACACACTCTTCCCGACTAATACGCTGCCGTTCCAGCTGATACGCTTCGATCAAGGCACGTGCCTGTTCCAACTGCGTCTCATCATTGAGCCAGATAGAAGGCATGGATATGCCCCAATTCCCAGCAGGTGTTTCATAATAGTCGATAGCATGATCGCCCAGTATGGTACGGATCTCATCGGCCTCATCATCAGGGACACCACGAAGTTTAAATAGCTGTACTGGCATAGGCACTTTTGGTTGATTGATATAGATGGCCAGTATATCCACCACAATAGAAAGCTGGAACAGCTAAACCCGATTAATACTTTAATTTAAACATGGTTAACATTGGCGCTATTGCCTGCTCCTAGAGCACTGTACAATAGCCGTTATGCTAAAAACCCTCTTCACCTGCTGTCTCATCCTGCTCGCCAGCGCCTCATGTGCAACTCCGCCGGCGCTCACGTTAAACAGCCATGATGCCATGAAGATAGGGCAAAAGATCTGGCATAACGAGGGGTTAGGTAAGGTTGAAAACCTCACCGTATGGAATAAGGGAGAGGAGTTTCCCTCCCTTGGCATAGGCCACTTCATCTGGTACCCCGCAGGCGTCACCGGCCCTTTTGAGGAGAGTTTCCCGCAGCTCATCACATCACTGCGCCAGGAACGTACATTGCCACAGTGGTTGATCAACACCCACCAGGCCCCCTGGAGCAGTCGGGAACATTTTTACGCGGAAATAAACAGCCCACGCATGAACGAGTTACGCCAGCTCTTACAGGAAACCATCCCTCAACAGACCGCGGTTATCGTCAAACGGATGGAGGCAGCCCTGCCCAAAATGGTCGCCAGCCTCAGTAACAAAAGCCAACGCCAACATGTAGAACAGCAGTTTTACCGTGTCGCCAATCAACCCAACGGCCTTTACGCCCTGATCGATTACGTCAACTTCAAGGGAGAAGGCACTTCACTAAAAGAGCGTTACAACAACCAGGGCTGGGGATTACTGCAGGTCCTGGAATCGATGCCCGGCAAAGAGGATGCCATGGTTGAATTTGCCCGCGCTGCGGATTTTGTACTGACCCGCCGGGTACAAAATGCCCAGCGCGACGAGTCACGCTGGCTACCGGGCTGGCGCAACCGCCTGAAGAGTTATTTGCCAGAGTAATCCCATTCCCCCTGCTTTTTTGGTAAAATACGCCGCTGCGAACCGGCCAGCACCACTGGCCACCTCTTTATTGCCAGGTAAATCCCATGAAAACCAATCTGTTATCCACTGTGCCCAAGTTTAACAACGATGACTGGAGCAGTGCCTCCGAGCTTCGTGAGTACATGTCGGCCAGCAATCCGGAAATGCCCAGGATTGAGGTCAAAAGCTTCGATAGCAGCCTGCACCTAACCGGCAAAACCCGCATCATTCCGCTTGATCTCTCCAGCGACTTAAAAACAGCTTACCCAGCCACCACGCCCAACCTGATGGCCAACTTTCTACGCCTCTGTGCTGGTGAGTCACTACAGACCGACACCAACGCCACCTCCGAGATGTTTTACGTCATCCGTGGCTCCGGCACCAGTGAAACAGAATGGGGGGTAACACGCTGGTCCGAAGGCGATCTGTTTGTGATCCCGGCCACAGCCAAAGTCAGCCACAACGCCAGCAGTAACAGTGCCCTCTACTGGGTAAACGACTCCCCCATCCTCAACTACCTGGGCGTCACCCCAAACAAGCAGCAGTTTGCCCCACTACTCTTCACGCATGCGCAAATCACCAGCCGCCTGGCGCAAGAGCGAAGTGCCCCGGATGCCTTAACACGCAATCGGGTCGGACTCCTGCTAGGCAACCCGGCGTGCCCACTCACAAAAACCCTGAGCCACACCTTATGGTCCCTCTACAACATCCTGCCCGCGGGGGCCACCCAACTGCCTCACCGCCATAACTCCGTCGCCATCGATTTCTGCGTCACGGCAGGTGATAACACCTACACCTTGATCGGCGAAAAAATTGATGAAAAAGGCCACATCATCAACCCCATCAAGGCCATGTGGACATCAGGCTCACTGTTTACCACCCCACCCGGCTGGTGGCACTCCCACCATAACGAGTCAGGTGAAGATGCCATCGTACTGCCAATCCAGGATGCAGGGATGCTCACATACATGCAGATTCTCGATATTCAATTTGTCAAATCATCATCGTAAACGCCCCTCACGGAATCGCCCAAGAAATGCTGATCAATTCCGTGCCTAAATACCGTGGGCGTGGTGTGCAAATACCGACAAGTTGCGCCCTATCTGGGTGATCATCTGTGCGTTGTAACGCAGCGCCGTAAACCCCCCGCTGGGGCCGTAGTGGTAGTTGATCTCATTACCATCGGCCAACAGGGTGGCGATGCGCTCACCCATGAGGTTGTAACGGTGTTGGATTTTTTGCGTGGTGCCGGGGATGGCACGGCCTGCTTCAAGGTCAGCCTGTATCTCTTGGGTGATGTTACCGTGGGGGTCGTATGCAAAGCCCACGCTCCCGCATTGCACTTCACTTCATGCGGGCTGCCTTACTTACGAGTTGGTCTGTACGTTCATTTCCGTGTACGGTTGTTATGGGTTCCACTTCATTTCACCCATCCTACGCGCTTTGTCGTTATTGTCATCTTTGAGAGATACGCTCTCTCCCCAATTCATGAAATAGATCATAAGCAACTACCTCTTTCATCCAAGGCTTGCTGTTCTTATGCTTTTCATATGCGTCATGAAATGTGTCAGTAATATCAGTCCATATTGAATAGTCAGAATCATCAAAGTCGATATCGAACTCGATAACCCTGCCATCTTGTCTGATAATTTTTCCGCAGTACGTGTTGCTTCCATCAGGGAAAATCGAAATCAACATACACTGACTATAGACAAATCCAGCTTGCATCAACTGCCTATAAAACTCACCCTCAAGCAGTGTTTTTTGGTGAAACTTAGTATTGATATCGATAACTTCTTTCTTGGTCGATTCAATTTTTCTAGCTTCAGCACTCACGAATTAAAGCCCTCCCGGGAATGCCGTTTGCAAATTACCATATTTATCAGTTATCACCGTAAAATTGTTCGTTGAACCTCCGCCCATTTTGTCAGCCAAGTTTCCAACGGTTCTATTTGTCGTTATTGTTCGAGCAAAGTTACCAGTCTCCAATGCTTGTGCAGGTGCCTGAACTGTGCTCTTAGAACTTAGCAATGAACGTAGCTCTGATTCAGGTAAGGTGAACTGACTCTTATTACTCGCTTTCGCAGGATTAAGATGAGTACTAAGAGTATGTTCAATACCTTCGTTTGAAAGATTGATTCGAGATTGAACTCTACCAGGAACACTAGCTACTCCCTTTGCAACCCCAACACACCCCTCCTCACACTTCTCAGCCATTAACCCCAGCGGATCAATCCAGTTCACCGGATTATCCGCATACTGGTAGTTGTTTATGCCACCCAGTAACCCTATGGGGTCCTGGTTGGTAAACTGGCCGGTGTTGGGGTGGTAGTAGCGAAAGCGGTTGTAGTGTAACCCGGTTTCGGTGTCGAAGTATTGGCCTT